>JACKEA010000001.1:1200000-1800000 GCA_020633235.1 Polyangiaceae bacterium | reverse complement strand
GCGGATCTGTCGAACCGCAGCAACCCGCAAGACGTCATCCCCCTGAAGATGCACCTGAACCTGGGCTACAAGTTCGACAACTCCGGCAAGCTGGTCACGGACGTCGAGGACCGCCGGGGCAGCACCATCACGCGCATCGAGCGCTTCGGCCTCGGCATCAATCGCACGGACTCGTTCCAGATCGGTCTCGGCGCAGAAGGCACCTTCGAGGTCATCCGACCGTTCCTCGAGTACACGATGGACGTGCCGGTCAACCGTCAGAACTACACTTGCAACGAGAGCCGCGTGTTCCCCGGAGACGGCTGTCTCGGAAACGATGCCGGCTTCAAGACCACGCCGTCGCGCGTCACCATCGGTGCGCGCGCCTACCCGCCGCTGGATGGCCTGAGCTTGCTCGCCGCCCTGGACATCGGCACCGGCGCCACCTCGAGCTTCATCGAGGAGGTCGCGCCGCAGCTGCCCTGGAACTTGTACCTGGGCGCCGCGTTCGCGTTCGACACCAAACCTCCGGAGCCGATGGTCAAGGAGGTCGAGGTCGAGAAGCTGGTCGAGGCGCCGGTCGCGATGGATCGCTACATCGCCGGCACCGTGGTGGAGAAGGGCACGACCACGCCGGTCCCGAACGCGATCATTCGCTTCGAGGGTCGGAACCTCACCGGCATGGTGGCTGGCGAGGACGGCGCCTTCCGCACCATCAACCTCGACCCCGGGACGTACACCTTCAACGTGACGGCCGAGGGCTATCACGACGGTCAGTGCAGCGGCACGATTCAGGCTGCGGGCATGGCGGGTGCGCCGGCGTACGGTTCCACGCCGCCAGGCTACTCCGCGCCGGCCTACGGTCAGCCTGGTGGCGCGCCGCCCGGCCCCTACACGCCGCCCGGCGGAGCGCCGCCCGGTCCGTACACGCCGCCGGCCGCCGGTGGTGCCCAGGCTCCGAGCATCGTCACCATTCAATGTGAGCTCGAGGCCCTCCCAAAAGTCGGTAACATCCAAGGCTCGCTCATGGATGCGGCCTCCAACCAGCCGGTTGGAAATGCCAAGGTCAAGATCACCGACAAGCTGAATCGCGAGCTGGAGCTCTCCGCCGATGCCTCGGGCACCTTCCGCTTCGAGAACGTGCCCCCCGGCGCGGCGAAGATCAGCGTGGACGCCCCCGGATACTTCGGCAGCGTCACCGAGCTGGAAGTGAAGCCGCGAGAGGATCTCAAGGCCACCATTTCCTTGAACAAGCGCCCGAAGACGCCGAACGTGGTGGTGGCGGCGAAGGAAGTGAAGCTCCGCAAGCAGGTTCACTTCGCTCACGACTCCGCCCAGATCGAGCCGGACTCGGAAGCGCTGCTGGAAGAAATCGCGGACGTGATGAAGAAGCGCGAAGACATCCAGAAGCTCGAGATCCAGGGCCACACGGACAACACCGGCTCGCCGGTGTACAACCAGCGCCTGAGCCAGCAGCGTGCCGCCGCGGTACGTGATGCCCTGGTCAAGCTGGGCGTGGACAGCGGCCGTCTGGAGGCCAAGGGCTACGGTCAAGACAAGCCCCTGGTCCCCAACGTGTCGGCCGCCAATCGCGCGCGCAATCGTCGCGTGCAGCTCATGATCCTCGAAAAGGGCAAGTGAAGGTCTGAGCCCCGGCGACGCCGCCGCGCTCCTTCGGAGCCCGGCGGCGTCGGCGTTTTGTGCCTCAGCGCTCGAGATCGTCCACCAACAGCACCGCGCCCACGGACAGCGCTCCGGACCAACGCGGCAGGGTCACGTTCACCGGCGCGCCAAACTCCTGCGGGTTGGGCCGCACGACGGCGTCGAGCCCGAGCCACAGCGAAAGCCCGGCGGCCTCCGTCGCGACGCGAGGCCCCAGCGACAGCATCAGCGCCGAGTGGGTACGCGTTCCGACGTCTTCCCTCTCTCCGTGAATGCTGAACCAGTCCACGCCGGCACCCGCCCGAGCACCGAACCAGGCGTCGGGATCGAAGGGCGCGCCCCAGGAGAGCCCGAAGTCGAGCTGGAATCCGAAGCTCGAGTAAGGACCAGTGTCCACCTTCCCGAAACGCACGGACTCACCCAGGTTCACGGCGAGAGCCCCCGCGGCAACGGCAACGTCCCAGCGCGGTCCCAGGGAAAGGCCGAAGGGCAGCGGCTCCGCGATGGCCCCCAGACCCAGACCGCCGGTGCGGAACACGCGGCGACCCGGCGTGGGCTCGTAGTCTTCGATGGCCGGCTCTGGGAGCGGGACCGGTCGCTTGGAGAGCCGCGCGTCCACGGCTTCGAGAACGTCCTCCACGACTCCCAGCTTGTGCCGCACGCGAAGGAGCTCGAGGGGCGGGGCGTTCCAGGCGATGCTCACCTCCGGGCCGTCGCAGGCCACCAGCACCGATCGCGGGCTCTTGTCCTTCCCGGCGCGGAGCGCCAAAGAGAGACGCGCCGAGAGCTCGTCACGCTCCTCTCGTGTGAGGCCCGGGCACTGGATGCGCACCTCCGCCATCGACTCCGCCCGGGCCGGGGCGGCGAGCAGCAGCAGCACGAAGAGCGGCGCCAGGCCTCGCATCCGACCCATTTTCACCATCCGGCGGCGCCTCGGAAAAAAATCGCCCGGACCGATCCTGATCCGGGGCTCGGTCGACTAACGAAGAAGGGCGGCTACTCTGTAGTGCGCCCCCCATGCCCATGAGCCGCGGTATTTCCAGCTTGGCGACGGACTCCGCCCCTCGAATCGAGGAACGGGACGACGACCGCAGCGTGCCGGACGAGCTCTTGGCGCTCTTGTACCGCCAGGTGGCGGCGCTGGTAGGACCGCGGCGCGAGCTGGACGACATCGTCCAAGCCGCCGCCGAGCGTGCCCTCCGCTCCCTGCCCCGCTTCGAAGGGCGCTCGGCGCTCTCCACCTGGACCTACAGCATTGCCTACCGCGCGGTGGTGGATCACGACCGCTGGTTCCGGCGCTGGCGTCGACGCTTCGTGCTGGCGGAGGACGAGCCCGTGCCCGAGCGCTGCTCTTCCTTCGACGGCGAGGCGGCCATGATGGAGCTCCGTCGCGCGCGGCGCCTGCACCAAGTGCTGTCCGAGCTGCCGCCGGCGAAGCGCGCCGTGGTGGTGCTGCACGATCTCGAGGGCATGCCGCTCAAAGACGTGGCCGAGGTAGTGGGGGCCAACGAGCGAACGGTGCGGTCGCGACTGCGCGACGCCCGAAAGAAGCTCGCGGCGCTGCTCGCCGAAGACCCGCTGTTCCGAACGGAGGTGACGCCATGAGCGACGACGTCCTCGAGCTCGCGCGCCGAGTGTGGCCCGCGGCGCAGCCGTCCCAGGACGACGTGGACCGAGCGGTGCGCCGAGTGCGGCGGCGCCTCGGGCGCCGCCGCGCTCGGCCGCGCCGCGTGATTTCCGTCGCGACGGCGATCGCCGTCGGGTGTATCAGCGCCGTCGTTTGGGCAGCCGCCAGTGCCTGGCTCGCGCCGGACGCGACGCACGGGGCCGTGCCGCGCCTCGCGCTGCCGCGCTGCGCGCCGCGGCAGGCGCGCGGCGCTGCGCGCCGAAGCTCCGCAAACCGACGGCGCGTCGCACCCGGGCGGCGCGCCGCACTCTGCCGGCGCGCCGCTCTCTGCCGGCGCGCCGCACTCTGCCGGCGCGCCGCACTCTGCCGGCGCGCCGCACTCTGCCGGCGCGCCGCACTCGGCCGGCGCGTCGCTCTCTGCCGGCGCGCCGCACCCCGGGCGGCGCGGCGCCCACGGACGGCGCGTCGCACTCTGCCGGCGCGCCGCACCCGGGCGGCGCAGCGCCCACGGACGGCTCTGCGCGTCGCTCTCTGCCGGCGCGTCCCCCACAGACGTCCCGACGGCCGCGTCGGATGACGACTCCGCCTGGAAACAGATCGGCGACGCCCTCGGCGCCGGCAAGGAGCAACGCGCCGCAGAGTTGCTGCGCGGTCTGGCGCAGAGCAACGACGCGCAAACCCGCGGCAAGGCGGCGCTGGGCCTGGCGCAGCTCGCCGCGTCCCGCGGCGACTGCGCCCAGGCCCGCGCCCTGGCCGCGGGCGTGATCCACGACGCCGCGTCCCCCACCCTCACGCGGCGTGCTCAGGCTCTCGTCAGCCAGTGCCGCTGAACGGCGGCGGCAAGGGCAGCGTGCGCACGCTCACGGCGCGCACGCCGGATCGTCGGGCATGTCGGCACAGGTCGGACCTCCCGCCTGCGTCGGGCTGTACACCGTGCCGTCGCGGACGCAGTACGACCCGACCAGCCCTTGTTGCCCCATGCCGTAGTCGTCGATCAGCGGCTGACACGAGAACCCGTCCGGGCAGTCGCAGTAGCGCGCGTTCGCGTCCGGGCCGTCACAACGACACGAGCAGTACACCGCCGTGTCCGCCGGGCGATCGAGGTCCCACGCCTTCACGTCCACGGTAACGGGCTCGGTGGTCCCAGGGACCAAACAGGTTCCGTCCCCCGCCGTCTGTCCCAAGGGACAGCTCACGCGCCCCTGGAAGTGATTCACCAGACACAAGCGAGAGGCGCACTGCACCGAGCGCGCCTCCACGCTCACTTCGTCGATGGCAAAGCCGTTCTTCGTCGGATCCAGCTCGGATTCGGGAACGCACGGATCGCCCACCCCGTCCGTCTGATTGCAGGAGAACGCGGTGAGGAGCGCACCGATACCCAGCGTGCCGAGCAGCACGCGCTTCTTGATGGACATACTCGTTAGTCGCCCGACGGGGCGAAGCTGAGCGGTCAGTCCTCGGGGGATTCGGCGTGGATCTCTTCCAGAAGCTCTTCCACGCGTCGCTCGGCGTCGTGTCCGGTGTCGTAGGAGAACGACAGCTCCGGAACGCGCCGCAGCTCGAGCCGCGGCGCCAGCATGCGCCGCAATCTGCCGCTGGCGCGGTGCAGGCTCCGGAGCGAGCGTTTCCGCGCCTTGTCGTCATCATCCCCCACCATCAGCCGTACGCCGATGCGGGCAATGGAGAGGTCGTCCGGCACGTCCACCGTGGTGATCACGAGCGCGTCGAGGCTCGGATCCCCGAGCTCCCGCGCGATGAGCTGGGTCACGTGCATGCGGAGCAGCTCCGCCACCCTTCGCGCGCGACGCCCTTCACTCATTTCCGTTCTCCTGGCGGCGCCTCGAAGGTCTCCGGCGCGAGGTCTTCCACGTCCGTGAAGCCGAACTCTCCGGTATCGCTCTCGAGCGCGTGCTCGATGCCCCCGCGGAGGCTCTTGCCGCCTTCGCCAAAGGGCAGGATCTCGCTCTTGACGTCAGAGAGTACGGCGTTCGAAAGCTGCCGCGCCACGGAGCTGGCCGCGCTCAGCACCTCCCGACAGCGGTCGGAATCCCGCGCCACCACCACCACCCCCAGTGTGGCCAACTGGTAGCGCTCCACGTCCCCCACCTCGGCCACCGATACGGGCAGCCGGGCGCGGACGCGATCCTTGAAGCTCTTCACCACCATCCGGCGCTCCTTCAGGGAACGAGCGCCGGGGATGTGCAATACCAGTCGAAGAACACCAACGAACATACTCGGGTCGGGGCGCTGGCCCCGAAGCTCACAGGGTTTGCTTCACTTCTTCGATCTCGAAGAACTCGACGATGTCGCCTTCCTTGAGGTCGTTCTCGCCCTCGAGGCCGATACCGCAATCGAAGCCTTCCTTCACCTCGCGGACGTCGTCCTTGAAGCGCTTGAGGCTCGAGACCTTGCCGGACCAGATCACGGAACCTTCCCGCAAGAGCCGTGCGCTCGCGTTGCGGCGAACGACACCCTGCGTGACCATGCAGCCGGCGATGGTTCCGGCCTTGCTGATGCGGAACGTCTGCCGCACCTCGGCTTGGCCGATGACCTTCTCCACCAGCGTCGGAGCGAGCAGGCCCTCCATCGCCAACTTCACGTCGTCCACGACGTTGTAGATGACGTTGTACTGACGGATCTCGATGCCTTCCTTCTGAGCCAAGGTCGCGGCCTTGCCCGCGGGGCGCACGTTGAACCCGATGATGATGGCGCCGGCGGCGACCGCGAGGTTCACGTCACCCTCGGTGATGGCGCCCACCACCGAGTTCACGACGCTCACCTTCACCTTCTCCGTGGATAGCTTGGTGAGCGCCTCTTCCAGCGCTTCCACCGAGCCCTGCACGTCCGCCTTGATGATGACCTTCAGATCCAGCTGTTCGGCTTCGCCCATCGCCTTGGCGATGTCTTCCAGGCTGAACTTGCCGGTGCTGGGCAACAGGCTCCGGCGCTCCTTGGTCTTGCGCGTCTCGGCGATCTCCTGGGCCTTCTTCATGTCCGTGACGCCGTGCACCGGATCGCCGGCGGAAGGCACGTCGTTCAGACCGATGATGGACACCGGAGTGGAGGGCCCTGCTTCAGCAACGTTGCGTCCGCGGTCGTCGTGCATCGCGCGAACCTTGCCGTAGGCACCGCCCGCCAAGATCACGTCGCCGCGGCGCAGCGTGCCGTCTTGCACCAGGATCGTCGCCACCGGCCCCTTGCCGCGATCCAGCTCGGCCTCCACCACCACGCCCACCGCGGGCTTGTCGGAGTTGGCCGCCAGCTCCAGCACCTCGGACTGCAGCAGCACCTTTTCGAGTAGGTCGTCGATGCCATCCCCCGTGACGGCGCTGACCTCTGCCGAAAGCGTCTCGCCGCCCCACTCCTCGGGCACCAAACCGTGCTCCGAAAGCTCGCGGCGCACCCGCTCGGGCTGCGCGTCGGGCTTGTCGCACTTGTTGATGGCCACCACGATGGGAACGCCCGCATCTTTGGCGTGGTTGATGGCTTCGATGGTCTGCGGCATCACGCCGTCGTCCGCCGCACAGACCAGGATCACCACGTCCGTGGTCTGAGCGCCGCGAGCGCGCATGGCGGTGAACGCCGCGTGACCGGGCGTGTCCAGGAACGTGATGCGCCCATTGGACGTCTCCACGGAATAGGCGCCGATGTGCTGGGTGATGCCGCCGGCCTCACCGGCCACGACGTTCGCCTTGCGGATCTTGTCCAGCAGGCTGGTCTTGCCGTGGTCGACGTGACCCATGACCGTCACCACCGGGGGCCGCGGCTCGCGGTCCTCTTGCTCTTCGGTGCTCAGGCCCTGGGCCGCGACGATGGCGTCCGCTTCGCTCACCGCGACGTCCTCGACCTCCCAGCCGAACTCGTTGGCCACGATCTTCGCGGTGTCGGCGTCCAGCGTGCTGTTGATGTTCACGCCGGTCATGCCCAAGCGCATGAGCTTCATGAGCACGTCCGTGGCCTTGACGCTGATCTTCTGCGCCAGACCCTGGAGCGCGATGTTCTCCTCGATCTTGACGACCTTCTTGTGGGCGGAACGCTCCTGGGTCACGGGCTGACCACTGCCCTTGGAACGCGAGAGCGAACCCAGGCCGCGGTTGCGCATGCCTCGGCCGCCCATGCGACCGCCCATCATCGGACCGCGACCGCGACCACCGAGGCCGCCACCGGCCTTGGCGTCGTACTGCACGCGGCGAGGCGTGGGTCCACCGCGCGGGGGCTGCGGCATGGGCACGCCAGGACGACCTTCCCACACGTCGATGCCCGTCTTCGGCGGGCTCGATGGCCGGGGCGGCGGTGCCGACGGACGCGCTGGCGGCGGCGGGGGGGGCGGTGCGGCAGCAGCGGCCGGCTTCTTCTCGGACTCCGGCGCGGGCGCTTGCTCCACCGGTTCCGGCGCGGGCGCGGGCGCGGGCGCGGCAGCGGTAGCCGGCTGCTTCTCCGACTCCGGCGTGGGCGCTTCCTTCACCGGCTCCGGTGTGGGCTCCGGCGCTGCCTGCACGGGTACGCTCTTCTCGGGCTCGGGCGCAGGGGCGCTGACGGGCTCGGGGGCTCTCTCGGGCTCCGGCGCCGCTTGCACGGGAACGCTCTTCTCGGGGGGCGGCGGCGGCGCGGGCGCTTCCCTGACCCTCTCGGGGGCGGGAGCGGGCGCCGGCCTCGCCTCGGCCTTCTTCACACGACGCTTCACGACGGTGGGGCGGATGCGCTCTTCCACCACCTTCTCGCTGCTCTGCTTCTCCAGGTGGCGCTTCACGCGCTCCACCGCCTCGGGAGCAACTGCGCTCATGTGATTGCGCACCTCGGTAACCCCTACCGACTGGAACAAGGCCACCAGAGCCTTGTTGTCCATGCCCAGATCGCGGGCGACCTCGTAGACACGCACCTTACTCATCCGTCCTCCCTGGAAGCGTCGGTACGGTGAACCTCCCGTACCTCCGGCTCAGGCATGTGAATCATCGCGATAGTCTGTGACAGCGTGGTGGCAATTCCGGCATCGAGCACCGCAAGCACGCCGGTTTCCGCTCGATTGAGGAGCGCGCCCAACCGCTCTTTCGTTCCATGGGCGACCGCTCGCCCATCGCTCACGGCCTGCTGCACCGCGTGCCGCTTGGCAACGGCCCGGGCGTCCGTTGCGACCACCACCAGCCGGGCGGTCCCGTTTCCGAGCGCAGCCTCGACCGCGTCCGTCCCCACGGCCAGCTTGCCGGCGGCGCGGGCGGCCAGGATCAGGCTGGTGGCCCGACGCTCCGCGGCCTGCGCCATCCCATGGCTGAGCTCCGCCGCGGTGGTCGTCACGCGCGTCTTGAAGCTCCGGGAAAGCCCGCGGGGAGCGGCTTGGCCGATGCACTTGGGCGTCGCGTGCACCCAAGCACCTCGGCCGAAGGCACGGCCGGCCAGGTCCACGAAGACCTCTCCATCCGGGCCGAGAACCACCCGCACCAGGTGCGAAGACTGGTCCTCCGCCCGACAGCCGACGCAGGTGCGCACCGGCTGCTTCTTTCGGGTCGTCATGGTCTGTGTCGCTGCTTGCATGGGGTAAGAGGGGCCTCAGCTCTCTGCGGGGGTTTCCGTCGGGCTCGCGGTCTCTGGCTCGGCTGCCGGAGCGGCCTCCGCCGCTCGGGCGGCGTGAGCCAACCGTGCCTCTTCGATTTCCTTGGCCTCGGTCTCCATGAAGTAGACGGCGCCGTTCTGTACCTGGCGCGCCTTCTTGATCCCGAGACCCGTGCGAATGGCGAGGCGATCCGGATCCTCGCGAGCGAGATCCGTGACCGTTTTGTAGCCGGCTTCGTCGAGCAACTGCAGCGTGCGCATGCCGACGCCGCGCACGAAGCGGAGCTTGTCGCGCTCCGTGAGCGGTTCCGCACGGCTGGACGCTTCGTCGATCCGGCTCTTGCGCAGGCGTTCCATGGCCTGCTCGGCCCGGACCTTCAGATCCTGAGCGGCTTCCGGCGTGCCCACGCCCTGGATCGGTACCAACTCTTCCACGGTGGCTTCCGCAATCTCTTCCAGGGCGCGGAAGCCGAGGCGGTACATGGCACGCGCCAGCTCTTCGCTCACGTCGTCGATCTCGCGCAGTGCTTGGAGGCTCTCTTCCTCCATCTGCTTGAACTTGCTCTCGCTGATGATGTCGAGCTTCCAGCCCGTGAGCTGGGAGGCGAGGCGCACGTTCTGGCCCTTGCGGCCGATGGCGAGGCTCAGCTTCTCGTCCGGAACCACGAGCTCCATCCGATGATCCGCCTCGTCCACGATCACCTTGTTCACCTCCGCGGGCTGAATCGCGTTGATGATGTAGCGGGCCGGATCACGGTCGTAAGGCACGATGTCGATCTTCTCGCCGCGAAGCTCCTGGACCACGGCCTGCACCCGCGAGCCCTTGATGCCCACACAGGCGCCCACCGGATCTACGTCGGAGTCCCGAGTGGTCACGCTGATCTTGCTGCGGGAGCCGGGCTCGCGAGCCACGCTCACGATCTTCACGATGCCTTCGTAGATCTCCGGCACCTCCGCCTCGAACAGCTTCTCCACCAGCCGCGGCGACGCGCGGCTGAGGATGATCATCGGGCCGCGGGCCTCTCGGTCGATGTCCTTCACGAACGCGACCACGCGATCCCCGGGGCGGTACGTCTCTCGTGGCGTTTGCTCGCGGGACGGCAAGATGCCCTCCGTGCGGCCCAGGTCCACGATGATGTTGTGACCCTTCTCGAAGCGACGAATGATGCCGCGGATGAGCTGGCCCTGGCGGTCCTTGTACTCGTTGTAGATGATGTCGCGCTCGGCATCGCGCACGCGCTGGAGCAGCACCTGCTTTGCCGTCTGTGCCGCGATGCGACCAAAGGCGCTCCGCGCCTGCTTCATGTCCAGCACGGCGCCGAAGTCCTTGTCCTGCTGGCGCGCCTTGTCCGCGTCCCGCGGGTGCCAGAACACCTGGAAACCGAGCTCTTCGCCGATCTCCGCTTCGAGCCCGTGCTTGCGCGCCACGTCCAGAGCGATCTCGCGCTCCGGATCCTCCACCTCTTCCACCACTGTCATGTACTGGAACAGGTCGATGTGGCCCGAGTCTTCGTTGAAGCGTGCTTCGAGCTCGCGGTTGGGACCGAATGCGGCCTGGGCTGCCTTAAGGATGGCGGCTTCCATCGTCTCGATGAGGATCTGCTTGTCGATGCCCTTTTCTTGGGCAACCTGCTCGACAATGCCTCCGAGATCGACGTCAAAGCCCGCTTGCGCTGCCATGCTCATGCTCCGTGATTCGGCTCTCGGCTACCGCTGAGAACCGGCTGCTCGCCGACGGGCGTTCTTCTTGCCCTTCGGCCGATCGTTCTGCGACGACTGACTCTTCCAATCGAAAACCAATCGTGCGCTGTCGATGGCGTCGAGCTCGAAGCTCTGCACGCCGTGATCCGTTTCCACGACGACGCGCCCGGCGTCGTCCAAACCGTGCAGGTTTCCGCGAATCACCCGCTGGCCGTCGGCCAGGGGCTGGGCCAGCTTGATCTTGGCCAGCTGTCCGGCGAAGCGCTCGTAGTCCCGCGCGCCGTACAGCGCGCGCTCCAACCCCGGCGAGCCGACCTCCAGCGTGTAGCGCTGGGGGATGACGTCAGCCAGGTCGAGAGCCGCAGACAGGTCTCGCGAAATCTCGGAGCAGAGGTCGATCGTGATGCCCGCACCCGGGATGCGAGAGTCCGGCCGCTCGATGGTGAGCTCGAGGAGCCAACCGCCGCGATCCGTCCGCCACACGAGCTCGACACCTTCCACGCCGTGCGCACGCAACACGGGCTCCACCACCGCGAGGACGCGGTCGCGATCGAGACCCGTGAGTCGTTCGTGTGCAACGTGCATTCGTGCCGATGCCTCTCCAGAAGGGAGTGACCTCGCGTGCGTGAAAAGCCCCGCACGCGCGACGCATCGGGCAACCCTCGGCAAAAAAAAACGGACCCTCTGAGGAGGGGGTCCGTGAGGATCCACCCAAGTTGTCGGCCGGGAATCTAGCGGACGGCCGCGGCTCGCGCAACTGTAGGCGGATCGGGCAGAAATCCAGCCCCGGCCAGCGGGCCAAGCCCCGCCCGGGACCTCTTTCGGCCCCCTGTGACGAAAACTCGGGGACGCGTTCGTGCCCCAGATCGAAGTCGCATGGCACAGCTCGGCGACGTCGTCTCGAAGGCTCGAGTTTCAAGGCCGGAGCACAGCGCAAGGAAGCGCTCGGCAAGCTGAGACGGAGGTTGGGTTTCGGGGCGCCCGCTTGTCGTCTTCTTGATGTTGGCGCGGCGCGATACCCGTCGTTTCCGCGCCGGCCCGACAAAAAAGAAGTGGGGTCAGGCGAGGTTCGGCAGCGTCACTAGATCCACATGGAGGACTTCGTCACTGAACGCCATGATCTCCGTGAGGCACGCCTCGCTCGGTCGCGTATCCGTACGCACCTTCGCGCAGCCCGCTTTGCCACCTTCGAACACGGTGTTCTCGAGCTCCTGGATGTTGATGCCGTGACGCTTGAGCACCATCAGCACGTTGGCCAAGGCGCCGACGCGATCGAGGTGACGGATGACGAGCTGATAGCGCGCGCGAGAAGCCTGGCTGATGTTCACCACGTTGGGCACGTCGCCCTTCACGATGAAGCCTCGAAGGATGCGCACCGTCTCGTTGGCGATGGCGGTTTGCCCTTCGTCCGTGGAGGCCCCGATGTGGGGCGTTCCGTAGGCGAAACCCGCCTTCAAAATGGCCGGATCGAACGCCCCGCTGCGAGATTCCGGTTCCCCCGGGTACACGTCCAGACCGAGGCGCAGGCGTTTCTTGGGGGCCAGCTCGGCGAGTGCTTCGTAGTCCACCAGCTCCGCGCGAGCGGTGTTCACGAAGAACGCCCCATCCGGCAGGGCCTCCAGCACCTTCCTGGAGATCATGCCTTGCGTGCGTTCGTTGAGCTCGAGGTGCACGGTGAGCACCTCGCTCTTCTTGGCGAGATCCAAAAGGCTGCCGGCACACTGCACTCCGATGTCTGCCGCGCGCTGAGGCGTGAGCGAACGACTCCACGCCCACACGTCCATACCGTGAGCGAGCGCGATCTTGGCAACGGCGCGCCCCACGTGACCGAGACCGACGATGCCCAAGGTACGCCCGCGCAAACCGCGAGCCTTGGCGAGCTCGTCCTTCTCCCACTTGCCGGAGCGCAGGCTGGCGACGGCGTCCGGCACTCGGCGATCCAGGCAGCCGATGAGCGTCATCGTGAGCTCCGCCACGCCCCACGCATTCTTGCCCGGACAGTTGGCGACGTAGATGCCACGCTCACTGGCGGTTTTCACGTCGATCTTGCTGACTCCCGCGCCGGCGCGAATGATGAGATTCAGCGCTTTGCCAGCGCGAATCGCCTCCGCCGTGACCTGCGTGCCGCGTACCACGAGCACGTTGACGTCCTCGAGAGCCGTTCCGAGATCCGCGGGGCGCAGCTCGGGTCGGTAGACGACCTCCGCGCCCAGAGTGCGCATCTCGTCGAGGCTCGCCTCCGTGAGCTTGTCCGCGACCAGCACCTTCATGGGGGCGCCCTTTTATCATGGAGCGGGCCCCCGAAACGAGAGGCGACGATCAGTGCGTGGACGAAACCCGCTTCCGAGGGCCGATCCGATGGCGGCGCCCAGCGACCCAGAGCTCGGGCTCGCCGTCCTCCCCGGCGTGGAGGATGGGGGCCAGCGCAGTCTGGGCCGCCGGCGTCAGGCGGGCCTCGAACCGTCCGTTCTTCACCCGCAGGTAGACGGCGTCCGAATCCCCCACGCTCACCGACTCCGGCGCGAGGAGCTCCTCGCTTCCGTCGGACAAAGAAAGCGTCACGCCGCCGTCGCGCACGGCGATGCCGGTGACGAAGTAGGGCACGTCCTCCACCTCGAAGTAGCTCCAGTCATAGCCGTTCTGGAGGATGAAACGGCCGTCGTCCGGGTGAACGTCTATCCAGGACGCGAACGCCCGCGCCATACCGGTGTGGGTCACGAGCTCGCCGTCGTGCCAAAAACGCCCCTGACGATCCAGCACGATGGTGCTCTCCCGGGAGCGTCCCGGAGGCGGCGGAAGGCGAAAGAACTCGGGGTGATCCCCCGGCTTCACTGCTCCGGTCCCTCGATGGTCACGAGCTGGCCCGTGTTCTTCACCCCCACGGCCTCGGTCGTCAGCGCGCCGTCCGGCCAGCGCACGCTCACGTCGACCTTCTCGCAGGCGCCCACTCCGAAGAACAGCACCAGGTCGTTCTGCATGCCGAAGTGACCGTAGCCGCCACCCACTTCCTTCATGATCGACTCCGGGCCCGCGCTGACGGTGACGCGCGCGCCAATCGCGGCTGCGTTCACGCCCGCCTTGCCCTTCAAGCGTACGGCGAGCCACTTGCCCTTGTCGGACGCGTCGTTCTCGTAGAAGTGGACGAAGTTGTCGCTCCAGATCTTGCCGCAGTCTCGGGCCGTGCCCGAGCCCACGACGACGTCGAGATCACCGTCGCGATCGAAGTCTGCGACGGCGAGCCCGCTGGCGCAGGGATGGTGCAGCCCCCAGGACTCGCCGACCTCCTCGAAGGTGCCGTCGTCCTTTTGATGGAAGATCAAGCCGTACTGATCCGGGTAGTCGCTGGCGGCGACGAGCACGTCGTCTCGACCGTCGTTGTCCAGGTCCGCCGCGGCTGCCATCAAGCCGCCCTCGTTCCAGCCGGCGGTGGGGTGTGGCCACACCATGCCGGTGGCGTCGTTCCCGGGACGATTGAAGTGGATTTGGCCACTCGAGACGTCGCCCACCAAGAGCTGACTGCTGTCGCTGCCCTCCCCCGCCCAGAAGTGGTGGATCTCCGCGTTGTACAGATCCATCACGCCGTCCCCGGTGATGTCCGAGCAGGCCGTAGCGAAGGTGTTGCCGTTGTTGCGCCACGGTTTTTCGTCGAAGCTACTCCAGCCCGCGTTGTCACAGCTGATGATGGGTTGCGGGTTCGCGGGGCACTCCGGCGCGTTGCTCGTGGTGCACCAGCACAAGAACATCTGGTTATCGCTGAAGTCGACGTTCTCGTCGCCGGCGAAGCCCGTATCCTTTCCGGCATCCCAGAAATTGCCGGCGCCGTCGTTCAGGTACAGCTGATTGAACTGCCGACCATAGGCGCTCACCAGCAGATCCATGTCGCCGTCCCCATCCACGTCACACGAAGTGGTGCCGTAGGCGGGACGGTGGTTGGTGCCTTCGTCGAAGCCGACCTCGTCCGTGAGCAACCCGGCATTCGCGGTGTTCTCCACGAAGCTTCCGTCGCCCTGGCCCAGTTGCAGCCGGGCCTGGGTGCCCACGTAGGACGTGCCGTAGCTCTGGTACCAACCCACCACGAACAGATCGATTTGACCATCGCGATCCACGTCCGCGAAGGTCGCGGCGCTGGTAGGCAAGCCGAGGCTGGCGTTCGGTTCGAGCTTCGGGCCCAGGCTGAACTTGCCACTGCCGTCGTTCAGGAGGATCTCGCTGCGATCCGTGTCCGCCGGCGCGGGTGGGGACTTCACCTTGGAGTTATCGGTGTAGCTGCCGCTGAACAGGTCCAAGTCGCCGTCGTTGTCCACGTCCGCGGCCACCACCAGCTGGGCCGAGCGGAGCCCCGCGCCGCCATCTCGCGGCGTGCCATAGCCACTGGCCACCGTCTCGTCCACGAAGGTGCGCCCGCCGTTCGGCCCGGGACGGTTCATCAGCACGTGCATCAGCTTCGGCGTCCCGCCGTCCAGCGGATCCCTGCCGTTGGCGTTGGTGGTGACGGAGTGGACCACCAGGTCCGGGTAGTCGTCGCCGTCCAGATCCACCGCGACGAGACGATTACCCGTGACGGTGGCGAGCCCCCACTCGTCCGTTCGTTTGGTGAACGTGGGGGTGCCACTGGTGGCGTGCATCTCGCACGCCGGAGCTCCGGCCGCTCCGGCAGCGCCTCCGCTACCTCCTCCATCGCTGCTCTCCGACGAGCACGCAAAGAGCACCAATACCGTCGACCCCAGAAGAAAAGCCCGCCGCATTTTGGCGCAGCTTATCACGCTCAAGCGCTGTGCGCCGCGCTGCGGGAAGCTCCCGATACCGCGGCGTCCACCGTGGTGAGCAACGCTTCGGCGCTGAAGGGCTTGGCCAGGAAGTGCGACGGGGTCGGAACGTCCCCTCCCTCCGGGTATCCCGACATGAACACCACCGGAAGGCGTGGGCGGCTTCGGCGCATCGCTCGGCACAGGTCTGGTCCCCCCATCTCCGGCATTACCACGTCGGTGAGCAGGAGATCCGCCTCGAAGGCATCTGCAACGGCGAGAGCTTCCACGCCGTTGCCCGCGGGCGCGACCTCGTACCCCGCAGCGCGCAGGATGCGCACGACCATGTTCCGAACCAGCGGCTCGTCCTCCGCGACGAGCACCCGACAGCCTGGCTCGGATCGACGACGCGAAGGCGGTGCGGCCTCGACCCGCTCCCTCGGTCCCTCGTCGCGGGGGAACAAGATCTCGAAGGTGGTGCCCGAGCCCGGATCGCTGTGCAGGTCGATGTGACCGCCGCTCTGCAGCACGACGCCGTACACCGTGGCCAACCCGAGTCCCGTGCCGCCGCCCTTGGTCGTGAAGAACGGGTCGAAGGCGCGCGCGCGCGTTTCAGCGTCCATACCCTCGCCTTCGTCCCGAACTCGAAGCCGCACGTAGGGCTGCGCTTCCACGCCGCGCTTCTTCGCCTCCTCGGCTCCAAGCGTCTTGGCGTCCACGATCAGGGTCAGCCGTCCCCCGTGAGGCATCGCGTCCCGTGCATTGGCGGCGAGGTTCAACAGCACCTGGTCGATCTTGCTGGGGTCCGCGAAGACGGTGAAAGGGCCCCCCTCGACCTGCGTCACGATGTCGATGTCCTCCCCCACCAGGCGACCCAGCACGCCCGCGCTGCGGACGACGGCCTCCCCAATGTCGATGATGCGGGGCTCGAGCGCCTGGCCCCGGCTCATGCTCAAGAGCTCACGAGTGAGCGTTGCTGCGCGTTCCGCTGCCTCCTGGACGTGCTCCAGAGCCAGTTGCCGGTCCGTTTCCGGAGCACGCACGCGTCCCGCAAGCTCCGCACCGCCCTGGATCACGGTCAACAAGTTGTTGAAATCGTGAGCCACTCCACCCGCCAAACGACCGAGAGCGTTCAGGCGATCCACCTGGCGCACGCGCTGTTCGAGGTGATGGCGCTCCGTCTCGTCCACGACCACGCCCTGGTAGCCCACGACCTCGCCGGATGCGCCGCGTATCTTGCGACCGTGGATGGCGACGCGAACGTGCTCGCCGTCTTTCCGTCGCCAGACGGCTTCGGCACCGGAGATCAGATCCACGTCCGCGGTCTTCTTCGTGAGCACGGCCCGCTCCGCCGGATCCGCCCAAACGTCCCGCGCCATGTCCAATTCCCGCAGCTCGTTTGGTGAGGCGTAGCCGAGCATCTGGGCCAGGGCCGGGTTGGCGTCCAAGATGCGTCCGTCCGGGCTGGTGCTGTAGATCCCTTGCGGAGAGTTTTCGACCAGCGCGCGGAAGCGATGCTCGCTGGTGGATAGCTCGGAGCGCAACCGCTCGAAGTGGGCGATGGCAGTGCCGGCAGCCGCCATCAGCTCCAGCGCCGCCGCGAAGGCGAAGCCGTAGGGCGCAACACCGGGGATCGGTCGAAGCCACGGATAGTCCAAGCGGTGGAGCCCCCAGATCACGAACACCAGCGCGAGCAGCCGCGCAGCCATCTGCTCGCCGCCGCTGACGGGGCGACGCCAGAGGGCGGCGGCAATGGCAAAGCTCGAAGCGCCGAGCAACACGAACGTGGGCAGGGTCTCCGCGAGGAATGGCTGCGGAAACCAGAATACAGCCACTTGCCAAGCCGCCACGCCCGCGAACACGACGTGCCACGCGCGCGAGAGACGACGGTCCACGAACGCGTAGGTGCCGAGGAGCAGGAACCAAGCCGAGGCGAGCGCGAAGAGGTGCTCGATCTCGACCACGCTCCGAGAACCGTGGAGGGTGACGGAGACCACGGCGCCGGCGTAGCGCATGCAGCCCGCGAGCCAGGCGGCGGTCCACAGCCAGAGATGCCGGGAGCGGTCCACGCTCAGCAGGTAGGCGTACACCAGCAGCAGCACCACGTTGCCGATCAGGGCTGCTGCGACGGCCGGACCGAGCCACGGCATGATGGCGGGAGCCTAGCACTCGGGCATTCCTTCACCTTCGCCGCTTGCGCAAAATCATGCGGCGGCGCACGCTACGCCTCGTGAATCGCGTCTGGCTCGGCGTCGTTTGGGTCGGCGTGTCCGCGATGCCCGCCTGCGGCGGCTCGGACGAAGCAGGCCTATACGGTGCAGAAAGCGGCGGAAGCCCTGCCGATGGCGGGGCGGCGGGCGTCGCTCCCGACGCCGGTGGTGCCGCGGGCCTCGCGGGGACTGCCGGCGTGTCCGGCGCCTCAGGCAGTGGTGGGCTCGCGGGCAGCGCCGGCAGCGCCGGCAGCGCCGGCAGCGCGGGCACCGCTGGCGCCGCAGGTTCCGGCGGGGGCGGCGGGAGCATCCAGAAAGGGATTGGTCCTTGCGGCCAAGCGCTGTGCAGCTTCGAGCTGGGCGCCAGCTGCTGTGTGTCGTCGAGCAAGGGCCTCTACTGCGCCAACTCCGGCGCAGGGAATCCCTGCAGCTGCGCGGGTATTGGCTGCAACACCTTGGAGGTCACCTGCGACGGGCCGGAAGACTGCATGTTGGGTCAGGTCTGCTGCGCGGAGACGCAGCTCGTGCCGGCGGGCTACGGTAGCGTCAGCTGCCGGCCGACGGCGCAGTGCGTTTCGGGCGTCGTGACCACGCGGCGAGAGCTCTGCCACCCGAACGGATTGCTTTGCCCCGCGCCCGCGACCTGCAAGCCCGACAGCGGTTTGCCACCGGGCTACGCCACCTGCCAGTGAGCTACAGCGCGATCTCGGTCTGGCGCGCCGGGAGCTCCACGGCCTTCACCAGCACCTTGAAGTCCTTGCCGTCCCAGATCACGTCTTGTCGCCGCAGCGCGAGGGCGTGATCCGCGGGAACGCTGCGTAGGCGCGCTGCGAAGCTGGCATCGGCCGCGTCCGCCTGCGTCAGGAGCACGGCCGACAGGCCTGCCTTCGCGGCGTCCGTTGCCTCTCCGAGGCCCACGTCCTTGTCGTCCACGCGGCTGACGACCAACAGATCTTCGCCCAGCTCCTCCCATGTGAGCAGCACCAGGTGTCCCGGACCGCTGAACAGCCCCAGCTCCTTGAGCTCGCGCTTCATCGCCGACGGGCCTGGTGCCGACTTGGGCGGATTCGCGATCAATCTCGCGAGCCGTGCCGCCGACCAGAGGCGGGCCCAGCGGCGCGGATCGCTCGGTCCCGGCGTGCCCTGAGCGCTCGCGACTCGGCGCTCCAGCCGCAACGCCTCGTCGACGCGGCCGGTACCCGCAGCCGCTGCCGCCAACCGCAGCCAACCGAGAGCGTCGTCGGCGTCGATCTCGGTGATGGTCTTGTATTGCCGATACGCCGGTTCGTACCACTCGTGCCCCAGATAGATGTCGCCCAACAGCCGGCGGGACGCCGTACTCTCGGGATCGAACTCGACGATCTCGGAGTAGGTGCGCACGGCCTCTTCCGCATGCCCTGCTCGTGCGAGCACGTCGCCCAGCTGTCGCGCGATGCCGGGGGTGAGCATGCCCTGATCCCGAAGGCGACGCCCGAGAGCAACGGCCTCGTCCTTGTCGCCCGCCTCCACCAGGAGCTTCACCAGACGCATCCCGCCGTTCGGATCATCGGGCGCCTTGGCGATGGCTTCTCGGACCTTGGCGATGCGTGCCTGTACACTCCCGAGCTCGCTCAGCTCGAGATCCAGCGCGTTCCAATCCACGGCCGAACCGAACAGGGTCTTCTCGACCGCAGCCACCAGCCGGGCGTCGACCGCGCGACGGAGGATCAGCTTCGCGAGGTGCTTCTTGACTTCCGGACGAGCGCTGAAGTGCGAGAGCACCAGGGTCGCGCCCCCCTCGCTGTCCACATGACGCTGCATCAGGTCCAAGAACGTGCGCTCCGCGCGCCAATCGGATAGCTCGCACGCCTTGCGGGCGGCGTCGTAGCGACTCAAGAGATCCGCGGGGCTCTGGGCGGTGGAGAGGCGTCGCGTCCAAAGCACCACCCGCTGCGCCAGGGGACGCTCCGCGGCATCGCTGCAGGTGGACAGCTCCACCTTTCCGGTCGCGGGGATCAGATCTCCGTCGTTCGCGCGGCGCTCGTCCTGCTCGTCCTTGCCATCGAGCTTCACCGGTCCACTCTTGCGCCTCAACGGAACGGCACCACCTCGGCCCGTCGCCAGCGGCGCCGGGCGCATGGCCATCTTCGCCGGCGGCGGCGGGATGTCGTCGCTTGGCTTCTCTTCGAAGGCCGCGGGCTCCGGCGCCGGTACCTCGGCCGACAGCTCCTTGTCCTCAGCGGGCGCGTAGCCTTGCTCGGGTGCCGGCGAGGCGGGAACGCTCTGCGCCTGGGCCTTGTGCCCGGCAGGCGCCGGCTCCTCGTCTGCGAGCCCTTCCAGCTTGCTGCAGCCAATGGGCAGCGAGGCCGCGGGTACTCCGGCGAACCGAAGTGACAGGCGCTGCTCTTCCGTTGGACCGAGGGCGCCGAGCTCCACCCCGCGCAGGGGCGACCGCTTCCGTTGAATGCCCATGCGCGAGTAGGCCGCTTCGCTCTCCAGGGCCAGGATGCTGGTGTAGGGCGTCATCAAGCCGTACTCGATGCCCAACGAAACGATGCGGCCGCGCTCTGCCTCGGGTCCCTCCGCGGCGCCCAGCAGACGGCGAACGTATTCCGAGGCCCACAGCCGCGGCACGAACGCGGCCAGCACGCTCGGGTCCCGCTTGGTTTCGTA
Source organism: Polyangiaceae bacterium (assembly GCA_020633235.1). NCBI lineage: Bacteria > Pseudomonadati > Myxococcota > Polyangiales > Polyangiaceae > Polyangiaceae bacterium. The sequence continues at coordinate 1,779,877 of JACKEA010000001.1, read as the reverse complement.
CTCGCGTTCGAACTTTTCTCCGCCGATGCGCCCGCGGACCTTCACCGAGCGCGGAAGATCGTGATGGGTCCGAGCGAGCACGACCACCTCCGACCCGCGGCTCACCTTTCCACTGGCGCTCGTGAAGGGCTCGTCCAGCCCGGCGCCGAGGTCGATCTCGAGATCCGTGATCGTCGGCATCTTGATGGCGGCAGCCAGCTCCAGGGCGCGGGCAGTCGTCTCTTCCGCTTGATCCACCGACAAACTCTGACCCCCGCCGGCCCGCGCCAGCTCCGACAGCAGGGAGTAGTTCGCGTCCGTGCCCACACCCACGGTGAACAGCCGCGCGCGGCTGGTTCCGAGGGCGCGCCGCAAGCGCTCCACCAACTGCTCTCCGCTCATCTCGCCGCTGGTTGCGATGCCGTCACCCACGTAGACCACCGCCGGTTGCTCCGCACCATGTAGACGACCGAGAGCGACGTCGAAGAGCGCCGCGAGATCGGTCGCGCCTCCCGTGGAGTGGTCCGCAAGGGCCTCCAGCGCTCCCGCGATTTCCTTGTCGGAAGCCGGCGAAAGCCCGTCCTTCGGGTGCAGCACCGTGGGGCGGACGTCCAGCGCGACCAGCGCGAAGCGATCGTCGTCGGACAGCGCGCGCAGGATGGCCTCGGCCGTCGCCGTCTTGAGCTGGCGTGCGGACTCGTCCCCCGCTGCCGAGGTGTCGACCACCACCACCACGTCCGCGCGCTGCTGCTTGGCCTTGTTCCAATCGATGTCCGGGGTGTAGCGCGCCATCACGTAGTCCGCGCTCTCGCCTCCCGCCGCGAAGCGCGACACGGTCAGCGGTGGCCGCTCGCCGTCCATCGTGGCCTCGAGCTGGAAGTCGGCTCGCGGCGTGTAGCCGGACCGCCGCATGGTCACGTGCTTGCCCGCGTTCTCCACGCGAGCATCTGCCAGCGTGGCGATCTTCATCTTCTTGCCCGCATCGCCGAGATCCACGGACAGGCTGAACTCGCCAATGCGCACCGGCTCCCCTGCCCCCATCGGGTAGACGTAACTGAGCTTTCCGTCGACGGCCGGTCGAAGCTCGATGTAGCGCAGCACCACACGACGGCTGCCACCGGCCTTCACCGGATAGATACGCGCACGGTAGGTGTGGCTGTCGACCCACTCGAGTATCGCAGGCGAATGGCCACTGGCCTTGGCCGCGCCGTATTGAGCGGCGGCTTCCCGCCGCTCGGTGAACTCGCCCTCCACCAGCACGCCGTCGGTCTCCACCGCGAAGCCGGTCACGCTGGCGCTCTCCGGAACCGTGAACCAGTACCAGCCCTCCACGTCCCGCTCGCCCGGGTTGAAGAACGTCTGATCCACCTCCGTTTCGCTGAGCCCTTCGCGAAGCACCGCACGAACGGCTTGCTTCTCGATCTGCAGCGGGCGCGCCGGGCTGCCCGCGAGAGCCCCGACGTCCACCCCGTAGATGGAGCCCATGCCCGCGCCGGGGATGTGCGCGCCCGACGCGAAGTCCGCCATGCCTCCGGTCCAGTCGTCCCAGAACGCGAGGGGCGCGGATTTCGGTGCCGCGTCCCCCTCGGCGCTCGCCTGCTCCCCCGCCTGCACCTCCACGCGTCCGCCCTTGGCGGTAACGGTGGCCATGCCTCGAGCCACGTACACCACGGCGCCGTCCCCCTGCCGTTTGACGTCGAGGCCGCTTTCGACCGCCGTCACCGTCACCCCGCCGACGGTGTGCACCGTCGGCTTCCGGTCCGTCGGTGGTGCGTCCACGAAATACTCGCCGGACTCCAGCGCCACGCTGCTCTCCCCCAGCCTGATCGCGCTCTCTCCGCGCAGGAACAAGCGCGAGCCGTCGGGGAGTCGAATCAGCGCCCGCGCGCCCTTGTCCGCGGCCACCTTGGCGTCCTCCAAAAGGGGCGCTCCGCTCACGGCGCGTTCGGGTCCCTGGCCCAAGTCCACCGTGACCTGGCCGGCGGCGAGCTCCAAGCGGGCCTGGATGGGTGCTGCCTTCACGGGCGGGGGTTTGCGCGTCGCGACGAAGACGATGACGGACGCGATCACGCCGAGCGCGAGCGCCGCCAGCACGATCCGCCGCACGGTACGCCCGATGGGCGCCTTCTTCGGTTTGTCGCTCATGGAGATGCCCCTTCCGCTCTCGATGTTCCTGCGATCGGTCGCCGAGGTCGACTCAGAAAGCGAGATCGGTCGCGACCTGTGCGTTCTGCTTCACTTGTGCCCGCCCACGACGCGAGTCCTCGGGCGCCGCAGCCGGCTCCGCCGCGGCCGCAGCCGCTGGCGGCGGACTGGCAAAACCACTCTCCGCCTCACCCAACGCCGAGGCCTGGCGCCCGAGATCCTCGGAAAGCTCCGCGCGTCGCCGCGCAGGCGCCGCTTTCAGCGCGATCTTCTTCTGCTCTTCCAGAGCCGCGAGCCGCGAGCTGAGCTTCGCCTTCGCTTCCCCGGTCCGCCCCGCCGAGAACAGCTGATTGGCCTCGGTCAGCGCCTTTGCGGTCTCACTGCGCAGGAGCCTGCCCTGCACCAAGGGGTCCAGCGCACTGCTCTTGTCGCCGGCCAGGAGTGAGAGCTTCCCGTCGCAGCTGCCGCGGCCTCCGGCCACCAGATCGTCGTAGCTCATCCGTACGTCCGCGATGGGACGCACGCCCTTCGCCCCGCGCGGCACCGACAGCTTCACGAGGAGAGTCTTCTGCTCCCCCGCGCTGAACCCGCCCATGGGCACCACCAGGCGGTCGCCCTCGCGCCGGAAGCTGCGATCGAAGACCTGCGCCATGCGTACGCCGGGCGCGAGCTCCACGCTCACCTCCGCGTCCTTCGCGACGGTCTTCGCCAAGGTGTCCAGCTCGTCGTCGAAGGCACGCGGCAAGTCCGATGCGTTCTGCACGAAGTGGTGACGACCGTTGGACTCCAGCGCCAAGAGGCTCATCACACGTTCGTTGTAGTCCACGTCCACGCCGATGGAGCTGATGCTCGCGCCCATGCCCCTGCATCGCTCGGCGATCTGGCGAAAGCCCTGTTCGTCGCGCACGCCGGCGGTAGCCTCGCCGTCCGACAACAGCAGAATGCGATTGACCATGCCGCTTCTGCCCCGGAGCTCCGACATGGCAGCGTCGATGCCGCAGGAGATGCAAGTGTCGCCCTGCGCGGTGATGCCGGAGAGGGACCGGATCACGCGCTCGCGAGAAAGCGAGTCGATGGTGGTGGGCGGAACCGTCGTCGCGGTGGTGGTGTTGTAAGCGATGACGCTCACCACGTCGTCGTCGCGCAGACGCCGCACCATGCCGCTCGCCGCGTCCAGAGCGTTCTCCAGCCGCTTGCCCCGCATGGAGCCCGAACGGTCGATCACGATGGCGAGGTTCAGCGGCGCAGGCGTGGCGGCAACGCCGGAGTCGTCCGCTTGCACGTTGACCAACAGGAACGTCTCGCCGTCCTGGTCGGCGACGAGCTCGTCGTTCCCCAAGCGCCCCTCCACCATGAGGGTGTTGCCGGCGCGGAAGCTGGCCCCCACCGGGTCCGTCTCACCCGGCTCCGGCGGCGTCCACGCCACCGTTTCCGGCTCGCTGGTCGGCGCCGGTGGGGTCAGTGACCACACGGTCAGGCTCGACAACATCATCCCCACCAAAGACAAAAACCCGACCGTGCGTACCTTCATCGCCTCGCCCTTTCGAGGAACAACGGCCCCAGGCCGGGTCCCCTTACACTCTGGCTAGACGGGCGAAGGGTGCGGAGGATCTGCCCTATTTTCGCTTGGCGCCGGGTAGATACCCGCGCAGCACCGAGCGGAGCTCCTCCACCGTCACGAACGCCGCCGGATCCACGCCGTGAACGAGGTCGATGAGCTCGTCCACCCGCCGCCGGCGCACCATCACCAGCAGCAGGTTCACCGGTCCGGCCCGCCCAGCCCCGGCGAAGGTGGTCACGCCGAAGCCACGCTCCCGGAGCTGCTCGGTGATGGCCTCGGAGCACGTCGGCGATATGACGTGCACCGTCTGATAGCCGACGCCCATCCAGCCGTCGATGGTGATGCCGACGAAGTTCCCGGTCGCGAAGCCTGCCGCATAGCCGATGATGTTCAGGGGGTTATCGAGGTGATTGACGACCCGGCTGATGGCCAGCACGAAGATGCTCGCCTCCACGAAGCCGAGCAACGCTGCCACGCGCTTGTAGCCCCGCACTGCCAGAAGGCTGCGGGCGGTTCCCAAGGACACGTCGCAAACCCGGAACACGAAGATCATCAAGGCGCCTAGAAGTGGACCCATGGCCATTCCTTTCAAAGCTGGCGCGCCGCGAAGATCGAAGCCGCACGCGGGCGCGCGCAGCGGAACATGAGTTCGTCGCCGGTCTTTGTCCAGAATCCGTCAACGTGAGCCGCGACGGCGGCGGGGTACGACGTGTACGTCGTGCGCGATCTGCTCTTGTACCTGTCGGTGCAAGGAGCCCGGGGAGCGACTGATCTGGCTGCGGATCTGCTTCAAATCCCGGGTTGGAATGCCGATGTGGCAGATCGGCTCACCAGGCCGCATCACCGGGAGCGTGGTCATGCCGAGCACGATGCCAGCCACGGGGGACAGCACCGTGGGACTCTCCTCGCGAAAGAACGCATCGCAAGTCGCCAGGGGGGTGCCCTGCTCCACCAAGTCCCCGGGGCGCACGTGGAAACGCAGCAGCCCGCCGGACTGGGCTCGCACCCAGACGCTGCGCTGCACCGTGGTTTGGTAGCTCGGGAAGCTCGCTTCGCCCTCCACCATGCCCAGGTGGCACAGCACGTTGCGCACGCCTCGCACTCCGAGCGCCACGGTTCCGCTCTCGATCTTGAGCGCCTCGCCAGCCTCCAGGTTGATGGTCTTTACCCCTTGGCTGCAGGCCACGTGGCGCAAAGAGCGCTCGTCCCCGCGGCGATCGAGGATCACCTCGGAACCGAACCAAGACGCATATTCCTCCATCCCTGCGATGGACAGGTCCGCGCGCACGTGCGGAAAGTTGGTACGCCCGATGGTCGCGGTGTGCAGATCGATGCCGTAGTCCGCCTGGGCAATGACCTCGCGATAGACTGCGTTGGCCAGGCGGAACGCCAGACTACCGCCCGGGTCTCCCGGAAAGCTCCGGTTCAGGTCGCGCCGATCCGGCAGGTAGCGTACGTGCCGCTCGAAGCCGAACACGTTCACCACCGGAACCAGCACCAGCGTTCCCCGCACCAAGGTCAGGTCCCGGGAGAACATCAGCTCGCGGATGATGCCCGTTCCGTTGAGCTCGTCCCCGTGCACCGCGCCCGTCACGAACACCACGGGGCCGCGGCGGCGCGCTCGGATCACGCGAACCGGTACGCTCACCGGAAGTCCCAGCGTGGTCTCGCTCACTTGGAGCGCGATGTCCTGGGTCTCGCCTCGCCGAATTCGGGTTCCCCCAATGACGAACGGCGTGTCGCTTCGGCTCAGCTCGCGCTCCCTTCCCTCTGGGACTTCTTCTTCTTTCGCCTCGGGCGGCGCTCCGCGGGGGGGATGAAGCCCTTCAGAGTGATGTGTTTTCCAAAGCACAAGAGCACGTCCCCCGGCAAGACCTCGCGATCCCCACGCGGGTTCGGGATGATGATGCTCCCTCGGGTGATACTGAGCACCTGCACGTCCCGCTCCCGGAGACCGGAATCCCGCAGCAGCTTGCCCGCGAGCTCGGAGTCCGCCCCCACGGAGAACTCCGCGACGCCATAGCCGCTCTTGAGCGTGAGGCGCTGACGCAAATCCAGATCCGGGAACAGCACCTGTTCTTCGAGGTGCTCCACGATGGCATCGGCCACGTCGATACCCGTCGTGGTCTCTATTCCCTCGAGCCCCGGCGACGAGTTCACCTCCAAGATGTTGGGACCGTCTTCCGTCTCCAGCATGTCGACACCGGCGACGCGGAGCCCCATGATCTGCGCAGCGTGGATCGCGATGCGCTCGTAGGCTGGGTCGATGTTCGCCGGCTCGGCGCGTCCGCCGCGGTGCACGTTGCTCCGAAACTCCTCGCCCACGGCGATGCGCCGCATGGCCGCCACCACGCGATCCCCGACCACGAACGCCCGCATGTCGCGGCCCTTGCTCTCCTTGACGAACTTCTGGATGAGCACGTTCTGCTTGGCGCTTTGTAGGGTCTCGATGATGGCCTCGGCGATCTTGGTGTTGTCCGCCAAGATCACGCCGATGCCCTGGGTACCCTCGAGCAACTTGATGATCACCGGCGCGCCGCCCACGTGGGTGATGGCGGGCAACACGCTGGTGCGGTCACGCACGAACGCGGTGGTCGGAATGCCTATGTTGTGCCGGCTCAATATCTGCGTGGAGCGCAGCTTGTCCCGCGAGACGCTGATGGCGTTCGAGGAGTTGAGCGTGAACACGCCCATCTGCTCGAACTGCCGCACCACCGCGGTGCCGTACATCGTGATGGACGCCCCGATGCGTGGGATCACGGCGTCGTAACGGGACAGGCGCCGGTTGCGGAAGAACAACTCCGGCTGCCCCTGCTCGATGCCCATGCTGAACCTGAGGGTGTTCAGCACCTTCACGGCATGCCCGCGGCGAGCGCAGGCCTCCCTCAGCCGTCGGGTGCTGTAGGCCCGCGGGCTGCGCGACAAGATCCCGATCTTCATGTTTCCGCTGCCCCCTTCGGGCGCTTCTTCTTCTTGGCTTTCTTTCGGCGCGGCTTGGAAAGGACGTAGCGCTTGCTCACGTCGACCAGGAAATGGTGCGCCAAGGCGGACCGACCGATCAACATGCGAAAGATCATTTTCTCGCGGCTCACCAAGGAAAGCTCTATCTCCCGCTCCACGGGGCCGATCTTCACCTTGGCCGACACGAAGATGCGTGCCTGAGGCACGCCGCTCGAGGGACGCACGCGGCCGCGACGCTTGATGGGCGCTTCGACCGTGACGCGGCGATCCACCTTCTTGCGGTGTAGGCGCACGTCGAAACGCACGCGGTCGTGGGGTAACTCCTGGATGTTCTCGACATGCAGCGCGCTGGACCGCGCGCCGGTGTCCATCTTCGCGCGCATGCGGCTGATATTCCACTCGGGAATGTCGACCAGCTCGGCCCAGCCAATCGTCACCGGTGCGTCACGCTCGTCCGACACCCTTCCGACCATAGCCGAACCCGGACGGCTCCGTTCCTTTATCCTGCAGGGGCGAACCCCTTTGGTCCGCGGCTGGCTCTACCGAGCATCCGCCCTTTAGCCGGCGAGGAGAGCCATGCTGAACACCCATCTGACCCACATCGAGACCGAAGCTGCCTTCCAGGAGCTGCTGGCCAAGAACGAGAACGTGATGATCTGCTGCGGCCGCATGGGCCCCATGTGCATCCCCGTCTACGACGTGATGGAAAAGCTGGAGTCCAAGTATCCGCACGTTCAGTTCCGCGACATGGAGTTCGACGCCTCCGTTGCCCACGTCATCCGCAATCTGCCGGAGTGCCGCACCTTCAACGGCTTGCCCTTCACCGTGTACTTCAAGAACGGGAAGGTCGCCGCGGCCACCTCCAGCATCCAGAGCAAGCAGCAGGTGACGGAGATCCTGAATCGGGAGTTTGCGGTCCCCACCGCCGCCGCCCATCCGTAGCCACGCCATGGCCCAGCACTTCGACGTGATCGTGCTCGGCGGAGGACCCGCCGGGCTGACGGCCGGGATCTACCTGGGCCGCGCCCGGCTGAGGACTCTCATCGTCGACAGCGGCTCCCTCGGCGGGCAGATGAACCTGACCTACGCCGTGGCCAACTACCCGGGGCACTTGACGGCCTCGGGGCGAGAGATCGCGATGACGATGAAGGCTCAAGCCGAGGAGTTCGGCTGCGAGCTCTTGTCCAACTCCGACGTGACCCGCATCGATCTGTCCGGACCCGAGAAGGTCGTGGAGATCGAAGACGAGGGCACCTTCACCGCCAAGGCCGTGATCATCGCCAGCGGCGGCGTGCCCCGCACGCTCGGACTCGACTCCGAGTCACGGCTCAAGGGCCACGGCATTTCCTACTGCGCCACCTGCGACGGCGACTTCTTCACGGGTCAGCACGTGGTGGCCATTGGTGGCGGCAACTCCGCCATCGAGGAGGCCATCGCCCTGACCCGCTACGCGGAAACCGTGACCGTGGTGCACGAATTCGATCACTTCCAGGCGCACCCCTTCGCCGTGGAGGAAGCCAAGCGAAACCCCAAGATCCGCTTCGTGCTCAACCAGGAGGTGCGCGAGTTCGTGGGCAGCCCGAACCTGGAGAAGGTGCGCGTACGGGACAAGAGCACGGGCGAGGAGCGCGAGATCCCAGCCACGGGATGTTTCGTGTTCATCGGCTACGTGCCCAACACGGAGATGTTCCGCGGACAGATCGCGCTCAACGAGCGTGGGGAGATCCTCACCAACGAGGAAATGAAGACGAACGTGCCGGGAGTGTTCGCAGCGGGGGACTCGCGACACAAGCGCTACCGTCAGATCACCACGGCGGTCGCGGATGGAACCATCGCCGCGTTGGCTGCGACGGAGTACCTCCGTTCCGACGGCCGCAGCCCGACGGAAGGCGCCGACACCGTGCACTGAGGTCATCGCGCCGGACCAGCAAACCCTACGGCTGTTCTACATTTTCTTGTTGGTCCGGCGCGAATCCCTTCGCGGCCCGCGTTTTCGCAGAGCACTCTTCGTCGCGTCCTCCGTACCCACCCAAGCGCGGGCGCGGAAACGGGTCGAAGGAAGCGATGGGACGCACTCTCGTTCTTTGCGCCGAGCGCGTCCCCACGGCGAAAGCTACGGGGAAGCGCGCGCTGTCAGAACACGTCGCGAAGGCGCCGGACCAGGGCGTCCACCGCGGGCCTGTAGCCAAAGGTCGGACTGCTCGCGTCGTCGATGTTCTTCGGGCACACCGACGCGACGACGGCCTGATCCCCGAGCTGTCGCAGCACGTCCAACTGCCGGAGGCTCGGATACGCCTTGGCGAAGTACTGCGTGGTGCCGTAGCTCCCGTCCGGCGCTTGGCATAGCGGGCTTTCGGTTTGACCGGGCTTGCACTCGCAGACCCCCGTTGCCCCGGAGCAATCCCGCGGGGCGGGCAGCGGGAAGATGCACGCGTAGTTCAGATCGGAAGTGGACGACCATTCGTGACCGTTGATGGGGTCGGCGCCCGGGAGCGAGCTCGGCCCTGGGAGTCCCGCACGCGGAGTCGGCGACTCGACCATGTGAGGATCCGTCGGCGGCTGATTGCCGCTCTTGGTGATCTTGGCCCAGTCGATCTGGTTCGCGGACTCGTACTCGAGCACGCTCGGGTCGGTCTGGCTTTCGTCCGTGGAAACGAGCTGCCACGGCACGCCCACGATGCCAATGAGGAAGACTTGGTAGCTACTCCGGCCGCTCGCGAGCAAAGGATTCGGGACCTTCATGTCTGAGCGCGACATGACGGAGGAAGAGGTCAGGGCGTCGACGTAACGCTGGGTGGGGTACAGCCAGTCGACTCCAAAGCGGCGCTTCTGCTCCCAGCAGCGGAGATTCGGCGTGTCTTCCGTGGCCTGGTCGTAGTTGCCCTTCATGCACTCCGGATCGGACTTTGACGATGGACAGCCGGCGGGGTCGGCCTGGCCGCAGCTCCGGCAACAGGAGTCATCGGGATCGACGGCGCACTGCGAGGTCGCTCGGGGGATGTCGGAGCCGAACGTGGAGACCAGCCACGCCTGGCCGTCATCTCGAATCGAGCAGTCGTTCTCGTCCGTCAGCATCACGATGGCGACCGCTGAGTCTGGTCGCAAGAACGCGGCGCGCTGGGCGAGGACGGTCTGATCCACGCCCGTGCTCGTGCTCAAGCCGCCGCTCTGCTTGATGCTCTCCGGCGGCTCCGGATCGATCAGAAACCGATACCAGGACTCGAGTGGCGCCTCGTAGCCACAGCCGCTCTCCCCGACCGCCTTCACGTGAGCGGCGAGGCTTCCGATGAGCTCGTTCGGAACCGCGGTGCCCCCCTTCCCTTCGGGATCCCAGCTCAAGAAGCCGAGGTTCTGGAAGGAGGACAGCGCGGCGGACCGAACCGTGGGCAGCAGGTGCGCGTGATCATTCTGCCCCTCCAAACCGTTTTCGCACGCATTCCCGCCGTGGCCTCCCAGGCTGGAGGTCACCACGCCGATGTGAATGTCCTGAATCGGAGAAATCTCCGGGTGCGCCCCGGCCGGGCAGGGAAAGGAATCGCCCGTCGGCAAGTCGCCGTCGTTCAAGCAGCGCGGCGTCACCAGGCGCTGGACCAAGCTCGGCACTGCGTCCGCAAGAAGCTGCTGCTTGTCCCCCATGGCTGGCGAGTTATCGACCATGAGCAAGAGGTCGAGCTTGTCGAGCTTGCCGCCGAAGCCACCGCCGCTCCCCCCCGAGCCGCCTCCACTGCCGCCAACGCCCCCGTCCGACGGAGGATTGCCGGAAGACGAGTCGCCACAGCCAGCGAGCGTGAACGAGCCGAGAGCCAAGCCAAGGACGAACAGGGATGCGCGCGTTGCGTTCATGCCCGCTACATACGCAGCCGCCCCCATGTAATCCGCATTACATCTGCTCCGGTGCAGGGATTGCGCGCTCCGGAGGCGTTGCGTCGGCAAAAACGAACGGCACGGACGATGCTTCAAATGCGGGCATGAGCCGCAGCGCACGCATCGCGGCGGTTACCCTGCTCCTGCTGGCGGCGGGCGTCAGTGCACGGAGCTTCGCCGCGCCCCCCGAACAGCCCGTACCCCTCGGCGGCCCCTGCACCTGGGACCTCGAGTACACCCTGGACGCCAACCTGGAGCTCACCGACACACCGCTCGGTCAGGGTGATGGCGTCGTCAACATTGGCCCCGGCCGCGTCGTGCTCCGCTTCGAGGACAAGAGCGGCAAGCCTGGCGGCGCGGTGAAGATGCTCGACTACCGCATGAGGGATCACTTCACCGTGAAGACACGGACGCTGTTCTGGAAGACGGTGGTGGAGAACGACACCAAGACGCGCTCGTCTCCCGACAAATGCGGGGTGTCCGCCAACGGCAGCCTCGCCGGCAATGTGGTCAGCTGGAGCAGCCCCGTCCGGGGCTACCGCGTGGATGGCACCGTGAAGTGCACCGGCGATCTTTGCGGCAAGTTCGGCGCGCCCAAAGAGGGCACGAGCCAGGTCCACATCGGGCCGAGCCCCGTTCCCTTCAGCGACTTCACGTTCGGCAAGGACATGAAGACCTTCAAGATGCCCCGCACCTTCGTGACCAAGACCAAGGTTCCGAAGCAGACGAGCTACATCGCCATCAGCGGGCGGCTCGTGAGGAAGCGCTGCGTCCCGGTCAAGGCCTGCAACTGACGATTGAGCGACACGCAGATCTCGTGCTGAACTCGGGCGATGACCGAGGGGCGCGAGGACTACGAGCTGCTCGACGCCTGGCGCGGCGGAGACGCCGCCGCCGGAAACGAGCTCTTCGAGCGACACTTCGACAGTGTGTTTCGCTTTCTGCGCAACAAGACGGCGCGGGATCCGGCGGATCTGGTGCAGACGGTGTTCCTGTCCATCGTGGAGAGCCGCGACTCCTTTCGCGGCGAGTCGAGCTTTCGGACGTACCTGTTCTCCGTGGCGCGCAAGCAGCTGTACAAGCACTATCGGGATCGCAAGCCGGGCGCCGACTTCGGGGTCACCTCGCTGGCGGACTTCGGCGCTACGCCCAGCCGGCTGGTGGATCAGCGCATCGGCGATCGCTTGCTGCTCGAGGCCCTGCGGGCGATCCCGTTGGAGCTGCAGATCGCCCTCGAGCTCCACTATTGGGAGCAGATGTCGGGTCCGGAGATTGCGCGGGTGCTCGGCATCGCCGAGGGAACCGTGCGCAGCCGCTTGCGGCGTGCGAAGGAAGCGCTGGACGCCAAGATGGTGGAGCTTTCGCGGTCGCCCCGGGAGCTCGAAACCACGATGGCCAACCTGGAGAACTGGGCGGCGGGGCTGCGCGACGCCCTCTAACGTTAACTTCCACCGCAGCGGCCGCGGATCACGACACCTTGCAGGCACAGGTCGCGGAAGCGACCGCGGTCGACCTCCAGCGCCGTGATGCGAACACGGCTCGTCTTCGCGCCGATGGCCACTCGCTTGGTCTTGCCTCGATCCGTACTGCGATCGAAATGCACGACCCGCTCGCCGCCGTCCCAGGAGACGCGCATCGTGCGCACCGTGGCGTTGATGGCCCATAGATCTGCGCCGCCGCTCGTCGTCGTCGGCCATCCGCCGCCGAGCTCTACTTCCGACACCCAGGTGTCGGGCCGGAGCTTGGCCTCAATCCATTCCCCTGCGCCGTCGCCCGCTGCGCTCTCGCACCAGGCCGTCGAGGGCACGCCGTCGAACGCGTGCCCCGCCGGGTGCGCGTCCCCTGCCGACGACGCTTTCACGGAATCAACGCACAGCCGGGTGACGTCCACGATGGGTGCGGGCGCGCTCGACGCCGTGGTCAGCGCCGACGGCGTGGACGTCGGCGGCGCGGTCGGTTCCTCGCCCCGCGTCGCCATCGCGACCGCCACCACCAATAGCGCCGCAGCCCCCGCCGCGAGCCACCACAGCTTGAAGCTGCGTTCGGCGCGAGCGATCTGGAGTCGCTCCAAGAGCGCATCCATCGACGAAAACCGCGCGCTCGCCTCGGGCTCCACCGCCCGCAGCAGCACTTCTGCGATGGGCTTCGGCACCTGACCGGGGATGCTGGCGCGCCGCAGGATGGCCCCGAGAAGGTCGTCGAGGGTGTCGCCATCGAAAGGGCGCTTGCCCGTGAGCGCTTCGATGGCCGTCACGCCGAAGGCGAACTGATCCGAGCGCGCGTCGACTTCGTCGCCGCGGAGCTGCTCCGGTGCCATGTACGCGGGCGTGCCCGCGCGGCCCGCAAGCACATCGGAATCCACCCGGAGCGCGAGGCCGAAGTCCGTGATCCGCGGCTGCCCTTCGTCGTCCATCAGCACGTTGTCGGGCTTGAAGTCGCGATGCACGAGCCCTTGCCGGTGCAGCGCCGCGAGCCCGCGTCCGGTCGCCGCCAGCACGTCGAGAACGCGCTCCCGCGGCGGCCTCTCTTGCTCGAGCCACTCGCGCAGCGTGCAGCGCGCGCGCTCCATCGCGACGTACACCTGCTCGCCGTGACTGCCCACCTGATGCACCGTGAGCACGTTCGGATGCTTGAGCCGCGCCATGCTGCGCGCCTCTTCCAGGAGCGACCCCGGCGTCTGCCGCTCTCGCGGGTGCAGTAGCTTCAGCGCCACCACACGGTCGAGCTCGCGGTCCCGAGCCTCGTACACCACGCCCATGGCGCCCGCCCCGAGGCGTCCCAGGATCTCGAACTGGTCGAGCCGCACCGGATCCGGCGGGCCGCCGAAGAGCCCCTGCTTGACCCGCGCCCGCACCCGGTCCCGCTCGACGTCGTCGCCGGCGTCGTTGGTTTGGGCGTGAGCCACGACAGAGGGGTCGCCAGGCATGCGCGAGGCCGCGAAATACCTCGGGATTTCGGCTCCCACAACGGTCGCCTCATTTTTTTTCGAGTCGTCGTGATCGATTCGGCGCCGGCCGGAACTGCCCGGATATGAGCCGCTTCGCCAAAGCCTTCGCCCTGATCGCGACCCTGACCGCCACCCTGAGCTGCACCCCCGCGGCCACCCTACCGAGCGCCGTTCCCGCCGTCGCGCGCCTCTCGGTCCCCACGGTGGCCGTGGTCGCGAAGCCGGAAGCCCAGACCGAGACTGCGAAGCCGGCCGCCGCTGCCCCGGAGCGCGTCCTCCGCCGCATCAAGGGCAGCGAGATGACCGTGCCCGTCGTGAAGATGGCCCGCACCATCATCAACGAGAACTACAAGAAGCCCTTCGGCTACGAGGTCGAGTTCGAGATCGACGGCAAGCACTACGTGGGCCGCATCGAGCAGCACTACCACCCGCCGGGGGGGCCGCTGCACCCCTGGGGTCCCCACGCCGGTTGCTCGCTGTACGTGGTGGAGCAGGGTTGAAGATTGGATGTTGGTGCGGCGCGATACCCGTCGCGGACGGACGTCGCGGCTACTTCAACACATGCCGGAGCTGAAGCACCAGCGCGTCCATCGCCGGGTTGTAGCCGAAGATCGGGTTCGCCGGGTTGTCGACGGCCTTGGCACAGATGGAGGCCGCGACGCCGCGGTCGCCGAGGTCACGTAGAACCTCCAGCTGACGCAAACCCGGGTAGGCCTTGGCGGAGTACTGCAGGCTGCCGTAGCTGCCGTTCGGCGCCTGACACAGCGGGTTGTTCTGGTTGTACCCGGGATCACCGCCCTGCTTGCAGTCGCACCCACCCGTCGCGCCCGCGCAATCGCGCGGAGTGGGCAACGGGAAGATACAGGCGAAGTTCAAGTCGTCGAGGTGCGGCAGCCATTCGTGACCATTGATCGGATCGGCGCCTGGGGCCGAGCTCGGACCCGGCAAGCCTGCGCGCGGCGTGGGTGACTCCACCATGTGGGGATCCGACGGGGGTTGGATACCCGTATGCGTGATCTTGGCCCAGTCGATCTGACTGGCGGTCTTGTACTCGAGGAGATTCGGATCGCTCTGGCTCTCGTCCGTCGCGATCAGCTGCCAGGGAACGCCGACGATGCCGACCAGCGTCACCAGATACGGATCGCGACCGCCGGCGAACAGTGGGTTGGGAACGCTTTGCCCAGACCGCGACTCGATCTGCGTCTTGGTCAGGCCATCCACGTAGCGTTGGGTCGGGTACAGCCAGTCGACGCCGAAGCGGCGCTTCTGCTCCCAACAGCGGAGGTTCGGCGTGTCCTCGGTGGTCTTGTCGTAGGGGCCCTTCTGGCACTCGGGATCGGTTTCCGTGGGCGCACATCCCGAGGGAGCGCTCTGCCCGCAGTTGAAGCAGCACGGATCGTCGGGGTTCGTCTGGCAGGCGCTGGTGGCGCGCGGAATGTTGCTGCCGGAAGTCGACACCAGCCAGCCCTGCTCGTCGTCCCGAATGGAGCAGTCGTTTTCGTCCGTGAGCATCACGATGGCGACCAGCGAGTCCGGGCGCAGGAACGCCGCGCGCTGTGCGAGGATGGTCTGGTCGACGCCGGTCGGCGTGCTCAGTCCATTGTTCTGCACGACGTCCTCCGGCGGCTCCGGATCGATCAAAAAGCGGTACCAGGACTCGAGCGACGCTTCGTATCCGCAGCCGAGCTCGCCCGCAGCCTTCACCTGCGCGGTGAAGTCGGTGGTGAGCTGATTCGCGTCCGTCGTGCCGCCCTCCTTGTTGGTTGGGTCCCAGCTCAGGAACCCAAGGTCCTTGAATGAGGGCAGTCCGGAGCGAACGCTGGGCAACAGGCGTCCGTGATCGTCTTGCCCTTGGGCGCCGCTGGCGCACACGTCGCCGCCGTGGCCCCCCAGGCTGGACGTCACGACGCCGATGTGCATGTCTTCGACCGCCTTGAGCTCCGGTTCCGACCCAGAGGGGCACGGCGCGTTCTGCCCCGTGGGCTGACCGCCAGAGTCGAGGCAACGCGGCGTGACCAAGCGCTGAATGAGAGAGGGAACCGCCTCCGCCAGGAGCGCCTGCTTGTCGCTCATGGAGATGGAGTTGTCGACCATGAACAGCAAGTCGATCTTGTCGACCGTCCCCACGAAACCGCCGCTACCCCCGCTTCCGCCGGTGGCCCCGCTTCCGCCACCGCCGCCGGTGGCCCCGCTTCCGCCACCGCCGCCGGTGGCCCCGCTGCCACCGTCGGGCGAGGCATTGCCCGACGACGAGCCGCCGCACGCGCTGATCGCCAGCGAGCCGAGCACCAAGGACGAAACCAGGACTGAAGTAAGAGCTTTCATGGCATTGGAAGCTACGCTCGAGACGCGCCAATGCTCCCCGGGGCGCGACGGGGGTCGCGCCGGGCCAACAAAATCAAGGAGCTTCAACGGCGGGAGACACCGCAGCGCTCGAGCAGATCCCACGGTGGGATGGCGCCGATGAGCGCGATGACGGCGTCCGCGTCCACGGTGCGGTCGCCGGATTTCGTGCGGAGGCTGACACGCCGGGGTTCGATGCGGCGGACCTCGGCGTCGAGCACGAGCTCGATGCGCCCGGCCTCCACCAGGCGGCGCACCTCCGCGATGTTCTTGGCCTTGCCGCGGCGAAAGCCGGAGCCGCGGTACGCGATGGTGACGCGAGCGCTCGGTTGGGCCGCGAGGGCGATGGCGGCTTCCATGGCGGAATCTCCGAGGCCCACCACCAGCACGTGCTGACCGGCGAAGCTGCGGGCGTCGGCGAGGCTGTAGAACACGGTGCTCTCGGCGGCTTCGCTGATCTCGGCGGAGAGGGTGCGCGGCGTGCCACGGCGCCCGACGGCAAGGAGCACGCGGCGGGCTTTGTGCGTGCCGCCGCCTTCGGTGCGGACGACGAAGCGACCTTCGCTCGCGCGCTCGACGCCGACCACGCGGGTGTGCTCGACGATCTCGAGCTTCTCTTTGCGCACGATGCGGAGCCACTTGGCGAGCAGCTCCTCCTTGCTGCTCTGCTCCAGCCACAGCTCGCCGGTGAGCGGGATGTCGAGAGGCTGATCGAACACCAGCTTGCCGCGGGGGAAGCTCTTGATGCTGGACGCCACGCTGCCTTGATCCAGACCCAGCGCGCGGAGCCCCTTTTGCTTGGCTTCGAGCAGCGCGCTGATGCCGGCGGGACCGGTGCCGACCACGATCACGTCGTACCCTTCCCCGCTCGCGCGACCGAGGCTCTCGGCGATGCCGCGCATGGCCTCGGCGCCCTGATTGATGGCGTTCTTGATCAGCGGCAGCCCGGTGAGATCTCCGGCCAGGTAGAGGCCGGGCACGTCGGCGGATTCGAGGGCGGCGCCGACGCGGGGGCGATCCTCGATGGGCTCGCCGTCGCGCACCACGAGGGAACCGTTCGGGCAGCGCTGCTCGCACAGCGTGAGTCCGCAGCAATCGTCGGGGCGCGCGACGACGGCGACGAAGCGCCGCACCTCGATCACGTCGTAGGGACAGGCGTCCACGCACGCGTAGCAGCCGAGACACGTGCTTTCGTCGATCTGCGGCAGGCGCACCACGGCGCTGGCGCGCACCTCCGGCGTGGCGTCCTTCTTCTTGCGATCGCGAAGGAGCTGACGCCCGCGCTCGACGCCGAGCACCGAAAGGCCCACCGCGAGGCCGATGCCCAGCCACCACAGGGGGCGCGACAGACCGCCGCGACCAAAGCCACCGGTGGGCACCACCGCGG
Organism: Polyangiaceae bacterium; assembly: GCA_020633235.1. Classification (NCBI taxonomy): domain Bacteria; kingdom Pseudomonadati; phylum Myxococcota; order Polyangiales; family Polyangiaceae; species Polyangiaceae bacterium. The sequence continues at coordinate 1,762,690 of JACKEA010000001.1, read as the reverse complement.
CGGCTTCGCGTGCGGCTTCCCAGGCGGCGTCGCGCTCGGTGGTGGCGCCGGGCGCGACCTTGGCGCCGGCCCCGGCGATGGTAGTGATGTCGCGGTGCTCGTCGAAGCACACCGTCGGCCGATCGAGACCCAGGGACTCCTGCCCGGGGAGCAAGCACTGGGCGATGGGATCGCGGGGGCTTTTCAGATCGTGACAGCCGGCGCAAGCGCGCGCGGGGACCAGCGCGACGCTGACGGCGTTGCGTGGACGGAACAAAGTGGAAAGCTCGATCTGCCGCTGCCAGCCGCTGCCGTAACGCCAAACGCTGCCGTTCTCCGCGAAAGACACGCCCTCGTCGGCGCGGTGGATGCGGTGACAGGTGGCGCAGGTCATCTCGCCGGCGCGGCGCAGATCTTGATGCGCGGAACGCCTCGACGCGTGGCCCCCGTGACAGCGCGGGCACGCCGTAGCGGCGGGCTTGCCATCGCGGTGGCAGGCGTCGCAGGTGAGCTTCGCCTTCTGATGCGGGCGCGACTGCGGACCTGGCGCGCGTAACGCCGCCAAGCCGTCCGTGGCGATCAGCGCCACCACCACGGCCACCGCCGCGAGCACGCTGGCCGGCAGCACGCCACGGAAGCGCCGCACGTCGCTCGTCTCCGCGTGCTTCGGCGCCGTGCGGCGCCGCGCCGCAGGCTCCGCGCCGGGGACGCTCAACACCGGCTTCTTCACAGCCGCACCATGGCGAGCACGTGGAGCAGCAGCAGCACCAGAAGCACCGCGCTGGCGATGATGTGCAGCGGGAGCCACACCCGGAGGCTCGCCGTCAGCGCCCGCCGCAGGGGCAGCGCCCGGAGCTCCACCACGATGCGGATCAGATCGTCGAGCCCGTCGAGCTTCTCCTGGCCGCGTCCTTGCAGCATGGCCTCGACGCGAGCACGCAGCGCGCGCTGTTCCTGTGACAGCGAGCGCCCGGACGAAAGCAACACGATGGGGCCGCTGCCGCTCCGGGCGTAAGGTGAGAGCACGCGTTCCGCGAGGGTCTTCACCAGCTCGCTCTTGCCGGTGAGGGCGCGGTGAAAGCGATCCAGCAAGCGCTCCCGCTCGGCGCGGAAGTCCTCCGGCAGTGCTCCGGCGCGCTCCAGCCGTCCGAGGCGGGAGGGCAACACGCGGTACGCAACGGCGCCGAACACGCCGAGCAGCGCCACCAGCCAGAAGACCAAATGCAGCGCCCCGGCCGGGGTCGCGGAAAAACGGCTTCCAGCGTGGGCGACCACCAGCGCCATCGTCAACAGCCCAAGGGCCACGTGCAGCGACAGCCACTGCTTCGTCTTGGAGCGTGGCAGCGCGGCGTCGCCGCCCGAGCGGCGGGAGCGCGGCTTCATGCGGCGCTTCACCAGCCGCTTGGGCAGCGCGTAAGCGCCGAGGGCGAGACAGCCGACGCCGGCGAAGATGCCCGCGCCCAGCCGCAGTCCGGGAATGGAGAGCCCCACGGCGGCAATGACGGCGGCGATGCCGCCGGCAACGGGGATCAGCGGCAGCGCCGCCGTCCTCGTGGTGGCGCGCGCAGTGCCGCCCAGGAGCTTCCGCACCTCGGCGAAGTCTCGCCGCGGATCCAGCCGCAGGATGGACTCCGTGGGGCACGCGCTCACGCAGGCGGGCTCCTCGTACTTGCGGCACAGGTCGCATTTGACCGCCAGCGGCACCTCGCTGCCGGGCCGCGGCGCCATGGAGATGTTTTCCCAGGGGCAAGCCTTGGCGCAGGCGCCGCAGCCGGTGCACAGGTCGTCGCGGATGAACACTTCGCCGCGGGGATCACGACCGATGGCGCCCGTGGGGCAGTCGATCATGCACACGGGGTTTTCGCAGTGCTGGCAGGAGCTGGGCAAGAGCAAGCTCTGCGCCGTGACCTCGGTCTCCACCCGCGCGACGATCTTGTCTCCGCGACGCACCAGGCGCGAAACGCCGTGGACGTCCGCACAAGCCCAGGCGCAATGGCCGCAGCGCACGCAGGTGTCCTGATCGATGGCCAAGAGCGAGCGCGCCATCTGCATGCGGTACAGATCTTTGAAGACGTGCTGGGTGGCGTTCTTCACCGCGCCGCCCACCACCGAGAGCTGCAGGGCCTCGCGATCCGCCGTGAGGCGACGAAGGCGAGGGAGCAGCCCCGGGTTCCGATCCGAGAGGGTACCTAGGGCGCCCTTCGGAACACGCAGACAATGACCGTCGCCCAGGGCGACGGCGCTCTCGCTCCGCTTGCCCGGGCCGAGGGCGTCTTCGTCGCCGAAGAAATCTCCGCGGCTCACGTAGCCGGAGACGTGGACGCGGCCGTCGTCCTCGAGCTGCAGCTGCACCAAGCCGTCGACGACCAGGAAGCAGGCGTCCGCGCGGTCGCCCGCGCCGTACAGACGCTCTCCGCGCTCGAAGCGCTTCCACTCGACGGCATCGAGCAACAGATCGAGGTCGTCCTCGTCGAGATCGCGCGAGAGCGAGAGCGTACGGAGCAGATCCCGCGAGGCGGCGCGCCGCAGCGCTCGCTCTTGCCGCGCCGCGAGCTCCCCGCCGGTCGCGCCGCGGCCGAGCACCCGGGCAAAGACGGGGACGGGCACCTCCGCGAGCTCCGCCCCCTGCCGCGCGCGGGCAGTGGCGGCCCGCGTGGCGCCGGGCAACGCCGCTTCTTCGCCGAAGCTGTCGCCGCGCCGAGCGACGCGCAGGGTGGAGACGTCCTCGTCGCCGCGCCGCACGGCGGACAGCTCCACCTCGCCGGAGAGCACGACGAAGAACGCGTCGCCGTGCTCTCCCGGGCCGTAGATCCGCTCACCCTCCGCGGCCGAGAGCAGCCGGCCCGCGGCGGCGATCTCGCGACGCCCACGGGCGTCCACGCCGCGGAGCAGCGGCGCGTCGAACACCGCGTCGGGCCACTCGCTCACGGAACCCTCACGCTCGCCCGCGCGAGCTTCACGACCTCCAGGCGCTCGAGGGCGCGTTCGGTGATGAGCGGCCCGCTCGGCCGCTTGCCCGCCCGCGCCTGGTTCTTCTCGTAGTCGATGAACGCGCGCAACAAGTACGGCGGGAAGGCGCGGAACAAGAGCTCCGCCTCCACCGTGACGGGCCCCGCGGCGGACAGCGCGTAGGTGTAGGTCACGGGCTCCCCCGGAGCGAGGGAACGCGTGTCGATGATGGCGTCCGGACCTTTCAGCACGCCGCGGGAAGAATCCAGGGCGCCCACGGGAAAATAGGTCTCGAACAGCGCGTTCATCCCACTCAAGTTGCTGCGGCACTCTCCGGTATCGATGTCATAGGCGCCGTCGGCGAAGCGATCGGCCCGGGCGCGATCTTGTCCGGGAGCGGGCTGACAGCGGCCCAAGGAGTCGATGCTGCCGATGCACACCACGCAGCGCAGAAAGCCGTTCTGGAAGTTGACGAGACCGCGGCCGCGGAACTGCCTTCCGCCCAGCGCCGGGTTCGGATCCCAGCGCGGCGCGTCGGGCCCGTCCGCCACGTCCGCGCCGAACAGCCCCTGCGGCTGCCCCAGGCCATCGCTGAAGCGATCGTCCGTGGTCACGCGCAGGAAGCGCTTGTCGCGCAGATCTTCGTCGTCGCGATCCACGCGGCCCACTTCATAGACGACGCGGCCGCTCGCATCCGTGACCGTGAGGTGGACCCACAGCTCCCGCTCTTGGCTGAAGCCGGCGGGCACGCGATGGCCGGCACCCACGTTCTCCACCGTGACGGGGACCTCGAGGGAGCGCCCGCGATGCGAGGGCTGGCCGAGCTCGAGCTTCACGCTCGCCGCGAGGAGCAGGTCGCGGCGCTGGCGCGCGCCGAGGGGAATGCCCGCGACGTCGGTCGTGGGCTCGTCGATCAGCGCATCCGGAAACTCCTCGGCGAGCGGCAGATCCACGCCGGAAAAGTAGTGGCTGGAAAGCGGCGTGACGGTGGCGGACGCCGTGGCGATGCGACCCGACGCCCGGCTGCCGGGGGGCCGCGCCTCGAAGTGCGTGCCCGGCGCGCAAGCGCCGTCCGGGGCGGAACCCGCGCCGGGCAAACAAACCCCTGGAAAAGTGGACATGTGGCAGTCCTGGCAGCTCGCCGGCTCGCGTCCGGCGCGCCGTTCGCCCTCGGCCCAGTCGGCCCACTCGCTGTAGGCGTTGCGCAAGCGCTTGAAGTGCTCGCCCCGCTGGCGCGCACCGATCACGTCGCTGCCGAACAGCCGCACGTCGTGACACGCGCCGCAGAACTGGCTGCTCTGCAAGTGCTTCCGTGCCGAGTCGCTGGGGCGCGCGTGCACTCCGCCCGCGCTGGTGTCGCCGATGAGCTCCGTCGGGTCGAGCAGGTAACCGCTGTTGGCGATGCCAAACAGCCCGCGGCGATCTTCCGGACGCGCGAGGAAGCGCTGCCCGGTTTGGGTGCTGACCCAGAACGGGTTCCCCTGATACCTGCTCTCGGGCGTGACGGGGCCGTGCACCTGGTGGCAGAAGCCGCAGCTGATGCCTTCCATGGCCTGCTCGCCGAGCAGATCGCGCAGCGGTCGGCGCGCGGAGCTCTGCGTGCTGCGACCGTCCCAAGCCGGCATGGCACTATCGAGGTTTTCGCTGGGGGCGTGGCAGTTCACGCACCAGTGCTCGCCCCCGCTCCCGGTCACGGCAATGCCAGTCCGACGATCGCGACAGGCCGTGCGTGCGTCCGCCTTGCGCAAGATACCGGCTCCTTCAGGGCAATCGCGATCGCGCCCCACCTGCTCCTCGATCAGGATCTCGAGGGCCTGGAACATCGGGCTCTTCACCGAGTGCGCCATCACGGAGCGGTGCCACTCCCCCGCCTGCCGCGGATGGCAGCTCGCGCAATCCTTGGCCAGCACCTCGCGCGGGTCGAGCGCAGGGCGCGTGAGGTGGCGCTCGGGCTTGGGCGTCTGACTGCCGAAAGACAGCAGCACCACCGCCGCGAGCCCGACCCCCGCGAGCGGCGGCACACCCGTCGAAAGAAACCCGTGAAGCCACGTGCGCTCAGCCTTCGCCACGCGAGCCGGAGCAGGCTTCTCCGGAGCCGGCGCGGGATCCGAGCGCTTCATGCGCGGAATGCTGCGACGCTCTTCGGGCTCGGCGTCGATCCACTCTCCCAGCCGCGCGTGGATCTCGCCCGAGAGGGGTGGCTTCGCTTCCGGATCGAGCAAGCGCAGACAGAAGCTCTGCAGCCCCGGCGGCAGAGCCCGCGCGATGGCTTCCTCGAAGGGCGGCGGCGCCTGGCGCGCTTGCTCTTCGAGACCCAGGCGCAAGCCGCGACCGCTGAAGGCGTGCTCGCCGCTCAACATGCGGTACAGGATCAAGCCCAGCACGTAGCGGTTGGCAGCGTTGTCCCAGGGCGCACCGGCGGCCTGCGCCGGGGCGATCCAGCGCGGCGACGCGCTGCCCGAGCCGCCGTCTTCCAGCGGCGCACCCAGGAGCGAGCGCACCAGCGGCTCGGCACGCAGCTCCACCGTCAGGTTCCCCTCCCGCACGCTCACCGCGGAGGGCGAGAGCGGTCCCGGAAACAAGCTCTCGCTCTCCGCGTGGGACAAGGCGAACGCCAACGAGCGCGCGAGACTGAGGGCGTCCTTCCAAGGCAGCGCGCGCCCGCGGAAGAACGCCGCGAGGGTGGGCTCCGCCGGTGAGCGCACCAGCCAGATGCCGTCGTCGTCCTCGCCGGCGGTGGTGAAGCCGCCGATGCCGTGGCCACCGAGCGCGATCAAGCGCAGCGCCACGCGCTCGTCTTCCGCGCTCATACGAAACAGCTCGCCGCTGCTCGCGAGCTCGAAGCGCCGCGCCCGCCCCACGTCCGAGAGAGCGCGCCCCGGGGCGAAGCCCGCCGCGTCGGGGCTGGCGCGTCTCACCGGGTGGCTCCGGCCGTGGCGGTGGGCGCCTCGGGCGGAGTGACGTCAGCCGAGCTCTGCGCACGTACGACGTAGGCCACGATGCCGGCCACGATGGACAGCGCCAGCACCACGAGGATCCCCGTGCGCGCGCTCACCTCCCGCGGCGCGCTCGCCTTTTCCACCAGCGCGATGGTGTCCGCTCGGGGCTTCGGCTCCGCGGGCTTCGGCTCCGCGGGCTTCGGCTCCGGCTTTTCCGCCGCGGGCATGGGCTCCGTCTTCTTCTTCGCCGGACCGCTGCGCGGCGGCGCCGGCGCCGCAGGGGCAAAGGGCTCCAGATCGTGCAGCACGTCCGCCGCTGAGCCGGGGCGATCGTCCGGAGCCTTCTCCAGCATCTCGAGCAAGAGCCGCTCGATGCCCCGGGGCAGCGACGCGCGCACTTCTTCCGGCAGCGGCGGCGGCTCCGCCGTGCACTGCAGGTTCAAGAGCTCTCGCGGGGAAGCGCTCTCGAAGGGCGCCTTGCCGGCGAGCATTTCGTACAGCACCAGGCCCAGGCAGTACAGATCCGAGCGCGCGTCGATACCCGTCGCGTCGATCTGCTCCGGGCTCATGTACTGCAACGTGCCCACGCTGTGGGTCGTGGTCTTGCTCAGCTCTTGCAGCACCTTGGCGATGCCGAAGTCCATCACCTTCACGGTGCCGTCCGAGAGGATCATCACGTTCTCGGGCTTGAGATCGCGGTGCACGATGGGCGGATCCTGCCGGTGCGCCGCCGCCAACGCAGAGGCGATCTGCACCGCGATGCCCACCGCGTCTTCCCAACCCAGGCTGCCGTGCTCGTTCAAGTAGTCCCTGAGCGTGCGGCCTTCCAAGAACTCGAGGGCCATCACCAGCTGGCCGTCGCTCTCGGTACACGCCAGACAGCGCACCACGCCGGGGTGATCGAGGTGCGCCAGGATCTGCATCTCGTTCAGGAACAAGCGCCGGCCATCCTCCGAGCGGGCCAGCTCCGGCCGCAGCACCTTGAGCGCCACCCGCCGCTTGCTGAGGCGCTCCTCCGCCTCATAGACCTTGCCCATTCCGCCCTCGCCGACCAACCGCCGCACGAGGTACTCGCCGATGCGCTCCATCTGATGGCCTTCTACGTTCGAACCGCTGAAAGGTGCTTGTGCTGTCGAGGGTAGTGCCATCACGGGGAACAACGCCCGCCCACTGGCGAGCTTTCACTCCTGGTGGTGGCCACGAGACCCGAAAATGGGACGCATTTTCTGAGAAACGCCTCGAAATAGCCGAGTTTTGAGGGAATGTCGGTCCGCCGCGAACCCCGTCGCGCAGCGACGCACTTACATTCTCCTACACCCCCAATAGCTCGCGTTCCGACCCCGTGATGCTCGCCGCCGCGTTGTCGAGATGCCCAGCAGCGCGCAGGTAGGTGGCGCTCGTCTGGTTGGCGTCCACGTACTCCTGACAATCGGCGGCGAAGATCAGCGCGCGCTGGAACAGCTCGAGCGCATCGAGCAGCGCGGCGAACGCGCGCGCTCGCGGCGACCCGAGACCGGCCGCCCGCGACCGTTGGCTCGCGAAGCCCTCGAACATTGGCCCCTCCGGCCACACGGGCACACTGCCGAAGGTCGCGGCGTGCAGCGGCTCGCCCGTGACGGCGTTGCGCTGGTGCAACGCCGTGCGGATCGCGAGCTCCACGTGGTGGGACACCTCCGAGAACGCCCCCTGTGCCGAAGCGTCGAGCTCCGCGCCGAGACGCGCGAGCGCGCCTTCGACTCCCAGGGTTGCCGCTTCCGGCTCGATCAAGCGCGCCGTCACCGGGACGCAGTATGCCCCGAGCGGGCGCAGATCTCACGCTGATGGACGTTTCCGCGGCGGACCAACATCCCTGCGTCCTGTCAGTCCCAGGCGCGGAAAACGGCTGATACCCTCCGCGCCATGGACCTCGGGGATGCCCTGGCGGCGGAAGATCTGACGACGCTTCGCGTGCTGCGACAGACGGGCGGCAAGCTCGCCGTGACGGCGAGCCGGGATTTCGACGACGACACGGATTTTGCCGCCTATGGGCGCACGCTGGCCATCGACCACGTGACGAGCCGCCGGCCGCGGGTGCTCGGCCACGCCGAGAGCGTCGCGGCGCTCGCCAAGCACGGGGCCGGCGCCGCACTGGACGCGCTGCTCACGGGCATGCGCGCGGGGCACCACGAGATGGTGCTCGCTCAGGTGCACGCGCCCCTGGGCGTTCGCCTCACGCACTACGTGCACTCGTCCACGCTCGGCATCCAGAGCGGGCTGCACGGCATTCGCGCCGGCGGCATTCGCCGTCACGATCCGAAGACCCCGGGTCCGGAGGTGATGCAAGACGGACTGAATCTGTCGCGAGCCATGAGCTACAAGTGCGCCATGGCGGAGCTGCCCTACGGCGGCAGCAAGACGACGGTGCAAGCCGCTTCCATCGACGTGCACGACGACCGTCGCCTGGGCTTCATCGCCTGGTGCATCGATCGCGGGAATCTGATCACGGGACCGGACGTGGGATTCGCGCCGGAGCTCATCGACCGCCTCGCGGCGCGTTTCACGCGTCACATCTTGTGTGGCCCGGCGGCGCCCCTGGGCAGCACGAACACGCCCACTGCGCTGGGCGTGTTCGCCGCCATCCGCGTGGCCTGGGCGCACCTCTCCGGCAGCTCGAACCTGAACGGCAAGCGCGCGAGCGTGCAGGGCCTCGGCGCCGTGGGCCTCGAGCTCGCGGAGAAGCTCGCCGCGGAGGGCATGACGGTGCTGGGTGCGGATCCCGATCCGGAGCGCGTCGCAGCGGCCCGCGCGCGGGTACCGAGCATCGAAATCATGGACCCGGAGCGCATCTTGACGGCGCCCACGGACCTGCTCGCCCCCTGCGCCCTGGGCGCCGTGCTGACCCCGGAGACGATCGCGAAGCTCGACTGCAAGCTCGTCTACGGCTCGGCGAACAACCAGCTCGCCGCGAGCAGCGTGGACGAAGAGATAGAGCTCGCCGAGCGCATCGCGGCGCGCGGCATCCTCACGCAGCCGGACTGGACCATCACCGGCGGCGGCGTCATCGCCGGCCACGAAGAGTACCTGCACCGGGCGTCGGCGAGCATGCAGCGCGTCCACGCCGCCATCGCCCACGTGTGCGGCGCCAAGAACGCCGAGCTCCTCGCGGAAGCCCGCGCGCAGAACGTCACCCCCACGCGCCTCGCCTACGCCCGCATCCTCCCGGTGGTGCACCCGGAGCTGCTCGGAAGCTGATTCCGCGACGGAGCTCGAAAGTCCCCTGCCCTCGGAGTCTTCCTTTGTTGGTGCGGCGCGATCCCCGTCGCGTCCAGCTACGGGAGGGCCGGCGGCGTCAATCTGCCGGACGTGATTCCGAAGTAGCGGTCAGTCCCATGCGATGTCCGACGTGTTCCGCGTCACGATCGTCGATCGCCATCGCGCCCAGCAGCGCGCCGATCACGGGGATCGGGCTGCCAGCGCGCGCCGCACGCGCGGAGATGCGTCCCCACTCGAGCGCCGTCGCTTCGTGCCCTTCTCCAGCTCACCCAGGGACAGCACGCTGACGAAATCCATGCCGACCGGCAGCGCCGCGAACCACGCGTCCACACCGTGCCGAAGGCTTCGGCTTGGTGAATTCGGAGAGCGCGCAGGTATCGAGCAGATACGCCATCGCGCTCAGATCTCGACGTCGCGTCCCAGATCCTTCACGCGATCTACGGCGAGACCACTGGGCGAGACGCGGGGTGCCTTCCTGAGGACGTCGATCAAACGTCCGCGACGACGGGACAACCGCGTCCACTCGTCGAATGACACCAGCACGGCGGTCACCTGACCGCGGCGAGTGATCACCTGCGGCCCGGCCTCGAGCGCCTTTGAAACCAGCTCACTGAATCGGTTCTTCGCGTCTTGCAGCGCCCATGTCCGTTTCATCTGCCAGTCTAGCCGATTCGAGACAGGACGCCATGCGTCGCTATTTCGCGTACTTCCGCTCGATGCGGAGCAGGTTGGCGATGACGCCGCGCCACTCTTCCTGCTCGCGGTCGCTGCCCATGCGGCCGACGATGAAGGCGAACGCCTTTCCAGCGCGCATCACGACGTACACGTCGCTGCCGTATTGGTAAGCGACGACGTTGCCGCCCTCGTGCACCACGTCTTGGAAGTCGAACAGGCGCCGGCCCGGACCGAGGGCGCGCTCCACGCTGCGCTGGTCGTCGCCCAGGTGGGCCGGAAACTCGAGCCCGGACGGCTCGGCCACCGCCCACACCATGCCGTCCACCTTGGCTTGTTCCGGCTCGCGCTCGGGAGTGGACAGCAGCGTCAGCACGCCGCCGCCCGGCAGCGCCGCCGCGGAGCGACACGGCGCAAAGAACCAGATCCGCCGCTCGCCATGTTGGATGGGATCCGTATCGCACAGCGACGCCTCGAGCCCCGCGTCGAGGAAGCGCCGCACGGTGTCGCCAATGTGAGCTCCATTCCACGACGGCGCCGGCGTGGCCGGGACGGTCTCCACGGCTGCTACCGGCGGCGCGGCGCGGTGGGTGGGCGCTGCCGGCGGCGCTGGCGGCTTCGCGGGCGGCGGGGGTTCGCTTCCGCACGCGGCGAGGGAAACGGCGAGCACCACCACGATCTCATTTTTCATCTTGCTTCACCCCACGCCGTCAATGACCCGAAAGCGCTGTCCAAAGCTCGTTTCGCACAGCTTCAAGAGCTCCGGTTCCGGCTCCACCTGCGCGAGACGGGAGAAACACTTGCCCGCATCGAGCACCAGGGCGAAGCGGAAGACCGCGGGTGGGATGCGCTGCGCCTGAGGCGGTCCCCAGATGCTCTCGATGGTCTCCACCGGCACCAGGACGGCTGGGTCTCTCCATCGGCCTCGATGGCCGGCACGAAGACGAAGCGGGCATCGCTCATTTCCCACGCGATGCGCGCGTCCATGCCCTCGAGCGCGGCAAGGTCCCGCGCCAAGGGCCGCGTTCGCCCGCGGGTCTTGGCGACGGTTCCTTCGCTCCCTACCCAGTGATCGCGCTGGAGGGCCTCCACGAAATGGCCGAGCGCGTCCGCACTGGGCCGATAGTCTAGCCGCTCCGGAAACACGTACAGCGCCATCTCCACGCCCATGGGCGGAGGCTACCGCGACGCGAGCGGCGGTCAAAAGCCCTTGTGCTTGCCGCGCAGGCTCTCGGCCAGCTCCAGCATTTCGCGAATGGCGGCGATGACGTCCTTGGTCGGCGTGTCGATGCCGAGCTCCATCTCCTGTACGCCCCAGTGGCAGCGCTGGCGAGGGACCCCAACCCAGGCGCCAAGCTCGATGCGGGGATCGTCCCAACCCTCGTAGCGGTCGTGGGAGCAGGCTACGGCCTCGCGAACGAACGTGGCTCGGTCCTTGATCCCGAGCACCTGCCAGACCTCGTGTTGATCGAAGGACTCGATCAGCGGGGAAACGTCCGTCGCCTCCTTGGACACCTTTCACGCCCTTCGAATCGCGCTGGCAAGTCGACGGTAGCCTCCCGGCACCGGGATTGGCTGGTTCAGGAGCACGGCCTCTTGCATCGTGCCGACGGCCGGGAACACGACCAGACGATCGTTCCACTTCCAAACCTTGCTGAGATACGTGTTCATTTGAAGAACGAGATATTCAGATGGATTGGTGGGCGACGTGTCGCAGCATACTGTCGCGCTTCAGCGATGGGCCTCACGAATGGCTGAAGCGCGACGTACCGCGGATGCGAACGCGGCGACTGGGAGGTGGACGTCCAAGACGCGGCGGGAAACGTTCTGGAGCTTCACGTTACCGCCGAGCACCTTTTCGGCTCCTTCCGGCAACCGCTTCGACACCGCGTCGATGTCCTTCTCGAACTGCCGCACGAGCTTCTCTTTGGACGGAAACCGAGGCGCGCGGGACTTGCTGGGCTGCCCCGAAGGCGGCGAAGCGCGAGCGGCGACTATCGACCCTGAGGCCTGGAGTCGGAGTTCAACACCCAGGTGCAATCGTTGCCGCTGCACACCCAGACGTATGTCGCCCGCTGTCCGCAACCCTGCACGCCCCGCGTTCGCTGGTCTAGCTTGACGAGCTGCAGTTGCGGACCGGGACAGTTGAAATCGTACGCAGCACGGGTTCGCAGCTTTTGCTCGCTGGGCCCACACGCGGCGAGAACTGGCAGAGCGAGGAGAGGGAACAACGCCAGATAGCGCATGGCCTCAGGCTAGTGCTGCGTCCCAAGAGTCTCAACCGGAATTCTTGGACGCTTGTGCCCGGAGCTTTGCTCGCGACGAGAATCCGACGGAACGCCCGACCGCACGGCGCGTCCGCTGACCCGCCCAACCCTTTGACGCGGCGTGGGGTACGGGCTCACACTTCATCATGGATCGCATTCGGCGCTCCGTGGTGGCCCTGCTCGCCATTGTATGCGTTCGTTGCGGTGGAAACATCAGCGCCGATGCGCCCTTCGCCTCAGAGGGTTCAGGCGGTTCGGCCGCGACAGGGGCCGGTGGCGGCGTGACTTCAGTCGGCGGCACGGCCGGGGCAGCAGCCGGAGGAACGAGCTCCGGCGGCAACAACGCAGACGCGGGCTCCGCGGAGGGCACCGTACAAAGCGAGCCCTGCGGACTCAATGCCAGTGGGAAGCAGACACTCCACTGTGAGGTCGGCTCATGGGTGAAGTCAGGCAACTGCGTGGACCCGGACGTCATCACGGCCGTGAGCAGTCAATGGGGCTTCACCTGCGCCTTGCGTCAAGACGGGCACGTTGCGTGCTGGGGGGGGCAATCAGCTGGGACAGCTCGGTGTGGCGACACCCACTTTCATTCCCGTTGCGACGAACGTACCGGGGATTGGTGGCGCAACCGCAGTCTCTGTGGGCGACTGGCATGCGTGCGCACGGCTTCAGGACGGTGACGTTGTTTGCTGGGGTGCGAACAGCAACGGCCAGGTGGGCAACGGTGTCGGCTCCCAATTGTCCGCGCCACCGTCTGCGGTCGGTCTAAAGAACGCAGTTGGGGTCAGCGCGGGTCACGACCACACGTGCGCAGTTCGCAAGGACGGTAGCGTCGTTTGCTGGGGTTCCATAGCTGACGGCGAGCTCAAAGAGTCCTTATCGCCCGTCGTGGTCGACGGGTTGGTTGACGCTACGAGCGTCAGTGCAGGAGACAAGTTCACGTGTGCCGTCCGACAGACAGGGGGAATCACGTGTTGGGGTTACAACAATTGGGGACAGCTTGGCGCTGGTTCGTCCGCCTACACGTCGAGTCTTCCCGTACAGGTCCCAGGGATCCAGGACGCCATCGCGCTACAGGCGGGCGATGACCACGCGTGCGCGCTCCGCAAGACGGGCGAAGTCATGTGCTGGGGACGCAACCAAGTCGGCCAACTCGGCAACGCAACGCTCGAGGCGTCTGACAAGCCCGTTCCCGTCGCCGACCTGACGAACGTCGTCAGCGTCCGCGCTGGCCCGGCAACTTCGTGTGCGCTGCGCCAGGGGGGTGAACTCTGGTGTTGGGGAGTGTACGCGCCCAATGTCACCAGCAAGACCCCCATTCAATTGACCGACATCGCCGACGCGACCGATCTCTCCATTGGCCTTGCCGAATGCGCCCTTCACAGCACGGGTTCGGTGGCGTGTTGGGGCATCAATTCCTGGGGCGCTCTCGGACTGGGGACCAGTGACTCCAGTTTGGCTCCGGTGACCGCGACGAACCTCTCGAGCGTCACCTCTCTGTCCGGAGGCATTCAGCACGCATGCGCCGCTAGTGCCGGCGGTGGAGTCGCATGCTGGGGCTTCAATTTCTATGGCCAACTGGGCGACGGCACGAGCACCAGCGCGGCAGCGCCCACCGCCGTGCCGGCTGTTACGGACGCGCTCGCGGTGACAGCGGGCGACGGGCATTCGTGCGCCGCGCGTTCCACCGGCCAAATCGCATGTTGGGGGGACAATATGAGCGGCCAGCTCGGCGACGGAACCCAAATCGGGAGCCTCACACCCGTCGTCGTTGCAGGCATTGACGACGCAATCGCCATCGGCGCAGGGCACGGCTTCACCTGTGCGCTTCGTTCCGGGGGCGCCGTTGCCTGTTGGGGCGCCAACTACTTCGGAGAGATTGGCAACTCGGCGGCGCCGAACCCAGCATTGACGCCAACAGCCGTGGTCGACGTCACCGATGCCATCGACCTCAGCGTGAGCGATTTCCACAGCTGCGTCGTGCGAAAGAGCGGCAAAGTCGCCTGTTGGGGCTCCAGTAGTGACTTCAAGCTCGGAAGCTACCCCGTGCCTGCCGGCGTCGCGGCCGAAGTGTCTGGAGTAAGCGACGCGGTGATGGTGAGCGCAGGAGCCGCGCACACTTGCGCCACCCGCACCGACGGCACTGTCGCGTGCTGGGGTAGCAACTACCAAGGCCAGCTCGGCAGCGAGACGACTTACGTTACGTTTTCGTCACCCGTTGCGGGCCTTGTCGACGTCGTGGCGCTGAGTGCGGGGCAAGGCCACACGTGTGCCGTACGCAAGTCGGGGTCGGTGGTGTGCTGGGGCTCGAACTACTGGGGTCAGCTGAGCGTCGAAACGCCCACGCAAAGCGCCACTCCCATCGAAGTGAAAGGCATCACCGATGCGGTAGGCGTGGCGACGGGAAAGACGTACTCGTGCGCGCGCCGAAAGACCGGCGCCGTCGTGTGCTGGGGCGCCGGGGCCTACGGCGAACTCAGCGACGATCAAGCCTTCAGCTACCAACCAAGAGCAATCATCTGGCCGCCCAAGGAGTGAGGCCGTCAGAAGAAGGCACACGCGATCGACATCCTTGCCATCGTGCCCCGAGCGAGCGAGGTGTGCGGGACCCGTAGCGATGACCGCCGCGTCCGTGGTCGCCGGTCGATGCGCGCGGCTCATTGAGCGGTTCGCCGCCGCGCTCGCACCAACGCCGCGATCCGCTTGGCGGCCATGAACGCCGCGCCGAGCGGGATCCCGAAGTAGATCGCCAACGTGAGCCACACCAGCCCGGGGCGGTGACCGCCGGTCACGATGGGAACGCCCTTCGCGGGAGGCACCGTGAGGAAGTACAGGATCGCAGACTCGCCCAGGTAGGGCGCGTCGGTCGCCTGGGACACGGCTTGCACCGAGAGCAAACCGCCGCTCGGCAATGGCCAAGCGGTGGCCACGAGCTCCGAGCTGAGCGTGTAGGCGTGATCGAAGCGACCGTTGCGACGCGCAGCAGCGATCGCGAAGGCGTTGGCCGACGTCCCGAAGCCATCCGCCACCGGCCCGGCGTCGATCTCGAAGGTCCATTCCGGCCAGGTTCCGGGACGGAACTCGCGAAACCCCGCGGCCCAGCCTCGGTCTTGCCAGAAATGACGCTCGAAGGTCGCGTACCACTGTCGCGACTGCTCCGGCCACAGGTCGGGGGCGAACTGCAGCGACCACGCCATGCCGATGCCGCGACCGGGCTGCACCTCCGTGGCCTCTGGCAAGTCGACCCGGAAAGGCACGAGTCCGATGTCGTCGGTCCTGGGTCCTTGGAAGGCGCGCAGCGAGCGCTCTACGAACGCGCAGTGATCGGTTCCGAGCACGGCGTCGGCCCGGCGGATGAGCCCGATGCCGGCGAGCACGTCGATGGGGTAGCACTCACCCGGGTAGTCGTTCATGAGACCGAGCCGGGTCCGGTCGAGAGACGCGCTGAGGGTCTCGACCTGATCGCGTAGCATGGGGAGCGACGAGCCGTCGTGGGTCAACGCCTCGTAGCTGGTGAGCCCGCCGATGAGCAACGAACGGAAGAAGAAGTTCTGGTGGTGCAGGTAGTCTTCGCCCCAGTGCTCCTTCACCCAGGTGTGGTGGCCCGGATCAATCAATAGATCGCGCGCCGCGTGCACCGCGCCCGAGGCGTACGTCATCGGTCGCGTCGACGTCTGCTCCTGCAGTTGCTCCGTCGCCATCAGGTAGAACACCGCGGTGAACAGCGGCCACTCCGTGGCGGCGACGTCATGCAACGGCACCGAGCGGGCGCGGCCCGAGGCGACTCTGGTGCGGGCCCAGCTCTCCACGCGCGGCGTGAGGGAGCGATGAAGCTCGACGGCCCGCTTCGGAACGCCCGGATGCCCCAAGGCCGGGTCGTTCAGATCTCGAACCACGGACAGGCCCGGCAGGAAGAAGAAATACACAGCGAGAGCAACCAGAACGCAGTGAGCCAAAACCTCGACTATTGCAGCCTTCATGCGCCCAGCTTGGGGCCCCACGGCGACCTCGGCGCGGGCAGATGGCGCGAACGGTCTCAGGCCGCCCGTGAGCGGTCCGAACCCGGTGGTGAACGGTCGCGTCAGCGGATGCCGAGGCGCCGTCGGAGCGCGCGGGCCGCCTGTCGCGACACGGGAACCTCGTGCCCACCCCGGAGCGTCGCCCGGTAGCCGCCGCTCGCCATCGGGCTCAGCCGCTCGACGAAGCGCAAGTTCACGAGCGCGCGGCGATGCACTCGCTCGAAGGATCCGGACGGAAGCTTGCGCTCGAGCTCGCTGAGCGACAGCTCCGTGAGAATGCTCTCGGCGCCCACCCACACCGTCACGAGCTGGCCGTCGTGCACGGCGTGGGAGACATCGCCCGGATCCACCAAGCGGAGCTCGCCCCGCACTTCGAGCGCCACGCGGTCCAGGCTCTCGCTCCGCGGCGCCGCCGCGCGGGAGAGGCGCTCCCGCACCCGCGCGACCGCCGCGGCAAGGCGCTCCGCCTCCACGGGCTTCAGCAGGTAGTCGGCGGCGCCCTGCTCGAAGGCCACCACGGCGTGCTCGGGATGCGCGGTGGTGAACACCACCTCGACGCCCAGCTCCACGGCGGCTTCGGACACTTCCAGCCCGGAAGCGCCGGCCATGCGAATGTCGAGGAACGCAACGTCCACGTCCCGCTCGTCGAGCTCCGAAAGGGCCTGCTCGCCGCTCGTGCACTCGGCAACGACTTCCACGTCGGCGATCGCGCTCAGCAGGCGCCGCATGCGCTTGCGCGCCATGGCTTCGTCGTCGGCGAACAGCGCCCGGATCTTCACGCGACCTCCGCCGAAAGCGCACCCGGGAGCGCCACGCGCGTCCGGGTCCGATCTCCATCAGCGTCGAAGCTGAGCGTTGCCTCGCCGCCGTAGGCGAGGGCCAAGCGCCGCTCCACCATGGCGATCCCCTCCCCCCCGGCGCGCCGCCCGCGAAAGCGGCCCGGGTTCTCGATCTCGACGTGCAGCCGCAGGTCCGGCGTCGACTCCACCGAGAGCCGCACCACCACTTCGCCGCTGTGGCCCGCGCCGGCGCCGTGCGTCACGGCGTTCTCGAACAAGGGCAAGAACACCATCGGCGGCACCTGCACGCTCGGGAGCGGCTCCGGCACCTCGAACCGAAAGCGATAGCGAGCGGCATCGCGAATGGAATACAGCTCGAACAAGCTGCGCGCGAGGCCGATCTCCGTCTCCAGATCCCAACTCGGGCTGCGAATGCCCCCGAGCATCGTGCGCAGCATGGATGCAAGTCGCAGCGTGGCAGCCTCCGCCACTGCCGGATCTTCTCGACACCACTCGGCGATGGCGTTCAGGGTGTTGAACAGGAAGTGGGGATCGAGGTGCGCCCGCAGCGCCAGGAGCGACGCGCGTTCCGCGCTCTCCGCCATCCGCTCCGCGCGCCGCTGCTGAGCGTGGAGCCCGCTCTCGAGCTCGATGTCCCGCGCCAGTCCCCAGCCGCCCACGAGGAACAGCACCCACAAGATCCCGAGGGACGAGCCGTCGATCACGTAGGTCCAGCTCAGCCGTAGCGCACGCCGCACCAGGAGCGCCCACCCCAGCACGAGCGCGGCACACAGGAGCGCGTAGAGCCCGTGCCCCACCGATAGGCCGCCGCCCCGCGGAACCAGCACGCGGTAGCCGGCCGGCGCGGCCAGACAGAACGCCGCGAACAGACTCGCATCCGTGGCCATGGCCACGCCGGATCCCGTCGCCAGCCACTCCGCCGACACCAGCGCCACGAACACGAGCAGCAGCGCTCCGCCGCGCTTGGGCGTCCAAAGCGCACGCCAGGTGGCGATCACGGTGGTCACCCGCCAACGATAGCGCTTGCGACGCCCGGCCGCGCCTAGCCCGCCTCCGGGTGTTGGTCCGCCGCGGAAACTCGCGCCAAAGCAGCATTGATGCTCGTCAGTTACTCGGACGAAACGGCGCGGGTAGCGTCTCCGCGTCATGATCAGCGCACGAGAGCAGTTCTGGCAGGGACAGACCTTCGCGTTCGTCGGGAACTCGGCAAAGAAGGGCTTTCCTCGGCTGAGCTACGGCAAGAGCAAGAAGCTCGGCAAGACGGCGTTCGCCGTGGATCCCTCGTGTGACGCCATCGACGGCGATCGCGCCTACCCGGACTTCGACGCGCTTCCGCACAAGGTAGAGGCAGCCGTGCTCGAAGTCCCCCGCGAAGAGACCGCGGAGTGGGTGAAGAAGGCCGCCGACGCGGGCATCCAGCGCGTGTGGATCCACATGAACCGGGACACGCCAGAGGCGCTGGAAATCGCCAAGGATCGCGGCGTCTCGCTGCTCACTGGCGCTTGTGCCGTCATGTACGTGAGCCGCGGGCCGTCGTATCACTCGATCCACAAGCTCATCGCCAAGCTGACGAAGCAGTACTGAGCCAGCATTCCGCTCAGTGCTTGGAGGATCCCGCCAGCACCACGGTCGCCCCGCCCTCCGTCACTTTCAACATCGTCCCGCTCTCGGAGCGCGGCAGCCGGATCCGGTAGCCATGGTCCCGGATGCGCTCGATCACCGCCTCCAGCACGGGCACGCGCCGTGTCATGCGGTCCACGTTCACCACCAGCTTCCGCACACTGCCGTCACCATCAGGCCACGCAGCGGCCATCAGCTCCGCGTCCGTCGCGATCCGCCCGGCGCGCCGGCACTCGAGCATCTTGGCCAGGATCAGGCCGTGTTGCACCGTCAAACTCGATCGATCCGTGCCCGCACGCGCAACGAGCAGATCGAGATCGATCGTGATGCTACTGCCGGCGTCCGTCGGTGCGGACCGATGGAAGTCCCGTATCGCCTTCAGCAACCACTCTCTCAGCACGTTGAGCGTCACAGGTTTGAGCAACACGGGAACATCCCGCGAAACGAGATGACCCTCCTCCCGCGCCGCCACAGTTCCGCTGGCCACCACGACTGGCATCCTGATGCCCTTCCCGCCCAGCCACTCCAGCACGTCCAACGCCGACGTGCCCGGCAGGGTGTAGTCCAGAAGAAGCGCGTCCAACGCCGAAAGCCCGCCCGCCTCGGCCAGCTCAAAGAACGGATGGACGTCAGAGTACGTCACCACCCGCCAGCCGCTGAGCCCCCGCTTCACCACCTTGCAAAACGCAGCATCGTCGTCCAACACGACGACCCCCACCGGATCCGTCTGCATGCCCGCAGTGTAGGGCCGCACCGCAGCCAGTCCAGTGACATCCACGCAACGCCCGCATTTTCTGCGACAGAGGCTGTCGCAGGCCATCCTCCTGGATTTCTAGCCCCGGGGTTCTGTCGGGGCGTCGGCAGCTCACATCTACGGCGAGCTTCCTGCTGCATCGGCGTCGTCGCTGGGTTCGATCTCGGGACGGCCGCTTTCCAAGAAGATCTCTGGCATATGCGCTCTCGCGAGCGTCGCGACGTAATCCACTCCCAACTCAACGCTCGGTGCGCGCACGGCAACAGGCAACGTGTACCCTGATGTCGAGAGATCGTGTCGCCACTTCAATGGCGCCGACTCACGCTTCTCGATTTCGTAGAGCAAGTCGTCTCTGGGAAAAGCAAACCAACGCTTCGGCGACACCTGCCCGATCGCAACATCCCGGGGGGCAGCTACGGCGCAAAGGGCAATGTCATTCTTGATTGTGCACAAAATTTCCACGACGCCCCCGGCGGTTCGAACGACGAAGTCATGCGCGCCGGGGCCGAACACGACCGCAACCTCTTGGAACGACTGCCACCCCATCTTGGGCAAGACCACCGGCAGGAGTTCTGGAAGGCGACGCTCCCAAGCCTTGATCGCGAACATGTACCGAATCTCGTATGTGGTCATCACGATCGCGGCGAGCGCAAGCAAGACCACCTCCAACTTCGTACGTGGTGTCCACCCGCGGGCCTGTACCTTCGTGAGCCACACGAACCCGCAGAGGGCGACGCCGACGGCCGGCCAGGCCAGCAACCGAGCGACGCGAGTCACCCGACTCGGGAACCCAACTACGCGGAGTTGTGCGGGAGTGTCCGGCATTGGCTGTGTTGGAGCATCAACCTGGATCCGGCATGCCCGCAAGCGCCCCGCCCGCAATGTTTCCAGCGGTAATCCCCGACAGAAAGCTCGGTGAGACTCGTCGAAAGGCAGACGGCCAAATCACCGGGGAAAGGTTTGGGATGGTCCCTCCACGCGGCGTGCTGGGGATTGACGTCCCCGGTCCGCCCAAGACGCCGCCAGCGAATCCCCAGAAGGCGGCGGTCAGTGCAGCATCAGGGTCGTACGCGCAGCTTGGCGTTGAAAGCGCATAGTTCGCCACGCCGGCGACAGCTCCAAGCGCGCCAGCTCCAACACGCGTGGCCACCAGGTATGGCGCGACCGCGCCCTGAACAAACCCAACCCCTCCGGCCACGAACGCTCTTCCGTAATCGATCTGGAGTGGGCGCCCGTTGCCCGACTGCGTGAGCGCTTGACCAGCCACATTTGCCGAGAACGCGATCGCACCGCTGGCGATAGCGAGGGGCAAGGTGGCAAAGGTCCCATCCAAGTCCACGTAGTTGACCGGATCTCCGTTGGCGTAGGCGTACAGGTTCGTGCCGCCGTCGAAGCGGATCGGCTCGGGGCTGATCCAGCGGCCGACCTCGGGGTCGTAGTCGCGGGCGCCGAAGTGGACGAGCTTGGTTGGGTTGGTTGCGGTAGGGACGGCCCTCTTCGGGCCGCCCCCCGCACAGATCCCGGCGAGCGGGTTTCCCGCACCGGGCTCCCACCTAGGGTCAACGGGCCGCGAAGCGCTCCTCGGGCCAAGGGTGTCGAATCACGGGCTTCGGGAGTGGAAAGCGTTTCTCGAGGCGCTTCCTCTTCGCCACCGACCAGCGTGCTTTCTGGCTCCGGCGCTGTAGCTGCCGCAGCCAGGCTTCGCCGACGTGGCGTCGAAAGCGTTTCAGTACGCGCTCGTTCGTAGGAACACCAAAGTATTGGTAGTACCCACGCAGCACGGACGAGAGCCACTTGTGCGTTGCACGCGCGTCCTCGTGCCGCCGCCGTCGCAACTCTTGGTAGAGTTCCGACAGCGTTCGCTGCCGCTTCTTTCTGGAGGTGAGGCGTTGCAGTTGGAACCAGCCGTTCTTCCCGTCCTTGCCCGCCACGTGCGTGAAGCCGAGAAAGTCGAAGGTCTCGACCTTCAGACCGAGCTTCGCACTCCGCTCGCGCGCGTAGCGGCCAAAGCGCAGGATGCGCGTCTTGTCCGGATGCAGCTCCAGGCCGAAAGTCGACAGGCGTCGCTCGAGAGCAGCGCGCATCATCTTCGCGTCCCGGCCGTCCTCGAAGCCCATCACGAAGTCATCAGCGTAGCGCACGAGGTAAATACCTCGCACGCTACGCTTCCGCCTCGCGTGCACCCAGAGGTCGAGCACGTAGTGCAGGTAGATGTTCGCCAGAAGCGGACTGATAATGCCCCCTTGCGGCGTTCCTTCCTGCGTCGCGTGCAGCTTGCCTTCCTCCATCACACCTGCCGCGAGCCACTTCATCAGCAACCGCACCAGGCGCCTGTCCGCAATCCGGTGCTCGATGAACTTCTTCATCCATCCATGGTCGATGGTGTCGAAAAAAGCTGCGGATATCCGCGTCGAGTACCCAGTTCGTTCGCTTCTTGATGATGACCGTGGCGAGCGCATCCAGGGCGTCGTGCGGCGACCGCCGGAGGCGGAAGCCGTACGAGAAACCAAAGAACACCCGCTCGTAGATGGGTTCCAGGATCATGCGCAGGGCCTGTTGCACGATCTTGTCCTCCAGGGCCGGTATACCGATCGGCCTCTGCCGTCCATCCGGCTTCGGGATATGCACCCGTCGCACCGGAAGCGGATGGTAGCTGCCGCGATGGATCCGGTCCTGCAGGTTCGCGAGGCGAGCTTCGAGGTTTTGGCCGTACTCGCTCCACGTGACCCCATCGACCCCAGCCGCCGCATTCTTCTTCAGTCGCCGAAACGCCTGCGCCAGTAGCGGCACCTTGAGGTGACACATCAAGTTGCTGAACTTCGTCTCCTTGTCCTTCGTTGCCTTGCGTCCGACTCGCTCCAGGTTCGTGGACGCGCCTGCCCGGCCCTGGGTCCGGAGCGCGTTTCGTGGTGCGAGCTTTCCCTTGGCCTCGCCCCTTTCCTCCATCGACTCGACGGGCGTTACCCGCGCCTTCGCCGACTTCATAGGTACTATGGGCTCGTCCGACTCCTCGGGAGTTTGCGACCGCGGCTTGTGGATTTTCCCTTCCCGCGGCTGCCTGCCGTCCGCCATGGTGGACGACGAGGCGCTTCCGAGGTCTCCCGGTTCCCGTGCAGAGAGCGTGTGCGAACGTGCCGAGCTCTTCGACTCCGGACGGGCGGAGAGGTCCATCGGGCTCACTCCATCGGGCCTCTCCGTATTGTCTTCCACAAGGAGGAGAGTGTCGGCCCCGTCACCTGACTTCTTCCGAAGCTCCATCACCCGGCCCGCACGCGCGGCCTCCTACGCTTCGCCGGTGGAGTCGCCTCCACCGGCGCAAGGACTGGCCTTGCCGGTCGTGAACTGTTCCGGCGTAGGACTTGTTCGTTGATGTTTCATCTTCGCTCTCACCTACTTCTCTCTGCCGGTCTTTCCCGGCGCCTCCCCCCACTCGCGTCGGCGGCTCCGCCGCCTCCGCGGTCTCCCCCAAACCCGTGCTCGCGGCCGCCGCCCTCGCGGGGCGGAAGAGCTACGGTGCTACTTCACGCTTGCGGCAGCCGCTGCGCGCGGGTGGAGGAGACGCGCTCGGCGCTTCGCTGGAGCGCTCTGTATGGAACCGCGTTGCTGTGGGCGGCGCGGGGCTCGGGTGGTTCCGGGCGCCGGGGCAATCCCGCGTCATCCGAAGATCCGTCGGTGAAGACGGTTACGGCAGAACACCCAAGCGTGTGGTCGACGAAGCGCGTTCAACACCGTTCGCCTGACCTGAACGCCGCCAGGGCGGCTCTGAAGGTAGCTTCAAGCTTCGGTTCCTCCCACCGTTCGTCGTAGCTGGCCCAATAGAGGTGCAATTCAGCTTCCGCATCCTCGCGCCACTGATGCAGGAGCTCGGGAACTGGGTGCAAAGCCTCCCAAAGGCTGTTTAGCTGCTCGACCGGTACCTCACTGTCGAGAGTCTGGTTCCTAGTCCACACACCGGCCTCGTAGAGAACACGTAGGGACGCGAACTTAATATCATCAGGGGCAAACTTGATGCCGCTCATTCTAGCTGGCTCTCCCTAGAATTTGAGAATCACGTCGAAGATGCTTGGTCCTCGGGAACCTGCGTTCACGCTAATCGGTGGAGTGTTCCCTGCCCTAACGCCCTCAAGCACAGAACTGAATCGTTTGGCATTCGTCGCCCCCGCAGCATCGATCACCGACTTATTGGGGGACCGGAGGTTAGCGAGAGGGATCTCTATAACATCCATCGATCCCCCCAAGCGTGCCGATATTGACTTCTTTCCGAGGAGCTCCGCAGCTTTCGCACGACGAACTCCGTCCACGATTTCAAAGACGTCGTCTGCTCTTCCCAACGCGCGCAGCCCCACCGCTGCGCCGGCCAACATGCCGACCCCCGCAGTGGCCACGCTGTACAGTCCGGTAATGGCGCCCATTCCTGCGGCGTGGTTCCAATCCACGCACTGGAAGCTCATGCCGTTGAGCGCGAGCTGGAGCGCCGCGTCCATGACGAAGCCCTCCGCGAACCCCGCCGCCGCGATGAAGATGAGCGGATTCTTGCCGTCCAGATCGACGTAGTTGACCGGATCTCCGTTAGCGTAGGCGTACAGATTCGTGCCGCCGTCGAAGCGTATGGGGTCGGGGCTGATCCAGCGGCCGACCTCGGGGTCGTAGTCGCGGGCGCCGAAGTGGACGAGCTTGGTGTCCGCGTCGTACAGGCCCCCGGCGAAGCCGAAGGGGATGCGCGCTGACGGCGCTGGTGCTGCGGTCTCCTTGCCCCAGACGCCATGCTTGTACACGTCTTGATTGCCGTTGACGACGTTGATGACGGCGCGGGGGCTGCCCAGCTGGTCGGTGACAATGCGGTACACCGTGCCGCCCTTCACCATCAGATCCGGCGTGTGCGATCCGGTGGCGTAGATGAAGCGCGCCGTGACACCGCCGTTGCCGTTCAGCGTTGCCACGAGGCGGTTGTCGCCGGAGTAGAGGTAGCGCTCCTCGGCCTGGAGAACGCCGCTGACGTATTTCTTGCGCGTGACGCGGCGGCCGAGGGCGTCCAGGGTGTAGTTGATGGTCGTGGTGCCCATCGTCACACTCGTGAGCAGACCGAAGCGATCCCACGTGTAGCTGTGAGTCTGGGTTCCGCTCAGCTTTCGTACGCTGCGCCGGCCGTCGGCGTCGTATTGGAAACTCAGGGAGCCAGTGCTGGCGGTGTTGTACGTCAGGATTCGATCGCGAGCGTCGTAGCTCGCGATGGTGACGCCGTTCTCCTTCGTGCGGTTGCCGCGCGGGTCGTAGTCCCACTGCGTCGTGGTCGTTCCGTCGTCCACGGACTTCAACCAGCCGGAGGGCCAGTAGTCGTAGGTCTCGTCCGTTGACGGGTTGGCCTCGACCTGCTCCGTCTTCACCTGCACGCGACCGATGGCGTCGGGCGCGTACGTGATGTTGTAGCGGTTCGTGTTGCCGGTGAAGGTGGTGGCTACGTGGGTGACGTCGGCGTAGGTCTGGTCGTACTGGATCGCGGTCGTCACGTTGCCGATCCACGTGCTCTCCAGTCGGCCACTCTGCGGGCTGCGATCGCTCAGGTGGAACGTGGTCCCCGGGGACGAGATGGCAGCAGCGGTCACCAGACCGTCGTCATCCAGGGTGTAGGTCACGTCCGCGCCGCCTGTCAGCTTCTCCTTGTTCGGGCGGAGGTAGCCGTCGTACTCGAGGGACACGTCCTTCGCTGGTGAGCCGGGCCACGTCGTGCTGACGCGATCCGCGATGGCCCCGTAGCCGTCGTAGCCGAAGCCCGTTGTCATCCCGTTGCAGGTCGCGCTCGTAATGTTCCCCGTCGTCGTGTCGTAGGCGAACTGGCGAAGGACCTGATTCGCCTCGTCGCGGATCTCCGTCAGCTTGCCGGAAGTGGGATCGTACTGGGGCGAGAGCGAGCGACCGTCGGCCCAGCCCACGAGGGTTGGCCGGCGATCGAGATCGTAGTCGTAGCCCACCGTGCCAGCGGGCTGTCCCGCTACTGGCGGGGGCGTGTAGGACTGAAGAAGCCCGACGGGATCCAACGGCTGGTTGTGGTCGTAGTAGCTGGCGCTTCCTCCAGTGCCCGCTTGCGTCCGGATCTTGTACGCATCCCCCATTTCATCTCGATCGAAGATCGTGCTGAAGCTCTGGTAGTCCGTCGCCTTCGTGACGTAGCCATCGTCGTTCCGGTCGAACGTGGTTTGGAGCAGCCATGCCTCGGAGGTCGGTCCTACCGAGATTGTCTCGAGGAACCCGGTATTCGGATCGTACCCGTACTTCACCCGGCGGCTGCCCTGATCCACGGTGGTCAGGCGGCCGTAGCTGTCATACCCGTAGATGACATCCGCTACCTCCGGCGTCCCTGGGCCAGGCCGCTCCTTCCAGACGCGACCGTAGCTGTCGAGGTACTGCGAGACCGAGCGGCCCTCCGGAGATGTCACCTCGATCCGATTCTCGTTCTTGTGGAACGTGGACGTGTACTGGATGTTCGTACTCGGATCCGCGGGATCCGGGTACACGGTGCGCGTCTCGGATAGAGACGTGAAGCTGAAGGGGCTGCCGGGCACGGCGCCCACCACTTCACGGTCGACGTTCACGCCGAGCTTCTTGTTTCCACCGGGAAGCTCCAGTAGTTCGTGGGTCGTCCCCGCCGCGAGGCCGAATCGCGGATCAGGCTCGAGCAGCGCCAGACGCGACGAGCCGTCCGGATAGGTGGCCAAGCGAGCGCCCGCCTCACGACTGATGGCCGCGTGCACGGAGGTACCGTCAGGGCGCGTGATCGTGCGCTGCGTGATCCCGAGTGTGCTCGGGTAGCTCCCCGTGAACTTGTGCTTCAGCCCGTTCGCGGTCGTGATTTCGATGCCGGAGCCGGTGACGTTTCCTCCAGTCACCTCCTGCACACCGGCAAGTTTGCGGTACGGTGCGGACGTTTGCGTCCTTGGATCCCTATCCGTCGTCAACCGACCGTCGTCGTTGTACGCGAAGGAATGCGTTCCGCCCTTTGGATCGTTGAACTCCTCGAGCAGACCGCCCAACGCTTGCTGCTTGTATGCGAGGGAGTACTGCGACACGGGGCCGCTGACGACCATCAGCCACCCTTCTTCGATGGCTACATCCGTCGTCGCATTGCCGCTCGCGTAGAACGGAGCGCGGATCCTATAGAGCTCACCGTAGGGAGTTCGGTCGAAGAACGTCTGAAGGCCCAGTGCATCCTCGCTGCCACGCACATCGTCAATCTCGTCGAGCAGCGGTTCGGAGTGGCCTTCTGCCGTCTCGTAGGGGTGGTAGACGAACTTGAACTTGGGCGTACCGAGAACGGCATCGTACGTCATCATGTGGCGCCCGAACTCGTTGAACGCGTAGACCTCGCTGCCATCTTCCGAGGGAACGAGCTGTGTTCCAACGGCCGCGCCGGGCAGGGCGGGCGCTATGCGTCGGATGGCATCGCAGCTGTTGTTCCCATGTTGCGACACCCAGAGCGTACCGTCCGGAGCGAACGCAAGACCCTGCGCGGCAGCCAAGTGGACCGTCGTCGCCGGACCGTCGTCGCACTGCACGCCGCCCGCCGAGAGCCCGTCACCGGCAACGGTAACGATTCGGCCGATTGAGGTGATCTTTCGGACGCGTCCTCCGTGTCCGTTCGTACCCGTGCCTTCGGTTAAGTACGCGTTCCCATCCGAGCCAATTCGCACATTCTGAGGTGCGTTGAGCTTGGCCGTCGTCGCATCAATCCCTTCGCTGCTGTCGTTCGTGTTTCCATCTCCCCCTGCAACCAGGTGGATGATGCCACTCGGATCGACTCTGCGAATCGAACCATCGACACCATTCAACCCATTCAAGTCGACGAAGAAGACGGACCCGTCGTCCGCGACATCGATTCCGAGCGGCGCACGCAGCTGGGCTTGAATCGCCGGCCCCTCGTCGCCAGAGCTGCCAGCCGTACCATTTCCCGCAAACAGGGTTGAGCTTCCGTCCGTGCCAACCCGCCAGATCTGGTGGTGGCCCGTGTCGCTGACGAACAAGGTTCCGTCGGGGGCAAGGGCAATCCCCGATGGCTGGCTCAAAGGGACACTGGTCACGGACTCCCACTGCGTACCAACCATCTTGCTGACAAGACCGTCGTCGGGCTGCGCAACGTAGACGGTGCCGTTAGGCGCGACGCGAACGTCGATCGGTCCGCCGGGAACGGACACGACGTTCGTCACCACACCGTTCTCGAGCTTCTTGAGAGTCCCGTCGCCCGACGCACCGCCCGTACGATCGATGAAGTACAGGACGCCATTGGGGTCGAAGTCCATCCCGTACGGGTAGGAGCCGATGCTGCAGCCCTCGCACTCGTGTTGGAGGATCTGACCGAGCGCCGACCCGCGGCGCCAGCGGCCATCACCGTAGTGAATGGTCTGCGTGTTCCTGTCGTAGACGTGCTGGTGGCTGATGGTCCAGCCACCGTTGTGGAACGCGCGTGCGTCCAAGAAGCCGATGTCTCCGCGCCACGTGGTCCAGTACGTGACCTCCTGCCGGGTGTCGTTCGTCTGGTACTGGCCCACCGGGGGCAGGCCGAAGCCATCGGTCTTCCCGTACACGCCCTGGTAGACGGCACCCACGTGAACCGTGGCTTTCTGGATACCGTTCAGGTCGCGACCAAAGGCGTCCTGCCCGTTCCAGTCAAAGGTAAAGGATTCATCTGTGCCCCAGCCACTGCTTGGCTTGTCCTTCTCTTGGTGGATCTTCACTCCGGCGACCTCGAGATCTGCAACCAGCTTCTTGGCCGTATCGGGAAGCACGTTCTGACCGCCTCCCGGGATCTTCAGCGTTCGTCGGTGCGCCGGCTTGTACCCAGGAACTCGGCTGCTGCGGTACACGAGCGAGTACGGCGCGCCCGTGATCGGGATCTCCTCACCGAGCACGCTACTCTCGCACTCGATCGTGGAGCCGTTCATCACACAGGAGTCCGGCGACAAACCTTCGCGATCGTCTTCTCTGGGGTCCGGCGGCTGCCCGGCGTTCAACGGTGGCGTCCACCCCAGGTTGAAGTCCCACGCCGAGAAGTGGAGGACCGGCATGCGCCAGAACGTCTTTCCAATGTCCTGTGGGTCCGAGTATCGCTGTGCCAGCTGGTAGCGTTCGTCGTCAGTAAGCCCGACGTCCACGCCGCCGGTGTCCACCTCCATGTACCCGTCTTTGATGTCGACAAACTGGACGACGATCCCGTTGAGCGGAGCCCCTTCCGGTTCGCGATGTTGAACCCAGGCGCCGGTGTCGCGGTCGTAGGTTCCGTTCGGCACGGTGTCGCCGACCGGGAAGTCCAAGAAGTTGTCGACGTAGACGTAGACTGGCTGGCTGAAAGTCGGGTCGATCGGCAAGCCGTCGAGGTGCGCGACGAGCTCCGCGGCGTAGGTGTAGGCACTCGCAGCCGGGAGCGCGGCGGGCATGCGCTGCGCGCCCGCTTCGCCGTCCCCCACCGTGTACTCTTGAACGCCAGCCTCGAGCGTGCCCGACCCCGACGTCAGAGCGTTTCCACTGACCAGCCAGTCCGTGTTCGCGGGAATGAACACCGTTGCAGATCGCTCGCCGGAAGAGTCCTGCTCCATCGCCGATTCGACGTACGCCCAGCTCGGGTTACTTGGTGTTACCGGCGTCATCATCGGCGGCGTTGCAGGCACCATTGCCACGGTGGGTATCGTCGTGAACTTGCCCGGCTCCGGGTTCACCACACGCTCGACGGGCAGGTACTCGGGGGCGCCAGAGGAGGGACCGACGTCTATCGCAGTGAACCTCATGCGAATGGGATGGCCGCCGTTGACCACATAGAAGAATCGCCCCGACCAGACGTCCCGCAGCGTGTACCCGTAGTCTCCGTGGACACCGCCCAGCTGATTCTCCTGAGCCTCGACCTGGACTGTCTTGAGCTCGCCAGTCAAGGCGATGTCGCCCGTTATGACTGCGAGCTGGCTCACGTCCAACTTGCCAGGCTGAAGCTCGAACTGGCCCGACGTCGGGGGCTCAAACAGAAAGCGGACCTGTTCGAGAAAGGGGAGCGGCTCTGCGGTCGGCAGCTGTATTTCCTGCTGGCATAGGTCGTAGGAAACGTTCCAGAGCCCATTGGCGAGCTCCTGCGCGCAGTGACTGTCGGGAAAGAACGTCAGCGCACTCGACTGCACTTTGGCGCTGTCTTCCGCGGGCGACTGCGAGCTACATCCGGGCGCTGCGCCGCCTATGGCAACCATGGCCGTGGCCATCAGGCCCGCCGCAGCGAGCTTCCGCGCGTTCCGCCGACTCCAGCCCGCGCTCCGATTCTTCCTGGCGTTCATCCGATTCCTCCCGGTCGCCAGCGGACTTCGACGCCCCGCGCAGGTCCGTCAAATCTCTTCGGATCCTCCGTTCCACGCCCGGCGCCAGCCGCGAAAATCCCGACAAATTGCGGTGGAGCTTGCAGAGGCGGGCGTTCGTTGACAGGTTCCCGCTCTTCGCATGGACGCATCCGGCAGCCACGAATCCAATCGGGCCTATTACGACGCCTTCAGTGAAGGCTACGAAGATCACCGCGGGGAGAACGACCCGGGCGGCTATCACGAGCTCCTGGACGAGCTCGAGAGCGAGTTCGTCCAGCGCTTCGGCTCCGGGCGCGACGTGCTGGAGGTCGGCTGCGGGACGGGGCTGGTGCTGCAGCGTATCCGGCGCTTCGCCAAGTCCGCCAAGGGCATCGACCTTTCTCCTGGAATGTTGGCTCGGGCGCGGGAACGGGGCCTTTCAGTGGTGGAAGGCTCCGCCACGGCGCTGCCCTTCGAGGACGAGAGCTTCGACGTCACCTGCTCCTTCAAGGTGTTGGCGCACATCCCGGAGATCGACGTGGCACTGAAAGAGATGCTGCGCGTGACGCGCCCGCACGGGACGGTGATCGCCGAGTTCTACAATCCGCACAGCCTGCGCGGCCTGGTGAAGCGCTACGGCCCGGCCGGTCGCATTGCGCCCGGCGCGCACGAGAAGCACGTCTACACGCGCTTCGATTCGCCGCGGGACGTGCAGGCGCTGTTGCCGGCAGGGTGCGAGATCGTCGCATCCCGCGGCGTCCGCATTGCGACGCCCACGGCGCGGCTCATGCGGCTTCCCGTGGCGCGGACCCTGTTGCGCGCCACGGAGCGCGCGCTGTGCGATTCGCCCCTCGCCCGCTTCGGCGGGTTCTGGATCGCCGCGATCCGCAAGCCCTGAGGAACCGGTGGCCCCTTCACCCACGGACCGCCCAACGAGCTGGTGGCTCGACAAGCTCCGCGATCGCGCGGCGGCGGAAGAAACGCTCGAGCTCGGTGAGCCCATCAGCTGGGCCAGCGACGCCGAGCGCACGGCTGCCGTGCGCTTCTTCAACGCCGCGTTCCGCGCGGAGGAGAGCGGACTGCGGCAGGCGCACGAGCTGGCCAGCGAGGTCGGCGAGTGGGACGAAGATCTGGCGGAAGTGCTGCGCCTGTACGGTGACGAGGAGGGCTGGCACCGCGAGCTCCTGACGGAGTTTCTGGCATTCATCGGCGGCGAGATCCGCCCCATGGGCCGCGTCACGGGAACGTTCTATCGCCTCTACGGTCGCGCCAAGCGCATGGAGTCGATCGTGCTCACGAACCTGATGTTCGAGACCATCGGCAGCACGACGTATCGCCTCGCCCTCCGCAACGTGCAGCACCCGGCGGCGCGCCGCATGCTCACCATCCTGACGCGGGACGAGTCCTTCCACGTGCCGCTCAACGTGCACTTCCTCAAGCGCGTGCTCGAGCGGCGGCCAGCATCCGCGCGGCGCCGGCTGCGCGCGCTCTACGTGCTCCTGTTCGCGAGCCTCGCCGCCCTGCCGCTGGCGAGCCGCCCCAAGGCGAAAGCGTTCGATCGCGTCTCCACGCTGGAGCTGTCCCGCGCCTACGCCAAAGAGCTGGGCAGCTTGTTCGCGAACGAGCCGGAGCTCGGGCTCGCGCCGCCGCGGCCGTTGCTCTGGGCACTGGGCCTTTCCCTGGCGGAGCTCCGTCGCTCGCCGGGTGAGGCCGTGACCTCGGTGGCCGCTGCCGAAGCCGCCGCGGATCGCGCCCGAGTGCGCGTCACCTCGCTGTAGCGCGACGTCCGTCCGCGTGGTTCCGCGGCGGACCGTCAAAAGCGGCCGATGACTCCGAGCTGGAG
Source organism: Polyangiaceae bacterium (assembly GCA_020633235.1). Classification (NCBI taxonomy): domain Bacteria; kingdom Pseudomonadati; phylum Myxococcota; order Polyangiales; family Polyangiaceae; species Polyangiaceae bacterium. The sequence continues at coordinate 1,731,292 of JACKEA010000001.1, read as the reverse complement.
GCCACCGGGGGTGGGTAGCGCGCTGGGCCTCAGGCTCACGTCGCTCTTTTCCGGTTTCGGGCGCTGAAGGTCCTTGGGCAGCGGCCGCTGGACCACGTGGCGCACCTCCGGCTCGAAGGAGAGCTGGGCCTCGAGGATGCCCAACGCGGCCACCGAGACGAATCCCCAACTGGAGAACTTCAACACGTTGTTGGCCGTCGTGTTGTTCGCGTTTAGCTCTTCGTTGTTGGGCGGCGGCTGGTCGTCGGCGCGGGCATCCAGCGAGAGCCGCACCAGCATCGCGCCGAGGGCGGTGCCCCCGAGCGCGACCTCGGTGCCCAGGAACAGATAGCCGAGGGCCGTGTCGTCGTTCTGGAACTGGCCCACTCCAAAGGGCACAGCCGCGATCCAGCGACGGTTCTTGGTGATGACCACTTCCTGTGCGGCGAGCTTCTCGAGAGCCTCCACGCGCAGGCGCTCACGCTCCCGGCGCTCCGCGGCCGCCTTGGCGGCGGCGCGCGCCTTCTTGATGCGGTCCTCTTCCGCCTTCTTGATCTCGTCCAGCATGCTGTCGCGCACACGGATGAAGCGCTCCACCACCGGCGCCGGATACACCAGGCGATCCGGCGGCTGCATCTGTGGGTTCTCGCGGATGGCGGTCTTGAACTGCTGGTCCGCCTCGTCGTTCTTGCCGACGGCCATCAGGCACGCGGCGTAGTAGGTGCGCGCCCGCTCCAGCACGTCGGGATCTTCCAGATCCGGCTCCGGGATCAGGAGCTTCTTGAACTCGGTGGTGCACTCGGCGTACTTGCCGCTCTCGAACAGCGTAACGATGCGTTCGAGCTTGCTGTCGTCGGACAGCTCCCCGGCGCTGTCCGTGGGCGGCGGGGGCTGGGCAGCGACCGGCCGTGCCAGCAGCGCGGTGGCCAGACAAACCGCAAACAGACTCGAACGAATCGAACGCATCCGGAGACGCCCGTCCCCGAGACGCACCGCGTCAGGGGCTAGGGAATGGTCCTGGTTTCGCCGGGTCCGAGGGTCACGGCAACTACTTTGTTGTCCTCTCCCTCTTTGCCCGGGGTGATTGTGCACTGCCCCGCCAAGCGCTTGGGGCTATTGATGGGGATTTTTCGGGTCTGTCCTGCGGACAGGACGCCGGCGAAGAGCCGCGGGCATTCCGCCCGGAGATCGCCGGTGCCGATGAGCGTGAGGCTGGCGTCGAGGTAGGCGATCTGGCCTCGCACCACGAATGGGGTCTCGCCTTCCTTCACGTCCAGCACTTGCTTGGGCGGCTTCTTGCAGCACTTGTCGTCGGGCGGGAGGAACTCGAAGGTGTGGGTGCCCGTGGGCATGGGCTTCGGCGGGCCGAACCAGTTGTACGGTTGGCCGTCGACCAGCACCGAGCCGCCCGTCGCGCCGCTCAAGAGCACCTGCACCAGGCGCGTCTTGTCCTTGCTGGGCGCGGTACCGATCGGTGCGACGGCGATCTTCCCGTTGTTCGGCTTGACCACCTCCACTACGGACGCGCTCGGCTTCGGCGCGGCGCTCTTGTCCGGCGCGGCGGTGTTCACGACCGTCGGCTCCGCGGTGACCTTCAGCACCGGCTCCGGCGGTTTGTCCTGCGTGGGCGTGAGCCGCGGCGTGCGCGCCGCGCGCGTCACGCCGTAGGCCGCCACGCCCAGCACGGCGCTACCCACCAGCACGATGCCGGCCCGGAGCGCCGTGCGCTTGAGCCGCTCCGAGCGCGCGAGTCCCGCGACCTCGCGCAACAGCTCGGTGTCCTCCGGCCGGAAGGCGAGGGCGCGATTGAAGTAGCTCGCCGCCGTCGTCACGTCCCGCTCGGAGCGCGCCTGTTTGCCCAGCGCCACGAGCTTGTCGACGATGCGCCCTTCGTAGCTCTCCTCGTAGGCCGTGGGATCCGCGAGGTATTCGGCGAGCTCGGCGCGCGGCTCCTTCATGCCCACCTTGGCGAGCTCGGCGCGCAGCAAATCCCCAATCAGCTCGGCGGACTCCCAGCGATCTTCCGCTTCCCGTGCCAGCGCCTTTTCCACGATGCGGCTCAAGCCCGCGCCCACCGTGGGGCGCGCGCGCTCCGGCGGGGTGAAGGTGCCGTCGAGCACCTTGCGCAGCACCTGCGCGGGGTTCTTTCCGTCGAAGGGCAGCCGCCCCACCATGCCCTCGTACAAGAGCACGCCGAGACCGAACACGTCCGCCCGCTGCGACACCTCGCCGCCCTCGATCTGCTCCGGCGCCATGTGCGCCGGCGAGCCGAGCACCTGCCCCGTGGAGGTGACGCCCTGGGCGTCCAGCAGCTTGGCGATGCCAAAGTCCGCGATCTTGATGCGCGCGATGGTCGCGTCGCTGGGCCGCTCTTGAGACTCCCGGGTGCTCACCGGCGCGCGCAGGCTCACCAGCACGTTCTCGGGCTTCACGTCGCGATGGATCACGCCGTGGGCGTGCGCGTGCTCCAGCGCTTGGGCGATCTCGATGCCGATGGCCGCGGCGATCTCCGCCGGCAGGTGGCCCCGCTCGAGCAGCAGCTTGCGGAGCGTGGTGCCCTCGACCAGCTCAACCACCAGATAGCGCTCGATGTCCCCTTCGTCGGAGACGTCGTACACCTCGACGATGTTCTGGTGCTTGAGCTTGGCGACGGCCCGCGCCTCGCTCACGAAGCGCGCGGCCACCTCCGCGCTCTCGCGCAGGTGCTTGTGGATGACCTTGACCGCGACGTCGCGCCCCAGCCGGCGATCCTTCGCGCGATACACGGTGGCCATGCCGCCGTGGCCGATTTCCTCGAGCACCTGGTACTTCTCGAGCTCGGGAGGCTGCTCCACCGGGACGATCATCGGACGACCTCGACCCGCACGGCGTTGGTGGAGCCGCGGGTGCCGATGGGCGCGCCGTACACCAGCACGAAGCGGTCCCCCTTCTGCACCAGCTTCTCGGAGACGAGCAGCGCGTGCACGCGCGCGAGCAGCGCCTCGAGATCCGTGACCACCTCGAGGGCGTGGGGCGTCACGCCCCAGTACAGCGCCAGGCGCCGCAGCGTTCCGTCGTCGGGCGACAGCGCCACGACGGGCACCGGTGGCCGCGCCTTGCTCACCAGCCGCGCCGTGCCGCCGCTCTCCGTGAGCGCCACCAGCACCTTGGCGCCCACCTCTCCCGCGATGTGACACGCCGCATGGGCGATGGCTTCCGGCGTGGCGCCGTCCGGCGGCGAGCCCTCGGGCGAGAAGAACTCGCTCTGCTCCGCCTGACGGATGATGCGGTCCATCATCTCCACCGCGACGATGGGGTACTCCCCGGTGGCGGACTCGGCGCTGAGCATCACCGCGTCCGTGCCGCCAAACACCGCGCCGGCCACGTCGCTCGCTTCCGCGCGGGTGGGCCGCGGCGCGTGCACCATGGAGTGCAGCATTTCCGTGGCCACGATGGCCGGGCGCCGAAGCTTCTGGCACACGCCGATGATCTCGCGTTGCACCACCGGCACCCGCTCCGGCGGCAGCTCCACGCCCAAGTCGCCGCGCGCCACCATCACCGCGTCCGCCGCCGCGACGATGGCCTCGATCTGCTCGACCGCCTGGGGCGTCTCGATCTTGGCCACGATGGGCGTGGGTCGACCGTGCTCTTCACACAGCGCGCGGAGCTCGTGAACGTCGTCGGCGCTCTTCACGAAGGAGAGCGCCACGTAGTCCGCGCCCAGCCGAAGGCCGTGCTCGAGATCGCTCCGGTCCTTGTCGGTGATGGCCTTGAGGCGCACGCGGCCGCTCGGCAGGTTCACGCCCATGCGGGCCCGGAGCGCGCCGCCGTGCTCCACGCGGCACAGCACCTTTTCTCCCTCCACGCGGTCCACGTGAAGCTCCACGTGGCCGTCCCCCAAGAGGATGCGATCGCCCGCGTGGACGTCCTCCGAAAGGCTCGCGTAGCTGACCGCGATCGTCTCCGCGTCCCCCTCCCCGCTGCCCACCAGCGCCACGGTCTGTCCTACATCCACCGACTTCGGACCGTTCTTGCCGGTACGGATCTTGGGGCCGCACAGATCCTGCAAGATGGCGATGGGCCGCCCGAGCTCGGCGCTGGCCTCGCGGATGACGCGGGCCACCCGCTCGTGATCCGCCGGGGTGCCGTGCGAGAAGTTCAGCCGCGCGACATCCATCCCGGCGCGGATCAGCTCTCGGATCCGCTCCGGACTGTCCACAGCGGGACCGATCGTGCAGACGATCTTGGCGCGGCGGGCGGGCATACGGCCCCCAGAGCATGCCACAGCGGCGCCGGCCGGGGCACGAGGCCATCGCGCCGGACCAACAAACCCCCGGCAATACCTGCTATGTGAGCGAGCCGCATGTCTGGATTTTCACGCGACCAAGGCGGGGTGGCAGAGCTCGGTGGCACGCCCATCGCCAAGCTCTTGGACCAAGCGGCGGTGAGCACGCCCGCGTACCTGTACGATCTCGATGGCATCGCCGAGGCCACGCGCGGGCTGATAGCGGGCTTCGGAAGCGCAGCTCACGTGGTGGCGTACGCCGTGAAGGCGAACACCGCCGGCTCGGTGGTGCGCACGGTGGCCGCCGCCGGTGGCGGTGCGGATGTCGTGAGCGGCGCCGAGCTGCAGGTCGCGCTGGCCTCGGGCATCAGTCCGGAGCGCGTGGTGATGAGCGGCGTGGCCAAGCAGGACCACGAGCTCGACCTGGCCATCACCCGCGGCATCCTCGGCATCCAGCTCGAGAGCGTGGAGGAGATCGCGCGGGTGGCTGCCCGGGCGCGCGCCGTGGGGGCGAAGGCCAACGTGAGCGTGCGGGTGAACCCGGACGTCGAGATCGATTCCCACGCGCACATCGCCACCGGACACGACGAAGCCAAGTTCGGCATCGTGCAGAACGACCTCCCGGCGGCCTTTTCTGCCATCGCTCAGCACACCGACCATCTTTCCCTCGTCGGCATCTCCACCCACGTGGGCAGCATGCTGCGCACGCCGGCGTCGTACCTCGAGTCGGCGGAGGTCGTGTGCCGCGTGGCCAAAGAGCGCCGCGCGGCGGGCGCACCGCTCCGCTTCGTGGACTTCGGCGGTGGCTACGGCATCGACTACGGCGGTGCGCCGGTGGATCCGCCGGCTGCCTTCGCCCGCGCCGCGGTGAAGCTCCTCGGCGAGCGCGGTCTGTCGGATCTCACCCTGGTGGTGGAGCCGGGTCGCGCTTTGGTCGGCCCCTTTGGCGTGCTCGTCGCTTCCGTGGTGCAAGGCAAACACAGCGGCACGCGGCGCTTCTGCATGGTGGACGCCGGCATGAACGATCTCATCCGCCCCGCCCTGTACCAGGCGCGCCATCGCATCGAGCCGCTCGAGCGCGCTCCCGGCGGAGAAGAGTGGCAGGTCGTCGGTCCCGTGTGCGAGAGCGCGGACGACTTCGGCCTGTACGCCCTCGGCCCCACGCTCCCGAGCCACGTGGTAGTGCGCGACGCCGGCGCCTACGGCTTCACCATGGCCAGCGAGTACAACGGCCGCGGCCTTCCCGCGGAGGTCTTCGTGCGTGGCGGCAAAGTCCTGCACGTGAGCCCCGCTCAGAGCAGCTGGGTCCAGCGCCGCCTCGACGCCTGACCGCTGTTTTCGATTGGATGTTGGTTCGGCGCGAGCCCCGTCACGGTCCGCTGGTGCCGCCGCGCGGCGGCGTCGCCACGGCGCGCACGAAACGTCCGCCGCGGAAGACATAGTGCCCACGCTGGGCGCACGCGCGCTTCGTCAGATCGAGATCGAACCGGTCCCACGCCGTCACTTGCGCCGTCTTCACCCGGGCACCCAGATCGGCGAGGGCTTCGTCGCAGCTCCGCAAGGGCGGCGCGCCGTCGGTGAGCTCCGCGGATAGCCCGTCCGGCGCGACCTCCAGCGCGAGGTCGACGATGTTCGGCTGCGCCATGTCCTCCTTGTCGGTGATGGTCACGCCCACGATGGCGTCGAGCATCACCACGATGCGACCCTTCTGCACGCCGAAGATCGAGTCCCGCAAGCGTGTGCGGAACACGACGGACGTGCCCTTGCCTCGCTCCACGGACTCCCAAGCGTGGCACAAGAGCGCCTCCTCGCGCTCGGGCCCCACGGCTTGCGGCTGACACGACATGTACACATGCGGCAGCTTCTTCCGTTCCTTCTCGGACACGCCCCGCGCGGTGAGCCACTCGGAGAGGTCGACGTACTCCTCGTCCGGCGGCGCGGCGGGCTCCGCCACCGGCTCACTGACGACGGGCGGCGCGCTCGCTTCCGGCTCCGCACTGACCGGAGGCGGCGGCGTCACGGGGGGCGCGTGCGGCGGAGGTGATGGCGCCGTTCGAGGTGCAGCGGTCGGCGCGCCACACGCCCCCAAGAGCGCGCCCAGCAGCAGCATACAGCGTTGAGCTCTCATCGACCCGTGATCGCAAGCCTACTCCGGAACCGAGCAAGGGACGGCCCTCCAATCGCGAACCACGCTTCAGTTCAGCGCCCAACCACGCTCCAAGTCACATCGCGAACCACGCTTCAGCTCAGCTCCCAAACCACGTTTCAGGTCAGCTCCCGAACCACGCTCAGATCCCCAACCACGCTTCAGGTCAGATCGCGAACGGGTAGGGACCCGTTCGCTGGAACCACATGGACGGTCTTGGCACGATCAGATCACGTCCTGGAATTGAGAGGCGAGGGAGAACCCGGCGAGGCCGGGCGCCGGCTTGTTTGTCGACAGGACGAGTCGCTTGTGGCCTGGAGCGTGTAGAAGAATCCCGAGGGATCGGAGAGGCGAGGGAGAACCCGGCGAGGCCGGGCGCCGGCTTGTTTGTCGAACCGCGGGGCGTTGCGGCCTGGAGCCGTCTTGCCGCCAGGCGATCAGATCACGTCCTGGAATTGAGAGGCGAGGGAGAACCCGGCGAGGCCGGGCGCCGGCTTGTTTGTCGAGAGGAGGAGTCGCGGGGCGTTGCGGCCTGGAGCCGTGTAGAAAATCCCCGAGGGGATTCGCCGCCAGGCGAATCACCGAGGTGCAGTCTTGGCACGATCAGATCACGTCCTGGAATTGAGAGGCGAGGGAGAACCCGGCGAGGCCGGGCGCCGGCTTGTTTGCCGACAGGAGGAGTCGCGGGGCGTTGCGGCCTGGAGCCGTGTAGAAAATCCCCGAGGGGATTCGCCGCCAGGCGAATCTCCGAGGTGCAGTCTTGGCACGATCAGATCACGTCCTGGAATTGAGAGGCGAGGGAGAACCCGGCGAGGCCGGGCGCCGGCTTGTTTGTCGACAGGAGGAGTCGCGGGGCGTTGCGGCCTGGAGCCGTGTAGAAAATCCCCGAGGGATTCGCCGCCAGGCGAATCTCCGAGGTGCAGTCTTGGCACGATCAGATCACGTCCTGGAATTGAGAGGCGAGGGAGAACCCGGCGAGGCCGGGCGCCGGCTTGTTTGTCGAGAGGAGGAGTCTGTAGAAAATCCCCGAGGTGATTCGCCTACGGCGAATCACCTAGGCTTGACGGCTTTCATGCTGGCGCTGGAGCGACGGCGGCGAGTGCCGGTGGTCTTGTTGCTGCGCACGGCGCTGAGCGAGCTGCTCGACTCGATCTTGCGAGTGCCGCTCCCGCGGGGCGGGGGCGACATGGTGCGAGTGCGGTACACCTCGCCGTCGACCACGACCTCCACGCCGAGGGCGCGGCAGCGGCGAGCGAGGCGTTCCACGTCCACGCCGGGGTTCACCAGCAAGCCCGAGGGCGGCGACGGATCGATGAACAGATCTGCGGTCTGGCGGCGGGTGCGGAGCAGCTCCCGGAGCTCGGGATCCTCCACCCACAAGAAGCCCTGCGTCTGCACCAGCTCCGCGCGACCGAGGACCGCCGCAGCCTGCGTGAGCATGCGCTCGATGGGATCCGGGAGTGATGCGACGGCTTCGAGCCGCGCGCGGATCACGTCGCTCTCGTAGCCGGCGGCCAACGCCAAGCTCGTCGCTTGAGCGGTGACGGCGAGGTCCAAGCTGCCAGCAACGGCGCCGATCTCCACGAAAGGCGCGACACCAAGGACGTTGCCCACGCGGGCGCTCGGTCCGACGCGCAGCACCTGGGTATCCAAGAAGCCGGTGTTGTCCGGCTGCACGCTGGCGCTCTTGCCTTCGATGAACGCGCGCCCCCGCGGCGTGATGCGCAGCGTGGGGTCGGTGCCCTCTTCCGGCTCTCCGAGATCGACGACGCCGAGCACGTGCAGCGTCTCCAGGGCGACGCGACGCGCGACGGCGGCGGGCTTCATCGGATCCACACCGGCGCGGGACGCCCAACGCTCGAGCAAGCGCGCGAGGCCGGGAGTGCGGCTGTCGGCGCGGACGTAGGCGGCCACGGCTTCCCAGGGGGCCCAACGGCCGTCGGACAGCTCGCGGAGGGCGTCGATCACCATTTCGCGGAGCACGCCGACGGCGCTCGCCTCGCGCGCCTCGGTCGCGATGCGCAGCACTTCGCCGTCCGGCCGCGCTTCGTCCCAAGCGCCGCCGCGGCGCCAGGCCTCGAACAGCACGCGGCCCAGGTCGCCCACGCGGTAGGAGCCGGGGGGCGACGCCACACCCACGGACGACGGGTCCCACAGGCCCACGGCGCGGGAAAGCGCTGCGAGCAGAGCGACGGCGTCTGCATCCGCGCCGAATCGCGTGGCCAGCTTGCTGATGAGGGAACGCGGCGTTCCCACGCCGGCGCGCACCTCGATGGCGGGATCGCGCACGGCCAGCGACATCGCCAGCACCAGGGGCACGGGATCGTCGCTGAAGCGTGCGCGGCGCGGCGCGTGATCTTCTCCCAGCACGTAGCTGCGGATCTCGCGACGCTGGGCTTCGCGCTCGGCGCGACGTTGGGCGCCAACGATGCTGGCGACCTCCGACGGGATCACGTGCCGGTTCGGGTGCACCGGGATCAAGAAGCCACGGCGCTCGAGCGCGAAGCCGACGCCGCGACGCGACGGTGTCGCCCCGGTGGCGCCGCGCAGCCGCAACGGCTCGCGTTCGAGATCGAGGAGCTCTTCCGTGTCCACCTCGCCGCCTACCTTCTCGATGGCGCGAAGGAGCTTGCGCTCCATGGGCGCGAGGGAGTCGACTTCTTCGTCGAGGCGAATGGGGTCGTGGAGCGCTTCCCAAGCCGGCTCCAAGGAGAGAGACAGCGGCGGCGTCGCCGGGCGGCCCAGGTAGTGGGACGCAATGGCCGTGGCCACCTCCGCGGTGCTGCCGGAGATGAGCGCCCGGGCACCCCGAGGGTCGTCCCCTTCCCAGGTACGGAGCTGCACTATGAAGGCGATGGGCAGCAGCAGCTCGATCTGGTTTCCACCGGCCGAACGTGCGTACACGATGCCGCGGGCCACGAGGGGCTCCACCGCTGGAGGCAGGCCCTCCACCACCAGAACGCCCTTGGCCTCGGCGATGCGAAAGAGCAGCTCTCGCGTGGGGCCCGGGAGTTGACCGGGGTCCCGCGCCTCGGGCAACGCCACCAGGGCGCGGGCGACCTGGGACGGCGCGTCGATGCGCTTCGCCTCGTCGATACGTAGCCGGAGGCGGCTGACCAGGGAGCGGAGCTCCCGAGCCGGAAGAGCGCGCAGCACGTCCACGAGCCGAAGCGCCTTCTGTCCTCCTCGCGCGCGCTGGTCTGCTGTGTCGCTTGCCATGGTCAACGGTCCCCCGTGCTTTCGGTACTCTTCGCTAGAATGCCAAGCAGAACTCTTATTGTGTCGTCTGTCCAGGGCTTCGCCCCGGATCCGTCACATTTGGCGCGCAGGGACAATGTGTGAAATCCTCCCACCCCGGGTCGAAATTGCAACATCCAATCCGAGAGCGCGGTAGACGAGCAGCGTGATCCTCCGCGATCCCGTTCATGGCTTGGTTTCCTTCGAGTCGGAGGAAGAGAGCATCGTCCCGGCGCTGCTCGAAACACGTGAAGTGCAACGCTTGCGCCGCATCCGGCAGCTGGGCCTCACGTCCCTGGCCTACCCGGGCGCGGACCACACGCGCTTCTCCCACGCCATTGGTGCGGCCTTCGTGATGACCCGGTTCATCGGACGCATGCGCGCCATCCACCACGAGCTGCCGTTCTGGCAGCGCGTGACCACCGAGCGGGCGCGGGACGCCCTGGCCGCCGCGCTCTTGCACGACGTGGGTCACGGGCCCTTCTCGCACCTGTTCGAAGAGGCCATGCCGGACGGGCCCCGGCACGAGACCTGGACCTCGCGGATCATCGAGGATCCCTCGACGGAAGTGCATCAGGTCCTCAGCCGCTTCGATGCGACTTTGCCCAGCCGGGTGGCGGATCTGGTGCACGGTCGCCACGAGCTCGGTTTCTTGGCGCGCGCGGTGAGCGGTACCTTCGACGTGGACCGCTGCGACTACCTGTTGCGGGACGCCTACTTCACTGGCGTGGGCTACGGCTCCTTCGACCTGGACTGGTTGCTGCGCAGCCTGCGCTTCGGCGTCCCCGCCAGCGCGGAAGCGGCGCCGCCCCTCGCCATCGACGGACCCAAAGGGCTGCCGGCCATCGAATCGTTCATCTTGGCGCGCCTGTTCATGTTCCAGCAGGTGTACTTCCACAAGGCCAGCCGGGCGAGCGAGTGGCTCTTGTCGCGCGTGCTGGGTCGCGTGCGCGAGCTCATCATCGACGGCACGCGAGTCACGGGAGTGCCACGCGCCGTAGCCGAGCTCGCCAACGACGACGACGCGCCCCTCGGGGACTACCTCGCCCTCGACGATCACGGCTTGATGAGCGCAATCGACGCGTGGCGCTCGGCCTCGGATCCGGTGCTCGCGGATCTGAGCGAGCGCCTGTACACGCGCAAGCTGTTCAAGACCTACGAGCTGTACGGCGACGCCACCCATCCCGACGCACGGGAAGAAGCGCTGTCCCGCGCCCGCGAGATCGCCAAGAACGCGGGGCTCGATCCCGAGGTGTACGTCGGCCTCGACTGCGCGTCGGACCTGCCCTTCGACGACCACGACGGCTCCCTCACCGTCATCTTCCCCACCGGCACGCCCCGCCCCCCGGGGGACGTGTCCTACCTGCTCGGGCGTCTCCGCGGTCAGCGCCTCGAACGCGTGCGCCTCATCTTCGCGCCGGAGCTGCGCGAAGCGATCGAGAGCGCGCTCGGCCAATGATCCGCCAGCTGGGGGTTCTCGTGTCTCTGACGCTGGCGCTCTCCGCCGCGCCGGCGCACGCCCAGGGCTGGCACCCCGGCCATCGCACGACGTCGCGCTTGCCCGGAGAGGTGGGCGATACACCGCACGAGTCCGGCGACGGCGTGTACGGTCGCTTCTCGGGAGATCTCGACGTGGGCTTCGGCGTCGGAGCCGAGATCGACGGGGACAGCACCCGCGCCGCGGGTCGCCTGTCGCTGCACTACTTCTCCATGGCCGGCGTCACCCTCGGTTACGCCGAGGACGTGGGCGGCGAGCATCCGCGAATGAGGCGCGCGCTGTCCCTCGGCGTGGATCTGCGTCCCGCCTTCATTCCACGCTGGAGTCAGGGCTTGGAAGACGGCCCGGGCTTCGTGGATCTCGCCATCGACTCCATCTCCCTGGGCCTGGGTGCGTACTGGGCCGCGCCGCCGGTGGGTGCGCTGGGAGACGAACGCGGCTTCGAGCTCTCCGGCGGCCTCGGCGTGCCGCTCTTCGGTCGCGCCAACGGCCTGTGGTTGGAAGGGCGCGCCATCGCACGCTGGACCGAGCCGTCCCCACGCCACGATGGCCCCCGCACCGCGACGCTCTTGCTGCTGACGTGGCACGGCTTCGTGTCCACGCCCCTCACCCGAGGCGCCGACTGACCTTCGCTTCCTGCTCCAGGAAGTGTCGGATCTCCTGCGCCTCGCGCACGGTGAAGTCCTTCACGGCAAGTGCCAGGCGAGAATCCGCGAGGTGGTGCACGCTGTAGGTCGCCGCCGGATCGAAGCCGCGGCTGAGCTTGTGCTCGCCCCCCGCTCCCGGCTCGAACAGCGCCAGCCCCCGCGCGATCGCGTCCTCGATGCCGCGGTAGTAGCAGACGTTGAAGTGCAAGAACGGCCGCTCTTCCGTCGCCCCCCAGTAGCGACCGTAGAGTGCCGTCTCGGACAGCAGGTTGAACGCGCCGCCGATGGGCCGCCCGGACCCCGCGTCCCGCGCCAGCACCACGTGGATGCCGTCCGGCATGCGCGCCACGATTTCGTGAAAGAACGCGCGGTTCAGGTACTGCCGACCCCAGTAGAAGCGCTCCACGGTGTTGCGATAGAACTCGAACACGTGGTCCACGAGCTCCGACGTGAGCTCCCGCCCCGTCAGCACCTCGAGCCGCGTGCCCTGCTTCTCCATCTCCTTGCATTCACGTCGAATGGCGTTTCTTCGCTTGGAGTTGAAGCGCCCGAGGAAGTCGTCGAAGCATCCGTAGCCCGCATTCCGCCAGTGATACTGCACACCGAGCCGCAAAAAGAGGCCGTGCTCTTCTAGTAGCTCCGCCTGCCACTCGGGCGGAAACAGCACGTGCGCTCCCGACAGCTCGAAGTGATCCACCAACTGCCGGAGCCCCTGGGCAAACGCCGCCGCAATCTCGTCTTCGTCCTCGCCTTCGCGGATGAGCAGGCGCTTGCCGGTGGCCGGCGTGAAGGGCACGGCCACGATGAGCTTCGGGTAATAGTCGACGTGCAGCCGTCCCTCCGCAAAGCGCGCCCAACCGTGATCGAAGACGAACTCCCCTTCGCTGTTGCCCTTCACGTAGGCCGGCGCCGCCGCCACGAGCTCCGCTTCCCGGTGCAGCGTCAAGAGCAGCGGCGCCCAGCCGCGCTCCGGTCGCACGCACCCCGTCTGCTCCAAGGTCTGGAGCCAGGCGTAGCTCAGGAACGGCGGGTCCTCCGGTCGGAGCAGGGCGTCCCACTCGGCCTCGCCGACTTCGGAAATGGATGCGTGGGTGCGAAGCTCCACCGTCGCGGCAGATCCTTCGGCCTTGCCTCCCCCGCTGCAAGGCCCAGCTCGTTCTTTTGTTGGTCCGGCGCGGGCACGACGCGACGTTTCCGCGGCGGACCGACAATCTAAAGGAGCTTGCGAAATCTGTAGAGGGTGTTCTCCAGCATCCGGCCCGGCAACGTGACCAGGGTTTTGGCACGCGGCGCGACCTCGATGCTGTTTTCGAGATCGCTCAGGTAGGACTGCTCCATGACCGCCCCAAAGCGGGCGTCCAGGATGGTGACGTTCACCTCCAGATTCGAGCGCAAGGAGCGGTAGTCCAGATTGAAGGTGCCGATGGTGCTCCAGTTGCCGTCGATGACCGCCGTCTTGGAGTGGAGCACGTTGCCCTGCCACTCGAAGAGGCGCACTCCCGCCGCCAAGAGCTTGTCGTAGATGGCACGGCTGGCGAGCTGCACCACCAGCACGTCGGAGCGACCAGGCACCAGCACGCGCACGTCCACACCACGGCGCGCGGCGCGGACCAGGGCGCGCAGCACGACGCCATCGGGAACGAAGTAGCTGTTGGCGATCCACACCCGCTCCGTCGCCTTGTAGATGTGAAACAGGTACGCCCGGACGATCTCCCGGCGGTGACGCGCAAAGGCTTCGCCCAGCACCCGCACGCTCTGGGCGCCCGCCATGGGCACGTCCTTCGGCGCGGGAGCGAGCTGCTTCAGGCGATGGCCACCCTCGCGGCGCCAGGTGCGACGGAAGATCTCGACGAAGCCGCCCACGGCGGGGCCCTCCACCCGCACCATGTCGTCGCGCCAACCTTCGCCGCCCTCTTCTTCCGGCAGCCACAGGTCGGAGATGTTGATGCCGCCGGTGAAGCCGACCTGACCGTCCACGACCAGGATCTTTCGGTGATCCCGGCGCGAGAGCTTTTCCAGGTTGAAACGCTCACGCCAGGGCGCGATGGGATTGAACTCCACCACGTGGACGCCGGCGGCCCGGAGCGCAGCGAACATCTCGCCTTCCGCTTCCACGGAGCCGAGGGAATCGTACAGCAGCGCCACCTCCACGCCGCGGCGAGCTGCCGCGGCGAGGGCGAGCGCAATGCGACGCCCAATGCGCCCGGAGTCGAACCAGTACATCTCGAGCAGCACCTGCCGGCGTGCCGCGTTGATGGCAGACAGCATCGCGGGGTACGCCTCGCGGCCGTTCTTGAGCAGCGTCACCCGGTGACCGGCCACGTAGTGGCGATCCGGGCGGTGGAACAGCGGGCGGTTCGGCGCCATGTTCAGCTTCCGAGAACCCCCACGTCGCCCTCGCTCCTGCCCACCACTACGGCAGCGGTGGTGTCGCCGAGCACGTTGACGGCGGTGCGACACATGTCGAGCACGCGGTCCACCGCCAAGATCAGACCCACGGCCTCCAGCGGCAATCCGATGGTGGTGAGGATCAGCGTGATGGCGACCAGGCTCGCGGCGGGAATGCCGGCCACACCGATGGACGTGAGCAGCGCGGTGAGCACCACCGTGAACTGTTCGGCGAAGCCGAGCCGAAGGCCATACGCCTGGGCGATGAACAGCGCCGCCGCGCACTCGTAGAGCGCGGTGCCGTCCATGTTGACGGTAGCCCCGAGCGGCAGGGTGAAGCTGGTAACGCGCTTGGAAACGCCGGCGCGCTGCTCCACGCACTCCATGGTCAACGGCAGCGTGGCAGAGCTCGAAGCGGTGGAGAACGCCATCAACAGCGCAGGGGCCACGGCCTTGAAGTGACGCACGGGGTTCACCCGAGCGACCAACCTGAGAAGCAGCGGCAACGCGACGAAGGCGTGGACGAAGAGCCCCGCGATGACCACGAAGAAGAACGTCATCAGCGGCCGGAACGCCGAAAAACCGGTACTGACCACTACCTTCGCGACCAGCGCGAACACGCCGATGGGCGCGAAGCGCATGACCCAGTCGGTGATGAGCAGCATCACCTCGTACAAGCCCTGCCAGAAGTCGCCCACTACGCGCCCGTAGCGCTCCGGGATCTTGGTCAGGAAGTAGCCGAACAGCAGGGAGAAGAAGATCACTCCCAGCATGTCGCCCTTGGCGGCGTCTTGGATCACATTCTCCGGGACCAGCCGAAGGAACACCTCGACCACGTCCTTGCCGGAGCGGCCGCTGACCTTCTGCGTGATGGCCGCCGTGTCCGCGGACAGGCCGATCAGGTCCTTGGCAGGGTGACCCGCCACGAATCCGGGCTCGACCAGGTCCACCAACGTGAGGCCGATGAGGATCGCGACCAGCGACGTGACCGCGTAGTACGCGGTGGTCTTGAGCCCCAACCGGCCGAGGTGGGGCGTCCCGCCCACGGACACGATGCCGGCGATGATGGACGCGGCGATCAGCGGGACCACCAGCATCTTGAGAGCGCGCAAGAACAGCGCCCCCACGAAGTCGAGCACGCTGACGAGGCTCACACCGAAGAGCGCCGCGTCCGCTGGCAGCGCCGCGCCCAGGCCCACCGCCAAGGCCAGCGCAATCAGGATTTGCCAGTGAAGAGCGAGCTTCGGCACCGCCGCGAGCCTACAGCTTTTCTCGTTCATTCGTGACCCGATGAGCCCCGTCACCGTTGCCACGTGTCGAAAAAACGCGGTGGCCCGTTGACGCTCGCTTCACGGGACTTGCCAAGAGGCCGCGTTCACAGGATATGGGCCGAGGTGCTTGCTAACGTCGGGCTGCTCGTGTTGGGGGTCGTCGCGCTGTATTTCGGCGCGGAGTGGCTCGTCCGTGGTGCGGCAG
Organism: Polyangiaceae bacterium; assembly: GCA_020633235.1. NCBI lineage: Bacteria > Pseudomonadati > Myxococcota > Polyangiales > Polyangiaceae > Polyangiaceae bacterium. The sequence goes on along the minus strand of JACKEA010000001.1, from coordinate 1,715,657 downwards.
GCCTGGCCCGCATGCTGGGGGTGAGCCCGCTGGTCGTGGGGCTCACGGTGGTGAGCTACGGCACCAGCGCTCCGGAGCTGGCGGTGAGCACCGTGGCGGCGCTCGACGGCAAGAGCGACATCGCCCTGGGCAACGTGGTCGGCTCCAACATCGCCAACATCGGTCTCATCCTCGGCATCACCGCGCTCATCGCACCGCCCCTGGTGCAAGGCTCGCTGCTTCGTCGCGAGCTGCCGGTGCTGCTCTTGGCCACCGCCGCCATCCCGGTGTTCCTGATGGGTGGAGAGATCCATCGCTGGGAAGGCATCCTGCTCGTGCTCGGCGCCCTCCTGTTCACGATTGCCACCTTGAAGTGGTCCGGACGCGCGAGCCCGGAATCCGAAGAGCTCCCGGACGTTCCGGAAGCAGGCGGCAGCAAAATAGGCCTGGCGCTGCTCTCGCTCTTGGGCCTCGGCGTGCTGCTCGTCGGCGGCAAGGTGTTCGTCACCGGCGCGGTCGGAATGGCGCTTCAGCTCGGCATGTCGGAGCGTGTGGTGGGCCTCACGGTGGTGGCCGTCGGCACCTCGCTTCCAGAGCTGGCAGCGTCCTTGGTCGCCGCCATGCGCGGGCACTCGGAGATCGCCGTCGGCAACGTGGTGGGCTCGAACATCTTCAACGTGCTTCTGATCCTGGGAACGGCGAGCGCGCTTCGTCCCATCACCGGCGACCTCTCCGCCATGCGGCTGGACCTCGCGGTGGTGGGTCTGCTCACGGTGCTGTGCGTGATCAGCATGCGGGCCCAACGCCGCATTCCGCGCTGGGAGGGCGGGGTGTTTCTGGCGATCTACGTGAGCTTCCTGGCCCTGCTGGTGGCGGGCGTGGGCTGACGCGTGAAAAATGCTCCCATTCGTGTAAGAAACTCCTTCGTCGTCCGTCCATTGGAGGGAGCGCGCGCCATGATGAACCCCCTGTCTCGAGTGCGAAGCCTCGGACTTTTGCTGGCTTTCGGTCTGACCGCGAGCGGCTGCGAAACGTCCTCCAGCTCCCAGCCCCGCTACCCTCAGCAACAGCAACCGCCCCCGGGTTACTACGCGGGCGGTCAGCAGGGCTACCCGCAGCAGGGCTACCCGCCCCAGCAGGGCTATCCGCCTCAGGGGCAGCCGTACCCCCCGCAAACTGCACCGCAGCCCACGGCGGCGCCCACCACTACCGCGCCGCTCCCGCCCGTCGCCTACGATCCGATCAACGCCACCGACATCAACTTCCTGCGCGGGCGCGCCCAGGCGGACATCCAGGAGCTGATCGGAGCGCTCGACAGCCAGAAGCAATCTCGCGTCGCCGGCATCCCGCTGGTGGTGGACGACCGTCCGGGGGAGGTCAACGCGTTTGCCTCCTGCACCAAGGACGGCAAGAAGATGATGGCCATCACCGATGGCCTCTTGAACATCGAAGCGCATCTCGCTCGCGCCAAGGCCACGGACGAGATCTTCGGCGGCAACAAGACCGATCAGTACATCCAGTTCCTCGCCAAGTACCAGAAGCCCGGCGCGCCCATCGTGGAGCCCGCCGCCGGCTTCTTCAATCCGACGCAGGACACGGACGGTCGCAAGGTCGCCCGTCAGCACGAGATCTTGGACGAGCAGATCGCGTTCGTGCTCGGGCACGAGCTCGCGCATCACTACCTCGGGCATCTCCCCTGCACCGCTACCGGCGTGGGCGTCACGGCGTCCGAGGTGAACGCCGTGCTCTCCAGCGTGGTTCCGGTCTTCAATCAGCCCAACGAACTGGCGGCCGACGTGAACGGCACCTACAACGTCCTCAACGCTGGCAAGAAGCGCCCGGGTTACCACTGGACGGAAGGCGGCGGCCTGCTGACCATGCGGTTCTTCGCCGGGCTGGATCAGTTCTCTCCGGTGGACGTGCTGTTCGGATTCGAGCGCTCCCATCCGCCGCCGCAGATCCGCACACCGGTGATCCAGCAGGCGGCCTCGCAGTGGCGCTCGAGCGGCGGCAATCCGTTCACGATCCCCCTTCCGGGATTCGGGCTCTGAGGCGAAACTCTCCCGGTCCCTGACCGACCGGGCTCGCCATGAGCGAAAAGACCGAGGAACCCACCCCAAGAAAGCTGAAGAAGGCCCGAGAAGACGGCGACAGTCCCGTCTCCTCCGCCTTGATCCAGGGGTTTGGTTTCTTGGTCGCGGTCGCCTTGGCCCCAGCCGCGGTCACCGCTCTTGCCGCCCGCGCCAGCGAGCTGATCGTGGCGGCCATCCAGGATCCCCATCGCGCGTTCTCGCCCTGGTCTTTGACCAAGGACGTGCTCACCCTCTCGCTGCCGTTGGTGGCGGCCGCAGCCTTGGCAGCCGCGGCCGTGGGCTTCGTGCAGACCGGCGGCATCGTCGCCTTCAAGAAGGTGAGCCCGGATCTGTCGCGGGCCAATCCCGTCAACGGCATCAAGAATCTGTTCGGCTGGCAGCGCTTCGTGGGCATCGTCCGCGCCCTGGTCGCTGCCCTGGTCGTCGGCTACCTGGCGGTGGACCTGTTGCTCGATCACGGAGCGGACCTGGCCTACTCCACCGGCACCCTCACCGCAGCCGGAGTCGTCGCCGGCGCCCTCACCCGGAAGCTCGCGTGGATCGCCGCGTTGGTCGGCCTGTCGCTGGGCGCGCTGGACGTGTTCGTCACCCGTTACGCCTGGATGCGTCGACATCGCATGAGCAAGGACGAGGTCAAACGGGAGTACAAGGAGTCCGAAGGCGATCCGGAGATGAAGGCCGCACGTAAGCGCGCCCATCAAGAGATGCTCTCCGGCGCCACCATCAACGCCGTCAAGAACGCCACTGTGGTCGTAGTGAACCCCACGCACCTGGCGATGGCGCTGCAGTATCGCGAAGACGAGGACGAAGCCCCACGGGTGATCGCCAAGGGCGAGGGGGAGCTCGCGCGCCGCATGATGGACGCGGCGCGCGCCTACGGCGTGCCGGTGGTGCGCGACGTTCCCGTGGCCCGCGCCCTTTCGGAGCTCGAGATCGGCGACGAGATCCCCGAAGCCCTGTACGAAGCCGTCGCGGAAATTCTGCGAGAAGCGTGGGCCGAGGTGGCGGAAGGCGACGCTAACCCGGCGCCGTAGCCGTCGCTACGAGCTCCCAGCGCTCGGCGGCTTCCGCCGCCGCGACCGTCTCGCAGAGCCGCGCCAAGAAGCGGGCGCAGGCGTGCTCGCCCTGGCGGTCGTCGGCTTCTCGCGCCCGGGCCAAGCTCTCCAGCGCTTCGAGCAGCGCGTCCTGCGGCCGCCCCGCCGCGGCCAGCGCCACGGAGAGCGCGAGCGCTGCGCGACTGCGATAGGCAGGCGACAGGCCCTGGGCCAGTTGCTTCGCGTCCCGCAGCTGCTCGAGGGCTTCGGTGATCTCGCCGCGGGCGAGGCTGGCCATGCCGTCGAGGCGCGCCGCGATGTGCGGCTCGCCGCCCTCCGCCCGGACCTCCGACGCCAGCTCACTGACGGCCGCGTGATCTCCATCGCGGATGGCCTGCACGAAGCGCGACGCCGTGACCGGCTCTTCGGTTCCGAACATCGGGCGCTCCGGCGCGCCGGTGATCACCACCCGGGACAGCGCGGGATCCCCCGGCGGAGGGACGTCGGATCGCTGCAGCCCCGCGCGCTCCGTGATGGCGCCGCCGAACAGACCGCGCCCCGCGATGAGCGCCGGCTCGCCCGTCTCCGTGAAGCGATCCAGCGCGTCCGCCGTCACCGCCAGCCCCGCGGCCCGCGCCGAGGCCGCGCCGCGTCGAAGCATCGGCAGCGCGCGGTCGACGTCGCCTCCCAAGAGCGAGTGCACGCCCGCTGCGACCGCGCACAGGGGCCGCGCGCGCTCGCCGATCACCGCCGCGGCGACGCGATTCTCCCGCGCACGGGTGGGCTCCGGCATGGCTTCGGCGAGCACCTGACGCACGCTGTCCATCGACAGCACCACCAGGCCGGCGTGCACCGAGAGCCAACCCGCGCGCGCCAAACCGCCCACCGCGTGGGGCGGCGGGGCTCCGCCGGTAGCCCGCATCGAAAGCTCCGTCACCGCATCCATGGGCACCTCACCGCCCAAGACCGCGATGGCCGCGAGCACGTCCCGCTCGGCGCGATCGAGCAGCGTGAGGCGGCGCAGGATCCAGTGGCTCGGTCGCTCCGTTCGCCCGCGCCCACCGGCGCTCACCCGCGGAATCCAGGTCTCGCCGTCCTGAATCAAGAGGCCGCTCTCCAGCGCATCCGCCACGGCATGGACCACCCCGGCGGGAGAGCCGCCGCCCCGCTTGCCCCAGCGCGCCGCTTCACGCTCTCCCAAGGCGCCCCCCAAACAGGCAGCCGCCAAGCGCGCCGCGTGATGCGGCGCCAGCGGGGGAATCCGCACCGTGCTCGACTGCAAGGATGCGAAGCACGCCGCGCGCTCACCGTCCACGCTCACCCGCGAAAGCAGCGCAATGCCACCGCGCTCACAGGCGGCGGATAGCGCCTCGAGCGTGTCGCTGTCCACGCGTTCGGCGTCGTCCACCACGGCGATGCCCTCGCCTCCGAGCCATCCTCCGAGCAGCGCCTCACTGGAATCGAGATCCAGCCCCTCGCCATCCAGCAAGCTGTCGAGGGTGGCCGTCAGCTCCGGCGGGAGGATCTCCGATGCGTCTACGATCGCCTCGCGAGCGCGGGTGAACGCGTGGCGCAGCGCGCCCAACGGCTCTCCCACGCTGGGGCGGATCCACAGCTGTGGCCGCTGCGCGTGGCGCCCCGCAATCTCTTCGAGAGCGCGGCTACCTCCCCCGCCCTTGGGCGCCGCGACGTAGGTGAGCGTTCTCGGCGCGAGCTCCGCCACCAGCGGCGGCCCCACCCATTCCGGCCGCAGCAACGACGCCGGATGCGGCAGATGCCGCGGGCGGAGTGGGCTTCTGAGATCCAAGCGCAGGCCGCGCACTCGCTCGCGCCCCAACATCCCGAGCCGCGAGCCGCGAGTGAGCAGCTCCTGACTGCGGACTGCGGACAGCGCCGGGTCCACCAGCACCTCGCCTTTGCGCGCGATGCGCGCCAGCGCCATGGCGCGGGCGAGCCCCCGCCCGAAGCCCAACGCCACGCGGGGTCCTGCGTCCACCACGCTCTCCATCTCGCCCTCGGCAACCCCCGCCGACGCGCCGCCCACGGGCCCGTGCGCATCCGCTCCGAGCACCAGCTCGACCACGTCTTCGAGCGAGTCCACGGCGAAGTCGAAAGCGACGGAACCGGCGTGCCACGCCACGATCCGCCCCCCGAGAGCCTCGGCGCGTGCCGAAAGCGCCTCGAGGGCATCTCGAGCTTCTGGAGAATCTCCCCGCGCCAGTACTCCGCGCCACCGAAAGCAGACCACCACGCGCGCGAGCCCGTCGCCAAGATCCCCCGAGGGAGGCGGAGTGGAAGCGGTCAACTTCCGATGCGAACCTTCTTCTTCAGCGCCGCCAGCTCGTCGTCGATCTCACTGCCGCCCTTGCCAGCGGGCTCCCCCTTGGAGTCGCCGTACTCGAGGCTGCGGAACTTCGCCTCGACCTCGTCGCGCGACATGCCGCCGGGGCCGCGACCGCCGCCGAGGGCCTCTTCGACCTCGCGCTGAGCCTGCACCGCGGTCTCCACACCCTCGATCTGATCCTCCATGCGGCGGAACTCCTGAAACGCCGTGGGTCCCGCTCCGCTGGCGCCGAGAGCTTCCGTGCCGCCACCGGCCTTGGCCTGCTTGGCCTTGGTGATGATGGTGCTCTTCTTGGCTTGCAGCTCTTCGAGCTTGGCCTCCATGCGCTCGAGCTCTGCCTTCATCTCCAGCGCCGCGCTGCGCTGCTCGCCCCGCAAGGCTTCCGCCCGGTCCCGCTCTTCCGTGAGCCGCCGCTTCTGCAGCAGCGCCTCCCGCGCGAGGTCGTCGTCATCGTGTTTGACGGCCAGCTCGGCGCGCTTCGACCACTTCTCCACTTCGGTATCGAGCTCTTCCACCTTCTTGCGCAGCTGTTTCTCGGCGGCCACGGAGCGGACCACTTCTTGGCGCGCCGCCTTCAGCTGTGCGCGCATCTCGTCCAGCGTGAGCTCGATGCTCTTCTTCGGGTCCTCGGCCTTGTCGAGCAGGGAGTTGAAGTTGCTCGAAATGACCCGGCCCATGCGATCGAAGATGCCCATGGCCGAACTGTGCCATGCCCCCGGGCGCCTCGGCCAACCGATTTTCGCACAGCCCCGGCGCTCCCGCTCCGCTGCCAATGCCTTGGTTTTGTTGTCGGTCCGCCGCGGCCACGACCCGCAGCGCCGGCGCGTCGAAATCGACACCATCTCCCGGTTCTGCTCTAAGCTCTCGTGCTCATGACACGACGGCAGCTCCGCGAGGGTGACCGCGCTCCGGATTTCACGTTGCGTGCACACACCGGGAGCGACTGGAGCCTGAAGAGCGCCCTCGAGCGCGGGCCCGTGGTGTTGTTCTTCTATCCCAAGGACGACACGCCGGTGTGTATCGCCGAAGCCTGCAATTTCCGCGACCAACACGCGCTGTTCACCGGCAGGGGGGCGGAGGTCGTGGGCGTGAGCCGGGACTCGGTGGAGTCCCACCAGAGCTTCGCCGGTCGCTACGATCTGCCGTTCACGTTGCTCACGGACGCGGATGGCGCCGTGCGGGAGGCATTTGGCGTGAAGAAGACCCTGGGCTTCTTCGACGGTCGAGTCACCTTCGTCATCGATGGCGAGGGCGTGATCCGCCACGCCTTCTCCAGCGCACTGAACGCGAGCGCCCACGTGGACGGCGCAATTCAGACATTGGCACGGCTTTCACGTTAACGATTCACCGTGTGGATGGCGTGGCCCAATGAGTGGGCGCTCGCCTCCATCAATGCTTCACCCAGCGTCGGGTGCGGATGCACCGTCATGGCCATGTCTTCCGCCGTCGCCACCATCTCCAGAGCGAGGGCCGCCTCGCTGATGAGATCGCTGGCCGACGGCCCCGCGATGTGAATGCCCACGATGCGCTTGCTCTGCGTGTCGGTCAGCACCTTCACGAAGCCGTCGGTCTCGCGAATGCTCATGGCGCGACCCAGCGCCGCGAAGGGGAACTTCCCCACCTTCACCTCGATGCCCTCGGCCTTCGCTTGCGCTTCGGTCAGCCCCACCGTGGCGATCTCGGGGTCCGTGAAGACGATGCCCGGGATCGTGGCCCAGTCCTTGGCAGCGGGCTTGCCGGCGATGACCTCGGCGCAAACCTCGCCCTCTTTGCTGGCCTTGTGCGCCAACATCGGCGCACCGCTCACGTCGCCGATGGCGAAGATGCCGGGCACGCTCGTGCCGCAGCGCTCGTCCGTCTTGATGAAACCGCGCTGGTCGATCTCCACCCCGAGCTGTTCCAGACCGATGCCCCGTGCGCGGGGCTTCATTCCCACGGCCACGAGCACGACGTCGCACTCCACGCGCTTCGTCTCTCCGCCCACGCTCACCCGGACGACCAGGGAGTTTGCGCCCTTCTCCACGCCCTCGGCCTTGGCTCCCTTCAGGATCTCCGCTCCCCGCTTCTTCAGGTTGCGCTCGACGACCTTGACGCAGTCCGGATCGATGCCGGGCAAGAGCGAGTCCGTCAGCTCCACCACCGTGAGCTCGCTGCCAAAGGCCTGGTACACCATGCCCAGCTCCAGACCGATCACGCCGCCGCCCACCACCAGGAGCCGCCGCGGGACCTCCGGCAGGCTCACCGCCTCGCGGGCGCCGATGATCCGCTGGCCGTCGAACTCGAAGCCGGGGATCTGAATGGTGGCGGAGCCGGTGGCGACGACGATGCCCTTCTCGGCCGTGAGCCGCTTCGTCTCCCCCGCCTTGGTCTTCACCTCCACCGTGTGCGCGTCGATCACCGTGCCGCGCCCTTCGATGGCCTTGGCGCCGTTGCCACGCAGCAGCGTACGGACACCGCCGGTGAGCTTCTTGACGATGCCGTCCTTCCACGCCTGCATCTTGCCGACGTCGAGATCCACCTTGCCGAAGCTCAAACCCTGAGCGTCGCCCTTCTGCGCCTTCTCGTAGAGGTGCGCGGTGCTGATCAAGGCCTTGGACGGGATGCAGCCCCAGTTCAAGCAGACGCCGCCGTACTCCTCTTCTTCGACGCACGCGACCTTCAGACCGAGCTGACCGAGGCGAATCGCACACACGTACCCGCCGGGGCCGCCGCCCAGCACGATGGCATCGAACTCCGAGTCACTCATGCGGAGCGTGTAACGCGGACGCCCACGCTCCACAAGCTCCTGCTCGCGTCAATGCGACGGAGCCTTGGGCGACCGGCGAAGCTCGTCCCGCTCCTCGGCCAGGTGCCAGGGGAGCGACGCGTACACGTCCTCGAACAGGGAGTCGCGAGAGGGCGGCGGCGCCGCTTCGACTTCTGCGATGGCACGACTGATCTCGTCGCCGAGCTCCGCATCGATGCTCTCCACCTGACCGGCCGAGAGCAGCCCTCGCCCCTGCAGATAGGTCTCGAGCCGCTGAACGGGATCCTTCTCCGCCCAGCGGCGCACCTCTTCTTCGCTGCGGTAGCGCGTCGGATCGTCGCTGGTGGAGTGGGCGCCCATGCGATAGGTGACGCACTCCACGAAGGTGGGGCCGCCGCCGCTCCGCGCGCGGTCGACCGCATCCTTGATCACGCGGTAGCAGCCGAGCACGTCGTTGCCATCGACCCGGACGCCCGGCATGCCGTAGGCGCGGGCCTTGACCGCGATCGTTTGCGACGCCGTCTGGCGTGCCGTGGGGATGCTGATCGACCAGCCGTTGTTCTGACACACGAGCACGCTCGGCGTCTTGAACACGGCGGCGAAGTTCATGGCGTTGTGAAAGTCCGGCTGACTGGTGGCGCCGTCCCCCATGAAGCCAACGGTGACCACGTCGTCTCCGCGCTGCTTCGCGGCCCACGCCGCACCCACGGCCTGCGGGATCTGCGGACCGATGCAGCTCGACCACGACACCTGGTTCACCTCGCGGGCGGCCATGTGACTCGGCATGTTGCGGCCCTTCAGCACGTCCATGTCGTTGCCGAACACCTGCGCCAGATACTTGCTGAGCGGAAAGCCGCGCACCAACATGATTGCGCTCTCGCGGAGCGCGGGGAAAATCCAGTCGCGCTTTTCCGTGGCGAAAGCCGTGGCGATGGGCGGGGCTTCCTGCCCCGTGCAGGTGCCGTAGAAACCGACACGGCCCTGTCGCTGCAGCGCTACCATGCGTGCCTCCATCACGCGAAGCCGCCGCATCTCGCGAAACATGTGGAGCAGCATGTCGTCGGGTAGGTTCGGATCCAGCGCGGGGTTCGGCCGGCCACTTTCATCCACCACCTGGAACAGGCCGAGGTCACTGGCTTCGGAGGGCATCGTCTGCGACCTAGCGGTGCGATTCGGATGCCGCAAGGCCCTTGTCGACCAGGGCCAGAGCTTCCCGAACGGCATCTGGATCCGCCCGCGAGGTGTCCTTTGCCATCGCGGCGAGCGTCTCCTTTGCTTCGCTCAGGTGGGCGCGCCCGGCGGCCACGACCGCCAGCGTTCTCGCGTCCCGCGTCCAAGCCGAGAGTCCCTTCAAGATGGCCTCCTTGGCGCGCGGGTGCCCGAGCCGGGCCAGGGCGATGCGCGCGTGCCACGCAAAAGGGTCGCGAGAAACGCCGAAGACGCCGAAGGCTCGACGCTCCAGCGCCGGTCGGGCCTTCTTCAACCCCAGCTCGGCACTGAGCTCGATGGCCGCCTGCTCGTCCTCCGGGGACAGCTGGCCGCGGGGCGCGGACAAGGCGGATACCATCACCTTCCCGCCGTCGCGGTGACCAAGCCGGGCCAGGAAGATCGCTGCGGCCAGACGAACCGACAGCTCCTCGTCGTCGAGCGCTCGTTTCGCGGCGGGCACCACCGTGTGCAGCTCACGCTCCTCCGCCAGCCGCAGCGCCATGGCACGAACCAGGGGATCGGGATCTCCGACCTTGTCTCCGATCGCGCTCGCTGCTCCATCTCCGAGCAAGCGGTGCGCCGCGATCAGCGCCTGAAACCGAATTGCTGGCGCGTCGTCCCCAAGGGCTCCGGCGACCGCGTCCCGGGCGCGGGGGCTCTCGGCGCCGAGCTCGCCGAGCGCGACCCAAGCCATCTGACGCACCTCCAGGTGCGCGTCCTCCAGGGCATCGAGCAGCGACTCCACGCCCTCGGACCCTTCCGCATCTGCGAGCGCCAGGGCGGCCTCGGCCCGCACCGTCGCCGCTTCGTCCTTCGCGAGCACGCGACACAGCGCGTCGAGGGCCTCCGCTCGCGCCTCGGGGTCCGCCGCCAACCGCGCCAAGTCCCGCACCGCCGACAGGCGCACGCTCTGTTTTTCATGGCGCGCATCCGCCAGAGCGGCCTGCAGATGACGGGGAAGCGGCGCGAGTCCGAACACGGGCGGCGGAGCCTAGCACCGGCCGTGCCAGCGCCGTAGATTACCGCCCCCGGTGCCTCCCAGCGGTGACGACGACGATGTCCGCGCCTACGCCCGACGCAGCGTCGTGCGCGCCGTGGTGGTGTTGGTGCTGCTGCTCGTGGCCGTGGGAGTCCTTGGCCGCTGGTACGCCCCGCAGCTCTTGGCCGCCACGGGTTGGGTGTACGCCCATGTCGGTTTCGGTGGCTTGCTGTTCATCCTGTTCTTGAGCGACGCCGTCATCACGCCCATCCCGCCGGACGCTATCCTGCTGGTGATCAGCAAGAGCGAGCTCGCCGCCCAGTGGCCTGCCATCATCCTGCTGATCGGCGTGCAGAGCGCCGTAGCGGGCTGCGTGGCCTGGACCTTCGGCAAGAAGCTCGGGCACCTGCGCGTCGTGCAGCTGGTGTTCGGCCGCTTCCGTAGCAAGAACGAGGCCTTGGTGCGCCGCTATGGTCGCTGGGCGGTGGCCCTGGGAGCGATGACCCCCATCCCGTTCAGCGTCACCTGCTGGATCGCCGGGATGTTCGGAATGCGATTCAAGGATTTCGCCCCAGTGACGCTCTTACGCGTGCCACGCTTTTTCATCTACTACGTGGCCATCGCGTTCGCCGACGACGTGATGCGAGTCATTCTCTAGCTGTCGCTGACGTGTTACCTTTGTGAGTTGATTTGTCGACGTTCTGGCTGAAGTACCGAGGGGCGCTGATCCCTCTACGCCGCGAAGAGACGATCGTGGGCCGGAGCCCCTACTGCAGCATCGTCGTCGACAGCACGCAGGCCTCCCGCCAGCACTGCGCCCTCCGGCTATCGGGGCGCGAGGTGACGGTCACGGACCTGTCGAGCACCAACGGGACACGCGTGAACGGTGAGCGCCTGACCGAGCCTCGGTCGCTGATGTCGGGCGACGTCATCGCCATCGGCCACGAGGTGCTCACCGTCGTCGTGGCCGACGGGCAGAAGGAACGCTCGGGCCGGGTCACCGAGACTCGCGCGTCCGGCGACTTCGAGGAGACCTCCACGGACGCCGCCTTTGCCGCGTTGGATCTGATCACGGCATTGGTCGACACCACCACCTCCCCGCCGGAGGCTCGAGCCCAAGCCATGGGAGCGTCCATCGAGGCGCTGCTCCAGCGACTGAAGTTGATGGGCGGTCACTTGGCGGACAACGACGCCAAGCGCATGACCTGGGCCGTGACCCAGGCCGCGAGCTGGTTCGGCGGCGCCAAGGACGCTTGGCGCGACGATCTCGTCGCCCGCATCCAGGGAGCAAAGCGATGAACGTGTTGGTGGTTTCGAAGGACGTCGAGGCCGCCGAGTCACTGCGTGGTGCGCTCGAGCGCGCGGGACAAGCGGTCCACTGGTCCCTCGACGGCCAGGATGCCGCGCGCTGCATCTCGGATTCCTCGGAGCTCTTGGTGGTCGTGAGCGAGTCCGAGGAAGCCACCCATTCCTCGTGGATCGCCGGGCTCCTGACCCGCCAGCCCTGGACTCGCCTCCACGTGCTCACCGACGCGGACGACGAGAGCGAATCGTCGGCGATCATTCGCAAGCCCTTCGACGCCGCCGAGGTCGCGGATCTGTTGGTGCGGGAGCAGGAGATCGCCCGAGGCGAGCGGGATCGCTTCGGCCTGACGCGGGAGCTCGAGCACGAAAAACGCCTCGGCGAGGTCGGCCGCCTGGCGGCGACCATGGCCCACGAGATCAATAACCCCCTGAGCGTCGTCGCCGCCGCGGTGGCGCCGATCTTGGAAGCCGCGCAGCGCCTGGGAGATACCGAGCTCGCCGAGGTGGCGCGCGACGTGGAGCTGTCCGTGGAGCGCATTCGCGGCTTCGTCGAGCACGTGTCGGGGTTCACGCGACGCGGTCATCCCGAGCTCCACGATGCCTCGCTGCTCGGTACCGTGGAGGTGGCGCTCCGGCTGGTGAAGCCGCGAGCGCGGGATCGCGGAGTCACCATCGAGCTGGAACCGGACGAAGAGGTGCACGCGCCTCACGACGCACCGCGGCTGTCCCAAGCGGTGCTGAACTTGCTGTCCAACGCCGTGGACGCCGCCTCCGATGGTGGGCGAGCGGTGACGATGCGCCTATCGACGGAAGAGCGGGAGGTCGTGATCATCGTCGACGACACGGGCCCCGGCGTCGACCCCGCCATCGCGCCGCGACTCTTCGAGCCCTTCGCCACCACCAAGCCGGTCGGCCGCGGCACCGGGCTCGGTCTCAGCATCACTCAGCAGATCGTGAGGGATCACGGCGGGCGCGTGCAGCTGATGCCCCGCGCCGCCGGCGGCACCCGGGCGGAGATCCGCCTCCCGGGCTTCTCGGCCAAAGAGCACACCGTGCTCATCGTGGAAGACGACCGCTCCGTACGGCGCGCCCTCGCTGCGGACCTGCGCCGGGGCGGCTTCACCACGGTGTCCCTGAGCTCGGTGCGCGAGGCGCGCGCATGGCTTTCGGACCACTGCTGTTCCGCGATCGTCAGCGATCGCTCTTTGGGCGACGGCACCAGCGAGGACGTGCTCGGCTTCGCCGCGGAGCGATGCCCCAAGGCGGGACGCTTGTTGCTCACGGCCGCGGTCGACGCGCGCGATCGCTTCGCGGACCGCCGGCTGGAAAAGCCGTGGGATCGCAAGCGACTGCTCTCCACCGTTTGCGACCTGTGTCTCATCGAGCGGACGTGACGCGACGGGCTCGCGGCGTACCGACATGAGAACGAAGATCTTGGGCTCTCCTCACACATTCTCGGCTGTCTGTCCTTCATGACGGCGGGCACAGAGGGCCTTGCCACTAGCCTTGGCCAGGGGTTTTCTGATCCGACGCGGAACAGGACCGAAGCGTTCCTCCTGGTCGGCACATTCGCTGGTGCGCTGTTGAAGGCTGCTGAGCTCAGCGCGGCGTGAGTATGCGCAGGGCCTCGCGAATTAACCCCAGTGCTCACCTGGGTCGGTCCTCTCTCGCAAAGCGGCGGCTCAACGACGATCTTTTTGTCGGGTGGCTTGTCGATTCGGCGCGGAATCAGCCCGCCGATCGCGGAACGAGCAGCGCCAGGGCGCGCCGAAGCAGCTCTTGTAGAGAGAGGGTGCGCGCTTCTCGAGCGAGCGTTTCCGTCGCCTTCTTGGCTTCGGCCTTCTTGAAGCCTTGGCTCGTGAGCGCCAGGAGGAGCTTGTCTTGCTTCTCCCGCGCCTCGGCGTCCTCAGCCTCTGAACGCCTTCGCTGACGAAGGCGAATCTTCTCTTCGACGTACTCGCGACCGAAGGTCTTCTTGGCCGCATTCAAATTGTGGCTGGCGCAGTACAGCCGACCATTGGAGGATCCATCGCCACCACCGATGCCGGTGGCTTCGATGTGGTCGTACTGCAGAAACGCCGTCGCCGTGCAGCGCACCCCGGACTCCGACACGAAGCAGCACTGGGCACCGTCGCGCTCGTACACCTCGCGCCGGGCTGCACGGCCGGGCTCGCCCGGCTTCGTTCCGCGGGAGCGGCGCGGCTTGTCCGTAACGCCCCAGCGCTTCTTCTCCAGCTCGCGGATCAGCGCGTCGAGCGCCCGCTCGACCACGACCTCCAGCTCCCGGCTCACGTGGTTCATCAGATTCTGGGCGTGCTCGAGCTTTGCTTTCAGGCTCTCGCCGGCGCTGAAATGCACCTCGAATCGCCCTTCCGAGAGCGGTTGCACGTCGGCCCGCGCCCCCTTGCCTGCTCTGGGCTCGACCCGGTCCGGGACATCCGGCTTCGGGAACCAGCGCGCGAGCACGACGCGAATCCCCGCGCTGGTCTTGCCGGCGGCTTCTTCCAACAGCGCAGCGTGGTTTTCCTCCGTGAGCCGCGGAGCCAAGAGCGAAAGCCCGGAAAGGTGCAGATCTCCGCTAGCGAGCAGCGTGAGCACCACCGGAAACGAGAGCGCTGCCCGCGCCCCGGCGATGCTCCGATACGCCGTACCCTCACTCATCCCCAGGCCGCGCACGCAGAAGTCGTACATGGAGGAGTAGGCTTGAATTACGTGTCCAGACCGACAGCGCCCCGCGCCTGTGCTCATTCGATGCCAGTCGGCGCCGGCCCCGCCGGCATTCTCGGTGGGGCTGCGCCCCACACCCCGCACGGGGGCCCAACCCCGTGCCGCGACCATTCCAACCGGTTGCCTCCTCCAACACCACGTCGGTCGATTTCAGCGAGATGCGCGACCAAGTGCGCAGTCGCTCTGCGACGACCGGCGTTGGCAACGACCGCGCTGGACCAGAGATCGCGATTGGAGAGGTCTTGAAGTGCGGAGAGCGCAGTGCGTTCGGTGGCAGACAGCTCTACGGAAATGGCTTTGGATGATGACATGACAAACCCCCGTGGTTTCCTTCCGGCATACCACGGGAAATTTCGCCTTCTTCAGCGCCCCCTGGCTGCGCTTTCGAGCGCGCGAACACTTCGAAGATCGATTTCGTTTCGAACACATGCGCTGTGCAGGCGCTGTGCGAAGCAGATCGGCGAAATGAGAGCGCGGAGCGTCCGCAAGCTCGTCAACATAATTCGCTTTCGCGGTGTCGATTTCTGTCGTCCGTTCGCGCTCGTCTCGTGTTGCGCTCTTCCGGTCGCTTGGCTCACAAGGCCGCGCGCGCCCGCCCTCGAAGGGACGCGCGGCAACGGCGGCGCGACCGTCAGTCGTTCTCTCCAGAGTGGCGTCTGTTGTGGTCAACCCAGGTGAACAGTGGGTCTATATTCGACTTCGGGTTGCGATTTTCTTCGGGGAGCTCACGCCAGCGCTGCCCGCGTTCCATTCGCTGGTGCGCTGGCGAAGGTCCCGAACGGCGACGACCTCTCCTGAACCCTTTCTGCGTCGTTCGTCAAAGAAGCATCGTGCTCAATTGCGAAGCTCGACAGTCCTCTGCGCCCGGACTTTTTGCCGATAGGAGGCAAGCGCACCAACTCCCTCTCCCACGAAGATGTGAGGAGAGCTCATCTTGTTGGTCCGGCGCGATGCCCGTCGCTGAGCGCCGGTGCGGAAATCGACGGCCCTAACTGACGTGGACCCAGCGTCTCAGTCCCTCGCTGGCGAGCTGTAGCGAGCCGCTGACCAGCGCGACGGTCACGGCGCCCACGGCCAGGACGTGAGGCGCGCGAAGCATGCCGAGGGTGCCCTGCTCGAGCAGCGCGCCCAGGCTCACACCGTCCGGAGGTCCCAGGCCGACGAAGCCGAGGGCGGTTTCTCCGAGCACCACGCCGGCCGCAGCGGTGCCCACCTGCACCGCCACGGGACCGAGCAGATTCGGCAGCACGTGCAGGAAGATGATGCGACGCCGATCGGCGCCCAGCGCGCGCGCGGCTTCCACGAACTGCGAGTCCGAGAGCGTGCGCGCTTGCGCCGCGGCGATGCGAGCGAAGGGCGCCCACACGGTGACGGCGAACACCAAGCCGATGTGCAGCCGCGAGGGAACCTTCACCGCGCTCAGCACCGCCAGAGCCAGGAGGAACGTGGGGAACGACTGCACCAGATCGCAGGCGCGCAGGGTCCAGCGCTCGAAGCGCCCGCCGGAAAGCCCCGCGGCGCCCCCGAGGGGCGTGCCCACCAGAAAGCCGAAGCACGACACCGAGAACGCCAAGAGCAGCGCCCGCAGCGTGGCGTGCATGCCCAGGGCCAGCAGATCCACGCCGGCGTCGCCGCTGCCCAATGGCCGAGCGCTCGAAGGTGCGGCCCACGACAGATCCAGCGTCAGCCTCGATGGCGAGCGATCCGACAGCAGCACGAAGCCGAGCGCCGTGAGCGCCACCACGATGGCGGGGACGAGCGCGGCCAGCGCGCGGCGTCGGCGCTCCCGCTGGGTCATGTCTCCTGCCCTCGGGGGTCGATGCTGGCGTGGAGCGCGGCTGCGGCCGCCTGCGCCAGCACGAACAGGAGCCCAGCGGCTATCACGCTGGCTTCGAGCACGGGGATGTCGCGAGCGGCGTAGGCGTTGAGCATCAAGGTGCCGAGCCCCGGGCGCTCGAACAGGCGCTCCAGCACGACGGCGCCGCCCAGCAACGCACCGAGCTGCGTGGCGATCACCACCGCGATGGGAGCGGACGCCGCGGGCAGCGCGTGCAGCACCCACACGCGCACGCTGGAAGCGCCCTTGGCCGTTGCCACGTCCAGGAACTTTGCGCGGGATTGATCGAGCAGCGCCGCGCGGCTGATGCGACCGACCTGCGCGGCGAGGGGCAAGGCCAAGAGCCCCGACGCGAACAAGAGCCCGCCGACGCCGCTCTCGGGATCCCCCGGCAGCGGCACCAGACGAAGCTCCACCGCGACGACGAACGTGAGGATGGGGGCGAAGGCGAGCAGCGGCGTGGCGGCCACCGCCAGGATCCCGCGGTGGGCCCACTCGCGCCGGCGGCCGAGCCAAGGACCGACGGACAGGAGCGCCGCGAAGATCCCCAGGAGGGCGCCGAAGCCCACCGCCACCGACGCCATCGCCGCCGTGGGGCCCAGCGCACGCCCCACTTCCTCGAAGGCCTTGGTACCCGGACGCGCCAGGGAGTCGCCCAGGTCGAGGGTGAAAAGGCCCCGCAAGAAGTCGAGGTACTGCAGCACCAGCGAGCGGTCGAGACCGAGCCGGTGGCGCAGCACGGCGCGATCCGCGTCGGAAGACTGATCACCGAGCACCAGCGCGGCGGGATCTCCGGGCAGCACCCGGAGCGCGAGGAACACCAGCGTCGCCAGCAGCAAGAGTACGACCAGGGCGCCACCGCCGCGCACCGCCACCGCGCGAGCGATGCGCAGCGCCGCCGCGGAGAGATCCCGAAGCCGTCGCTTCATTCGGCGGCCGCGTCGCTGGGCGCGGCGTCCGTGCCCGCATCCGCGTCCGCGTCCGCCGTCGCATCACCCGCCGCGTCCGCCGCGGCATCCGTACCCGCATCCGTGGTCGTGCTGCCGGAGTCCGGCTGCCACGGCGTCCACGCGTCGAAGCCGGCGTCGGTCCCGGTGCACACCTCGGTGTTGGGATCCTCGGCCATGGGCGCACCGCTATAGGGCACGATGCACACCTTGCTGTTCCCCACGCTGCCTTCCACCACGCCAGCGCCCCAGGGGTTGTCCTTGCCCATGTCGATGCAGCGGTAGCCGCCGCGACAGTCGCTGTCTCCTTCGCAACTGCGCATGCAGAAGGTACGACGCAATCGGCCGCCACCCTGCGGGTCCTCACAGGCCAAGCTGACGCTGCTTGAGAACGCGATGCAGATGGCTTCGTCCGGACAGCTGCCCGGCTCGCAGTTGAAGATCGTGCAGTAGCCGCCCGGCTGGGTGGTGTCGCACAGGCGATCCCCGACGTTCGAGCAGTCCGTGGACACCGAGCACGAGTCCCCGATCTGCGGATTGCAGCCGGCGGCGAACAGCAGCGCTGCTGCGGCTACGGTCCAATGTAGGGAGCGATCGCGAAAGTCCATGGAAGCGCGCGGACTTTAGCGTCATCGCCGAAAAAGTCATCCGAGAACGCGCGCCGGCCGCCCGGGCGGCCTGACGCTGGCCGCCAAGCGCGCTATTCGTCCAGGGTCCGATGGCCACCTTCATCACCGACGACTGCATCAACTGTGGGGCTTGCGAGCCGGAGTGCCCCAACGAGGCCATTTCCGAGGGCGCGGAGATCTACGAGATCGACCCGGCTCGCTGCACCGAGTGCGTGGGCTATTTCGACCACGAGGCCTGTCAGGCCGTGTGTCCGGTGAAGTGCTGCCTGCCCGACCCCCGGCATCTGGAGACGGAAGACACCCTGGCCGCCCGAGCGCTGCGGCTCTACCCCCACGATCAGGAGCTCGCGGGGCGCATCCAGTCCGGCGAATTCCCGTCCCGTTTCCGCAAGTGATAGGGTCGATGCACGTGGCTCGCCGAGCTCTGTTCCTGTGTTGGGTTTCCCTTGCCGCTGGTTGCGGCGGCGGCGCTCCCTTGCTGCACCCTGCCCATCCGCTGAACGTGGAAGAGGTCACCATGGGCGCCGGCGTGAGCAATCAGTTCGTGCTCGGCGACGGACGCGATCGCATCGACGAAGCCAAGCGCGTCACCGCACAGCAGGGAGGCATCGCGCGGCCGGAGGACGAGACGCGTTTCGTCGAAGGTGCCATCGCTCAGGTCCTCACCAGCCCCGGCTTGGCGCCCTGGGTGGGGGCGCGGGCGGGGGTGGGCTTCGACAGCGACGCGGGGGTCACCTTCACTGGGCGCAGCGTGCGCTTGGATGGACGTCACGCGTGGCAAAACCGTGAGCTCGCCGTGAGTATTGGCATCGGTGGCAGCGGCCTGCTGCTGCGCGACACCACCGACGGCACCCAAAAGACGGTCCCGGGCCTGGACGCCAGCTCCGTCACGGGGTGGGGTGCGGACGTGCCCATCTTGATCGGCTGGCGCAGCTCCGCCTCCCTGTTCCAGGTGTACGGGGGCGTGCGGGGCAGCTACGAGCGCGCCTTCGGCACCGTGAAGCTCGGCATCTACGCCTCCCCCGACGACATTCGAGAGGCGGACCTGGACGCCAGCCACTGGACCGCGAGCGCGCTGGCGGGGCTGGCGGTGGGGGTTTCGCCGCTGTTCGTGATCGTGGAGCTCGGGGCCGGCTACACCCGGGGAGACGGCTCCATCGACATCCCGAGCCCCACCGGCAACAACCATCGGGTGGCGGATCTCGAGGCGTTCACCCTGGCCCCGGCCGGGGCGCTGGTCGCCCGGTTCTGAAATCTGGTTCGAGTCTCAGCGGATTGTCGACCGTTTTCCGGGGCTTACGTAAGCCAGCCGGGATTAGGGCGCTTGCCTCACCCGCGGGGCGCTCCTAACATTGGAGGCGTGAATGCTTTGCACCAGGGGCGCCTCGGCGTGTGCCTGTGCGCGGTCGGGCTGCTCGCCATGGGCTGCTCCGCCGAGCTCGAGCACTACACCACGGATGCCGACACCGGAAGCACGCACGCGCTGGTGAGCGTCGAGCGCAGCAAGACGGTGGATGGTGCAGAGCGCGCAGGTGCCGTCGCCAGCTTCGTTCGTATCCCCGCCGAGGCGGACGCGAACGCGTTGCTCGAGGTGGTCGGTCTTCGCCGCGGCCGTCCGCCCGTCGGTCAGTGTCGCAGCGCTCAGACGCGGCCGACGTCGCCTCCCCTGTCGTCCCTCGGACGCGTGGAGCTGGTGGAAGCCGGGGACGTGGTGGTCACTGCCAATGGCAGCGAAACGTCACTGGCGCCGCACGCATTCCCGACGGTCACGGATCTGGTGAGCGGCGTCGTGTACACCACGCGAGATCTGTCTTCGGATCCGCTCCCCGCCGACGAGCCGTACACGGTGCGTGCCACGGGCATCGGCGAGACCGGCGCCCTCACCATCTCGCGCCAAGCGCCGCCGGAGCTCGAAGCCGTCACCCTCGGGGGTTTGCCGCTGGCGGAGGTGTCGGACATCTCGCTGGCGGCGCCGGTGGATCTCACCTGGTCCGTCGGCGCGCCGGGTGACGTGGTCGTGGTGGAGCTCACGAGCTCGGACGGCGCCGCTCTGGCCGTGTGCAGCTTCCGGGACGACACCGGCGCGGGCACGGTTCCGGTGGGCACCTTCGATGTACCCGGCAGCGGGCGTCTGTCCCTGCACCGAGTCCGCACCAGCGAGTTTTCCGCCGGAGACGTGGATCTCGGCGAGCTGCGCTTCGACTTCGAGGTGGCGGCGAACGTGTCCTTCACGCCGTGACCCTCGAGCGGGTCGCCGAGCTCGAGCGCGCCGACCAATTGGAGGAAGCCGCCCAGTTGGCGGAGCAGCTGGGGGCGCACGCGGAAGCCTCCCGCCTCTACGAACGCGCTTGTATTTTTGTCGGGGCGGCGCGGTCAGCGCTCGCAGCGGACGAACGGGTGCGGGCTTTCGAGCTCGCGGCGCGCAGTGATGACGAGGACGTGATCCGACGCGTGGCGGAAGCGCTGCTCGGCCATGCGGACGAGGTAGCGCGGGCGGCGGCCGCCGCCCGCGCGGCCAGGCGCCCGCGGGCCGCCGGCTTGCTCCGGGAGCAAGCCGGCGACGCCGCGGGTGCCGGCGAGGATTACGAAGCCGCGGGCGCGCTGCTCGAAGCGGCGGCGTGCTTCGAGCGCGCGGACGACGCGCGCAGCGCGGCGCGCTGCCTGGAGGCAGCGCTGGCGCGCGATGCGCGCTGTCACCGCGCGCGCGTGGAGCTCGGCGCGCTGCTCGCGCGCCACGGTCGCCACCAAGCGGCGGTGCGCACGCTGCAGCAAGTTCCGAAAGATGCGCCGGAGCGGAGCGAAGCGCTGCTCTGGCTCCGACGCAGCTTGGAAGCGCTGGCCCTGTCGGAGGCCGTACGGCAAGTGGACGAAGAGCTCGCCGCGCTGGGCATCGATCCCACGGCGGACACCCGCGCGGCGCCGGTGAGCGAGCGCGCACCCGCCGTCACGCCGGAAACGATCTTGTTCGGCCGCTACGTCGTGCTGCGCGACGTCGCGCGCACTCCCACGGCGCGGGTGCTCGAGGCGCGGGATCGCATCACGGGAGAGAACGTCGCGCTGAAGATCTTCGCCGCCTCCACGCTGAAGGAGTCCGGACGCGACGCCCTGCGCCGCTTCGAGCGCGAGGCGGTGGCGCTCGGCAAGCTGCGGCACCCCGCCATCGTACCGCTCCGGGCGTTCCTCGCGGAGGGCCCCGCCGTGGTGCTGGCGTGGATGGGCGGCGGCTCGCTGGCGGACAAGCTCGCCGCCGAGCCGCTCTCCCCCGCCCGCGCCGTGGAGATCACCCAGGCCGTGCTGGGCGCGCTCTCCGCGGCGCACCGGCGCGGCATCCTGCACCGCGACATCAAACCGGCGAACGTGCTGTTCGACGAAGCGGGCGCGGCGTACCTCGCGGATTTCGGCACCGCGCACGTCAGCGACTCGGCCGCCACGGTGACGGCCGGCATCATCGGAACTCTGGCGTACATGGCGCCGGAGCAGCGCGCCGGCGAGGCCGCCAACATCGCGAGTGACATCTACGGCGCCGGCGCGCTCCTGTGGCATGCGCTCACCGGCGCGCCGCCGGGGGCCGGCCTTTCGTTCTTGTCCGACGAGCTGGGTCCGGAGCACCGCTCCATCGCGGAGCGGCTGGTCGCTCCGGAAGCGGAGCGACCAGCCGACGCCGAGGCGGCCCTGGCGCTGCTGCGCAGCGCGAGCTGGCCGCGGGCGGTGCCCGCTGCGCGGGCAACGCCCGCCCGCCCGCGTCCCGAGAAGTCCCACGACAGCGTGCGTCTCGAGCCCCTGGGTGACGAACGCTTTCGCGACGTGCTGCTCGGTCGCACCGTGCTCGTGCTCGCCGCGGACGACACCACGATGGAACGCGCGCTCGCCTTCGCACGTGCGGATCATCCGAACCTGGCCGCCGTATTGGCGCTGCACGCGGACGAACAGACGCTGTGGGTCGAAGCGCTGGACGCGACGCCGCTGTCCCGCGAGCTGTCCGACGACGAGCGCCGCGAGCTCTTCGAGGCCCTCGCGGCGCTGCACCGCGCCGGCGGCGTCCACGGCTTCGTGGGGGAGAGCTTGGTGGAGCGCGGCGGCCGCGTGATGCTGCGTTTCCCCACGCGGGCGGCGCCCAGCGCCGATGCCAACACCGACGTGAGCGACCTCGCCGCTTTCGCGCCGCCCCGACAAAACCTGTAAGTCGGGAAGAGCCTCGCGCGTTGGGGCGTAATTGACGCGAGGGAATATTTCGATGCACCGACTCAGTGGCGCCTGTCTGCTTTCGCTCGTGACCCTGGCCGCCTGCGGCACCACGCCCCAGGGCGAGGCAAAAGCTCCGAAGAAAGTGGGCTGTGAGCGGGTGCGGGCCGATCGCGGACCGCAGCCCTTGAGCCGCCAGAGCTCGATGGTGGCGCTGGCGCGAGACGGCAAGCGCACCTTGGCCTACATCGCCAACGCGGACGACGACACGCTGCGCACCGTGGACGTGGACGCGGGCAAGGAGCTGGCCACCACGCGCCTCGCCGGCAAGCCGGGCGAGGTGCTGGTTTTGCCGGACGGACGCGTGCTCGTCACCCTGCGCAGTCGTTCGCGAGTACAGGTGTTCGAGCCCGCCACGAACCGGGACAAGCCCCTCGACGATCGTTGCCAAGTGGATCTCCCGGCGGAGCCCATCGCCATGGCGCTCACGCCGAACCGCTCCACCGTGGTGGTCACCAGCGGCTGGGGTCACGCGCTCACGGAGCTCGACGCGAGCAGCATGAAGCGCAAGAAGAGCACGAGCGTTCCGCGCGAGCCGCGCTCGGTGGTGCTCAGCGACGACGGCAAGCGCGCCTTCGTGTCGCATGCCGTCGGTGGGCGATTGAGCGTGGTCCCCCTCGCTGGCGGCAAGGTGCGCGAGGTGCTGGTGGGGGACAACCCGCAGGGCAAGCACTCGGTGCTGTTCGGCTTCTTGGGCAAGCGCAGCTCGGGGGACGCGGCACGCATCGGCTGCCAAGGCTATGCTCTCGCCAAGTCCGTGGATCCCGGTGGGCGCATCCTCGCGCCCCAGGTGCTGGTCGAGCCCGGCAACCCCTCCGAGCAAACCCAAGGCTACGGCGACGGCTTCTCCAACGCGGAGGTCGCCAGCATCGCGGTGATCGACGAGAGCGCGGAGCGCACGCTGACGAGCTCGATCGACAACCGCGAGTCACCCGCCACGGTGGTTCCTGGAGCACGCGCGCGCCCCGAGTGCCTGTTGCCCCGGGCCGCAGCGATGAACGAAAAGAGCGGACACCTGCTGGTGACCTGCCTCGGTATCGACGCGCTGGTGGAGTACGACGCGAGCTCGGCGGATCCGCGGCGCGCCGAGCTTCGGCGCTGGCCCGTGGCGGCGGGACCGCTCGGCCTCGCCGTGGACGTGGACAAGCAGCGCGCGGTGGTGTGGGGTCAGTTCGACGGTCGCGTGAGCATCGTGGCGCTGGGCGCTGCTCCCATGCGGACGCCGGATGACATCGCAGCCTCGAGCGTCACTCAGCTCGCGCTCTCGAAATCGGCCACGCTGACCAAGGGCGACGTGGCCCTCGGCCGCCGCCTGTTCCATTCCACGGGAGACTTCCGGATCTCGCGCGATGGGCGCGCCTGCGCCAGCTGCCATCCAGAAGGCCGTGACGACTCGATCACCTGGGCCACCCCCAACGGCCCACGGCAGACTCCGATGCTCGCCGGCCGACTGGGACAAACCGCACCCTTCGGCTGGGACGGCAAGGGCGCGGACATCGAGGCGCACCTCGGCCACACCTTCCAGCGTCTGGGAGGCAGCGGCCTCGAGCGGCGCGAGATGGACGCCATTCTCGCCTACCTCGCCACTCTGGAACCGCCGCCGCGGCTCACGGACGAAGACCCCGCGCTGGTGAAGCGCGGTCGCGACCTGTTTTTGGCCAAGGAGACCGGCTGCGCCGGTTGCCATCGCGGTAGCGATCTGTACATGGACGGCAAGACCCACGACGTGAAGAGCCGCGTGAGCGCGGATCGGGATCCGCATTTCGACACGCCGTCGCTCAAGTTCATCGCCGGCACGGCGCCCTACTTCCACGACGGTCGCTATGCCAGCTTGGAGGAGCTCTTGCGTGGCTCCGACGGCAAAATGGGACACACCAAGCAGCTGTCCAAGCGCGACCTGGCCGCCCTGGCCGCCTACTTGCGGACGCTGTGATGCGCGCCCGCGCCGTCGTGCTCGCCCTGCTGTGTGCCAGCTCGGCGCTCGCAGCGCGACCTCGTGTTTCGTCCATCGCGCGCGCCACGCGACCGCCGCCGCCGGCCAGCATGCCCGAAAACGTCGGCGCATCGGAGCACGTCGACGGCATCGACGTGGCGCAAGGGCGGAGCTACCAGCAGGATCTCCCGTCGGCTCAGCGGGATCCGGGCTTTTTGTCCCTGCGCGCGGCAGGTCGCCGCTGCTTGAGCACCAGTGCCTCCACGGGCAGCGCCTCCACGCTGGAGCTGCCCCTCGCCGCGGTGCTCCCGGTGCGGGCGGAACGGCTGGTCGAGCGGGAAAAGCGCACCAGCTTGGAGGTGCTCGACTTGGCCGTCGACACGCGCACGAGAGGAGTCCGACGCCTCGCTCGACACCTGGTTCCACTGACGCCCATCGGGCGCGCCGGCAAGGATCTGGAAGTCTACGCCTACGCCCACGGAGACGCGCTCTACGTCGTGGCTCGCTCCGTCGGAACCATCACCAGCTCCGGCCCCAGCTTCACCGCCAGCGGCTGCGGCCTGGTCGTGGCTGCCCTGCGCATCCATGGAGAAACCACCAGCACGCTGCAGCTCGGCGCAGCCATCACAGCCAAGAAGCCGGACCAGCGTCATCGTTTCGTGTTCGCGTTGATCAGCACCAGCAAGACGGCGCGCGACCCGGAGCCGGTGCTGAGTGTCGCCCTGCGCCGCGAGGAAAGCCCGCTCCCCGGCGGCGTCACCGACATCGCCGAGCCGATGATGCGCTGAAACCTGTTCGCTCACGCCCCCATCGCCTATGGTCGACGGCGTGACTACGGAGGAATCAGCGTCGCGCGGCCAGTGGGCAAGCCGCCTCGGTTTCGTGTTGGCCGCCGCAGGCTCGGCCGTCGGCCTGGGCAACGTCTGGAAGTTCCCGTACATCACCGGAGAAAACGGTGGCGGGCTGTTCGTGCTGATCTACCTCGGCTGCGTCGCCCTCATCGGGCTGCCGGTGATGATCGCCGAGGTGATCATCGGCCGCCGGGCGCAGCGTTCGCCCGTGGGCGCCTTCGGCAAGATCGCAGGCGAAGGCACCGCCTGGCGCATGGTCGGCTGGATGGGCGTGGTGAGCGGCTTCGTGATCCTCAGCTACTACAGCGTGGTCGCCGGCTGGACCATGAACTACGCCCTGATGGGCATCAATCGCTTCTTCGTCGGCAAGAACCCCGACCAGATAGGCCAGGCTTTCGGAACCCTGTACGGCGCCGGAGACATCAACCTGTTCTGGCACTTCCTGTTCATGCTCACGACCATCGCCATCGTGGTGGGCGGCGTGCAGAAGGGCATCGAAGCTTGGTCGCGGGTGCTGATGCCGGCGCTGTTCGCGATGCTCCTGGTGCTGTTGGTGGACGCCGCGTTTCAACCCGGCTTCTCCAAGGCGCTCTCGTTCTTGTTCTCGCCCCACGCCGACAAGCTGCATCCCGCCGGCGTGCTGGAAGCGCTGGGACACTCGTTCTTCACCCTCAGCTTGGGCATGGGCGCCATGCTCACCTACGGCAGCTATCTGTCGAAGGACACGGATCTGGTCACTGCGTCGCTGTTGGTGAGCGTGCTGGACACGGCGGTGGCTCTGGTCGCCTGCATGGTGCTGTTCCCCATCATCTTCAGCTTCGGCATGGCGCCGGAAGCCGGCCCCGGGCTGGTATTCAAGAGCATGCCCATCGCGTTCAGTCAGATGCGCGGCGGCATGCTGCTCACCATCGTGTTCTTCGCGCTGCTTTTCTTCGCGGCCCTCACCTCGGCCATCTCCTTGCTCGAGGTGGTGGCGTCCACGATCATCGATCAGCTCGGCTGGTCCCGGCGCCGAGCGGTGCTGGTGTCTGGAGGTGCCATCTTCGTGTTCGGCATCCCGTCGGCCCTCTCCGGTGGGGCCCAGATGTTCAAGAAGTGGGAGTCTCTGTTCGGCAAGAACTTCTTCGACACCGTGGACTACCTGGCGTCCAACTGGCTCCTGCCGCTCGGGGGTCTGTTCATCGCCTTGTTCGTCGGCTGGGTGATGCCCGAAGCCGAGCGAGCGGACGAGTTCAAGCGCGGCTCGCGCTTCGCCGGGCTGTACCAAGTGTGGCTGCTGTCGCTCCGCTACCTGGTGCCGCTGGCGATCCTGGTACTATGGCTCTTCTCGGTGGAGATCCTCCCGAAGGCGTGGCTCTCCCCGGCAAAGTGACATGGTCGCGCGCATCTACTTCGTTCCCGGCATGTTCGGCTTCGGACGCCTCGCCGGCTACGACTACTTCCACCACGTCCGCGAAGCCCTCGAGTGGCGCTTCGCCGACGCGGGCCAGCGGGTGGAGACCCTGGTGGTCCCGACCCCTCCCACGTCGTCCCTCAGGTTTCGCGCGCGGATGCTGGCCAAGGCCATCCAGAAGAGCGCGGGGGCGGACGACGGACCCATCCATCTAGTCGGCCACTCCACGGGTGGCCTCGACATCCGTTTGCTGCTCTCCCCCACCACCGACCTGAAGACCGACGATCCGGAGCGTCTCAGCTGGCGGCATCGCGTCCAGAGCGCCGTGACCCTCTCCACGCCGCACTATGGCACGCCCCTCGCGGGCTACTTCGCGACGGTCAGCGGCACCCGCGTACTCTACGCCTTGAGTCTGCTCACGGTGGTCTCCCTCACCGTCGGTGAGCCTTCGCTTGCGGTGTTCGCCAAGCTCCTCGCCGGGCTCGGCGGCGCGGAGCAGCTCCTGTCCGCGGACACGCGGCTGCTCAGCCGCGGCACCGAGCTGGTGCTGCGCTTCGTGGAGCGCGACGGGCGCGAGGAGATCGTCCAGTTCCTGAGCAAGGTGCGCGTGGACCAGGGCGGCGTGGTGCAGATCATGCCGGAGGCGATGGACCTGTTCAACGCGGCGGCGGAAGACGACGCCCGCGTGCGCTACGGCTGCGTGGTCACCTCGGCTCCGCCTCCCAAGGCGATGCGCTTTGCGCGGCGCATCCGCTCCCCGTACGCGGCAGCCACGGCGGCCATGTACTCGACGCTGTACCAATTCACGGCGCAGGCACCGGAGATGTATCCCTACGCCACGCCCAGCACCGAAGAGCTCGCCATGCTCCGTTCCGGCATCCAGCACGAGGTCAGCGAGCGCAGCAACGACGGCGTGGTACCCACTCTCAGCGGGCTGTGGGGCGAGCTACTGTGGTGCGGCGAGGGTGACCACCTCGACGTCCTCGGACACTTCTCGGACGACGAGCGGCCGCGCGTTCATCTGGACTGGATGACCAGCGGCGCGCACTTCACCCGCCAGCGCTTCGCGTCGTTGATGGACGCGATCGCGCGATTTCAGCTGAGGGACCCAGGGCCCGTCTAGCCGGCGTCCTTGCCGTGCTCGACGATGCGATACACGAGCTGCTTCCGAACGCCACCGCGCAGGTAGTCGACACGAAGCTCGTCTGCCGTCTTCAGAGACTGAAACGCGGAGTACGCCTGCATCTCGCGCTCGATGGGCATGCCGTTCACGCGCATCACGACGTCGCCGGGGGCCAGGTCCACGCCCCGCCAGAAGCCTTCGGGCCGGAGCTCCACGATGCGGAAGCCACGGAACTTGCCGGCGTCCAGGCTCGGTTCGAGCTCCACCTTCTGCAAAAAGCGTCCGAGCCCTTGGTCCACGGTGTGGACCACGTCTCTGCGCCACAGCGACCCGCGCGGCGCCGGGGACTGCGCCACCGGCTCCCCCGGCGGATCCGGCAGCGGATAGTCGGCTTCGTTGTTGGAGCCGCCGCACGCCACGAGCAGCAAACCCGAAAGCACACAGAACGCGAGTCTCATCAGGGCCTGGACTATGGGCCGGGCGCCCCACACGGGCAAAAATTTGAAGCCCAACGACTCCAGGCCCGAAGTTTTTTTGGTCCGGCGCGAAGCCCGTCGCGCCGCGGCGTTTCCGCGGCGGACCAGAAAGACCCTTCAGCCGGCGTCGACGGCGGCCACCAGGCGCTCGCCGACCTCTTCCACGCTGCCCACGCCGGAGATGTGGACCACGCGGTCCTCGGGGATCAGCTCCTCGGCCTCGGCGTACACGGTAGCGAGGCGGCGCTGGATTTCCATGTTCTCGAACAGCTCCTCGCTCCCGCCGCGGTTGCCCCGACGCTCGGCAGCGATCTCCGCGGGCACGTCGATCACGACGGTGAGATCCGGACGTAGCGCCCGCTTGTTGAGCTCGCGGATCCAGGGCACGACCTCGGGGCCTCCCGGCGCTGTCACGGACTGGTAGGCGAGGCTCGACAGATCGTAGCGATCGCTGATCACGATGGCCCCTTCCCGGAGCGCCGGGATGATCATGCTGTCGAGGTGGTCGAGACGATCCGCAGCGAACAAGAGCGCCATCGTGGACCACGCGAACGCCCGTGGCCCGGTCGCGTCCGGTACGAACAAGCGGCGCTGGAGCACCTGACGAATGAGCCCACCGATGGGGCCGGCGGTCGGCTCACAGGTGAGACGCACGTCGTGGCCACGCCGTCGGAGCTCCTTCGACAAGCGCTTGCTGTGGGTCGTCGTCCCGGCGCCGTCGATGCCCTCCACCACGATGAACCGACCCCGCCGCGACGACAGAGCCTGAGCGGGATGCTTCACCTCGTTCACGACACCCCCACGGGGGCAGGATCCTCCCCCAGCACCACGTTGTCGATCAGGCGGGTAGCGCCGGCGAAGGCCGCGACGGCCAACAGCGCGCGCGCCTCGCTGGCGCCTTCGATGGGGGCGATGGTTTCGGGGTCCGCGAGCGTCACGTAGTCGATCCGCAGGCCTGCCTGCGTCAGACGCGCCCGCACGTCCTCGCCAATGGCGCTGGAGCGACGCTCGCCCGCTCCGAAACGCTGCACCGCGTGGGCCAAGGCCTGCGGGATCGCTCGCGCTCGCTCGCGATCTTCCTTGGAGAGGTAGGCGTTGCGGGAGCTCTTCGCGAGGCCATCGGCCTCACGCACGGTCGGATGGCCGACGATTTCCACGGGCAAGAGTAGGTCCCGAGCCATGCGCTCGATGACCTTCAGCTGCTGGTAGTCCTTGCGGCCGAACACCGCGACGCAGGGCCCGACGGCTGCAAACAGCTTGGTGACCACGGTCGCCACGCCCTCGAAATGCCCGGGGCGAGAGCGGCCGCACAGGTGCTCGGTGAGTCCGGAGACGATCACCCGAGTGCGCTCTCCGGGGGGATACATTTCCGTGATGGCGGGAGCGAAGACGAGAGACGCACCTGCGGCCGCCGACGCTGCCACGTCGGCATCGAGGGTGCGTGGATACTTGTCGAAGTCCTCGTTGGGACCGAACTGCGTGGGATTGACGAACACGGTGACCACCACCTGGCTCGTCCGGCGAGCGGCCTGCTCGACCAACGCCACGTGCCCTTCGTGCAGCGCCCCCATGGTGGGAACCAGGCCCACGCGGCCGCCCTTCGCCCGCACTGCGTCACACGCCGTCCGGAGCTCCGCGACGGTATGAACGACCTGCACCATCAGCCCTCTTTGGGACCGTATACCGGGGGCGCGGACTCCACCACTGCTTCCGCTGCGGTGGGTGCACCGCCCGGTTCCTTCATGCCGTAGCTGTGCTCGGCGCTGGGAAATGCGCCACCTTGCACTTCGTCCACATAGCGGCGGGTGGCGTCCACCACGCGCTCCCCCAGCTCGTCGAAGCGCTTGACGAACTTGGGCTTGAGGGCGCGGTACATGCCCAAGAAGTCGTAGCAGACCAAGACCTGACCGTCACAGTGGGGGCCGGCGCCGATGCCGATGGTCGGTACCCCCACGGTCTCGGTGATCCGGCGACCGAGATCCGCCGGCAACCCCTCCAGCACGATGGAATAGACGCCGGCTTGCTCCAAGGCCTTGGCGTCCTCGACCACGCGATTCGCCGCTTCCTCCTTGCGACCCTGGACCCGAAACCCACCCATCGCATGCACGGACTGGGGCGTGAGCCCCACGTGGCCCATCACCGGAATGCCGGCGTCCACGATGCGGCGCACGTGCTCCGCCACCGTCTGCCCGCCTTCGAGCTTGATGGCCTCGAAACCCCCGGTCTTCATCATGTGACCCGCGGCTTCGAGCGCTTTCTCGCTCGACACCTGGAAGGACATGAACGGCATGTCGCCCACGATGTGCGCGCGGCGCGCGGCACGGGCCACCGCGCGGCCGTGGTAGCAGATCTCGTCCACCGTCACGGGCAGCGTGGTCGGCAAGCCTTGAACCACCATGCCCAGCGTATCACCCACGAGCAAGACGTCCGCGCCTCCCTCGTCCAGCAGACGAGCGAAGGTGGCATCGTAGGCCGTGAGCATCGCGATCTTCGGACCGCTGTTCTTGCGGCCGCGGATCTGAGGAACGGTGATCTTGTCGTTGTCCACGCCGCGCGAGCGTAGAGGCTTTTCCCCTCACATGGAACTGCGTCAGCGAATCCGGCGCCGCGTTCCCGAGCGTTGCGTGGGCCTCACGGGATCGGGTGCACCCACCGCGCGTGCCAGATCTTCCCGCACTTCGAGCTCGTCGATCACCACGTCCACGACTTCGTCAGCAGGGCGGTCCTTCTCGATGATGGGCCCGATCGCGAGGGCCGCTTCGCGGTCGGCGTCGTCCTGGTTGGCCGTGTAGAACACCACCACACCGACGCGGCCCGACGACCGGAGGTCGCGAACCACTTCCACCCCTGAACCGTCCGGTAGATCGATGTCCGCGATGGCGGCGTCGAAGATGCCCTCCACGTGCCGCGCCCGCGTGAGGCTCCCCACGCGCACCGCTTCGAAGCCCGCGCGGCGGAGCGCAATGGCCAGCACCTTGGCCAGCGGAGGGTAGTCCTCGATCACGAGAACTCGCGGCATTTCTGGAGCTTAAGGCGCCTTCGGCGAGTGCGCACGGAATTTCAAGGGCCTGTCGCCGCCCTGCCTACCTTGCACTACTATTGGGCAGAACGCAGGCATCGTTCCGATGCCTCGCGCGTATCAAGGGTGTCGACGACCAATGGCCAGCCAGAGCGAGCAAGACCCTGGGCACTTTCATCGCGGATTCGAGCGTTGGGCCGGTCGAGTCCGGCGCCGCCTGCTGCTGCGTCGGGTCCTGACGGGGCTGGCGCTGGGGCTGGCGTTGGGAGCCGCCATCGCCCTCGCCTTCTGGTGGCAGCGCCTGGGGCATTTGCGCCCCTGGGCGGCCGTCGCCGGTGTCGTCGGCATGGGCGTCGCGGCGCTGATCGCGTTTCGCCGCCGTTGGACCGACTCCGACGTGGCTCTGTATCTGGATGCGCGCCTTGGCTCGAGTGAGGCAATCAGCACCGCCGTCGAGCTCCGGGGACAGGCGGAACGCGCGGACCTCGCCCGCGAGGTGGTGGTGCGCGACGCAGCCAAGGCGCTGGCGGACGGAGATCCGAAGCGACTTCGACCGCGAGTGCTCGAGCCGCTCCACGGACTCGGTCCCGTCGCAGGCGCCGCCGTAGCGTGGCTATCCTTGATCCCCCTGCCGCCCACGCCACCGGCGCCGCCACCGCCGCCGGGCGCGGAGATGGTGCAGATCGCGAATCTCCAAGGACTCGACAAGATCGAGGCCCTGGCGAACCTGGATCCTCGTGACGCAGCTCAGAAAGAGCGGCTCGAGGACATCGCTCGCGACGCGAAGAAGCTACGCGAGCAGCTCGCCAAGGGCATGGAGAAGCGCGAAGCCCAGGCCAAGATCGCAAAGCTCCGGGACGCGGTGGCAGCAGAGCGACAGCGCTTCTCGGACTCCAAGAACCGTCCCGGTCTCGAAGCGGCCGTGGGCAAGCTGGCCAAGAACCCGCTGACGAAGGACGCCGCCAAGGCGCTCGGCAACGGAGATCTGGTGCAGTTCGATCGCGAGATGCAAAAGCTCGCGAACCTCGCGGAGAAGGAGTCCCGCGAAGAAGCCAAGAAGGCTCTGGAGGAGGCCGAGAAAGCGGCGCGCGAGAAGGGGGCAGAGGGCCTCGCCAAGTCCCTCGAAGAACAGAAGAAGAAGTTCGAGGAGCGCGAGAGCAAAGGCGAGGCGCTGCGGGAGCTCGCCAAGCAGCTCCAGAGCCAGGGCAAACTGAGCAAGGAAGCCCAGGAAGACCTGGAAGAGT
Organism: Polyangiaceae bacterium; assembly: GCA_020633235.1. Classification (NCBI taxonomy): domain Bacteria; kingdom Pseudomonadati; phylum Myxococcota; order Polyangiales; family Polyangiaceae; species Polyangiaceae bacterium. The sequence continues at coordinate 1,683,547 of JACKEA010000001.1, read as the reverse complement.
TCGGCCAGTCCGGCAGCCCGGAAGCGCAGAAGCGACTGGCAGAGTCGCTGGAGAAAGCGCTCGAAGGTTTGAGCGACGAAGAGCGCAAGAAGCTGGCGGAGAACCTGAAGAAGCAGATCGAGAAGCAACAGAAAGACGGCGCCGGCGCGAACCCGATGACCAAAGAGCAGCTCGAGGAGCTGGCCAAGCGCCTGGGCAGCCCTCAGGGCCAGAAAGAGCTCGAGCAGCAGCTCAAGGAGCTCGCCAAACAGGACCCGAGCGGCGACGCAAACCGGGAGAAGGGCCTGGACGACGCGGATCGGGGCGGCGCCGAAGCCGAGAAGGGTCTCGGTGGCATGGTGCCCATGCCCACCCCCGGTCCGGGCGCACCCGGCGAGCAGAACGGCGGCAAGCCCGGCGGCAAGAGCGACGGTGACGGCAAGGGCGGTCCCGGAAGCAAACACGACAAGGGCGTTGGCAAGCACGACGGCAAGACCGAAGAGCTTCGCGCCAAGGAGCTCCGCTCCAAGGCGCAAGCCAAGATCAACCCCGGCGCGCCGATGCACGGCGCCACCCAAGGTCGTGCGCCGGCGCGCGCCGGCGAGACGGCGAACCAGGCAGGCACCGGTGCCCTGGGCGCGGCCGGCCCGGACCAGGTCGGCGGTGTGGAGCACTCGGAAGTCCCGGAAGAGTATCGCGAGCAGGTGGGCCGCTATTTCCAGCCTTGAGCGGATGAATTGCCGCTCCGGGCGGTGTAGGCTGCCTCGGCTTCACGCATGACCGACAATCCCTTCGCAGCACGCCTTGCTCAAGCGTGCGAGGCCAGTGATCGGCTTCGCCAGGCCATCGCCACCATCATCGTGGGTCAGACCGCGGTCGTGGATCAGGTCCTGTGGGGCCTGATCGCCGGTGGGCACGTTCTTTTGGAGGGCGCGCCGGGGCTGGGCAAGACGCTCTTGGTTCGAACCCTCGCCTCGAGCCTCGACCTCCGTTTCTCTCGCATCCAGTTCACGCCCGACCTGATGCCGAGCGACGTCACGGGCACCAACGTGTTGGTGATGGACGCGAGCGGGGGCTCCACCGGCCGCTTCGAGCTGCATCGGGGCCCGATCTTCGGCCAGGTGATCCTGGCGGACGAGATCAACCGCGCCACGCCCAAGACCCAGAGCGCGTTGCTCGAGGCGATGCAGGAGCACGCGGTGACCATCGCGGGGACGCGCCACGTGTTGGAAGAGCCGTTCTTCGTGCTGGCCACGGAAAACCCCATCGAGATGGAGGGCACCTATCCGCTGCCCGAAGCGCAGCTCGACCGCTTTCTGCTGAAGGTGCTCGTACCCAACCCCTCGGAAGACGAAATGGTCGCAATCATCACGCGAACCACGGGCCACGAGCAACGCGCGCCACAATCGGTGCTGCATCGGGACGACGTGCTCGCGCTCCGAGCGCTGTGCCGCGACGTGGCCATCGCGGAACCCGTGGTGCGCTACGCCTCCCGTCTGGTGAGCGCCAGCGCCCCGGAGGCCGGCACCGCTCCCGAGCTGGTGCAGCGCGCCATCCGCTACGGCGCCGGCGTGCGCGGAGGGCAGAGCCTCGTGCTGGCAGCAAAGGCGATGGCGCTCTTGGAGGGCCGCGCCCAGGTCGCGTTCTCGGACATCCAGGCCGTCGCCCTCCCGGTGCTCCGGCACCGTCTGATCCGCAGCTTCGAAGGTGAAGCCGACGGCGTGACCACGGACCAGGTCGTCGAGGAGCTCGTGCGCACCGTACCGACCCGCCCCGAGACCGTGGAACGGGCCGTACAAGGGGGCTGATGCTCCAGCGCTTGTTCCTCGGCGTCGTCGCGCTCGCGTGTCTGCTCCTCTTGGGGCGCCCAGCCGCCGCCGACAAGGGTCTGCTGCTGGAAGCGGCGCCCGTCCTCGGCCCCTCGGTGCCCTCCGGCGCAGCGTGGTTTTCGGTCTCCGTGCGGGTGGACAACACCACCGACGCGCAGATCGAAGGAAACCTCGAGCTGACGGCGGAGCTGTCGTTCTCGCGGGAAGAAGCCAAGGTGCTGACGCGCGCGCCCTTTGCCGTTGCAGGCAAGGGCAAGGTCACCGTGCTCTTGCCCACCCACGGATTCAGCCGCACGCCTCCAATGCTGCGGGTGCGAGCCGTGGACACCGCGGGCACCGAGCTCGCGGACCTGCAGCTCAGCGAGCCCCGCACGCCGGAGCCGCTGCTTTTCGATCTGTCCGTGTCCAGTCGCGTCGGTGCCGGGCTCCGAGGCATGAAGGTCCCCGTGGGCTACCCGTCGTATTCCCGAGGCGGCTACGGCCCGCCGGTGCTCACGGTGGCCACCCCGGCGGTCAACGCCGCCACGGGAGAGCCCGTGTTGCCCGAGCGCGCAGCGGGCTACGCCGCGGCCACGGTGGTGCTGGCCAAGAGCGAGCAGATCGCGCGCTTGAAGGGGCCGGAGCTCGAGGCGCTGTCGAGCTGGGTGCTGTCCGGCGGCTCCCTGGGCGTCGTCATCACGCGACCGGAGGACCTGCGGAACGCGACATTGAAGGCGTTCGTTGGCGGCGAGATCGCGACGGCAGCCCCCGCCGCCGAGATGAAGAACAAGCGGGTCTTCACCATCGTGGAGGAATCCACCAGCGGCAGCGGCTCGTATCCCAGCTACGGCGCAGGCCGTATCGTCGGCAAGGAGCTGGCACCCAGCGAGGAGACCGTGACTGGCCTCGTCGGCTATCGCGGCGGCAACCTGCGTCCGAGCCCCTGGGGCGCCAGCGCCAGCTACGGCCTCGGGGAGATACACCTGCTCGCCTTCGACACCAACGCGGAGAAGGCGGCCAGCGACGAGTGGGTGCAGCTCGAGGTGTTGGACCTGGTGCGGCAGAGCTGGACGCGGGATAGCACCGTCGCCCTGCCCCACGGCCGGGTCCCGCTGGACGAACCAGAGGTGCGCAACGTCCGCAAGGAGCTCGACCCCAACGAGGGTGCGCGCTGGGCCATCGTGGTGGCGCTCCTGATTCTGCTCGGGTACGCCGTCCTCGCTGGGCCCGTGAACTTCCATCTGGCCACGAAGAAGGGGCACCCGCTGCGCGCGCTCCGCCACCTGCCCATCTGGGCGGGAGGCACCATGGCGTTGATCGTGGTTCTGGGCGCGGCAGCCAAGGGTTTCGTCGGACGCGTGCGCCACCTCTCCATGATAGAGGTTGGAGCGGGGATGCCGCGCGGAGCCATCACGCGCTTCCGTGGGTTCTACGCCTCCAGCGCGGGGGAGCTTCTGGTGCGGGCCACCGAGAGAGGCAGCGTCTTGGACGTTGCCGGTCCCACCGACGACACCGGGCGGGTGATCGTCGTCGATCGCGACGGCGCGCGGATCGAGCAGCTGCAGTCCAAGCCCTGGCAAACCGTGGTCGTGAGGGAAGACGGCTTCGTGGGCCTCGGCGGCGGCATCAGCGTCGTCGACAAGGGCGGCGACGTGGAAGTGAAGAACCGCGCCGCTCGCGACCTCGTCGCCGTGCTGGTGAAGGTGCCCGCGGGCGACGCCTACTTCTTTCCCCGTATCGCGGACGGCGACAGCGTCCGCGCTACCGCCGGCGAGAAGCTCGGCAAGAAGCTGGGGCGCGTGCGGGTCACCGCCGGCGGCGGTCGCTCGCATCAGCTGGACGCCTCGCTCTTCTCCCAGAAGGTCGACAGCGCCGCCCGCGGCGCGGGCGCCGCCTGGACGGCGCTCTCTTTCGTGGCGGACAACGACACGGACTGGTGGCCCGACGACGTCCCCGTGGTGCTCGCACAGCTGGAAGGCGGCGAGGGCCGCAGCAGCGACTCGGGCCTGAGAATGGACATCGACCGCGTGCTGGTGCGGGTCGTGGGCTACGGAGGCGTGCCGTGACTGCAGCTCCGGACCTGTTCGTGCCCGCACCCCAGGTGGTGCCCGCACCGGCGATTCGCGTGCGGCACCTGTGGCATCGCTACGGCAACATGGACGTGCTGCGAGACGTGAGCTTCGAGGTCGGCCACGGCGAGATCTTCGGCTTCATCGGGCCCAACGGCGCCGGCAAGACCACGACCATCCGCATCATGGCCACGCTGCTCGAGCCCATGGCCGGCCGCGTGGAGATCGACGGCATCGACGTGGCCGTGGATCCGGACGACGTCCGCAAGATCATCGGCTACATGCCGGACCACGCCGGCGTGTACGAGCGCATCACGGTCCGCGAATATCTCGAATTCTTCGCAGATTCCTACGGAGTCTTGAACATCGGCGTGGTGGACGCCGTGATCGAGCTCACGGACCTCGGAAACCTGCAGCATCGATTGGTCGCGGCCCTGAGCAAGGGCATGAAGCAACGCTTGGGGCTGGCGCGCATCCTGCTGCACGACCCCAAGGTGCTGATCCTGGACGAGCCCGCCAGCGACCTCGACCCCCGTGCCCGCATCGAGATCCGGGATCTCCTGTTGGAGCTTCGCGAGCTCGGCAAGACCATCTTCTTGTCCAGCCACATCCTCACGGAGCTGTCCGACGTGTGCACGTCCATCGGCATCCTCGAGCGCGGGCGTCTGGTGGTGGCGGGACCCATCGGCGAGATCGCCGAGCGCCTGGAAGCCCAGCGCATGGCGGAGGCAGTGGGCGTCGACCCGAACGCTGCCAACGCTCCGCCGCCGTCGCGCACTTTCGTGCCGCCCACGGCAGCCGAGGAAGAGGCCCCCAAGACCCAGCCCCTCGGCAGCGAGACTCCAGCGCCCGCCCCCGCCGCCCCCAGCATCACCGCTGGAGGCGCGGCCATCCCCGGAGCGGCGCGCAAGCGCCTCAAGCTCCGCGTGCTCGGCGATTCCCGCCCGGTCATGCCGCTCATCGCGGGGGGCTCCGGCGTGATGGGCGTGGAGCCCGGCCCGGGCGGCCAGCTTTCCGTCTACTACACGGGGGACGAGCGCTTCGTCGCCGACGTCGTGCGGCACCTGGTGGCCCACGGCGTGGGGGTGGTGGGCGTGGAACCCGAGCGCAACGAGCTCGAGCGCATCTTCCTCGAGGTCACCCGAGGAGAGCTGGGATGAGCGCACAGACGGGTCGACCCGGGGTAGCCGCGGCTCCCCCCTCCTCGCGCCGCTTCGATCGCGCTCGCATCGGTATCTCGCGGATGCAGAACGATCCGAACCCGGTGTGGATGCGAGAGCTTCGTCAGGCTGCCCGCCTCGGCCGCACCCCCATCATCCTCGCGGTGATCACGGGCGTCATGGCCCTGCTCATGTGCTCGGTCGGCGGCGTGGCCTCGGTCAGCACGGAGCCGGCCAAGGTCGGCGTGGTGCTGTTCCACGTGTTTTTCTCGCTGGCTTTCGCGGTGGTCACCTGGGTAGCGCCGGCGGTCGCGGCGAGCACCATCGCCAGCGAACGCAGCGGCCGCACCTGGGAGGCCCTGCTACTGACGGGGCTCGGGGCGCCGACCATCGCTCGGGGGAAGTTTTTGGCGTCCCTCAGCTACATCTCCCTCTACATCGTGATGCTGGCGCCCGTCGGGGTGCTGCCCTTCTTGTTCGGCGGAGTGACGGCCACGGAGGTCATCACCGCCTTCGCGCTGCTGTTCCTGTTGGGCGCCCTCTCGGTCGCTTTCGGGCTGAGCATCAGCAGCCAGTTCTCGAGCTCCGCGGTGGCCATCGTGGTCACTCTGTTGGTCGCCATTCCCCTGTCGTTGCTCTTGTACCTGCTGGGGGGCGTGGCGCTTTCCTTCGCGGCCCACGAGCTCTGGCCGCAAGTGCCCAAGGGCCCGCCGGTGTGGCTCCCCACGGCCTACGCCCGCGCGGATTTCGGCCTGGAATACGTGGCTTTCCTGGTGGTGACGCCGCTCCTGTGCGTGACCATTCCGGCGTGGTTCTTCTACGAGGTCACCGTCGCCAACATGGCCAGCATGAGCGACGACCGCTCCACCGGCATCCGCCGTTGGGCGCTGGTGAGCCTGCCGGCCTTCGCCCTCGCCAGCCTGATCCCAGCCTTCGCGGTTCCGAGCGACGAGTGGGCGGCCGTCACGCTGTCCATGGGAGTCACGTTCCTGTTCGCCGTCTTCGTGGCTTTTGTGTTCGCGGGAGAGCCTCTGGGGCCCTCGCGGCGGGTTCAGGTTCACTGGGATCGCACCGGCGTCGGGCGCCTGCGGCGCTATCTGGGCCCGGGGGTGATGCGCGCCAGCTCCCTCTTGCTGATGCTGAGCCTGGGCGCCATCGGCATCCAGCTGGTGGCCGGGGTGCTGATCGTGATGGGCAAGGGCGGCAGCTCCGTCGGTGACGACGCGACCCGCGTCGTAAGCTTCGGCCTCTACGCCGCCGCCTTCCTCGTCTTCGTCGTCGGCTTCGTGGCGTGGACCCGAGCCCGCTCCATGAGCGCGACGGTGCCCCGGGTGCTCCTGGTCGGGGTCCTGTTCCTGGCCACGTTGGGGCCGTGGCTGGCGATGGCCATCGCCGGGATCCTCACGGATGGGAGCGACGAAGCACTGCTCGTGGCGTCGCCCTCGCCCACGTACGTGTTCGTGCTCATGAACGCGATTGGCAAGAGCGGCTCGGAGCGTGAATTGGCGCTGACGGCGGCGGCGGTGTGCGCCGCCGGCTGGGGCTTCTTGGGTGCAGGCCTGATGGCGGCCGCCGGGGTTCGATCGCGGCGGGTGATCGCCAGCCACGAGCGCTCCCTGGAGCGCGTCGAGGCTCTGCTCCGATCCGAGGAGGAGCCTCCCGTCGAGACCGCAAATGGCTGAAGACAATCAGCTTTTGGACCCGGCCTTCGTCCGGGAGCTGGAGGCGCTGCGGCGACGACTCGAGGTCCGAGCGCGCTCTGGCGCCGCTGGCGAGCACACCGCGCGACGCCGCGGTGGCTCCGCGGAGTTCTCGGAACACCGCGGCTACGTCGCGGGTGACGACATGCGTCGCGTCGACTGGCTCGCCTTCGCGCGCACCGGCGAACCGGTGATCAAGCTGTTTCGCGCGGAAGAAGACGTGATCGTGCGTCTGCTCGTGGATTCGTCGGCGTCCTTGGACTTCGGTGACCCTCCCAAGAGCGAGGTCGCGCGACGGCTGGCTGCGGCCTTGGGCTACATGGCCCTCGCCGGGTCCCAGCGCGCCCAGGTGCTGCTCGCCCAGGGTCACGATGGGCGTCCGGACCCGGTCGGGGTCACGCGCATCGCGACGCCACGTCGAGGTCGCGGAGGACTCGCGGCGCTGCTCCGGGACCTGACGAGTGCCAGCCCCGGGGGGAGCGTGGACCTGGCCCGGGCCGTGGACCAGACCGTCCAGCGGGCGACCCGCCCCGGCATGCTCGTGGTGCTCAGCGACTTCTTCGACGCGGGTCCCGTGACCGCCGCGCTCACTCGCGCCGCGGCCGCAGGTCACGACGTATTCCTGATCCAGATCGTGACTCGCAGCGAGGTCGAACCGGACTTCGAAGGCGACTACGCGTTGGTGGACGCGGAGACCGGCGCAACGGTGGACGTGACCATGGACGCGTCGGCCGTGGAAGCGTACGTGATGCGATTCGCAGGTCTCGTCGAAGAGCTTCGCGCGTGGTCCAAGAAGCACGGCGCGAGCTACCTGCGCGTCACCACGGACGAGCCCCTCGAAGGCGTCGTGCGGCGCTTCGTAGGTCGCACGATCGACTGATTTTTAGGGGTTTTCGCGGCCCACAAACGCGCGAGAGCGTGCCGGCAAGATAGCCGACACGCTCTCGATTCAACGCGCCTTGGCTCACGCCTTCTTGGCGCGACGACGACGCTTCTTGGCAGCGCGCTTCGCAGGAGCTGCGGCAGCCTTTGCCTTCTTCTTCGCCTTCTTCTTTGCCTTCTTCTTCGGCGCAGCGGGCGCAGCCGCAGCGGCCTTCTTCTTGGCCTTGCGCTTTGCCTTCTTCTTCGCCTTCTTCTTCGGTGCGGCCTCGGCCGCGGGAGCCGCCTCGGGCGCCGCTGCAGCCTTTGCCTTCTTCGCTTTACGCTTACGTACTGCCATTAGTTGATTCCCTTCGTGACAGCTCCAAGAGCAATGTCGAAACACAATTTCTTTCAAACCCATGCTTCTCGTCAAGCACGCTGTTGCATTCGACCTGCTACCTTCCAAGCGATGACCCCTTACGAGGAGGCGCTCACCCGCGAGGCGTTGCGCGTGTACCGACGCTACGCGGTGGAGGTCGTGGAGCAACTGGGGCTGTGCCCCTGGGCCGAGCGCGCGCGCCAAGAGGGACACGTGGCAGAACGCGTGGTGCTCACGCACGAGGCCACGGACTTGGACGCGACGCTCGCCTTGATCGAGGAGCTCGACCAGCGTCCGGAGATCGAAATCATCCTCGCCATCTACCCGCGCCTCGCCTTGGCTCAGAAGGCGTTCGAAGGCTTCGTGCGCCACGTTCGGGAGCGCGATGGCGAGCGCCATCCCCTCGGCGAAATCCCCTTCGCGATGGCCGCTTTTCACCCGGATTCCCCGGCAGTTCTGGCGGATCCAGAGCGCCTCATCCCGTTTCTGCGGCGCACGCCGGACCCCACCATTCAGCTGGTGCGGCGCAGCGTGCTCGAACGCGTGCGGGGACGGCGATCGCAAGGCACTGCCTTCGTGGACGTGAGCCAGTTGGATCTGGCAGCGCTCGACGCGGCCTTGAGCGCGCCGGAGGACCTTCGGGTGGTGATCGCGCGAACCAACCTCGAGACCGTCCAATCGAAGGGGGTGGAGGCCGTCGAGGCGCTGCTCGCGGACATCCGCCAGGACCGAGACCGGGCCTACGCGGAGCTCAGCCAAAGATGGCCTTCGCAGGCGGGGACTTGACGGTGGATCCAAGCTAAGCTGCCCCCCGCATGCCCGTCGAGCTCAAGAGCCCCGGGGGCCTATGGCTGCTCGGCCTGCTCGTCCCGCTCGTGCTCCTCTACATACTGAAGGTGCGCCGGCAGCGGCTGCGGGTGGCCTCCACCTGGCTGTGGGCGCAAGCACAACGGGATCTGATGGCGAAGAGCCCCTTCAAGCGGCTCATCATGCAGGTACCCCTCGTGCTGCAGGCGCTGGCCCTGATCCTGCTCGCCCTGGCGCTGGCGCGCCCCGCCACCCGAGGAGGCGCCATCATCGGGGACCACGTGGCCATCATCGTGGACACCAGCGCGTCGATGGGCGCCAAGACCGCAGACGGCACCACGCGCATGGAGGCCGCGCGTGCCGCGGCCAAGAACGTCATCGCAGCCCTGGGTCCCGGAGCCGACGCGATGCTGGTGGAAGCCGGAAGCGACGCCAACATCGCCTCCCCCCTGGATCGCGACGCTCGACGCCTCGAAGCGGCCGTGGACCGCATCCGAGAGCAGGACGTGGAGGGGCATTTGGGCCGGGCCGTCGCCATCGCGGCGGATCGCCTCCGCCAGCTCACGGGCGACAAGCGCATCGTCGTCATTACTGATGGCGCCCTGGCGGATCCCAAGGCGCTCCTCGGCGTCACGGTCCCCTTGGACGTAGTAAAGGTCGGCACCCCGGTGGAGAACACCGCGGTGGTCCGCCTCGACGTGCGGGACGGCCGGGATCCCGTGAGCAAGCAGCCCCAAGTCCAGGCCTTCGCGCTGGTGGCTCACTACGGGACCCAGCCCCGGGACGTGTTCGTCACCCTGCGAATGCGGAACGTGAAGGAGCCCCTCGCATCCCGCAAGGTGACGCTCAAGCCCGGGGAGCGGGCCCCGGTGGTGCTGACCTTCGAACCCGCCCCAGCCGATCGCGGCATGGGCCTCATCGTCGAGGTCTCCCCACCCGACGCCCTGGCCGCGGATGACCGCGCTTTCGGCAGGGTGCCCGTGGGCCGAAGGCTCCCGGTGGTGCTGGCGCCGGGGGACGGTAACCCGTGGGTGAAGCGCGCACTGTCCGCCGACCCCGACGTCGACTTGGCGGGAACCACCGTGGCCGAGCTACCCAGCGCGGGCGTGGCTCCCGACGCCCTGGTGGTCGTCGACGGCGCCTGTCCCGCCGCCCTGCCGGGTGGCGACGTCCTCATCCTCAACCCGCCGCCGGGACGCTGTCGCACCGCGGTCGTCGGCAAATCACTGAAGACCCCCCAGATCACGTCGTGGGCGGACGCCGATGCTCGACTCCGCTTCCTCACGCTGGATGGCGTGCAGATCACGGAAGCCCACGACATCGAGACCGAAGGCCCCGCCGACGCCCTGGTACGCAGCCGGGAGGGCACCCTCGTCAGCGACATCTCCATCCCGGGCCGCACCGGCACCCTGGTGTCGTTCGACGTCGGAGAGAGCAACTGGCCGCTCCGAGCCTCCTTCGTGCTCTTCATCCGCAACATCGTGGAGCTGGCCCGCACCCATCGAGCTCGGGGCGTCACGGGTCCCGCACAAACCGGCGCGCCGATGCGTGTGCGTGTGCCGCCCGGCGCCGAAAAGGTCGAGGTCGAGGGGCCCGACGAAAAGAAGTCGGAGGTCGTCGCGCGCGCTGGGCTGGCCGTGGTGCCGGAGGTCGCCCGGGCCGGCTTCTACTTCGTGAGCTGGCAGGGCGCTCGGCCGGGAAGCGTGCTGGTCCCAGCGAACCTCACCAGTGACCTCGAAAGCGACGTGCGAGAGAAGGAGCTGGCGAAGGACGATGGCCCAGTCCACGTGGCCGCCGCCGCGGACGTAGCGGATGCCTACACCGACTGGACCTGGCTCCTCGCCGCCTTGGCGTTGTTGTTCGTGGTGTTCGACGTCTGGTGGCTGACTCGAAAGCCCTTGGTGCGCGCCCCCTCGGCGGCGGACACGCGTCCACCGCTGCCGACCCGGAGAGCGGCATGAGCCCGGAGGTCCAACGCTACATCCCGATCGTGGCCAGCGCGCTCGGCGGCGTGGCCTGGTTCAGCTACCTGACCTGGGCCATCCAAAAGGAGCGCCTCGCGAAGCGCCCGGTGTTGCTCGCGGCCTCCATCCTGGGAGCGATCCCGGCGCTGTACATGGCCTTGGTCTGGACTCGGCTGATCCCCGAGCGTTATCTGCGGCTGGAACGGCCACTGCTCGCTCTGCCCTGCGCCATCGCCGTCGCTTTCGTCGCGCATCGCTTGCTGCGACTCCCCGGGCGCCAGAGCCGCCTGCGCCGCACCGTCACGGAGCTGCTGGTGACGCTGGCGGCCATCACGGCCGCCCTGGCCACCATCGGCACCGAGATCGGTAAGCCCCTCGACCGCCTCGCGGTCCTGGTGGCCATCGACCGCAGTCGCAGCATCGATCTGGTTCCGGACGCCGACTCGCGCATTCGAGCGGAGCTCCAGGTCGCGGAGCTCGGTATGCGCGACGACGATCGCATCGGCACCATCGCCTTCGCCGCCGAGGCGCAGATCGAAGACCCACTGCGGCCGCGCACCCGCCTGCCCGCTCCCCAGAAGGTGGAGCTCGGCCGCGACGGCACCGACATCGGCGCTGCCATCCGACGAGCGCTGGCGGAAGTGCCCTCGGACGCCGCCGCGCGCATCGTGCTGCTATCCGACGGCGTTTCCACCCGCGGAGACGCCGTGGAGGCGGCGGCGGCCGCCGTCGCCGCCGGCGTTCCCGTGGACGTGGTGCCTCTGGATCAGGCCAAGCTGCCCGACGTGCGCTTGGTCGCGGTACGTATGCCGAGTCGCGCCAGCGAGAAAGAGACGCTGGAGATGCGCATCGTGACGTCCTCCACGTCACCCGCTCCGGTGGAGGTGCGCGTGTACCGCGACGGCGAGCTGCTTCGCAAAGGCAACGCCAAGGTCAGCGCAGGGGAAGACGTGCTGCGTCTGCGAGAAGAGGCCCCCGGCCCGGGACTCCACCGCTACGACGTCCAGATCTCGAGCTTGGACCCCAAGCTCGACGAAGCGCCGGAGGACAACGCCGGTTCCACCTTCGTGCGGGTGCGCGGCCAGGCCGCGGCCTTGGTGCTCGAAGGCCAGCCCAAGCTCGCCGAGCCGCTCCGCCGCGCCCTGGAGGGCGGCGCGTTCCGAGTGGACGTCTCGGGCCCGGCGGGCGTCCCAGCGGACGTCGCCGGCTTCGCCGCCTACGACGTGGTCGTGCTGAGCGACATCCCGGCCAGCGACCTCTCCCCCACCCAGCTCGATGCCCTGGCCACCTACGTGCGCGACCTCGGCGGCGGGCTGCTGCTGATGGGTGGCGACAAGAGCATGGGCCCCGGCGGCTACGGCAAGACGCCCGTGGAAGAGGTCAGCCCCGTCTCCTTCGATCTCAAGCAGGAGCGCCGTCGCGCAAGCCTCGCCGAGGTGATCGCCATCGACTACTCCGGCTCCATGGCCATGCGGGTGGGTAAGAACACCAAGCTGGAGCTCGCCAACGAGGCCGCCGCCCGCTCCGCAGAGCTTTTGGGCTCCGGGGATCGCCTCGGAGTGATGCACGTCGACACCCGAGTGGAGTGGACGGTCCCGCTGGGCCCGGTCACCGACAAGCAGAAGATCCAGAAGGCCATCCGGGGCGTCGGCCCCGGTGGCGGTGGCATCTACGTCGATCTGTCGCTTCAGAACGCCTACGCGGCCCTCGATCGCGAGAAGGTGAATCTCAAGCACGTGCTGCTGTTCTCGGATGGCGCCGACGCAGAAGAGCGAACGGACTCCTTCTCGCTGGTCCGAGCCGCAAAGGCGCGAGGCATCACCACCAGCGTGGTGGCTCTGGGGCGCGGCAGCGACGTGTCGGATCTGGAAACGATGAGCAAGCTCGGCAGCGGGCGTTTCTATCTGGTGGAAGACGCGTCGCGCCTTCCCGCCGTGTTCGCCCAGGAAACGATCCTCGCGGCTCGAAGCTCCATCAACGAAACGACCTTCAAGCCGCAGCCTTCCACCATGGGCCCCGCCATTCGAGGCATCGACTTCTCCGGGGAGCCGGCCCTCACCGGCTACGTCGTCACCATTCCCAAGGGTCGCGCGCAGGTGCATCTCCGCGGACCCGAAGGCGACCCCACCCTCGCCACGTGGTCGGTGGGCATCGGCCGCGCGGCGGCCTTCACCAGCGACTACAAGGACCGCTGGGGCGCCGCTTGGACCAGCTGGTCTCCCGCCGCGCGCATGTTTGCCCAGCTCGCGCGGGACATCACGCGCCGAGGCGACGACCCGCGGGTGCGGCTGGAAGCGGATGCCGCCGGAGGACAGCTCCATGTGCGGGCCACGGTGGTGGATGACGACGGCCGCACCGAGAGCTTCCGCCGTCTCACCGTGCGCGTGGGCGGTCCGGATGGATACCGACGCGACGTCCCCCTCGAAGCCGTAGGAGCCGGGGCCTACGCGGCCACGATCCCGCTCTCGCGCCCCGGCGCCTACGTCGCCACCGCCCTCGACGAGCTTTCGAAGCAGCCGGTCGCCACCACGGGTGCAGTGCTCACGGCGGGTGAGGAGCTGCGCCCCACGGGCTCGGACCGCGCGCTGCTCAGCCGCGTCTCCGAGCTCACCGGAGGCAAGGTCCGCGATACGCTGGCGGGCATCTTCACGGACCGGGAAGCGAAGCGCTTCTCCTACCGAAACCTGACCGTGCCGCTGCTGTTCCTGGCAGCGTTCTTGCTGCTCTCCGGGGTCGCCGCGCGCCGCCTGGCCATGCCCGAAGCGCTGTCGCGACTCAAAGCACGCGTGGCGGGCGGCCTATCCCGACCGCGGGAACGCCGTGCGCAAAAGGCCGCGGAACAGGCGCGGGAGGCGGAGGCCCAGACCCAGACGCTGGAGGCACTCCAGTCTGCCAAGCAGCGCACGACCGTCCACGCCCCGCCCGTGGTGAGGGACGACATCGCTCCCGCGAGCGTCCCGCGCTTCGCCCGCGCGCCGGTCCCGCCCCCGGGGCAGCCGCCTCCGCCGGCCGCGTCTCCGCCTCCCGCGGCCGGCGCTGCCGCAGGTCCGCCGTCGTCGCGCCAGCTCTCCGCAGCGGAGATCCTCCTGGCGCGCCGGCGTGGACGTAAGAGCTGACATCGGCTACCTGACCTTCGTGGCGATCAGAGCTCATCTTCTCGGAGCGGCGTGTCTCGCCCTCGCGGCCTGCCGTGCGTCGCCCGAGCCGTGCAGCTCTCCGGGGACCTGTCCCAAGGGCAGTGAGTGCCTCGCGAATCGTTGCGTGCCCGCTGGCGGCGAGCCGGTGACGTCGGACTCGAACCGACGGGTGTCCGAGCCCATCGCCATCGCCGTCGTCAGCGCCCACGCTCAGTCCAGCCGGGAGCTGCCCGCCGTCGCCACCTTCGGAGGCAGCGCGCGGGGCAAGACCGCGCTGTACCTGCGCTTCAACCCGATATGGCGCGGTGGCGGCAAGATCGACAGCGCCTTCCTGCTCCTCGACCCCGCCGAAGGTCGCGCTCCGAACGCGGACGTGACCGTCACCGCCTGGCGCGTGCGCGGGCGCTGGTCACCCGAGCGCCTGCACTGGCTCGAGCAGCCCGAGCTCGCTCCGCCCAGCGCCGACGGCATCGCGCGGGGAGCGCCGCCGCTGCCGCTCCGGATCGACGTGACTCGCATCGTGCAATACCTCGCAAAGCACCCCGGGAGCGATCGCGGCTTTGCGCTGATCGCCAGCTCCGGTGCCGGCCCGGGCGTCGGTTTCGCCACCGGCGCCGCGGGCGGACGCGCCCCGCGCCTCGAGGTCTACCTGCGCTAGACATGCTAACGTCGCGGCCGATGCCGGAGCCGCTGCTCAGCGTGCGTCACCTGACGACCGCCTTCTCCACCGATCGGGGTGTGCTGCGCGCCGTGGACGACGTGTCCTTCGACGTCCCCGAGGGCCAGACGCTGGCGGTGGTGGGCGAGAGCGGCTGCGGCAAGAGCGTCACGGCCCTGTCCATCATGCGCCTGGTCCCCTCCCCCCCTGGGGAGATCACCAACGGCGAAATCCGTTTCAAGGACAAGAACCTCCTCGGCTTGCCGGAAAAGCAGATGCGCGCCTTGCGGGGCGACGCCATCTCCATGATTTTCCAAGAGCCGATGACCTCGCTCAATCCCGTGTACAGCGTGGGGTCGCAGATCATCGAGGCTATCCGCATCCACCGCGATTCGAGCCGCAAGGAAGCGCGCGCCCGCGCCATCGAGATGCTGCGCCTGGTGGGCATCCCCTCCCCCGCCGAGCGAGTGGACGCCTATCCCCACCAGCTTTCCGGCGGCATGCGCCAACGCGTGATGATCGCGATGGCGCTGTCGTGCGATCCGTCGTTGCTCATCGCAGACGAGCCCACCACCGCGCTGGACGTCACCATCCAAGCCCAGATCTTGGACCTGCTCCGGCGCCTGCAGGAAGAGCTCGGTATGAGCATCCTGTTCATCACGCACGATCTAGGTGTCGTCGCTGAGTTCGCGAGCGACGTGGCGGTGATGTACGCGGGCCGCGTGGTGGAAACGGGCAACGTGAAGCGCATCTTCGATGCGCCGCTCCACCCCTACACCCGGGGGCTCTTGGCCAGCGTTCCACCGATGGACGCCTCCCGCGATCTCGCGCGCCCCAACCGGCTGCCCACCATCGAGGGCGTGGTGCCGGACCTCACGGCCCTGCCCAAGGGCTGTCGCTTCGCCGACCGTTGCGCCCTTTACGCAGCCAGGCCCGAGGGCTACCAGCGCTGCACCGAGGAGGAGCCCGAGCTCCGCGACTTCGGGGACGGCAACCGTTCCCGCTGTCACTTCGCGGAGCAGGTGTCATGAAGGACGCACGCGACAAGCCGAACGGCGACGACCACGAGAGCGCCGCCTATTGGGACCCGCCGGCGCCGTCCTCACAGCGCTCGGAAGAAGCGCCCGCCTCGGAGCGCCCATCGGAAGAGCCGGCGCCCGCCTCAGAGCGGCCCCCGCAGGAGAAGAAGAAGGCGCCGGATCCGCGGCGCCGCCCGCTGCTCCAGGTCGAACGCCTCAGCAAGCTGTTCCCGGTTCGCCGGGGTTTGCTGGGCAAGACCAAGTTCGTGCGCGCCGTCGACGGCGTGTCGCTGTACGTCCGTCACGCGGAAACGCTGGGCCTGGTGGGCGAGAGCGGCTGCGGCAAGAGCACCCTGGGTCGCACCATCCTCAAGCTCATCGAGCCGACCTACGGCCGCGTGATGTTCGACGGCAAGGACATCACTCCCCTCAGCCAGCGCCAGCTCCGCCCCCTGCGGCGGCGCATGCAGATCATCTTTCAGGACCCCTATTCGTCGCTCAATCCGCGCATGACCGTGCGCGCCATCGTGGGAGAGGCGCTCACCATCCACAAGCTCGCGAGCTCCGCGGACGAAGAAGAGGCCAAGGTCAAGGCGCTCCTGGAACGCGTGGGCCTCCGGCCAGAAGCGATGCACCGCTACCCCCACGAGTTCAGCGGCGGCCAGCGCCAGCGCATCGGCATCGCCCGCGCCCTCGCGGTTCAGCCCGATTTCATCGTGTGCGACGAGCCCATCAGCGCGTTGGACGTATCCATCCAAGCGCAGATCGTGAACCTGCTCCTCGACCTGCAAGAAGAGTACAACCTCTCCTACCTGTTCATCTCCCACGACTTGAAAGTGGTCGAGTACGTCAGCCACCGCGTAGCGGTGATGTACCTCGGCAAGATCGTGGAGGTGGCACCCGCCGCATCGCTCTACGAGAAGCGGCATCACCCGTACACGCGCGCTCTGCTCAGCGCGATCCCGGTGCCGGATCCCGAGCGCCGCCGCCTGCGCGTGCTGCTCGAGGGAGACGTCCCGAGCCCCATCGATCCGCCCTCGGGTTGCAGCTTTCACCCGCGCTGTCCCCGCGCCGAGAAGGGCAAATGCGACGTGGAAACGCCGCCCCTCGAGGAGCTCGAAAAGGGCAGTCACCATCGCGTGGCGTGCTGGCACCCGCACACTTGAGGTTCCGCGGCGGACCAACAAACTTCTGCCCGGGCCCAGGGTTCGGCCGCATCAGCCGAATGGCCTGATTGATTTTGTCGGGGCGGCGCGGGCACGACGCGAAACCCGGCCCGGCCTTCTCAGCGCCACTTTGCGGCACTACGCTGCGGCCATGCCCAACGCGATCCTCGTGCACGAAACCGGTGGTCCGGAAAAGCTCCGCTACGAGCCCGTGGAGGTCGGCGAGCCGGGGCCGGGACAAGCGCGGGTGCGCCACACGGCGATCGGCATCAACTACATCGACACTTACCACCGGAGTGGGCTCTACGCGCTGCCCAGCCTGCCCCACGGCATCGGCATGGAGGCGGCGGGCGTCGTGGAAGCCGTGGGCAGCGGCGTGGCGGATCTGCGCGCGGGGCAGCGCGTGGCCTATGGCTCCGGCGCACCCGGCGCCTACGCCGAGGCGCGGGTGATGGCGGCGGATCGCCTGGTGCCGCTGCCGGACGACATCGACGACGTGACGGCAGCCGCGATGATGCTCAAGGGCATGACGGCGGAGTACCTGATACAGCGCTGCTTCCCGGTGAAACGCGGGCAGACCGTACTGTGGCACGCGGCGGCGGGCGGCGTGGGGTTGATCGCGTGTCAGTGGCTCTCCTCGCTGGGCGTCACGGTGATCGGCACCGTGGGCTCCGACGAAAAGGCCGAGCTGGCGCGCGCGCACGGCGCGACGCACACGATCGTCTACACGAAAGAAGAGTTTCCGGCGCGCGTGCGCGAGCTCACGGGCGGCCGCGGCGTACCCGTGGTGTTCGATTCCGTAGGCCGCTCCACCTTCGCCGGTTCGCTGGATTGCCTCGAGCCCCTGGGCATGATGGTGGGCTTCGGCAACGCGTCCGGCAAACCCGATCCCTTCGACATGGGCATCCTGGCGCAGAAGGGATCGCTGTATCTCACCCGGCCCACGCTGATGACCTACACCGCCAAGCGCGAGGACCTGCTCGCGAGCGCCAATGCCCTGTTCGACGTCGTGCGCCGGGGCGTCGTGCGCATCGAAGTGAATCAGCGCTGGCCCTTGGCCGAGGCCGAGAAGGCTCACCGCGCCCTGGAAGCGCGGGAGACCACGGGCAGCAGCGTGCTCGTCGTCTGATGCGCACCAGCGCTCGAAACGTCACCCTGGTGCTGTTCGACGAGGTCGAGGCCCTCGACTTCGCCGCCGTGCTGCAGGTGCTCACGCAAGCCGGTCGACACTGGAACTGGCGCCCGTTCAAGATCGACACCGTGGGCGCGGCGCGCGGCGCCATCCGCAGCGTGAGCCAGCTCGGCATCGCCGTGGACCACGATCGCGATGGCTGTCCCGAAGGCGAGCTGCTCGTGATCCCGGGCGGCTACGGCGCACGCCGCGCCGCCGACGACGCGCGTTGGGTCGACTTCGCTCGGGAACGGGGCACCCGCGCGGAGCTGGTGCTCACCCTCGGCTGGGGCGCCCTGCTCGCCGCCCGCGCGGGCTTGGCGGACGGCTTGGAGATCGCGGCGCCGAAGGAAGCCGCCGCGGCCATGGCCGAAGCAGCCCCCGGTGCGCGGGTGCTCACCGACGTGCGCGCCCACTCCGCCGACAAGCTGGTGTCGGGTCAGAGCGGCGCCGCCAGCCTCGACGTCGGTCTGCTGGCGCTCTCCCGCGTGCTCGGCGAGAAGCAGGCCCTGGCCGTCGCCCAAGCCCTCGGTCACGAGTGGTCCGGCAGCGCACCGGAGCGTTTCCGCATCGACATCCTGCCCCCCTGACGTTTCTTCTTGTTTTCGCGGTGCGATGCCCGTCGCTTCCGCGCCGGACCGACAATCAAGCGGAAACCAGCATGCGCTCGGCGAGATCCGCGGCTTTGGCGGGGCCGGCGAGGCGCGACACCAACGCGAGGGCGAACGAGAGCGCGCTGCCGACGCCGCGGCTGGTGATCACGTTGCCGTCGATCACCACGGGCTCTTCGACCTGCGTGGCGCTCGGCAGCTCGAAGCCCGGGTAGCAGGTGGCGCGCTTGCCTTCGAGCACACCCGCGGCCTCGAGGGCGATGGGGCCGGCGCAGATGGCGGCGACCAGCTTGCCGGCGTCGTGGGCCTCCCGCAAGAGCACGCGCACGCGCGCGTCGTCTCGCAGGTTGGCGGCGCCGGGCATGCCGCCGGGCAGCACGACAGCGTCGAAATCCGTGGCGGAGACGCCGTCGAGGTTCGCGTCCGTTGCGATGCGGATCCCGTGGCTGCCCAGCGCCGGCTCGCTCGCTGCGCGCGCGACCACCACGTTCACGTCGGCGCGGCGCAATACGTCGATCACGGTCACGGCTTCGATCTCCTCGAAGCCGTCCTGCAACACTACGACCACCTTCGCCATCTCGCCTCCATCACTGATCCGGCTCGGGTGCCGGACCTTGCTTGCAGCTCACCGCCGACAGCTCCACGGCGAGACCCCGCGGATGAGCCACGAGGAGCCGGCCGCCAGAGAGCGCCAAGAGCTCTGCGCTGCGAATCGCGGGCTCCACGTCCAAGCGATCCGCCAGGGTGCCGTCGTCCTTCAGGACGCCCATGCGGGTGGCGTCCGTCACGCCGCTGAGCCCGAGCCAGGTGCGCGGCTGCCCGGGCTTGGGCGCCGCGTCTTCGAGCAGCGTGGGCACGCCGGCGCCGATGGCCTCGTCCTGGATCACGCTCTCCTCCACCGAGCCGCCGGTCTTGACCCGGGCCAGGTGCACGCTGCGGCCTTCCACGCCGGGAGAGGTGTCGTCGTCCCTCCAGGAGAGCAACGCGCTGCCGTCGGGGCCGGGGGACAAATCGAACACCAGCACGTGGGACGACTTGCCCGTCACGTCCTTGGGCTCGCCGGCGAGCACGCCGTTTTCGTCCAGCGGCGCGATGCGCAGCACGCGGTTGCCGAGCTCCACCAACGGGTCGTCCACCGGCTCCGCGGACGCGGTGGGCGCGGGCGCCTTCTTGTCCTTGGCGTCCCCCCGCGGCGGGTGGTGGATCCACGCCATCCAGAATCCGCCGGGCCGGCGCACCACGTGGGGCGCCTCGGCATCGTCGTCTTCTCGCGAGATGGTCTTCGGCTTGGTCGCCGAAGCGATGTTCTCGACTGCAAAGCTCACGGCCCGCAGCACACCCCGCGACGACTTCTTGTCGACCTCGTCCCACACCATGACGCCGCGCTTGTCGCCGAGCTCGATGGCAAACACGCGAGACTCGTCGCGCCCCTCCGAGAAGGTGGGGCCCCAGGTCACGCCCGGAGAAGACCCGGTCGTGATCTGCGCGAGGCGCAACGTGCTGCCCCCGGCGTCGCTGTCGGGCACTGCGGCGAAGACACGGCCGCCTAGGGCGGCGAGGCGCGGCGGATCCACGTCGCCGTGTGTTTGCCCCAGCTCCACGATGCGCCCGCTGCCGGCATCGGAGGCGATCAGCGCTACCAACACCGTGGTCCCCTGCCCCTTCGCGGACATCGCGCTGACGGCGAAACCGGTTGGTGTGGGGACTGCGCCCCCGATCTCCACGGCGAAGGGAAGCGCGGGCTCGTCCGTGTCTTCGTCTTCGTCGTCGCCCTTCTTCACCGAGCGCTTTCCGATGGTGAAGCTCGCGCCCGGCGTGACCTCCGCGCAGCGGGGTGGAGGCGGAGGCTTGGGTGCGTCCGAGCTCTGGGCCGCATCCGCGTCGGCCGCGGCGGGCTTGTCCTTCTTGCAGCCGACAGCCGTGACGGCGAACAGCGCGAGCAGTAGCGGAGCGGCTCTCACGACCCAGGCCATACCAAGGGCCCCGACGGCTCGCCACCGACAAAAACGCCGCGGGACGCCCGAAGCGAGCGTCCCGCGGCAGATTGTGCGCTGGCTCCGGTCAGCCGGTTCCCGGCAGCGTCGCGTTCGACAGCCACTTGAAGCCATCGAGCAGCGCCGTCGAGTCGTAGGCGGTGTCGCCCACGTCCCAGATCACGATGCGAAGCTCCACGATGTCACCGGGGATGACGTTGCCCGCCGTCGTGAGCCAGTGGGTGCCGCCGCCAATGACGCAAGTCCCACCCGTCGACTTCTCGAACCCCGTCCCCGTGAGCTGGGAGATGCCCAGCGAGCAGGAAGCGGCGTTCACGTCAGAGTCGTAGCAGCTGCTGCCGGACTGGCTCACCGCCGGATCGCACACCGCGAACAGGTTGGTGCCCTTCGCGATGTTGATGCCGATGGGCCACTTCTTCTGGGAGGCGTCGACGAACGTCATCAGGTTCTTGTCCACCGGGTTGGCGATGGGAGAGGGCGTTCCGTTCGGCGTGTCCACCAGCGCCACGAACTGATCGTTATAGCTCGAGCACACGAACTCCGGATACTCCGCGCTGAGGAAGTAGGAGTTGAAGGAGAACGCGCGCGCGTTGGTGGGCGCCCGCAGCCGGAAGCGCAGCATGACGGAGTCTCGCGCGGTTGACGGCCCGCCGGCGGTGCCGGAGCCGCAATTGGGCGCTACCGGCAACGCGTTGGCGGCCTTCAGGGGGGGATTCGCCGCGGCGAACCAATCCTTGATGCACTTGCTCGAAGTACAGCTCGAAATGCTCACCTGGCTCGAGGGCGTGTGCGAGTTGCTGACGTTGGAGCCGCCGGGCGCACCCCCGTTGGGACCGGGATTGGTCTGGGTCGCGTCCGAAGCGATGCCGCTCGACAGCACCGCCACGGAGCTGCCTTCCGTCGTCTTCGGCGACACGCTGCCGAAGGCACCGCGGATCGAGCGCGCGCGCGCGTCGCCCAGAGCCGTACCGTCGGCCCGCAGGATTTCCGCGTCGATGAGACCCCAGGTCTTGTCCTTCTTGGATGCCGGATTCTCCTGAGTGGTCCGACAAATGCCCATGGCCTTGGCGTAGTCCGCCCCGGTGCTGGAGGAAGACGCAAGACCGGTGTCGCAAGCGACGGTGTCCTCGGTGTCGAACAAGTCCGGCTTGCCGTTGCAGTTGTCGTCGATGCCGTTGCCGAGCACCTCGATGGCACCGGGATTCACCAGCGCCGGCTCGTTGCCGCACAGGCCGGGCTTGTCGCAGCAATCGCCTTCACTGACGAGCCAGCCGTCACCGTCGCAGTCCGTGGTCGCGCTGTTGCACTGCTGACAGGTGCCGGCACTGCAGAACGCGCCCGGCGCGCAGGCGTTGCCACAGCTGCCGCAGTTTCCGGGATCCGTCTGGGTGTTCACGCAGGAGTTCCCGCACTTGGTCAGGCCGCCCCCGCAGATGCCGGTGCAGGTGCCGGCGGAGCACACCTCGCCGCTGTTGCAGGCGTTGCCGCAGCTGCCGCAGTTCGCAGGATCCGTGTTGGTGTCCACGCAGGTGGAGCCACACTTCGTGCTGCCGCCACCGCACACCAGGCTGCAGCTGCCGCCGGAGCACGCTTGACCCGCAGCGCACGCGTTGCCGCACGTGCCGCAGTTTTGCGGATCGGTCTGGGTATTGACGCACGCCGTGCCGCACTTGGTCGTCCCACCGGAGCAAACCAGCCCGCAGCTGCCGCCGGAGCAGACCTCGCCTGCGGCACAGGCGTTTCCGCAGCTGCCGCAGTTCGCCGCGTCGCTCTGGGTGTTGACGCAGGCAGTGCCGCACTTGGTGCTGCCGCCCACGCAGGTGAGCCCGCACTGACCGCTGGAGCACACCTCGCCCGCGGCGCAGGCGTTGCCACACGCGCCACAGTTCAGCGGATCGCCGTCGGTGTTCACGCACAAGCTGCCGCACTGGGTGGTGCCGCCCGAGCAGTTGAGCCCGCACTGACCCGCCGAGCACACCTCGCCCGTCGCACACGCGGTGCCGCAGGTTCCGCAGTTGGCGGGATCCGAAGTGACGTCCACGCAGGAGGTTCCGCACTGCGTTGAGCCGCCGACACAGCTGAGTCCGCACTGGCCCGCCGAGCACACCTCGCCCGCAGCGCAGGCATTGCCGCAGCTGCCGCAGTTCTGAGCGTCGCTGTCGGTGTTCACGCACAGGTTGCCGCACTGGGTGGTGCCGCCCGAGCAGTTGAGCCCGCACTGGCCCGCCGAGCACACCTCACCGCTCGCACACTCGTTGCCGCAGCTGCCGCAGTTCATCGGGTCGAAGCTCGTCTGCGTGCAGACGCCGTTGCACAAGGTGGCGCCGGGGCACGGATCCCCGCCGCCGGTTCCCCCAGTGCCAGCGAGCCCCCCGGTGCCGCCGGTGCCGCCGGTTCCGGACACGTTGCCGAAGCCCCCGCCCCCATCCTGCGTGCTGCCACCGGTCCCCAGGCCGGCGTTGCTGTCGCTGCTGCCGCTGCAGGCGAGCGGCGTGACTGCCAAGGCGGTCGCGCCAAGAGCCGCACACAGCGGCATCAAGTGCTTGAGATTCATACAGTTTCTCCTCTGGTCCCCAATCCCGCGGAAACCCCTCCGCGGGGGCCGAGCCCTCACTCGGTCCTCCTTGTACGACGCCCACCCACGATTCCTGCCAACCTGTAGAAATTCACCACAGGCGCAGCTGGGTGCCGCTTTCGAGGGGGAGCTATGATGGCCGGCCCCGCCGTATGTCCAAGCGCGAGCTCACCAAGCCCTACGAACCGAACCCCGCGCTACGCGCGCTCTACACCCGGTTCTTCGATCGGATCCAAGTCGACGATGCGTGGGTACGCGAGGTGCGACGTCTCGCTGCTGAAGGCAGCGTCGTCTACGTCCTGCGCAACCTGAACTTCATCGACTTCTTTGCCCTCGATCACCTGACCAAGCGCTACGGCCTGCCGCAGATCCGCTTTGCCAACGATCTGGGCCTGTGGATCCTGAATCCGATGGGCAAGGGCTGGCTGAATGCCGTGCTCCCGCCCAAAGGCATCACGTCCTCCGACGAGCTACGCGACGCCCTCTCCCGCGGCGGCTCCGCGGCGCTGTTCCTCAAGCGCCCGCCGGGCGTCCTCGACGTCGCCCAAGGCGCAACCGGTGGGCGCGGCCTCCGCGAGGGCGACGACCTGCTGCGCACGCTGATTCGCCTGCAAGACGAGAGCGAGCGCCCGATCTTGCTCGTGCCGCAGGTGTTCGTGTGGACGAAAGAACCGGATACGCGCGGCACTCGTCCCCTCGATTTCGTGCTCGGCCCCCGAGAATGGCCGAGCCCGGTGCGCACCGTGGGGCAGTTTCTCTACAACTACCGGCACGTCGCGCTGAAGCTCGGGGAGCCGCTCAGCCTGGCGGAATTCAAGGCGCACGAAGGCGAGCTGCAGGACGACGTCGCCGTGCGGCGCATCACCTACGTGATGCTCCGGCGTCTCGAACGCGAGCGCCGCAGCGTGACCGGCCCCGCAGAAAAGGCGCCGGATCGCGTGCGGCTCGAGATCGTGCGCAGCCCCCGGATGCGCACGGTGATCCGCGACCTCGCCGGCGAGCGACCGTCGGATCGCTACGTGCTGACGGGCAAGGCCCTGGGCATGCTGAAGAAGCTCCAGGCCACGCCGGACATGTCCACCATCAAGGGCCTGGAGGCGATCTTCCACCGGGTCTTCCATCGCATCTACGCCGGCATCGAGTACGACAAGACGGACATCGAAAGGGTTCGAGACGCCGCCAAGGAAGGCACCCTCGTGCTCTTGCCCAGCCACAAGAGCCACATCGACTATCTGATCCTCTCGTACGTGTTCAACGAAGAGAATCTCCAGCTTCCGCTGATCGCCGCTGGCGACAACCTCGACTTCTTCCCCCTCGGCCCGGTGTTTCGGCGGGGAGGCGCGTTCTTCATTCGGCGCTCCTTCAAGGGCGACCGGCTGTACGCCACCGTGGTCGACGCCTACATCCGCCGGCTGATCCGCGATGGCTATCCCATCGAGCTGTTCCTGGAGGGCGGACGGAGCCGAACAGGGAAGCTCTTGGCGCCGAAGTACGGCCTCTTGAACATGATCGTCGACGCCGCCCTCGGCGTCGTGTCCCGCACCACGTACTTCGTTCCGGTCAGCATTGGCTACGAGCGCGTGGTGGAGTCCGGCAGCTACGCTCGCGAGCTCTCGGGCGCTGAAAAGAAGCGGGAAGACGCCACGGACTTGCTGAAGACACCCGAGGTTTTGCGACACCGCTACGGCCGCATCAACCTGCAGTTCGGGCACATCCTCACCTTCAAGGAGATCGCCGCCGAGCTCGACGTCGACGTCGGAGCCAAGCTCACTCCGGCCAAGCGCCGTGCCATCGTCACGCGCCTTGGCAACCGCGTGATGGACGAGATCAACCGGGTCACGGCAGTGACGCCCGGTGCCCTCGCGGCCCTGGCCCTACTCAGCCACGGCAAGCGCGGCATCACGCTTGCGGAGCTGGTCGATCGCTGCGGGAAGCTCTTGTGTGTGCTGGCCGAGATGGACGCGCGCATCTCGCCGACGACCGCGACGCAGACGTGCTCGCTGCGACCCGAAGCCGTCCGCGAAGCAGTGCAGATGTACGTGGACGCAGGCCTGGTCGCGGCCCACACCACGGCCGGGGGCGAGCCCAGCGAAGAGCTCGACAAGAAGACCAAGGTCCAAGTCGACGACGAGACGATCCTCACGTTGGTCGAGGACCGCCGCCTGGTGCTCGACTCTTCCAAGAACATCATCCTGCACTTCTTCGTCGAACGCGCCCTGGTCGCCCTCGCGCTCCTGGTGCCGCCCGGGCCGCCGGCGCCAGAAAAGACGGTTCGAGAGCGGGTGCAGCGCCTTTCGCGACTGTTCAAGTACGAGTTCCGCTTCCGCGCGGACGCCCCCTTCGACGATATCTTCGACGAAACACTGCGCGAGATGATTGAGGCAGGCGTCCTCGAGCGTGGCGCCGACGCCACGCTTCACGCGGGCCCCGGTCGCGACGGCTGGAGCGGCGCCGAATGGCTCGCCCTGTACGGCGCGATCTTGCCGAGCTTCCTGGAAGGCTATCGCGTCGCCGCGCGAACGCTCGCGTTGCTGCTCAAAGGCCCGCAGACGGAGAAAGACCTGGTCAAGAAGTGCCTGAGCACGGGCAACCGCATGTTCTTCGCCGGGGAGATCGCGCGCAAGGAGGCGGTGTGCAAGCCCGTGTTCGAGAACGCCGTCGCGTCCTTCGTCGATCAGGGCTACCTGGTGCGCAAGGACGGCAAGCTGGCACTGTCGGAGAGCTTCAGGAGCCAGGAGACCGTCGCCGCCATCGAAGGCCGCATCGCCGGTTACCTCGGGGAGAGTGGATGAGGGCGGCGCTCTTGGCCCTAGCCTTCGCGACGGCGGGCTGCGTGGGGACGCCCACACCCCTCGACCCGAGCGTGGCAGGCTCGGTGGGCGTGCCCCACGACGGCGTGCTCACCAACGGTGTGGAGCTGCCCGTCCGCGGTTCGGGCTTCCGTCGCTATCGCCCGCACGGGTCTCACTACTTCGGCAACCCTCGGCTGGTGGACGCCGTGCAGCGTGTCGCCGCGGAGGTGGAGCGCGAGCGCCCGGGCGGCGCGCCGCTCTTAGTCGGTGATCTCTCGGCCCAAACGGGCGGGAAGATCCCCGGACACCACTCCCATCGTACCGGTCGCGACGTGGACCTCCTGTACTACGTCACCACGCCCACCGGCGCTCCGGTGCGGAGCCCGGGGTTCGTTGGCTTCGACACAGACGGCCTCGCCCGCGTGGAGTACGAAGGAGACGTCAGTTACCTGAGGCTCGACGTCGAGCGCGAGTGGCTGTTGGTGAAGAAGCTGATGACCGCGAAGGAAGTCGGCGTGCAGTGGATGTTCATGAGCCGCGGCATCGAGGCGCTGCTCATCGACTACGCCCGCGCCCGCGGCGAAGACGACGCCCTGGTGTGGCACGCCGAGACGGTCATGCTGCAGCCGGGCGACAGCACGCCCCACGCTGACCACATGCACCTGCGCATCGCCTGCACGCCGGACGAGATGGCCGCGGGTTGCGAGGGCGGCGGTCCGTACTGGCAGTGGCTGCCCCTCACGCCGTTCCCCGGTTGGCTGCCCAGCGCCGTGCTCGATTCCATCGCGGCCGACGACCCTTTCGAGCTCGGGCGGCTGGCGCACAGCGATGCCTGAGGCGGTCCCGGGCGGCGTGCTGCTCGAGGGCGACTGCCTCGAGCTCCTGCCTACACTGGCCGCGGACCCCTTCGACTTGGCTTACGTCGATCCGCCGTTCAACGCGGGCGGCGTGCGCGGCGCGCGGCGTGGCCAAGGCGACCGCGCCCAGGGAGACGCGGCCTACCGCGACGCCTGGGGCGGCCTCGATGCGTTCCTGGAGATGCTCGAGCCGCGCCTCGCCGCCATTCGCGACGTGCTCACCCCGAGCGGGAGCTTGTGGCTGCACCTCGACTACCGCACCGTGCACGACGCCAAGGTGCTGGCAGATCGCGTGTTCGGGCGCGCGAGGTTCCGTGGAGAAGTCGTATGGGTGCCGGGCAACGGCGCCCGTGGCAAGCGCGGCCCCAGCGTGACGCACCAGACGATCTTGGTGTACGCCCGCGGCCGGGACATGATCTACAACGCCGACGACCCCGCTCTACGCGAGCCCTTCGCCGACACCAGCTTGAGCATGCACTTCAAGAACGTGGACGCGGACGGCCGCCGCTACCGGGAGCGGACCATCGGCAAGAACACGTATCGCTACTACGCCGACGAGGGGCGCCGCAGGGGCAGCGTGTGGAGCGATTGCCCCGCGATGCTGGCCAACACGCCGTTGAACCCCGAGACCACCGGCTATCCGACCCAGAAGCCGGAAAAGCTCCTGGAACGGATCCTCAAGGCGGCGAGCCTGCCGGAGAGCCGCGTGCTCGACCCGATGTGCGGCTCGGGCACGACCCTCGCCGTGGCCCAGCGCCTCGACCGCCGCTTTGCGGGCATCGATCAGAGCCCCCTCGCCTGCGGCGTCGCCCGCGAGCGGCTGACCCGGAACGCGTCGAGGCCCCGCGCCGGCTGAGCCAGGGCGGGGCCTCGAACAAGTGCGGCTATGGGATCAGCCAGGGTTGCTGCAGCTACCGAGAGTCCCGACGTTGGGGTCGAGCGCCGTGCAGGTTCCGCCGCCGCAATCCGAATCCGAGCAGCACCACTTCTCACAGGTGTTGCTCTGGCCGCAGGTGTAGCCACCAATGCAGTACAAACCATTGTTGGGGTCGCAGCTCGCTCCAGGCTGAGCCGTGTTTCCGTCTGGGAAGCACTCGAGGCCCGGCGCATTGCTTAGGTCACAAGCAGCCCCGGCCGTCGACGAACAGGGCGAATTGTCGACCGGATTGCAGTTAACGGTGAGGCCGCCATTCACGCAGCCCGCGGGCAACGTCACGGTGCCGCCACCGGCACCACCGGTGCCGCCGCCGACGCCGCCGGTGCCGCCGCCGGAACCGCCGGTGCCGCCTTGTACACAGGCGACAACGGCCTGACCCTCCGCGTCGCAACCGCTGATCTTCGCCGTCCCGTCCGTGTCACAACTGGCAGTGCCCGTGCTGGCCGCACAGGCGATGGCGGTCGCCCAAGCCGACGCGCAATTGGCTGGCAGCCCCTGGGGGTTGTTGCAGTCGGACTCACAGGTCGAGAGGTCGTCGTTCGGGCAGTTGGCTGCCGCCTGTTTCTGGCAGAGCGTGGTGCAGTCCGTCGGATTGACGCCACCGCCAGAGCCACCCACGGCGCCGGTCGCGCCGGTGCCGCCCACGGCGCCCGTCGCACCAAAACCACCAAAGCCCCCGCCGCCTTGAGCACCCGAGCCGCCCGACCCACCGGAACCGCCGCCACTGCTGCTGCTGCAGGCGCCAAGGACCAGCGCGGTCACGCTGAACAGAACACTGAATCCGACTGTTTTCATAAGATTGCCTCCAGACGGGAGCCTGCACTGCCGCAGAGCCGCCGAAACGATACGCCGGGATCCCGAGCCGCCCGGCCCTTCCCGGAAGCGGGAATCATGTCAGTCCCCCCATTTCTGTCAATGCCACGCTGCGGCAATGCCGCAATTTCGACGCTTTTTCGTCATCGAGGCGGGCGCCCGAGCTCACGGACGCAACGGAACGTCAGCCCCGTTCCGCGGGTGAAGGCATGGAGTCCTCCTCGGGACGCCGCGCGCGGCCAGGTTCGGTCCGTGATCCACGAGCCGGAGCGGGCCATGCGCCAGCCCGAGTCCGCCCGCTCCGTCCCCGCTGCAGGCTCCGGCTCGGCGTCGAGCTGGTCCCAAGTCTTGTCTCCGAACACGTCCGCCACCCACTCGCGCATGCCGCCCGCCATGTCCCGCACACCGTAGGGTGAGCAGTCCGTGGCGAAGGTCCCCACGGGCTCGGGCTGTTGGATGAACGGACGCGACTCGCGCATCAGACAGAACGTCGGATCGAAACGATCCCCCCAAGGGTAGGGCCGTCCGTCGGCGCCCCGCGCGGCCTTCTCCCACTCGACCTCCCGCGGCAAGCGAATGCGCGCTCCCCGGCGCGCCCCGAGCCAGCGGCAGTAGGCACGGGCGTCGAACCAATCGACCAAGCACACGGGCACGCGCCACAGGTGGCCTTCTTCGAGGGGGAAGAGCTTACGCGCCTCCCCCTCGATGATCTGCTCCATGGGCTCGAAGTGCCCGTTCCGTTGGCGGACGGCTGCCCCCTCCGAGCCTTTCATGTCGTGGGGTGAGCGCCGGAGCGCCTCCTCGGGGGAGAGCTCGTCGAGAAACGCACAGTAGTCCCGCATCGTGACGGGAAACTCCGCGATGGCGAAGTCCGGGACTTCGATCTCCTGCAGGGCGATGGGCTCGTAGGCTTCTCGATCGCCTCCCAAAGCCACTGCACCTCCTGGCACGTAGATGAACCCATCCCCGATCTCCTCTGGCCGGTACAGGTTCACCTTTGCTTCGTGGTGCACGCCGCGGCCGAGCAACACCGGGTAGCGCGCCTCGCCGTAGCCCGGAGCCTTGAGCGTCACCAGGTAGCTCCCGGGCTCCAGCGGCGCGGACTGAAACGGCGTCCGCCCCAGGTAGCGCTCCGCCCCCAAGGCTTGCACTCGATCGTGCTCGGCATAGCGCTGCACGAAGACCTGCGCGCCTTCCGGATTGCTGGATAGCGACAGGCTGGCGTCGGCTCGAATCAGCGCGGCGTAGTGGCCATCGTCGTGCTCGAGCAGCAACGCCTCGTAGTAGATTTGCGTCGCGCTGTGCCGCTCCTCCACCGCTTCCCGCGCGCGCGTCCAGTACAAATCTGCGAGTCCGGAGTGCGCTTCGGCACATTCCGCGTCGTAGCCGAGAGCCTTGGTAAATAGTTCGATGGCTTGGGCCAAGGCCAGCGCGCTGTCCCGTTCCGCCTCGGCTGCGCGATCTTCCAGCCGCCAGCCCACGCGCTTCTTGTCTACCGCCGCCCAGCCCGGAATGTCCTTCACCACGCGCCGAGCTTCCTCGGCGAGCCGGGTCTGCTCCGCTGATAGCTCGTGATAGCGCCGCACGGGCGCTTCCGCTTCGCGACACAAGCGCTGCGCCTCTTGGCGCCGCCGCTCGCGCTCCCGCGCGCCCTCCAGGTATTCCTCCACCAGCTCCGCCACCAGATCCGCCGACGCGGGTCGGTCCGCGGGATCCTTCGCCAACAGCGCGAGACACAGGTCCTCGAGCAACAGCGGGCAGTTGGCGGCCACCCGGCGTGGCGGCACGGGCTCTTTCTCGTAGGCAGCGACCAACGCCGCCGGATCCTTCGCGAAGCCGAAGGGATGTCGCCCCGTGAGGATCTCGTAGAGGATCACGCCGAGGGCGAACAAGTCGCTGCGGTGATCCACGATGTCCCATTTACCGATGGCCGCTTCCGGCGCCAGATAGCCCGGCGTGCCCCCGCTCGGCGACGTGAACGCCGGAGGTGGCGCCGAGTCCCCCAAGGTCTCGCGCACGCTGCTTTCCGCGTCCACCCGCGCGAGGCCCCAGTCGGCGAGGTACACCTCGCCGAAGTCGCCGAGCAGGATGTTGTCGGGCTTGATGTCCCCGTGCAGCACGCCGCGGGAATGCGCGTAGGCGAGGCCGCGGCACAGCTGCACGAAGGCGCCGAGCAGCCGCACCAGCGGCCATTGCTTGCGCAGCTCCGCGCGGTCCAGCACGTCCCCCAAGGACTGCCGCTTCACGACGCGCATCGTGTAGTACGGCTGACCGTCGGGCAGCGCGCCCAGATCGTAGACGGGCACGATGCTCGGGTGCTCGAGCTGCGCCGTGATGCGGGCTTCCTGCAGGAAGCGTCGGACCACCCGTGCTTCCGCGCCGACGCCTTGCTGCAAGGTCTTGAGCGCAACAGTGCGCCCAATCTCTCGGTCCCGACAGGCGACGACCTTGCCCATGCCGCCACGTCCGAGCGCCTCCACCAGCGCATAGCGCGGCCCGGAAAGGCGTCCCGGCAGTGCCCCGATGTCTCGACTCGCAGGCCCGTCGCTGCCGAACACGGAGCGTTCGCGCCCGGGCATCGTCGCTGGGGTCACGAAGTCCTCGGGCAAGGAGAAGTCGTCTTCGTCACTCGCCGGGCGGATGCTCACGTCGGGAAACACCGGTCGCGTCTCCGCACGCGTCGACG
This sequence comes from Polyangiaceae bacterium, assembly GCA_020633235.1. Taxonomy (NCBI): domain Bacteria; kingdom Pseudomonadati; phylum Myxococcota; order Polyangiales; family Polyangiaceae; species Polyangiaceae bacterium. The sequence continues at coordinate 1,652,404 of JACKEA010000001.1, read as the reverse complement.
AAAGCGGCTGCGTGAGCCGCTCCGCCTTCTCCGGCGAGAGCACCTCCGAAAGCACCCGCTCTGGGGTGGCGCCCGCCGCTGCCGCACTCTTCGCCGCGAGCTCCCACACCTCTTCCGCGCTCAGGAGCCCACGCGCCAGCGCCTCCAAGGCGATGTCCCGAGTGTCGCGGTGTTTCATGCCCGGCTCCGCATCATGCGCGACGCACCCCAGGATTGAAAGCCCAGCGCAAAATGACGAAAGGCGCGAGCTCCGGGGCCGCGCCTTTCGTTTCACGACGGCTTTGCGCTACGGCGCAGGCGCCATCTCCATGATGTCCTGGGGGCTGTTCGCCGGATCACGCACCATGTCCGCAGCACACTGGTGTTGAGCCATCACCTGGATGATGGCGGTGAGCGCCTTGCGCTGCACCGACGGCGGGAACTGCGCGATCACGCGGTTCCAGACTCGCGTCAGGATCTTGCACGGGCTCGGCGGAAACTTCGGCTGCACCACGCCGGGCACGTACACGGTGTTGTCCTGCCGCTGGTACCAACCCACGGCCGGTACGCCATCCGGCACGCCGGCGATGATGTTGCTGTTCTTGTCGAAGGACACCATCGTGACGCGACCGGACTCCGCCTGCCCGCTGTGTCCAACACCAGCGAACAGAAGAATCACCATCGTGGCGATGAGTGCGGTCAGCCGATAGCGCGTCATGAAGACCCTCCTAGCGTGCGAGAGGATGCAGGGATTTCCCGAGGTTAGTTCAAAGTCTTACACGCAATGGTTTCGCCGCCCAAGGGAAAGGTTCAAAACGAGACGCACCTCCGCGCTCCCACATGTGCGCCAACGGTGCGCGCGTGTGAGCCGCGGAGCGACAATGTGTGTCGCGCGTTAGAGCTTCATTTCGCGGACGTCTTTGGAGACGGTGAGGGGCGGCTCGGTCTTCTTGACCACTTCCTCCGCGCTCACACCGGGCGCTACTTCAGTAAGCACCAGGCCGCCTTCCGTAACGTCAATCACGGCCAGATCCGTGATGATGCGGTGCACCACTCGCTTGCCGGTGAGCGGCAACGAGCACTCTTTCAGGATCTTGGGAGCGCCCTTCTTGTTCACGTGCTCCATGATCACCACGACGCGCTTGGCGCCGTGCACCAGATCCATGGCGCCGCCCATGCCCTTGACCATCTTCCCGGGAATCATCCAGTTGGCGAGATCGCCGTCTTTGCTGATCTCCATGGCACCAAGGATGGCCAGGTCGATGTGACCGCCGCGAATCATCGCGAAGGACGTGGCACTGTCGAAGATGGCCGAGCCCGCGAGCATGGTCACCGTCTCTTTGCCGGCGTTGATGAGATCCGCGTCCTCGTCTCCCTCCACCGGGAAGGGACCGATGCCCAGCAGGCCGTTCTCGCTCTGCAGCATCACCTCGACGCCGTCGGGAATGTAGTTGGCCACCAGGGTCGGCATGCCGATGCCCAGGTTCACGTAGTAGCCGTCCCGGAGCTCCTGGGCGGCGCGCTGTGCAATCTGCTCTCGCGTCAGCATGGGCTCCTCCTTCACTGTCCCGCGCGGGGCCGCACCGTGCGGCGTTCGATACGCTTTTCGTGCTTGCCCACCACCACGCGCTGCACGAAAACGCCCGGCGTGTGGATCTGGTCCGGATCGAGCTGGCCCACCTCCACCACCTCTTCCACCTCGGCGATGGTCACGCGCCCCGCCATGGCGCACAGCGGGTTGAAGTTCCGGGCTGTCTTTCGGTACATCAGGTTGCCGTAGCGGTCCGCCTTCCAGGCTTTCACGACGGCGAAGTCTCCGGTGATGCCGCGCTCCATCACGTAGGGCCGGCCGTCGAACTCCCGCGTCTCCTTGCCCTCGGCCACCTTGGTGCCGTAGCCCGCGGGCGTGTAGAACGCCGGAATGCCGGCGCCGCCGGCGCGCAGCCGCTCCGCCAGCGTGCCCTGGGGCACGAGCTCCACCTCCAGCTCGCCGGACAAGAACTGTCGCTCGAACTCCTTGTTCTCACCGACGTAGCTCGACACCATCTTCTTGATTTGCTTGGGGCCGAGCAGCAGGCCCAGGCCGAAGTCGTCCACGCCGCAGTTGTTGCTGACGACCACCAAGTCCTTGACGCCCTTGTCGCGCAGCGCAGCGATGCACAGCTCCGGAATGCCACACAGGCCGAAACCGCCGGCCAGGATCGTGGCGCCGTCCGGAATGTCGGCGATCGCTTCCGCCGCACTCTTGACCAGCTTGTCCATGGCTCCGACGTAACATTGCCCCCCTCGGGGCGGCAAGCGGCGCGCGTCAGGGCAGAAAGCCCAGCGCCGCCCGCTGTGACGGCCGCGTGCGCGTGTCGCCGCGGCGCCAAATCAGCCCGTCGAGAACGTAGTGCGTGCCCTGGGGCACCGTGAGCAACGGAACGACCAGCGCGAGCGCGATGGCTCCGAGATCGACGTGGCCCGCGCCGAACAACCAAACCCTCTCATGCCAGACCAGGCGATCCCAGGCCATCTCTTCCAGAAACGCGACGATCAACAAGAGGCCGAGGAAGGCCCCCACCCCGCCGGCGACGATCTGCGAGCCCAGGCGCGTCGGCGCTTCCTTCCGCCGGGCACGGGCGTAGAACCAGAGCAGACCGAAGTAGGGCACACCGTGCACGATCACGTTGGTGACCGTGAAATCGAAGTCGCTGTTGGTGACGACGATGCCCACGTACCAGATGGCCGCCGTGGTCGCGACCACCACGATCTTTCCCGTGTGCACCACGCTCTGGGTCAGCGCCAGCTGCAGCTGCCGGAGCGCGAAGGCCACCAGCAGCGCGAGCCACACCAGGCGACCGGGCCCCACCCAGCTCGACGCCAGGCGCGACAGATCCACGAAGTCCCCGGGCATGAACCAAGCGAAACGCGTGGACGACAGCCGCGTGTGCCAATCCAGCACCGGGTACAACGTGCAGACGTACACCGTGGCGTCGTCGAGCACGCGATCCAAGAGCCCCCTCTGCCCCGCCCGGGCGCGGTACACCGCCACCCAACCGACCTGCTGGCGAATGAAGTGAAACAGCGCGAGGTACGCGAGCACGCGCCAGAACACCATCGGACCCGCGAGATACAGCGCCACGCCGGCGGCGTAGACCAACACCGGTATGCCGGCGTAGCGCACGGGGTGGCGCCGGAGCTCGCCGCCATCGAGATAGGTGCGAAACAGCGTGGAGTGCACGTGCGCCACGTCCACCGCGAGCACGAACACGAGCCAGCCCCACTCCGGCAGCGGCCCCGGCGAGAATCCCAGCGCCCGCGCCGCAGCCACCACACCGAGTGCCAACACGGCGCTGCCGCCGAACAGCGCGAGATCCACCGTCGGGCTCCACAGCCAGGGCCCGAAGTCGATGCGCGCCGGTGCGCGGCTCTCAGCAAGCGCCGTCATCCGGCATCAGGTTAGACGAGCACTCACCAAGAGCAAGCCTGACGAGATCCTGTCGGTTCGCCGCGGTACCTCACGCTGCGATGCGCAGGGCGCGTCACTCGGAGAACGCGTCGAAGTCGCGGCCCAACGCGCGGAGGCACTCTTCCGCGGCGCGGACGCCGTGATCCTGCGCTTCCTCGAACAGCGCGACGCCGGAAAGATCCGAATGGGCGAAGTGCACGCGGCCGAAGGGCTCGCGCGCCTTGGCGCGGGCGCCGCCCCAGATGAGCCCCGGCGTGGGGCGCACCATCGCGTGGCCCCAACGCCACACATCGATGCGTTCGAGGGCGTCTGCCAAGCCCGAGTGCGCAGGCTCGAGATCTGCGAGGATGGCGCGACAGAATCCGGCGTGCTCCCCGGCGGCCAGGGTTTCCCTCGCCTTCTTGGGGTCCGAATCCGTGAGCGGCATGTAGTACGTCCACACCGTAGGGCCGTAGTCGCTCAGCCGTTGGTGAGTGGCGACCACGTAGCCCAAGGATGGGCTGTCGTAGATCACGTTGTCCCAGCTGGGGCCGAAGCCGGCGTAGCGCGGCCGGCGGGAGAGATGCAGGTTCGCGACCATCCACACGCCGTAACCGAAGGCCTCCAGGTGCTTCGGTGGCTTGTCGCGAAACGGCCGCAGGATCCGCGGCACGATGAACTTGGGAATGGCCAGGATCGCGTGCTCGGCCAGGTAACGCGTGAGCTTCTGCGTCTTGGTGTCCAGCACGCTGAGCTCCACGCCGCTCTCGCTCGGCACCACGTCCGTCACCAGCTGGCCGAGCTTGACGCGGGCACCCGCCACGGAAGATAGATGCCGCACGATGTGCCCGTTGCCCTCCGGCCAGGTGAGGAAGGGCTCGGACTCCTCCCGCGGCTTGGGCACCCGGGAGCAGAAGTAGAACAAGAGGGCCCACGCGCTGGTGTCCGCGAGGCTCAGGCCGTAGTCGTCGCGGCAGGCATACTCCAGATACCAGCGCAGCACCTTGGACGTGAGCCCCCGGTCCGACATCCAGCGCTCGGCGGAGATGCGATCCAGCTCCGTGACCTCGGCGGCGTCGGAGCAGTGACGCACCGGCAGGGTGAAGGCCCGGCGCCCCTTGCCATCGCGCCACGAAACCCAGCGGTCCACCTCGCGCTGGAAGCGCTCGAGCTGCTTGGCGTCGTCGTCGGTGGCGATGGCGTGCGGGAAGAGTCCTTGGTGCCAGGCGCCATCTACGAACACGCGCTCTTCCGGCTCCCGCACCAGCTGGGTCTCGCGAGCGCGGGGCTCCGGCTCCAGCGACTCGAAGACGTCCATCTCCGAGAGCAACGTGACGAGGGCGCGGTTGTCCTTGGTGGGCAAGGGCACGTAGTGCGCGCCCCACGGGTGCGGCACCACGCCATCCGTACCGAAGGCGCTGGTGCCGCCCACCTGCCCTTCCAAGTCCAACACCACGTAGTCCTGGTAGCCGAGGCGGCTCATGCGCCATGCCGCGGAGAGTCCGCTCGGCCCCGCTCCCACGATCGCCACGCCCACCTTCACCGCCGCACCGCCGGCGTGCTCCACCGTCGCGTCTCGGAGGCGATGCCCCACGGGCATGCTCGCCCCGCGAATGCTGCCGGGCACGGTGCGCTCGCGCTTCTTGCACGAGCCCACGAGCGGCGCGCCCAACATCAGGGCGAGCAGATCACGACGCGAGACGGACACGGCGCCGCAGGGTAGCGCGGCGCACGCCCGCTCTCCAGCTCCAACCACGCAAACACTAACGCATGCCGCTGAGCTAGACGGCCAGTACCGCGCCCGCGTCTAGCGGCCCAAGCTACTGATACAGCAGGCTCGTGTTGTAAATGGAGGTGTACGCTCCGTTGTCACCACCTGTAACCAAAACGGTAGACGGATTCGTGGCGACAATTTGCGCAGCGTGGGATTCAATGCCGGGCACGCTCGCCGGGAAGGTCGATGACGTGCTGGCGCCGGAGTCGGTATTGATCGCATAGGCGTTCGCCAGCACTCCAGAGAGCCCCATGCCTCCCACGAATAGTATGGTCCGGTTGTCCGCCAGCAGGGTAGCGGTATGCGCCATGCGCCAGTCGCCAACCCACCCGTAGGTTGACCAAGTCGCCGTCGCGCGATTGTACCGCTGGAGTGTCCGTTGGGGTCCGCCGTTCCTTCCCCCACCAACGAAGACGTCATACTGGTATGTCCCAGCGAGGACCTGTGTAGCAGTGTGTTGAGCTACCGGGATCTGCATACTGCCAGCAGCGACCCATTGGTTCGTGGAGGGTTCGTAGCGTTCTGCCGCCGAGATGGACTGTAACCCCTCCACCGAAGGCGTAGTGCTTTCGGGTAGGCGGGGGTCGCCGGACGTGCATGGTGACGCTGGGAGCGTGCCGTGGTTGCGTGGGTGGCATGAGGCTGCCGCTGGAAGGGACGCTGCTGGAGAAGCTGCGGAAGATCGAGGCGCTACACGCCGGGACGAGAGTCGATGGCGAGCGTGAGGCGGCACGTCGGGCAGCAGAGCGGATCCGCGAGCGGCTCGCAGAGGTGCGGGGTCGCGAGCGGGAAGAGGTGATGCAGTATTCGCTCCCGGATCCGTGGAAGCGGAAGTTGTTCGTGGCGCTGTGCCGACGCTACGGGCTTCGGCCGTATCGGGAACGAGGGCAGCGCTACAGCACGGTGTTGTTGAGAGTGCCGAAGACGTTCCAGGATCGGACGCTGTGGCCGGAGTATGTGGCGCTTGCGGAGGAGCTGGGTGCGCACCTGCAGGAGCTGACGGACCGGGTGATCCGCGAAGCGATCGATGAAGATGTCAGCGAGGCTTCGGACGGAGAGCCAACGGGGATGTTGAGTGACGGCGGGGGACGTCAAGCGGGCAGTGCTGGGGGCACGACGTAGTCTGGCAAGGTAGCCGGGTCGCCAGCGTGCAACTCCGGGTACGCGGCAAGCATCCGGTCGGGCAGCAAGTCACGGAGCTTGCTTTGGGGAAAGCCACGCACGATGAGCTTGGTTACGAGATGCAGATACGCACGAGGGTTGACCTCGTGAGCGATGCAGGTGGCGATGATGGTGAGGATGTCGGCGGTGCGGTTGCCGCCGTCGTCAAGCCAGGTGAAGAGCCAGTTTTTTCTTCCGAGAACGAGCCTGCGTAGCTCACGCTCCCGTCTGTTGTTTGTGAGTGCGATGTTGCCGTCTTCGAGGAACAGGGTCAGTCGCTTCCACTGTCGATCCAGGTAGCCGAGAGCACGCCCGAGAGGCGTCTTGGGTGGGGTGATGTCGCGGTGCTCGTCAATCCAAGCGCGGAGTGCATCGACGACTGGCTGGCTATGCTCGCGTCGCCGTGCGAGTCGCTGTTCCGCGGTGTCACCGGCGAGTTTGGAAGCACGCTCGATTTCGAAGAGCGGCTTGATGAGGCGCAGGCCATCGAGTGCAATGGCGTCGCCGCCGCGTGCCGCTTCGACGAGACCCCTTCTGCCGTGCGCCATGCAGCCGGGACGCTTGCCGCCGGCGCGCTCGATGCAGTTGGTGACGCTGGTGCCGTCGCACTGGACGACACGGCAGAGATCATCGTCGAGAAAGTCACGCACGCTCTGGGTGTCCCCTCGCGCCGCATAGAAGAAGCTGACCCAGCAAGCGTTGGTCCAGCACCACATGGTGCCGCTCCGAATGCCTTCTGTTACGCTGCGGTCGAGTATCGGGATGCCCGTCGCGTCAGTGCCGAGGTAACCAGGAGCGCGGGTCCGCTCGACGATGAGCTGCGCGATGGGCCGCAGCAGCTCGATGTGGGCGTTGACGCTGCGTCCGAGGGTCTGCGGCGTAATTTCGACGCCCGCGCGGCCGAAGCGCGTGCACTGTCGCTCGATGGGCTGATGCTCGATGTACTTGTCGCAGGTCGCCTCGACGATCAGGGTGTCGCCGAGTTTCCCCCGCTCGACGATCGCACCAGGAGGCGCTGCAGAAACGATGGTGTCATCGTTGGGGCAAGCAACGGTCTCGTCCACACGCTGCTCGATGATGAGCCGCGCCGGGATCACGTTGATCATCTCGCACACGGAGTGACTTACGGTATTCATCTCCGCACCGCACAATGGGCACACCCGCAAATCGGGCGACACGGGGTTGGGCACGGGAATACGCGGGATGTGCTTGGGGAACTTCCCGCGTCCGCCCCCACCCCGGCGCTGATTTTGGGAGGCCGGTCCGGGGTCCTTCTTGCGCTTCGCCTTGGGGGCAACCAGCCCCTCCAGCGGCAAGAGGAGCTGGCGCTCCAGGCGCTCCAGGGTCTCGGAGCGGGGTCGCTTGCGGGTGAGATGCGCAACCCGTGCGAGGAGCTGTGCGTTGATGTCGCGCATGCGCCCGATCAGTCCGATGATCGCAATGACGAGCTCGACAAAGCGCATCGTGGCGATCATCTGCTCGAGCCAGACACGCAGCTCGGCGAGGTCGGGCGTGTATGCGGATGTCGGCGACCGTTTGCTCATCCAACGCGTTAGACGCGTCAGGGCCCCGACAAAGTCACCCGGCAGCAGAAGAAATTTGCGCGAGTGCTGCTCGCGGCACTGCGCGTCGCGGCTCCCACCGGGGACGTCGTCGGGCCCCAGCAAGGTCGATTCCTTCGATGATCAGCGCCAGCTCGGCGGCCTCGAGCGAGCGGGCGGCGAAGTTACCATCGGCCGAGAAACCCGGGCGAAATCGCCCGCGCTCGAGGCGTTTCGTCCACATCGCGATACCGTCCCGATCCCAGTAGACGATGCGTACACGGTCAGAGCGTTTGGTGAAGAAGATGAACAGGTGCCCGCTGAAGGGATCGTAGCCCAGCACATCCCGGATCAGGGCCAACAGGCTATCTGGGCCTTTGCGCCCATCGACAGGTTGAGTCGCCATGAACAGTCGCACGCTGGGCGGCAGGCTCAGCACTGGCGCTGCTCCAAAGCAGAGAGCCAACGAACCAGCGCTCGCTCATCCAGGCTGGCCGGGAAACGCAGCACACGCCCCGACAAGAGCACGACCTCGAGCTGGGCCGCGGCCCCCAACCCGCTGGCAGACAACTCCACAAACTTAGGGCCGCTCTTCTTTCTCGCCTTCTTCCCCTGGCGCTCACGCCACCAGTAGAGCCTCTGCGCATTGATGCCCTCGCGTTGCGCAAACTTGCGCGCGGACAGCCCCGATGCGTCGAGCCGTCGCAGCATCTCTTCGGCTTCCCGGGCGCTCCATCGTTGACGTCCCGCACCAACCCCTTGCTTCGCATTCGCCATCCCCCCTCTCCTGCCACCCGGCAGGCCCGATCGTCCAGACGCCGTACGTGGAGGGGTTACGATGGACTGGTTGCCACTGTCAACGCCCCCGGCAACGAGAACGGGCGTCTGGGAGGCGTTGTAGGTGGGAACGGTCGTGAATATTGTCGTCGCCGTGTGAAGTGCTCGTGCCGTGCTCATAGATGCGAGCGAGCTCCACGCCCCGCCCCACGACAGCCCTTCCGCGGAAGCCAGCAGCGTTCCGCTGGAGTTCACACCACCGGCTACAAGAAACTTGCCCGCGTCATACCTCGCAACCGCCGCACCCACACGAGCAGAGTTCATTGTCGGGCCCGCAGACCAAGTTCCCGTACTGGCGCTGAATATCTCGCACGTCGCTAGCGCGTTGTTCGAAGAGCCAAACCCGCCGATCGCCATGACGGAATTCGACAGATAAACGTTCCCTCCTCCGCTCAGGTCTGCGTAAGCCATCGCCGAATGGAAGTAGCGCGCAGTAGCCATACTCCCCGTGATCGTCCACGTACCCTGAACGCAACCAATCCCGCTCGAGCAGTACAGTTCGGCAGAACTGAGCACCCCGGACAGGTTGGCTCCGCCGGCAACGAGAACACGAGTCCCCGCGCCCTTCATAACGTGAAGCGTCCGGGGTACCGCCATCGCGGTTGTCTGACTCCAGCTAGGATCGACCAGGATCGGATAGGCTAGCTCGCCGTCGTCCCAACTCACGGCGAGCACGCAATCCCTCGCACCCGGGGCAGTGACGGGGCGCCCCCACGGTGCGGCGGGATTCCGATCCACCGCACAACCACTCACGTGCAATCGGGCATTTCGTAACCGTCTCCATTCGGACGCCTAGCGCGTAGTTGCCGAAAATTGCATCGTGCGAGCCGCACGATGCAGAGCGGAGGAGCAGGCAAGCCGAAAAAATGGGCGGTTTCAGTCAGGGGCCGCGTCGGGCGGTTTCCACTGATCGGGCAGCAGCTCTTGGATTCGACTTGCCGGGTGCTTCTGCACGCGGATGAGCACATCGGTGAGGTAGTCGATGGCGTTGACGCCGTGTTTTTCGCAGCTCGCGACGAGGGAGTAGAGCACAGCGAAGTTCTGGCCGGCGTTTTCGTGCCCGAAGAACAGGTAGTTAGACCGACCGAGGGCAATGCGGCGAAGCGAAGCCTCGGCAATGTTGTTGTCCGGCGGAATTGTCGCGTGTCTCAGGAACACGCCGAGCTCGCGGAAGTACTTGAGGAGGTAGCCGATGGCTCGGCCCATGCCCGAGCGCGGAGGAAACGAGCCGCGATGCCGTCGGCCCCAGCACAAAAGCTGTGCGAAGAGCGGACGGGACTTGGACACGCGCATCTGGAGATGGGCATCAGTGCCGATGATGCTTGCGGCTTTCGCGTCCGCCTCAAGCTTGTAGATCTCGCTGATCAGGTCGAGGGCTTCAGCAGCTTCGGGATGCTCTTTCTGCTCGAAGATCTTGCGCCGAGCGTGAGCCAAGCATCCGGCGCGCTGGCGGCGTCCGGCCGAGGTGACCTTGTTGTAGCCGGTGTACTGGTCAACGACCAAGCGCCCGGTCGAATCGCCTAGGACGCCTTCCGGCACGCTGCCGCTGCGGGTGGTGGCGTAGCGGTACACGACGAAGGTCGGCGTGACGAAGGTCCACATGAACGCACGCTTGTCCAAGTCTTGCTGCCGGGCGCTGGTTTCGTCGGCGTGAACGTCAGCAGCCGCCGGCACGTCCTTCAGCATCTCGTTGTACAGAGGGGTGAGCTCCTCTGCGCCGCGATGTACCAGCGAGCACATGGTGCTGCGCGACATCGGGATCTTCAGATTCCGATAGGTCTTTTCGAGCCGATATTGCGGGTTAGTGTCGCCACATTTGTTGACGATGAGGTGCGCGATGAAGCTCGGCGCGTAGCGGATCTTCTCGCCCACGCGATCGGGCGCAGGCGCGGTAACGATGTGCCCGCAGCGACAGGAGCCGGTCTCGCGCATGTAGACGTTGCGGCGGAAATGACCCGACACCCACTCCCAAACAACCGACGGCTTACCCTTGCCGACCTTACGCAGCTTGGGGTTGCCACATCGAGGGCACGTGCAGGCTTCCGGTGGAAGTGGCACGGGCACCACTTGAGTTTCGACGCGGTCCTCACGCTGCTTTCTACGGGCACTGCGCTTTTTCGCGGCTTGTCCCGGCGCGTTTTGCTTGGCCGCTGGCGGCGGCATTTTGGATTTCTTGCGCCGCTCGCTCTCGTGGCCTCGGCGAAGCCGCTCGAGAGTGTCGAGCTTGTCCGTGACGGTGCTGAGCTTCTGCGTCAGCTCCTCGAGCAGCTTCTCTTGAGCTTCGAGCTTGTCTTGCTGCGCTCTGGCGTATTGTTTCCAGCCGCAGTCGTGATCGTCGGGAGGCGGGACCAACCCCTAGGGTTGATCACATCGAGGCTGACTTGTCGATCCCTGAAATGCCCGCACGTGTCTTTTTTACGCCGGGCGCCCAGGGCGTTGGTCGCTGAACCCGGGCTACGTCGATCCCGTCGAGCAGCATCGCGAGCTCCGTGGCGTCCATCTGTACGGCTCGACCGTCGGCGGTCACACGAGGCATGCGGAATCGCCCGCGCTCCAGGCGCTTGTAGTACAGCACCAGCCCGCCGCGATCCCAGAACAAGATCTTGCAGCGGTCGAGTCGCCGCCCGAGGAAGACGAACAGGTGCCCGGCGAACACGTCCAGGCCCCACTGGCCCTGCACTGTAGGGTCTCACGTTCGGTCGTGATCCCCCGGCGTGTTCTTCCCGGCCGATGCGCTCGTTGGTCGTAGTGAGACGGGGAGGGATTCCGGAGAGGTTCGCCGTTGTTCTTTCCTGGGAGGCGGACCCGCGGGACGCTGATCGCCGAAAGGTTGGTCCGCTGCGTTGCCGCGCACGGACCCGGCCGGCAGGATCGTGCAGATTCGTTGGGATACGACCCTTACCAGCGAGCAGTACGTTACGCAGGAGGCGTGGCGCTGCGCAACTTTGGAGCAATGCCCGCTGCATCCCGAGGGCGATTGTGGCCTGGTTGGGCACGGGAGCTACACGCGCAAGAGCCCGACTGGCGTGCGGGTCGCGCGGTTGCTGTGTCCCAAGTCAGGGGTCACCATCAGCCTGCTGCCCGACTTTCTCGCTGCCCGGATGCCTGGGACGCTGGAGGAGATAGAGGGGGTTGTCGCCGCGGCGCAGGCAGCCAGGACGACGGAGGGAGCAGCCGCCCTGCTGCGCCCCGCCGAGTCCGGCGAAGTGGTCACGCTACCGTCGGTGCTGCGCTGGTTGCGCCGACGTATGATAGCCGTCGAGGCGGGGCTGCTGGCTGCGGTGACGTCACTGCCGGTGCTGTCCGGCTGCGCGCCGACGATCGTCGCCGTGCGTGAGCGGCTCGGCGTGGTGAGCGCGCTCGTCGCGCTGCGCAGACTCGCGTCCCACCTGCTGCGGACATTGCCCGCGCCGCTCGGATTCGGAGCCCGGGCGCGCAGGCGACCGGAGCGTGCTGTTGGGCACCCACACGACATGGGGCCGGACCCGCCGGAGCGGGGCCAGTAGCTCCTGGGGCGCACCCCGGAAGGACCGGGGCGCACACCCAGGAGCAGACCATGACAACAGAAAAGCCCCGACCGCCCAGGACCCATGGTGCGCCGCCGATCACCCTCAGCGAGCACGAGCAGGCCGATGCGGAGCGCCGCCAACAGATCGCTCTGTTCCGGTACGGCGTGATCGCCGACCTCATCCACCTCGAGCCCGGTCACCGCGGCTTGTACGCGCTCTTGCGCGACAAGGCCGCGCGGGAGTGGGACATCCCCGGCACGCTCCGGCGCCGCGTCGAGGCGGAGACGATCCGCGGCTGGCTGCGCGACTATCGGCGCGGCGGCTTCGACGCTCTGCTACCCAAGGCTCGCAAGGATCGAGGCTCGGCACGCGCCATTCCGCAGTGCGTCGCCGACGTGTTGTGCGAGACCAAGGACCAGCATCCCGACTTCAGCGTCGCGCTCGTGATCGAGCACGTTTCGAGGTTCGCTCGGATACCCGACGACGTCGTGCTCGCACCGTCCACCGTGCACCGCTTGTTAGCGCGTGCAGGCCTGATGCAGAAGAAGCCGGGGGAGCCGACCAGCAACGACCGCCGGCGCTTCTCGTTCGACCAGGCCGGCGAGCTGTGGATGAGCGACGTGATGCACGGCCCCTCCGTGCGCATCGAGGGGCGACAGCGCAAGAGCTATCTGCTCGCGATGATCGACGACGCCACGCGCATCGTCCCCTATGCTAGCTTCGCGCCGAGCGAGAGCGTCGCGGCGTTCCTGCCGGTGTTCGAGCAAGCCATCCGTCGCCGCGGTATCCCCAAGCGCCTGTACGTCGACAACGGCGCTGCCTTCCGCTCGCGCCACCTCGCCCTCGTCTGCGCCAAGCTGGGCGTCACCCTCATCCACGCCCGCCCCTATACGCCCCAGGGCAAGGGTAAGATGGAGCGCTGGTTCCGCACGGTACGCATGAGCCTGCTCGTGCAACTCGGCGCCGACGACACCAAGTCCATCGAGGCGCTCAATCGCCGCCTCTGGGCCTGGATCGAGGGCGAGTACCACCAGAGCCCCCACCGCGGTCTCGACGGCGAGGCGCCCGCCGACCGCTGGGCAGCCCGCTCCAGCGACGTGCGCCTCGCCGACCCAGGCGTCGCCGACCTGTTCCTGTTCGAGCAGAAACGCCGGGTGCAGTCCGACCGCACCGTCTCCCTCGATGGTGTCGTCTACGAGGTCGACGCCGTGCTCGTCGGCGACACCGTCGTGCTCCGTTACGACCCCTCCCGTCCCCGCGACCGTCGCAACGTCCAGGTGTGGCATCGCGGCAGCCAGATCCAGCTCGCCAAGCGCGTCGATGCCTACGCCAACTGCTTCGTCCGTCGCAACGGCGACCGCCGCATGCCCGTCGCCGACACCCCGCCCGACCCTCCCGCACAGGGTCTGCGCATGAGCGACTTCCAGTCCAACGCGGCCGACGACGACAAGGCGGTGAAGTGATGTACCGCAAGCATTTCGGCCTCACCCGCCACCCCTTCGGCAAGGCCATCGAGCCCGACGAGCTGTTCCCCTCCGGCTCCCTCCGCGAGTTGGAGGCGCGCCTCGCTCACCTGCTGGATCTACGCGGCATCGGCATCGTCACCGGCGAGAGCGGCAGCGGCAAGACCACCGCTTGTCGAAAGGTCGTCGCTGGACTGCACGCCGGTTTGCACCGCGTTCTGTACGTCTCGCTCTCCACGGGCAACGTCATGGACCTCTACAAGACCATCGCCTGGGAATTCGGCCTGCCCACCGAGCGCAACCGCGCCGCACTCTTCCGCCAGATCCGCGCCGAGGTGACGCGCCTCTCGGGCGAGGCGCGCCAGAAGCCCTTGCTCATCGTCGACGAGGCCCATCATCTGCGCAGCGACGTGCTCGAGGATCTGCGCTTGCTCACCAACTACTCGATGGACTCCGACAACCGCCTCTGCCTGCTCCTCGTCGGTCACCCCGAGCTCCGGCGCAGGCTCGGCATGGCCGTGCATGAGGCGCTCTCCCAGCGCGTCGTCGTCCGCGCACACATCGCCGGTCTCTCTCGCGACGAGCTCGGCCCCTACCTCGCACACCTCCTGCGCCTCGCCGGCACCGAGCTGCCGCTCTTCGAGCCCGCAGCCCAGGAGGCGCTCTACCAGGCAAGCAGCGGATTGCCCCGCAAGGTCAACCTCGTTGCCCACCACGCTCTCATGGCCGCCGCGCTCGCCAAGACCAAGGCTGTCGCCGCGGAACAGGTCCAGGCTGCCATGGCGGAGGTGTCGTGATGAATCCCAGGCTCATCCGCCATTGCCACATGATCGAGGACCCCATCTTCGGCGCAGCGGCGGTCACCTGCGCCGCACGGCAGACCCTCTCGGCGGCGCTCGAGAGCCGCCACCCGCGCCTTCCGCGCGACCCGTTGTCCCTCGCATCCGGCGACTCGATGTTGCGACAAGCGCAGTCCATCACCGCCTTGTCGACCGCGCTCCAGCTCGCCGTCACTGACTACCTCGGCTCGCTCCACGACATGATCGCTCACCGCGACGACATCCCCTTCTGACCGCCCTGTCGCTCCGCTACGACGGAAGCCCGGCGGCATTAGCCGCCGGGCTTCCTGCATTCAAACCATGCTCCCTTGCCTCTAACCCTGCCCCGCAATCCGGGAATCCACCGGTCGCCCGCGGGCGCTCTCCGCGACAATCAAGCGGTGGGACAGCGCGGGAAACAACACCCTGCACGATCTTGCTGAGCCCGTCGTGCCCGCGGCGTAGATCCACCGGCTCTACGGCGAGGTAGATCTTGACGCTCGGCGGCAGCGTCAGCACGGGCGCTCAGCCAGCGCCCGCAGTACCCCAGCAATGAACTCAGGATCGCAATCTTCGCGGAATTGCAGGCTCATCGAGCCCACTTGCACCGACAGCGCTGGCGTCGCGTCATCCGTACGCACCGGCAACACTTTGACGTCGCCCCGGCCGCCACCGGCCCGACGTGACTTGTACAGGTGGTACTTCAGCGCCGCCAGCGTCACGCCGTGCTGCTTCGCCACCACCGTCAGTGGTCCCTGCGATTTCTCTGCCACCGCCACGATTGCCGGCCAATTCTTGCTCACACGTCGTGCCATCACGCGCGAGCATCGGCGGCCTGGCCCCAGCCGTGAAGGGCGTCCATATCTGGACGGTTACGGCATTTCGGGTAACACCGCGCGAGTCACTCAGCCACGGCGGCGATACCCGGAGTACGGGGCTACCAGACGGGTCGATAAACTCAAGCGTGTCGGCAACCAACCGCAACCCAGCGATCCCCGAACCTAGATGCACAGCATACTGCAGACGGTTTCGCGGAACCGGATGAGCTAGCAACAAATAGTCTTCCGTGCCGGCCTTCGTCACACGGTGAAGCCATGCCCCATCCCGCACCGCGCCTCTGTAGACCGCAATCCCATGCTGCAAGTTTGGCCTGACGGGGCGCAAGCCCACGAGGCGAACTTCAACTCGCGCGCCCGACCGCCCGTCCGAAACCGCGAACGCTTGAGTCGCTGACTTTGGCAACTCGACCGTCGCGTCTGACTCAGCAAGCCGGTCGACTAGTCGAGGATGGAGAAACGCACCATGGTCCTCAAGCGTCCGAATCGCACCGTCACGGAGCATGCTCCTGTCTTGCAGCACATCCCGTTCCTGGATCCAGGTTGGTATTCGGGGCATTGGCCGGAACGCCCTCTGAATGAAGTCCACTGTCTTCCCGGTTACCGACTCCGTTGCTCCAGCGCCAAGGTGCGCGTCCGTGGCACCCTTGGCCAGAGCGCCGCCCAAGCCCAAGATCAGGCCAGCCAGACTTGTCGTTCGAAACAGCTTCACTCGCCAATCCATGTCGCACCCCTTCGCAGAACTTCTGCGGGGATCATTGCCAACGACGCCAGCCGAGCGCCAGTCAGGCGCTCCGCGACAACCGAATGTTCAGTGAAACTGGCTCACTCACGCTTCTCAAGCAGTGCAAGCAACGCCGCCCGCCCAATCTCTCCGAATCCGATTCCCTCTCGAGACACCAGTCCAGCGCGAGCCGCCTTGCGCGAAATCCTGCGCGTATACGTATCTACGCTTGACACGCTGCACCCCAGCAGGTCAGACACGTCTTGCCTGGTGCCGCCCAGGGTTCGACAGACAAAGACCTCGGTCTCTCGAGGTGAGAGGCTGAGCGCCGTGGCGAGGTTCCGCAGCTTGGAGTCCACTCGCGAGTTCTCTTCCCCACCGCCACCCACGAGAACCGGGATACCACGGGCACATGTCGCACCACAAACACCCCAAGGGGTGATCTCACCCATGTTGGTGAACAAAGCGAGTTGAAGTGGTTCGGCTGTAGGTCCTCGCCGCGCCCCGTCGTGACGTGATTGGCGATCGCGCGGAGACTGCGGTGCATGGAGAGCAAGCGAGAAGAGCTTCAGCAGGCGTTGGCGGGGCTGGGCGAGCGGGGTCAACACCGCAAGAACGCCACGCAAAGAAGTCTGCGCGGCGCGGTCGTCCGCCGAAAGAATCACTACGGGTCCCGGTCACGCTGCGGCACCGAAGTCGCGGCCCTCTTCTACACCCTGATCGAATCCGCGA
Source organism: Polyangiaceae bacterium (assembly GCA_020633235.1). NCBI lineage: Bacteria > Pseudomonadati > Myxococcota > Polyangiales > Polyangiaceae > Polyangiaceae bacterium. Next base: position 1,635,600 of record JACKEA010000001.1, on the reverse strand, counting down.
AGCTCGTTGGTGTCGGACCGCGCACATATCTGCGCGCTGCGGCCGAAGCTGCGCTCCGCAACGGCGCCATGCTCTTGCCGTCCGCACCCAGCGATCAACCTCGGCCGTCAAGACGGGGACCGGCGAGGACGTGCGTTCGGCCAACTGGGCGTGAACGTCTACAGGCAGGAGAGCGTGCAGGCCTGCGCGCCCCTAGCAGTACCCGTCACTTGGCCGGCGGTAGGGTTGCAGCTCCCTCCAGTCGGTACCCCGGATGTCCGCTGGACCGACCAAAGGGCACCAGGATCCCCAGGAGGATCCGCGGCGATGGCCACGCACTGATTCGCTTCTTGTTCTGTCCAGAGAAGTCGTCGGTAAAGAAACAGAGCGGGTTGGTCGATGCGACTACAGGCAGCAGAATGTGATCGGTTGCGTGGGTGTCGCGCTGCCCGTCACTTGGCCGCCCGTCGGCGGGCAAGTGCCAGCTCCGGGAGTGCCGCCGTTGAGCTTCATGCTCAAGCTCGCTCCTGCCCAGCCCTGGCAGTTCGGCGCCGAGATGCCCGTGGGGTCGGCCGGCAAGTCGGTGCAGTTGTCGGGAGCCGGAAGCGTGGTCTTGCCCACCGCACAACTCCCGTCCGTGAAGATGTCGACTGTGGTCGAACCGGTACAGCTACCCGTGCCCGCTCCACAACTGCATGCGCTGCAGTCGCGGTCGTCCGAGAACGAGAGGTAGAAGGTCGACTTCTTTGCGTAGGCACCGCCGGGGCACGCCACGTCGCCGCTCTGATAAATGCAGATGTTCGGACTGAACTTGGACGACGGGTTGGGGACGCAGGTCGACCCCGAGGGGCAGCCTGTGGGAATGCCAGTGGGCCCACCGCAGGCGCGCACTGTCTTGGTGAACGACGGCGCGGGAATATTCTTGGTTCCGGTTGAGCTCGGCGTACAGGTGCCACCGGAGGCAGTCACGTTGGTGAACACCGCGGACTTCGGCGTGCTGCCCGTGGCGTCAGAGCACAGATTCTGGCCCTTGCAAGCCGTGCCAACGGTGATCGGTGGAGGCGGCTGGTTTGGATCCGCGTCCCCGCAGTATGCCGGCGAGTGGCCCCAGCAGCCTGCCCCCCCGCAAGACGTGGCATCGAAGTACACGACCTCTGCGTTGCAGGTCATTCCCGCCGCGGCGCCGCAAGAGCAACTTGGACAGGTCGGTGACCCTGCATCCAACCCCGAGTTGGCGGATTGTTCGATGGTCGGGTAGCCGCCGCTTTCATTGCAGCCCGGCGCCGGATCTGGCCCTTCGTAGTACACCACCGGTCCCTTCCAGCCCGTTGGCGAATCCGGCGCGCAGGTGTTGCCGGTACCACACGACTGGGCCCCGCCGGTTCCGCCGCCGCCCGTGCCGGCAGTGCCGGCCGTGCCTGCGGTCCCCGCCGTTCCCGCGGTGCCCGCCGTACCTCCGCCGCCGGTGGCGCCCGTACCGCTCGTTCCCGCGGTCCCACCAACACCCCCAATCCCACCACCAACACCGCTGTCGGCGTTGGCGTAGAACTCGCTGTCCTCGATGAACGTGTGATCGGGGAAGGAGCAGGCAGCAGCCAGCGCCGTGCCCAGCACCGAAAGCGCGATGGCACCGGCGCGGCGGAAGGTGCGATCAGAAGCGGCCGACAAGGTTCACTCCCGTGTACGAAGAGGTGGAGGCGACGTCCACGCGGACGCCCTTCTTGGATTGCTCCTTGGCCGGTTCATCCGAACCGCCGCTGGAAAGCAGCATGACCGTGGCCACGCCGATGCCGACGACGCCAACGCCGAGGCCCACGGTGGTGAGCGTGGCGTATTGCTTGCCGTCGTCCTGCAGGCTCTGCTTGGACTTGGGGCACACGTCCCCGCGGCACACGTCGTCGAGCTGGCTCTGGGCGTCGTTCTTCTTGATGAAGAAGTAGCCGCCCGCGGCGAGGCCGACCACGCCAACGCCGCCGATGATCCAGGGCAGCGCCGAGCCGCCCTTCTTTTCCACCTTCACGCCCTTGTCCTCCACGGGGGGAACGTCCGGGTCGGTGACGGGGCCGGTGTTGGTGGTCGGCGTGAGGTTCTCCGGAGCGACCAGATCCACCGTCTTGCTCTCGCCTTCGCCGAGGGTCACGTTCTCTTCGAACTGCCCCTTGGGCAGCTTGGCGACGATGCGATGGGGGCCGGGATCGACGCTGACCTCCTGGCCGATCTTTGCCTCTCCCAGCTCCACGCCGTCGAGCTCGATGCGGGCCGACTCGGCGCCCTCTCCGCGGGAGATCACGAGCTTCGGGATCCGGGCCTCGAGGGCCTCCCGCGCCTTGGTGATCTCCGGGAGCTCCTTGGCGCTGGCTTGACCCGCTTCGTACTCTGCCAGGCGATAGTCCCCCAAGGCCTCGTTCAACCGACCGAGGTTCTCCTTGCAACGCGCGATGTGAAATCGAACCTGCGGCGTGAGCTTCACCTTGCCCACGGCCTCGAACTTGGCGAGGGCGCCGCCCCAATCCCCCGCGGCTTCCAGGCTCAGGCCCTGCTTGTACTGGGAGCGTGCCTTGGCGAGCTCGGCAGCGCTCTGCGCCTGAGCGGGCGGAGCGATGGTCATGCCGCCCAGGGCCAACACGACGGCCAGGCTCACCGCCCGAAAACCGGAACAAGGTCTCGAAATCAAGGCTCTAATGCTCCCAGTCTAGCACGCACGGGCCAAACCACTCCTCGGCAAGCCCGCCGGCCCAATGCCGTGGAGCCCGCCCGCGACCCCCCGAAAGCTATCACACCGGCGCCGGAGGCGCCTCGGATCCTTGGCGCGGCGCAAGGCGTTCGGCCTCGGCCACGAGGCGCGAGTAGGCATCGAAGCGGTCGTCCCTGGGTGGGGGCGGGATGCGCGGCTGTCCGGGGACCGGCGTCCCGGACCGCGGCGGCGCTCCAGCGAACGACACGAGGCTCGAGGCCCGCGCGCCGCGATCGACCCGCACGCCGCTCTTTCTCACGATCAGATCCATGAGCAGATCGAGATCCCCGGCCAGCGTGCCGCTGCGCTCCGGAAGCACCGCGAAGTCGAAGCCCCGGGCATCGATGCGGGCCGCCCAGCTCACGGTCGCAAAATGGATGTCCACCGCCGCATAGGCGTCGAGCTCGCCGGACGCCGCTTTCTCTCGAAACACGGCGACTTCCGCAGCGCTGGGCATCACCGCCCGGAACGTGGAGCTGGACGTGCGATGCTCCGAGGGAGGCCGCGACCCGAGGTGGACCTCCCCGCGCACCATCACCAAGAGCGCCCGGTAGGGGATGGTCATGCTGCGCTCGGTAAGGTGGAGCACCATGCGGTCGTCCCCCAGCTCGAGCTGAGTCAGGGGCACGAAGGGCCGCGCCGGATCGCCGCCCACGGCGGGCTCCAGAGCGCACGCGCGAAAGCCCTGGGCCCGGAGCTCATCCACCAGCGCGGCGGCCTCGAGCTCGTTGCCGAGCGCCCTCACCACGCCCCACACCCCCGGCTTCACGCGGGTTTTCAGGTCGTATGCCACGAGGCCGGTCACGCGCGAGAGGCGCGCGTAGTCGGAATCCGTGCCCTCGAAGGGCGGCCCCAGGACGACCAGCATGACGACCCCGAAAGCTTACGCGAAGCCGCTCCATCCGCCGAAAAATGGGGGGCTTTGCGGTGATCAGGCCAACCGTTCGATAAGCAGTTGCCGAACTCCCTGCCGCGCAGGGCGCCGCCACCGTTGTTCCATGTTGTTGAAAAACCCTGTAAACGGTAGAGCGGGTGGTCGGCGCGGGGATGTGCCCGATCCGAGCTAAGAGGAAGCACGCAGCATGGACATCAACTGGGCTCCATTCTTCAAGGCGCTGGTCGCATCCGTCGTCTACTCGCTGATCGGCATCGTGATGTTCGCGGCCAGCTTCTTCATCATCAAGATGGTGACGCCGTTCTCACTGCGAAAAGAGATCGAGGAAGACCAGAACACGGCCCTCGCCATCATGATCGGCTCCGTCATCTTGGGGCTCAGCATCATCATCGCCGCAGCCATCGGCGGATAGGGCTCCCTTCGCCCCAGCTCCCATGAGCTCGGAAGCGCCTTCCGGCTGGCCCGCGCCCGCACCGGAGCGCTCCGTGGGCCGGCTCCGCGCCCGCATCCTGCTCGGCATGGTGCTGGTGATCGCGACCGCCGGCCTGGTGTACGAGCTAGCCATGGCGGCCGTCGCCAGCTACGTGCTGGGCGACTCCGTCACGCAGTTCTCCCTGGTCATCGGCGTCTACCTCTCGGCGCTGGGCCTCGGCGCTTATCTTTCGCGCTTCCTCGATCGCAAGCTCGCCCTTCGCTTCGTAGATGTGGAGCTCGCCACGGCGCTCTTGGGCGGCCTCAGCGCGCCCTCGCTGTTCATCGCCTTCGCCCACACCGGCGCCTTTCACTTGGTGCTGTACGCAACGGTAGTGGCCGTCGGCGTGCTCGTGGGGCTCGAGCTGCCGATCCTGATGCGCATCCTGCGCACGGAGTACGAGTTCAAGGACGTCATCGCCAAGGCCCTCACCTTCGACTACGCCGGCGCGCTGATAGGCTCGGTGGCGTTCTCGCTCTTGCTGTTCCCGCGCCTGGGCCTGGTGCAGAGCTCCATCGTGTGCGGCCTCTTGAACGCGCTCGTGGGGCTGGTGTCCACCTGGGTGCTGGCAGATGGCGACGGCAAGGGCATGGTGGGCGCCCGCGTGCGCGCCGTGATCGTGTGTGCGCTGCTCGGTCTGGCGCTGTTCGAAAGCGGCCGCATGACGCGCCTGAGCGAGCAGAACCTGTACGGCGGCCGCGTGCTGCTCGCCGCCCAGTCGCGCTATCAGCGCATCGTGCTGTCGGGCAAGGGCGACGGCTACCAGCTGTTTTTGAACGGCAACCTGCAGTTTTCATCCATCGACGAGCACCGCTACCACGAAGCGCTGGTGCACCCCGTGATGGCCGCCACCCAGCGCCACGAGAGCGTGCTCATCGGTGGCGGCGGCGATGGCCTGGCCGTGCGCGAGGTGCTGCGCTGGCCCGGGGTGAAGAGCGTCACGCTGGTGGATCTGGATCCCCGCATGACGGGCCTCGCCCTGCACGACCCGCGCGTGACCGCGTCCAACCACGAGTCGCTCCACGACCCCCGCGTGCACGTGGAGAACGCCGACGCCATGGTGTGGTTCTCCCACGACACGCGGCGCTACGACGTCGTCATCCTCGACTTCCCGGATCCCAGCAACTACGCCCTGGGCAAGCTGTACACCGCGGAGTTCTACCGCTCGGCGCGGGATCGCCTGGCCGACGACGGCGCGCTGGTGGTGCAGTCCACCTCGCCGCTGTTCGCGCGCCGCGCCTACTGGTGCGTCGCCACCACTCTCGCGAGCGTGGGCCTCGCGGTGCGTCCCTATCGCGTGTTCGTGCCCACCTTCGGCGAGTGGGGCTACCTGCTCGCCAAGCACCACGACTTTCCCATTCCCACGGCCTTGCCGCCCGCAACGCTCCGCTATCTCACGCCCCCCATCCTCGCGTCCCTGTTTCGCATTCCGGACGACATGAGCCGCATCCCCGCCCAGGAAAACCACCTCGATAACCAAGCCCTGGTCGCCTACTACCTGGCCGACTGGGAACGCTGGAACTGAACGCGCCGCTACGTTTGATTGTTGGCTCGGCGCGATGCCCGTCGCGGCTCCCGCTTTACGTCCCGCGCAGCGCGGCGCTACGCTCGTCTCATGCGCCCGCTTCACGTCTTGCTCTTGGCCGTCACTGCCGTGCTCTCGGGCTGCGTGGTGCACTCGGATCGCTCCCACGAGTGGATCCGCGAGCGCGCTTCGCGGGATTTTTCGTGCCCGAAGGGGCAGATCACGGTGTACCACTACACGAACAAGCCCCACGAAAAGGGCGCCGTCGGCTGCGGCAAACGCGTGCTCTACGTCGAGCGCTGTCAGGGCAACCGCTGCACCTGGGAGCCGGATCCCACGCGCGAGCCCAAGCGTCCGAACTGACGCTCGCGCCGACTCGGGGCGCGACGGGGATCGCGCCGGACCAACATAGAAACGGAGATCAGAAGCCCGGGTCGGTGACCGGCGGCGGCACGAAACCGCCACCCGGCTTCTTGGTGGCCGGCTTCTTCTCTTCCGGCTTCTTGGCTTCCGGCTTCTTCTCGGGCTCTTTGGGCTTGTCCGCGGTCTTGGCGGTGATGGGCCCCTTCACCACGGGGGCGTGCTGGGGCGCGGCCGTTGCGGTCTTCTCCACGGCCAGATCCGTGAGGTCCACTGCATCGCTGTCGTCCACGGGCTTGTCCGTCGCGGGCTTGTCCGTGTCGACGCTGTCCGGCTTCGACGATTCCTTCTTGGTGTCGGCCAGCGTGGGCGCGTGCTCCGGAGCCTGGGCCGACGCCTGCGATCCGGTGTAGCGGGTGACGAGCAGCGCGCCGCCCACGAACAGCGCGGCGATGAACAGGCCACCCACGACCCACAGGGCACCGCGGCTCTTGGGCGCGGGCGGCGGCTCCGTGGGCGTCTGCGTGCCGAAGGGCGTCTGCGGGATGCTGTGGGGCTCGCTGGACGTGACCTCGTGAGCCGAAGGCAGCGGCGGGCGCGGGATGGAGATGCCGCTCGAGGTGCTGAGCGGCGTGTGGCCGATGCCGGAAGACAGCGCCAATGCAGCGGGGCTTCCGGGCGGCGCAGTACCGACGGTGGTCCCGAGCTCTCCCATGGCGCGGCTGGCGGTGGGAGACGACAGCGTTTCGCCGCTGGCGGCGCGCTCGTCCGCTTGCCGGATGGCGTCCCGGAGCGCCGTGCGACGCTCTTCGCCCCGCTCCCCCAGCATGGCAGTGACGAACTTGCCGACGTCCTCCGTACGCACGCGGGGTACCGTGGGGGGGAACACGCGATCGAGCGCGGCTTCGAGCTCCGCCGCCGTTTGGAAGCGCTTGTCCGGATCCCGCTCCAGCGCTCGCATGACGACGGCCTCGAGAGGCTTCGGGTATTCCTTGTCGTACGCCCGCGGAGGGATGATGGGACGATCGGAGACGATGTTCTGCAGCGTGATGACGTCGTTCTCGCCACGGAACGGATGCTTACCGGTCGTGAGCTGATACAGGATGATGCCGAGAGCGAACAGATCCGAGCGGCGATCGATGTCCTTGCCCAGCGCCTGCTCCGGCGACATGTAAGGCGGCTTGCCCTTGATCTGCCCGGCGTTGGTGTTCTCCGCCGTACGACCCGCGGCCTTGGCCACGCCGAAGTCGACGATCTTGACGACGCCGTCGTAGGTGATGAGCACGTTCTGCGGGGAGATGTCGCGATGAACGAGGCCGATGACCTCGCCGTGCTCGTCCTTGAGCTCGTGGGCGGCGTGGAGACCGGCGGCGGCGTCCGCCACCACCTTCACGGCGATGGGCCGGGGGATGCCTTCGCGCTTGGCGGCGGCCCGGCGAATGGAGGACAGGGGCTCGCCGTCCACCCACTCCATGACCAGATAGAGGAGGTCGTCCTGCTCACCGAGATCCAAGATCTCGACGACGTTCGGGTGACGAATGCGCGAACAAATCTGCGCCTCGTCCAAGAACATCTGCTCGAAGTGCGGGTCGTCCGAGATCGTGGGCAGCATGGTCTTGACCGCCACGGTCTTGCTGAACCCGCGGGACCCCTTCAAGCGCGCGGCCCACACCGCGGCCATGCCGCCCTGTGCGATCGGTACGAGAAACTCGTACCGGCCGACAGTTTGACCGGGCTGAATTTCCCCGAGCGTTCTCATCCTGACGTTGCGGTGATGGCAGGGTTCTCGACGAACGTCCAGTGTCCTGGACGCAAAAACACGTCTCCTACACTGTAGGCGAGAGTGAGCTTAGCACGAAATCAGACGACCCGGACGGAGCCGCCCCGACGCGCGTCTCCTGCCCCGCCGAAGGCGCCGCGCCGACGGAGCGCCAAGTGCACGCCACCAAAGAACATGTTGGGCTCGGCGAAGGCGGCGACATGGCCGCCGAAGGCACTCTGGAGCGCCGCTTCGGCCTCGGCGGCGAGGCCTCGCGTCTCCAGTGTCAAGGTGGTGCCCTGAACGTGTAGCCGAGGCGCGGTGACGGCGACTTCCGGCGTGACGCCATGCTCGATGAGCGCGGAGACGACCTGGGTGATGGCGTTGCGCAGGCGATTGGAGCCCCCGCTACCGAGCACGATGCGGTCCTCGCCGCGGGTGAGCACCGTGGGCGCCATCATGGTGGACAGCGCCTTGCCCGGCGGGTCGCGATGGAAGCCGCGGGGGTGGATGTCCTCTTCTCCGAGCAGGTTGTTGATGACCATGCCGGTGCCCGACAGCACGTGACCCGAGCCCTCCCCGTTGGTGAGGGTGAGGCTCACCGCCATGCCGTGCTCATCCAAGGCCGAGAGATGCGTGGTGGAGCCCAGGGGGCTGTCCGGGTGGAGCGCGGCGGCGCGGGTGCGAAGCTCGGCGACCTTAGCGTCGGACAGCAGCTCGCGCACGAAAGCGGCGTCGCGGCATTCCTCGTCGAAGCTGTCGTCCCGCACCGAGAGCAGCGTGCGCTGCACGTCGGTCAGGGCGAGCACGTGCTCCGCGGATCCAAACGGGAGCTTTCCCACTCCGCCGAGCAGGCGCAGACCGAGGGCCACCAACACGCCGCCGGTGGAAGGTCCGGGCATCGTGGCCAGGTGCCAGTCGCCGAGCTCCACGCAGAGCGGCACGGCGTCGTTGACTGTGGCTTCCGTCACGTCGCGCTCGGTGACGAGGCCCCCCGCGGCGGGGCCGCACTCCGCGGCGAAGGCTTGCATCAGATCGCGCACGCGCTCCGGACGTTCGCAGATGTCCGAGAGGCTCCGAGCGAGATCGCGATTGTCGAGCTGCGCGCCCGTGCTCGCGATGCGATCACCATCGGAGAACAGCATGCGGCTCTCGGCGGTGCGCTCGATGATCGGCGAGAGCAGGCGGAACGCGAAGGCCACGCCGGCGCCGAGCTGGTAGCCGTCGCGGCCAAGGACCACGGCGGGAGCCACCACGTCGCTGAGCGGCAGGCTGCCCCAGCGCTGATGCGCCTGCAAAAGGCCTGGGAGCGCCAGCGGCACCGCGGCGCTGCCACGCCCGACGTGAAACACCTGCGTCGTGGCGCCGAAGTCGACCTCCACGTGGTCGAAGTCGAGCACCGTGGGCCGCGCGCCGCCCAGGCCCGGCGTACGCCCGAACATGTCGAGAGCGTGCGCCGCGCCGGTTTCGGGTTGCACGACCATGACGCCTCCCCCGAGCGGGCTGCACAGCGGCAGCTCGCACACGAAGGCAGCAAAGGCCGCCGCGACGATGGCGTCCATCGCGTTGCCGCCGGCGGCGAAGAGCTCTGCTCCCGCGGCAGCGGTTTGTGGATCACCGGCAGCGACGACACCGTGCACGGGCGCACGTTACACCGACGCGGGGTCCGTGGTAAGCGCGAGCCGTGCTTTCCCTGGTGCTGCTCGCGAGTCTTTCTACCGTGGCACTCTCGATACAACGCGTCGATCTCGGCGAAGGCCGCCGCGGCGTGATCGACGCGCGGGCCACCGCGCCCGCGCTGGCGCTGTGCGCGACGGGGGTTTCGAACGAGCCGCCGCAGAAGGTGGCGCGCGTGGTGCGGGCGCGCGGCGGGCGCTTTCGCCTCACCGCCGGCGCGCGCTGCGTGGAGCTTCCGAGCGGGGAGCTCGCCACGGCGGTGTGGGCCGCCCGGAAGATGGCGCCGCGGGCGGCGGTGCTGTCGCTGGTGGGGGCCGTGGACGCGGACGACGCCGCAGAGCAGCTGCGGCGGGCGTACGAGGACGCCAAGGCCCCAAGCGCCGTGGCGACGGAAGCGCTGGCGGGGCCGAGCTGGACCGGCAGCGCGACGGCGGCCCAGGACGTCGCCCTCGAGATCCTCGCGGAAGTGGTCGGCGCGAGAGTGATCCACGGCGCTGGGCGCTTCGGTTTGGATCGCCCGGTAGCGAAGGCGGAGCTCGCGCGAGGCTTCAAGCGCGTGGACGCCGCGTCGGAGCAGGACATCGCGCGGGCGCGATCCCGCGCGGCGCTGCGCTGGCTCCTGCTCTTGTCCGACAACGCCGAGCGCGCCGCGCGCCTCGGCCTCGCGGAGCACGAGCAGCACGACGCCCGCGCGCTCTTGAGCCACGTCCGCGATCTGGACGCCGTGCGGGCCGTGCGCGGAGTGCTCGCGCCGTGAGAGCTTGGGTCGTCGCGCTGCTCGTGGCCGGCTGCACCCCGGCGCCTCCGCCGCGGGCCGCCGCCCCTCCGCCGCCGACCGCGAAGCCGCCCTTCGTGGTGCCCAGCGCGGCGCCCGCTCCGCGGGACGACACGCCCCCCGCCGGCATCACGCCGCTCACTGCGCTCCCCGGCGTGGTGCTCGAAGACGGCGTGCGCCGGCTGCCCCGCTCGGAGCTGCCCCTGGCGGTGACCGCCCTCGTGATCCACGGCGGCAGCGGGGACGACGGCGCGGATCTCGGTGCCGCGGAGGTCGCCGCACAGCTCATGGCCCTCGCCGTCGAGAAGCACTTCCAAGCGCGCGTGAGCGTAGACGCCGATGCCATCGTGCTCGAGGTGGCGCACCACTCGGCAGACTTCGCGAAGGTCGAGCAGACTCTCGGCGCTGCCCTCAAAGCGCCGCCGCTGGCCGCGCTGGAACAGGCGCGAAAGCGCGCCCTCGCCGCGCCGCGGGATCTCGGCCGCGAGGCCCTCGCCCGCGAGCTCTTCCTGCTGCCCACCGGGCGGCATCCCTACGGCCACCCGCATGCGCCGCGGAGCGCCATCGAGAAGATCACGGCCCAGAGCGTGCTCGCCTTCCTGCGCCGCCAGAAGGGCGTGGAGCTCGTGAGCGTGGGCGACGTGACGCAGCCGACCGGGCGTTACAGTGCGACGATGCCGTCCGCGCCGCCGACGCCATTGCCGGAGCCGGGGCTCCGTATCGTGGTGGTCCAAGCGGCCGGGACGCCCCGGGTGCAGGTGGGCACCTTGGCCCCGGGCGATGCGGCGCACGACGTGGCGCTCGCGCTCGCGAGCGATCGCGCCCCGGCCGGCACGCGCTGGTTCTCCGAGGAGCACCCGACGGGGCCCGCGTTGATGGGCCTCGAGCGCGACGCAGACGACGCGACGGCCGCGGTGCAGAGCTTGCTCGACGCGCTGGGCGGCGCGACGCAAGCGGACAGCGACGCCATCGACGTGACCGCGCGGCGAGTGGCCGACGCGCCGCTCGTGGACTTGCCGAGCATTGCCGGAGCCGCAGCCGTGCTCGAGCACGATGCCGTGCTCGGCCTCGATGCCGACGCCTTCGACGCGCGCCGGCGTGCGCGCCGCGACGTGGAGCCCAAGGCCGTCCTGGCCGCCGCGAAGCAGCTCGCGCGCAAGAACGCGCTGGTCGTCACCGTCACCGGCGACGCGAACCCCGAGTCGCTCACGGCCATCGCTCCGGTGTGGATCGTGGATCCCGCTCGAGACTTCGTGGTCGAGCGCAAGCTGCCCTTCGACCCGACGCGCAGGAAGGCTCCGTGAGCCGCGTCGTCGTCACGAGCCCCCTTCCGGGCGACGCCATCGCGCTGCTCGAGCGCGATCACGCCGTGCGGGTGCTCGAGCCCGGCGCTCCGCTCGCTCCCGCCCTGGCCGACGCCGACGCGCTCCTGTGCATGCTCACGGATCCCATCACGGACGCGATCCTCGCCGCCGGCCCTTCCCTCCGCATCGTCGCCAACTGCGCCGTCGGCTTCGACAACGTGGACGTCGCCGCCGCCACCGCGCGGGGCATTTGGGTGGTGAACACGCCCAACGTGCTCACCGAAGCCAGCGCGGACTTCGCTTGGGCCCTGATGCTCGCGGCCGCGCGCCGCATCGTGGAAGGCGACACCGTCGTGCGCAGCGGTCGGTTCCAGGGCTTTCGTCTGGGCCTGCTCCTCGGCGCGCCCGTCGCCGGCCAGACCTTGGGCATCGTCGGCCTCGGACGCATTGGCCAGGCCGTGGCTCGCCGCGCTCGCGGCTTCGACATGCGCGTGCTCTACGCTCAGCGCCACCGCGCCGACGCCGCTCGCGAGAACGAGCTCCGCGCGCGTCACGTTCCTCTCGCCGAGCTGCTCTCGGAAAGCGACTTCGTCTCGCTCCACGTTCCGCTCACCGGCGCCACGCGGCATCTCATCGACGCCGCCGCCCTCGCGCGCATGAAGCCGAGCGCGATCCTGGTGAACACCGCTCGCGGCCCCGTGGTCGACGAAGCCGCTCTCGCCAGCGCCCTCGAGAGCGGTCACCTCGCGGCCGCCGCCCTCGACGTCTTCGAGCGGGAGCCCGACATCGACGACCGCCTTCGCCGCCTCGATCGCGTGCTCCTCACCCCTCACGCCGCCAGCGCCACCGAACCCACCCGCGCCGCCATGGCCCGCGCCCTCGCCGAAGACATCCTCCGCGTCCTCTCCGGCCAACTCCCGAACAACCCCCTGAACCAGATCTAACCCTCCCGGTCCATGGGCTTGTCGGTCCGCCGCGGTAACACCCCTTCCCGCCCATCACCCTGCGCCCGAGCTTGCCCGTGCGCGCCCGTGCCCATGCGCTCGCCCGTGCCCGTGAGCTTGCCCGTGCCCGAGCTGGTCCGTGCCCGTGCCCGAGCGCTCGCCCGTGCCCGTGCCCCTCGCCCGTGCCCGTGAGCTTGCCCGTGCCCGAGCTGGTCCGTGCCCGTGCCCATGCGCTCGCCCGTGCCCGTGCCCATGCACGTCCGTGTCCATGCCCGTGCCTTTGCCCATGCGTTCGCCCGTGCCCGTGCCTTTGCCCGTTCGCCCCCCAAACAAGCTCGCTTCCACGATCAGCCTTGGCCGGACGACCTCACACGATGAGCTTGGTGAGCATGGCGTACAGCAGATTGCCCAGCTTCACGACGGGCGCCACGCCCTCGGCCCGCGCTTCCCCGACGCGCGCCGCAATCTCCACCGCGGCGACCGCTTCCACCATCTCGCCTCGGGCAACGGTGTACGCCCGCGCCTTGTCTGCCCGCGTGAAGCGCCTGGCGCCTTCGGCCACGTTCAGGCACGTGGACTTCGCTGCCCGCAGCGCTTCATCTCTCAGCTTTCGGTCGCGGATGTTTGCCGCGCGCACGGCGTCCAGCAGGTCCACCGCCACGCCGTGCGCTTCCCTGAGTCGATGATGCGGAAGTCCTGAGCGGGTTGAATCGAATTGGGTCATGCGAGAGCTCCTTTCACTCCAGAAAGGAGCTCGAGCCTCGCCGCCCTTCGCCGCTTCTTCTCCCTCTCTCCCCACTCTGCAGGCGCCAGTGCCAGCGCCAGCTGGCACGCGCCTGCTCCCCACCATCGCAGCGCCGGCCAAGCTCCGCCGATCCTCTCCTTGCCCTCGCCCATGCGCTCGCCCGTGCGCCCGCCTTCGTCCGTGCGCCCAACCTTGCCCGTGCGCTCGCCCGTGGTCCCGCCTTCGTCCGTGCGCTCGCCCGTGCGCTTCCCTTGAGTCGATGATGCGGAAGTCCTGAGCAGGTTGAATCGAATTGGGTCATGCGAGAGCTCCTTTCACTCCAGAAAGGAGCTCGAGCTCTCGCCGCCCCTCGCCGCTTCTTCTCCCTCTCTCCCGCTCTGCAGGCGCCAGTGCCAGCGCCAGCTGGCACGCGCCTGCTCCCCCCGCCGTCGCAGCAGCACCGACCAAGCTCCGCCGCATCCTCTCCTTGCCCTCGCCCATGTGCTCGCCCGCGCCCGTGCCCGTGCCCTCGCCCATGCCCTTGCCCTTGCCCGTGCCCTTGCCCGTGCCCGTGCGCTCGCCCGTGCGCTTCCCTTGAGTCGATGATGCGGAAGTCCTGAGCAGGTTGAATCGAATTGCGTCATGCGAGAGCTCCTTTCACTCCAGAAAGGAGCTCGAGCTCTCGCCGCCCTTCGCCGCTTCTTCTCCCTCTCTCCCCGCTCTGCAGGCGCCAGTGCCAGCGCCAGCTGGCACGCGCCTGCTCCCCGCCGTCGCAGCGCCGACCAAGCTCCGCCGATCCTCTCCTTGCCCGCGCCCATGCGCTCGCCCGTGGTCCCGCCTTCGTCCGTGCGCTCGCCCATGCCCATGCCCTCGCCCGTGCGCATGCGCCCGCGCCCGTGCCCTTGCCCGTGCCTTTGCCCGCGCCGGTCCGTGCCCTCAATCGTAGAGCGCGCCCCTCAGAACGGGTTCGTGCAGCTCTTGAACGCGGGATTGCACTGCGACGCCGGATACAGATACGCGTTGACGACCTGCGTCGGATTGCTGCCCACCTGCACCGACGCCGTGAGCAACGCTCCTGCCGGGAACGACGGCGGCGGACCAAAGCTCTTGATGGTCCATACCTCGCTGTCCGGCGCCCCCGAGTCTCCCGCACACGCCAGGGGATACTGCAGCGTGAGGGTCATCGGCGCTTGCTTCGAAGCGATGAAGAGCCCTTGGTCGCCTTCGCAGGGGAAGTAGCCCGTGCACGATCCGCACACGGCATCGAGGGCCGCCCACTGCCCGTTGGCTTGGCCTGGGCCGGTCTCCGTGAGCTTCATCCAAGAATAGTGGTCGAGCCCGCCAGACCAACCGACGTACCAGACGCCGGTGAACAGCACGTCGGGCCACACCGGCGCGCCGCCATCCATCATCGCGTCCGTCGCGGCGTCGCTGCCTGCGTCGTTACTTGTCGCGCCCGCGCTGCCGCTGCTCCCGCTGGCGCCACCGCTAGCGCCCCCACTGCCACTGGCTCCCCCTGTCGCGCCCCCGGATCCCGAAGCACCCCCCGTCGCGCCGCCGCTACCGCCGCTCGAAGCTCCCGCCGCGCCCCCCGCGCCGCTCCCTCCCCCCGTCCCATCGGCGGCCTCGTCGTCCGTGCACGCCCCCAAGAGCAGCGTCGCCAGCGCCAAAACCGCGAAAATCCCGCTCGCTCGAAGTCCCATTTGCAGGAGCATACACGGCGGCCGCGAGGCTTCCGCGGCGGACCAACCCCAAGAAAAATGAGGGGGGTTGTGGATCAACCTGTGCACACAATGTGGGATGCCCATGGACAAGCCCTGGGCATCTTGTGTTCAGGGATGCGAAAGTTCAGTGCCTTCGCGGCGTTACCCCTGTGTCACCAATCTGTCGTGGTTTTTTGTTGCCCCACCCCAAGCCCTTGGGGTAAACGACTCGTCCTACTGAACACCAAGGCCTGTGCACGAGAGCAGGGCACCCGGCGCAGGGTGCTGAACGGAAATTGACCTTCGGCGGGTAACGAGCCCGCCACCCGGTGCGGCCCCAACGGGTCCACCACGCCTAACTTAGGGAGGCCCGCCGCGAGTCGTCGCGTCGGCCGAGTCGAGAGGCCAAGCAGAGAGGCCCCGCTCGAGCCGGATGGGCTCATTTTCGCTTTGTGGCGGCGGGGTGCCGCACTGAAGCGATGGCGTTTCACGCGCGAAAACCGAGAGAGCAGAAGGAGAGAGGGATGGCGCAGTCGACGATCGTGGGGCAAGAAGGTCCGGTGAAGAGCAGCACCGCCGCCGCCGAGGCGGGGGCGAAGAAGAGCACCCGCAAACGCAAGGGGCTCGGCTTCAGCCGGCGCTACACCCAAACGGGGGAAACCGGCTTCGAGGCCGTGACCTGGGAGCTCCGCAAGAGCGTCATCACCAATCCCGACGGCTCCATCGTGTTCAAGATGGAAGGCGCGGAGATCCCCTCGGAGTGGTCCCAGCTCGCCACCGACATCGTCGTATCGAAGTACTTCCGTAAGGCCGGCCTCCATGGGGACAAAAACCAGGGGGAGACCAGCGTGCGCCAGGTGGTGCACCGGGTGGCCCACACCATCCGCGTGGCGGGCGAGAAGTTCGGCGGCTACTTCGCCTCCAAGAAGGATGCGGACACCTTCGAGGCGGAGCTCACCTTCCTGCTCGTGAACCAGTACGGCGCCTTCAACTCGCCGGTATGGTTCAACTGCGGGCTCTATCACGAGTACGGCATCGAGGGCTCCGGCGGCAACTGGGCCTGGACCGAGAAGACCGACACCATCGACGAGACGCCCAACGCCTACGCGCACCCGCAGTGCTCGGCCTGCTTCATCCAGAGCGTGAACGATGACCTGATGGCCATCTACGACCTGATGAAGAGCGAGGCGCGGCTGTTCAAGTACGGCTCCGGCACCGGCTCGAACTTCAGCGCCATTCGCGGCAAGCAGGAGAAGCTCTCCGGCGGCGGTACCTCCAGCGGCCTGATGAGCTTCCTCGAGGTCTTCGATCGCGCCGCGGGATCCACCAAGAGCGGCGGCACCACTCGCCGCGCCGCCAAGATGGTCTGCCTCGACATGGACCACCCGGAGATCGCGGACTTCATCCAGTGGAAGGTGCGCGAGGAGAAGAAGGCCCACGCGCTGATCGCGACCGGCTACGAGAGCGACTTCAACGGCGAGGCCTACCGCACCGTGAGCGGGCAGAACTCGAACAACTCCGTTCGCGTCAACGACGACTTCATGAAGGCCGCCATGAGCGGCGGCAAGTGGCACACCATCGCCCGCACCACGGGTGACGTGGTGGAGACCTTCGACGCCGCCGAGCTGTGGACCATGGTCGCCGACAGCGCGTGGCACTGCGCAGACCCCGGCGTGCAGTACGACAGCACCATCAACCGCTGGCACACCTGCCCCAACTCCGGTCGCATCAACGCGTCCAATCCGTGCTCCGAGTACATGTTCCTCGACGACACGGCCTGCAACCTCGCCTCGCTGAACCTCACCAAGTTCCTGCGGGCCGACGGC
Source organism: Polyangiaceae bacterium (assembly GCA_020633235.1). Taxonomy (NCBI): domain Bacteria; kingdom Pseudomonadati; phylum Myxococcota; order Polyangiales; family Polyangiaceae; species Polyangiaceae bacterium. Next base: position 1,618,923 of record JACKEA010000001.1, on the reverse strand, counting down.
AGCTTCGACGTGGACGGCTACCGCCACGCGGTGGACGTGTTCTTCGCAGCGCAGGAAATCCTGGTGGACTTCTCGAGCTACCCCACCCAGGCCATCGCGCAGAACTCCCACGACTATCGTCCGCTGGGGCTCGGCTACGCGAACCTCGGCACGTTGCTCATGCTGCAGGGCGTTCCCTACGACTCCGAGAAGGGTCGCAGCATTGCCGCAGCGCTGACCTCCATCTTGTGCGGCCACGCCTACGCCCAGAGCGCCAAGATGGCCAGCGGCAAGGGCACGTTCCCGGGCTACGCCAAGAACCGCGAGCCCATGCTGCGCGTGATGCGTATGCACCAAGAGGCAGCCTACGCCATCAACCGCGACGAGTGTCCGGCGGAGCTTTGGAAGGCCGCCTGCGAGGATTGGGACGACGTGGTCCGACTCGGTGAGCAACACGGCTACCGCAACGCGCAGGCCACCGTGCTCGCCCCCACCGGCACCATCGGGCTGTTGATGGACTGCGACACCACCGGCATCGAGCCGGACTTCGCCCTGGTGAAGTTCAAGAAGCTCGCGGGTGGCGGCTACTTCAAGATCGTCAATCAGTCCGTGCCCGGAGCGCTTTCGAAGCTCGGCTACTCCGAGGTGCAGATCCGCGAGATCGTCGCCTACGTTTCCGGCACCAACACGCTCTTGGGCGCTCCGCACGTCAACCGCGCCGCCCTCGCCACCCGCGGCCTCACGGAGGAAGACCTCGACAAGATCGAGCAGGCCATTCCCGGCGTGTTCGATCTTTCGCTGGCCTTCGCTCCCTGGGTCATCGGCAAGGAGAGCTACGAGCGGCTCGGCATCGGCGCCGACAAGATGAGCAGGCCGGGCTTCTCCCTGCTCAAGCACCTCGGCTTCAAGGAAGCGGAAATCCAGGAGGCCAACGACGTGATCGTGGGTCGCATGACCATCGAGGGCGCGCCCTACCTGCGGGACGAGCACTACCCCGTCTTCGATTGCGCCAATCGTTGCGGCCGCACTGGCAAGCGCTACCTCGCCCCCATGAGCCACGTGCGCATGATGGCCGCGGTGCAGCCATTCCTTTCCGGCGCCATCAGCAAGACCGTGAACCTCCCGAACGAGGCCACCGCTGAAGAGGTTCGGGAAATCTACGAAGAGGGTTGGAAGCTCGGCCTCAAGGCCGTGGCCCTGTACCGCGACGGCTCCAAGGCGAGCCAGCCGCTGTCCACCACCAGCAAAGAGAAGAAGACGGAAGAGGCCAGCGCCAAGACCGACGTGGCTCTGGCCCCCCTCACCCGTCCGCAGGGCACCCGAGTGCGCTTGCCCAAGAAGCGCAGCGGCTTCACGCAGGAAGCGCTGGTGGGCGGCCACAAGGTGTTCCTCCGCACGGGCGACTACGACGACGGCACCTTGGGCGAGATCTTCATCGACATGCACAAGGAAGGCGCCGCCTTCCGCTCGCTGATGAACTGTTTCGCCATGAGCGTGTCCATTGGTCTGCAATATGGCGTGCCGCTGGACACCTTCGTCGAGCAGTTCACCTTCACGCGCTTCGAGCCTCACGGTGTGGTGACGGGCCACCCGAACATCAAGTTCTCCACCTCCATCGTGGACTACATCTTCCGTGTGCTGGGCGTGGAGTACCTGAAGCGCTACGACTTCGCCCAGGTGAAGCCCGCGGAGACGCCGGCCACCATCGAGGATCCGACGACGCCCATCGAGTCCGAGGCGGAAGCGCCGAAGAGCGAGGACCCCGCCAATCTCGTGGGCACCGACGTGCACGGCGCCCTCGACGCGCAGCTGGAAGAGATGATGGGCGACGCGCCCGTGTGCGACGGCTGCGGGCACATCACCGTGCGCAACGGCGCTTGCTACAAGTGCCTGAACTGCGGAAACAGCATGGGCTGTAGCTGAGCCTTCCCTCGGCGAAGCAGCCACCGACGGGCCGGCCCCCAGGCTGGCCCGTCGTCGTTCCATGGGCAGGAGTTTGTCGGGACGCCGCGGAACCTCCCGACACCCACCCCGTAACCCGTCGATTTAACAGAGCAATTTCGTATGCCTGAAAGCGTCGCGGCGCCCGAGCGTTGTCACCTTGGAGCATGCCCCGGCCTAGGCAAATCGCGCCGCGCTCTAGTAAAAGGGTGAGCGATGTCCCTGAAGGGGAGCGCTTCCGTGCTGTGCGTCGTCGCGCTGACCCTCGTTGCCTGCAAGAAGGGCGGCGAGGAGACGGCGGCGTCCGCCTCCGCCGCGCCCGAGCCTGCGCCCGCGCCGTCCGCCGCCGTCGAGCCCAGCACGGCGCCGGCAGCCTCCGACTCCGCGGCGCCCGAAGCTGCCAGCGCGGAGCCCACGACGGCACCCAAGCCCACCGCCGTCGCTACGGTCAAAGCAACGACCACGGCGCCTTCCGCGTCCGCCTCTGCTGCTCCTTCCGCGTCCGCCGCTCCCGCGCGGACCAGCAGCGCTGCTGCGTATTCGCGGGTGCAGAGCTGTTGCGCCGCCTTGGGCAGCGAAGCCGCCAAGGGAGGGCTGACGGCCAACAAGTACAAATCCGCGACGGCGATCTGCAACCAGATCGCCGTCAAGGTGAAGGCGGGCTCGGTCAACGAGTCTGCCGCCCGAACGCTGATCCGTGCCCAAGTCCAGGGAGTGAAGATCCCCGGCGCCTGCTAGGCCGTCTTGAACACCATGCATCAGACGACGTCTGACCAAGAAGCTGCTGCGGGCCACCCGCCCGCTCGGAGGACCGAGATGAACAATGCATCACACCCCGTGACCCGCTCCCTGCTCGCCCCCATCCTGTTGGGGCTTTTGCTTCCGGTCACGGTCGTGTCGTACGCCGGCTGCAAGAAGGAAGAGCCGCCGCCGCCACTGCCGTCCGCAGCTCCCGTCAGCACCCCGAGCGCTCCCCTCGAGCTGGCCATCGAGGACGCTGGTGACGAAGGCGACGCGGACGCCGAAGCCGGCCCCAAGAAGACCGGGCCCTACAAGCCTGCGCCGAGCCTGAAGGCGTGCTGCAACGCGCTGGCTCAGAACGCCGCCAACGCGCCGCCCCCGACCAACGCGTACATGCTGCAAGCGGCCGCCGCCTGCAACGCCGCTGTGGCTCAGGGCAAGAGCAGCGGTAGCGTCCTTGCGGTCGTGCGGGGCGCCCTCAAGGGCGCGGGCATGCCCGCCGCCTGTCACTGATTGACAGTGATCGCGGGGACGGCGCCGGGGTTCGACCCGCCGTCCCCGCTGCGCTGGAGCGTCGCTTCGAGGGGCCGAGGGGTTCGGGGAGTGCGGCTTCAGCGGAGGTGGTCGAACCCGCGGTGCAGCGGGCGGGTGCGCCCCTCGCTTTCGAGCAGCGCGCCCTTCCCGCTCTCTACGCGGCCAATGCGCCGCGCCCAACGTGGGCGCTTTTCTCGCGGCCCCGTCGCCAAGAGCGCGTAGTCCTCGCCGCCCGTGATCGCCAGCTCCAGCGCCGTGGTGCCCAGCAGCTTCGCCGCCTCTTCGAGCTCGGGGCGAAGCGCGCGAGCGAGCGCCTGCGCCTCGACCACCACACGCTGTTTGCTCGCCTTCGCGAGGTGCGCCGCGTCGCCAGCGAGGCCATCCGAGACGTCGAGACACGCCGTCGCCCGCCCCACCAATGCCCTGCCCCGCGCCAAGAGCGCCGCGGGCCGCCGCCAGGCCTGAACACAGACGTCGAAGGCAGCGCGAGACACTCCTCGCGGTCGCCGCGCGCCGTGACGCTGCAGGAGCAGGAGCCCTGCGCGAGCGAGGCCGAGCTGGCCGACCAGCCAAAGCTCGTCGCCGTCGCAAGCCCCCGAGCGCGTCAGGGGCTCGTCCGCCCGGCCGATGGCGGTGGTGGTGATGGCGAGCACCGGCCCGCGCGCGATGTTGCCGCCGACGACGGGACAGCGGTGCGTGCCCGCCGCCTCGGCCTGTCCCCGCGCGATGGCATCGAGCTCGCGGCGGCGGGTGCCCTTGGGCAGCATCAGCGCCGAGAGCGCGGCAATGGGCGTGGCGCCCATCGCCCCCAGGTCGCTCACGGCCGCGGCAAAGGACCGGTAGCCGACGTCCTCCAGGCTCGAGAGCCGGCGCTCGAAGTGCACGCCCTCCACGCAGTCGTCGATGGTCCACACCACGCGTCCTGGTATGTCCAGCACTGCGCAGTCGTCGCCGATGGCGAGCTCCACGCCCCGCGCAGGCTGTCCGAACCGTGCGGCCAGGCGCTCGATGGCCTCGAGCTCGCCGAGGGCGCTCTTCGAGGTCACGCCATCGTCGTCCGACGACAGGGCAAGCGCACCACGAACACGGCACCCTGAGGCTGGTTGCCTTCGATGTGCACCGTGCCGTCGTGGGCGTCCACCAAGCGGCGAACGATGGACAGGCCGAGGCCGGTGCCGCCGTGCACGCGCGTCGAGCTCGAGTCCACCTGGTAGAAAGCATCGAACACCCGGGCCCGCTCCGCTTCCGGGATGCCAATGCCGGTATCGGCGACCCGAACCTCGATGGCAGCGCGGCGAGCCGACAACAAAACCAAGCCGCTGGTCTCGCCGTCGGGGGCGCGCTCGAGGACGCTCGGGGCCACGGCCAAGGTCACCTTGCCTTCGTCCGGCGTGAACTTGATGGCGTTCTCCGTGAGGTTCAAGAACACCTGGCGCAAGCGCTCGGCGTCCGCCCAGATCGTGGGCAAACCCGGCTCCACGTGGACGTCTATCGTCACTTGCTTCTTGCGCGCCGTGGGCGTCAGCGTCTGCGCGACGTCGCGGATGACGGGGGAGACGTCGATCTCCGCCTTGCGCAGGCTCATCGTCCCGCTCTCCAGCTTGGACAGATCCAAGAGCCCCTTGATGAGCTCCAGGAGCTGCTGGCCCTTCTCGTGGATGGTGGAAACGAACTCCTTCTGCTCGTTCGTGAGATCTCCGGCAATGCCCTCGTTCAACATCTCCGAGTAGCCGATGATGGACGTGAGCGGCGTGCGAAGCTCGTGGGACACCGTGGCGAGAAAGTTGCTCTTCAGGCGATCGAGCTCCTTGAGTCGATCGTAGGCGCCCTGCAGCTTGGTGTTCTTCTCGCTGAGCTCCCGGAAGCTCTCCCGCACGCTCGCCAAGTGCATGCTGGACGTGAGCAGCGCCTTGTGCCCCGAGAACAGGATCAGATCCAACGTCTTCTTGAGGTGGCGCCCGATCTGGAGCACCGTCTCTTCGCGAGCCCGGGGCATCTCGGCCAGCAGGTCCCGTACGCGCTCGGCGTCGATGGCGGGGTCCAAGGCGATGAGCGCGGGTCGCGGCTCGGTCTCGGTGGGCGGCAGGAACGGTCCCAGGATCAAGCGACCGACCTGCCGTTCGTCGTAGCTGATGCTCACGACCTGGTACACCGCGCCCGTCACGCACTCCTGGACGAGCTCGCCGTGTAGTCCTGGATTGGCGTTCTTCACCGCCATGACCACGTCGCCCAGCGCTCGGCGGCCGCCCTTGGTGGTGTTCAGATAGGCGTACAGGGCGGGCTGTTCCGTCGCGTCCGCCAGGATCGTGCCGCTTTCGCTGAAGATGCGAATCGGCACCCGAAACAGCTCGTAAAAAGACTGCGCCATCTCGCTGAGCGCGGCGCGATCCACGAGCTCCTCGAGGCTCGCGCCCTTGCCCAGCGTCAGCTCGTCGAGGGCCTTGTCCGGCGCCGAGGACGTCATCAGCCCAGCGCCTCCGGTCGCAGCACGTCGAGGGCGCCGCCCACGCAGGTACCGAGCAGCTCTTGCATGCTTCGCTGGTCCCCCAGGGAACCGGCCACCCGCTGGATGAACGCCGCCGAATCGAAGCCGAACTTCTTGTTCAGATCATGTTCCGCGTCGAGGGCGCTCCACGTCAGGTGCAGGAGTCCGATGAAGCTCTCCACCACTCCTTCCCCGCGGGTGGCCACCGCCAGGTACACGGGCTCGCGCCCTTGAGCGGCCAAGCTCGCGATCTCGTCGTCGCTGCGGATGTCGGGGAGATCCCGCTTGTTGAACTGAATGATCAGCGGCATCTGCTTGAGATTCAGTCCGTTGGACTTGAGGTTCTCCTTCAAGTCCATGAAGGAGTCGGCGTTGTGCTGCGTCTCCGCCGCCTGAGAATCGGCGATGAAAGCGACGCCATCCGCGCCCTGTACCACCAGGCGCCGGGTGGAGGCGTGGATGACCTGGCCGGGGACCGTGAAGACCTTGATCCGCACGTTCAAGCCGCCCTTGTCCCGGAACGTCAGCGGCAGGAGGTCGAAGAACAGCGTGCGGTCGTCCCGGGTTTCCAGCGTCATCAACCGGCCGGCGGTGTCCGGATTCGCGGCCTTGTGCAGCGCCTGGAGGTTCGTCGTCTTCCCGCTCAGGGCCGGGCCGTAGTAGACGAGCTTTATCGTGAGCTCGCGAGAGGCGAAATCAAGCTGCACGCTGGGTTCCTCCCCTGCCCGGCGGAAGCGTCATCGAGCTTTGCGTCGACACGGTGATTCGTCGCACGATAGCGCAGCCTTGCCGCGCAGATCACGCCCCTTGCGCCCGAGGTCGTCGCTGGGGCCGAAAACGGCGGAGGAGCGCCGATGAGCCGCATCGTGGTGCTGTTGTGGCTCGGCACGGCGGGGACGCGCGCCGCGGCCCAGCCCGACCTCGACGCCTGGGCCCAGGCGCGCTGGATCCGGCTTTCGGACCCCGCTCCGAGCAGTGCGACGCTCCAGCACTACGACCCCAAGCTCGTCGCCTCCATCGAGGGGCTCTTGGATCAGGCGCGGATCGCCGCCACGTCCCTCGACAGCGACACCGCCTTGGCCCGGGCCGGGGAGGCCAAGGCCATGCTCGTCGCGCATCCGGAGCTGCCCCAGGCCGGATGGCTGATGGCCGAACGTCACTTGGTGGAGGCGTCCATCCGCGGTGGAGTCGAAGGCGGCGCGGCCGAAGCCGAACGCCTCACCCGTGCGGCCCTGGTGCTGGAAGGCCCCCGCGCTCGCGCCGTGGGCGAGGACCGCGCGCCCGCGCAGTTGGCGGCGCCCACTACCATCGCCGTTCGAGGGCTCGCAGCCGACGACGTGCTGTACTGGGACGAAACCCGAGCGACGCCACCCCTGTCCACGCCCCCCGGCGAGCACCACGCTCGCGTGCTCCGGCGCGGCGAGCTGGTGTGGGCGGGGTGGGTCGCGGTGAAGCCGGCCGCGCGGGCCATCGCGCTTCCGGTTCCGTCCGCAGTGGCCTGCAGCCGCGACGACCTCGCGGGCGTGCGCATCGCCAAGGGACGCGTGCAGGCACCCGCGTCGGTTCGCTGCAGCGAGTGGGCCGTGGCGGTGCCGCGGCGGGGCGGCGGGGTGAGCGTCGCGAGCTGCACGGCTGCGAGCTGCGGGCCCCTGCTGGCGTGGAGGTCCGGCGACGGCGTCGTGTACTCGGGTCCGCCGCAGCCGCGGACCGAAAAGCCGTTCCCCACATGGGTCGCCGTCGGAGCGGGCCTGGGCGCAGCCATGGTCACCACCGTGGTGCTGTGGCGCGCCGGCGTGTTCGAGGGCTCGGAGCCAGGGCGTTCGCGCTGGGAATACGTGGGGCCCCAGAGCTCTTCCGCGGCGCTCAGATTTTGAGCGCGGTTCCGCGCCGCAGCGACATCCAAGCGCCAGGCGTGGCGCTCAGGCGTCCCAGCGAGCGCGGGCTTCGGCGATGGCTGACAGCACGCGGCTCCTGGCCGGACCACCCACCAGATCCCGACGCTCCACAGCGAGGGCGGGATCGAGCGCCCGAGCCACGTCGGGCCCGTCGAGGGCCGGATGCGCTTCGGCGAGGACGTCCCGCGGCAGCTCGCCGATCTGCACGCCTCGCTCCTCGGCGGCGCGCACGATGGCGCCCACCACGTGATGTGCCTCGCGAAACGGGACGCCCTTCTGCACCAGCAGATCGGCGAGATCCGTCGCGCACACGTGTCCTCCGCCGAGTGCGGCCGCGAGGCGCTCGCGATGGAACGTGGCCGTGGCGATCGCGCCGGAGAGCGCCCGAAGGCAGGTGAGCGCCGCATCGAACGCGTCGAAGATGGGACGCTTGTCCTCTTGCAGATCTCGGCCGTAGCCGAAGGGCAGGCTCTTCTCGAGTACCAACAGGCTCGTCACGGTGCCGACCAGGATGGCGCTCTTGCCGCGCACCAGCTCTGCGACGTCCGGGTTCTTCTTCTGCGGCATCATGCTGGAGCTGGTCGCGAAGCGATCCGACAGCGTCATGAAGCCGAACTCCTGGGTCGACCACAGCACAATCTCTTCGCCCATGCGCGACAGGTGAACCCCGAGGATGGCGAGCCCGCTCGCGAGCTCCATCAGGAAGTCTCGACTCGCCGTCGCGTCGAGACTGTTCTTCATCGCGCGCTCGAAACCAAGCGCTCGAGCCGTGGCCTCGCGATCGAGAGGAAATCCGGTCCCGGCGACGGCCCCGGCCCCTAGCGGAGATTCGTTCAGCCGCGTGAGGGCATCTCGAAGGCGTGCGCGATCTCGAAACAGCAGCTCTTGCCACGCCATCAAGTGGTGCGACAGCCGACTCGGCTGAGCGCGCTGCAGGTGCGTGTACGACGGCATCAGCGTGTCGATCTCGGTCTCCGCTCGATCCACGATCACGCGACCCAGCTCGGCGACGGCCGAGATCGCCTCTTCGGCCTTCCTTCGCGACCACAGCCGGAGGTCCGTGGCCACCTGATCGTTGCGGGACCGGCCCGTGTGGAGCTTGCCCCCGACGGCGCCGACGATCTCGGTGAGCCGGGCCTCCACGTTCATGTGGACGTCTTCCTTCTGACGATCCCACACGAGCTTCCCGCTCTCGATCTCGCTCGCCACCTGCTCCAGACCGCTGACCAGCGTCTTGGCTTCCTGATCGCTGATGACACCGGCGCTCGCCAGGCCGCGAGCGTGCGCCATGGACCCTTGGATGTCCTCGCGCCACAGCTCCGCGTCGACGTGCACGCTGGTGTTCAAGGCCTCCATCGCCTGATCCACGCCGTCGGGCAGGCGGCCGCCGCGAGCGACGCTCACGATGCCACCTCTCCACCGATGCGCCGCACGGCGAGGGCGGCGCGAAGCTCCTCCAGGCGCGCGCGCACCTCGGCGAGGCGCGTTTCTCCCCGCGTGCACGCTTCGAGCTCCTGGTCCCGATCTGCGCTTCCGTCGCGACGCTCTGTCTGCACTGCGGCGAGCACTTCGATGATCTCCTTGTGCAGCTCCTGACCCGCGGTCACCACCCACTGGTCGAGCCGCTCGGCGAACTCGTCCACCATCTGGTCGATCTTGGGGCCCACCTTGGCAGCGGTTTCGCGCAGCACCACCGGAGCGAGCTCCAGGGCGCGCTTCTTCATCTCCGCTTCCGTGCGGCCGCGATTCCACAGCGCGAGAGCGGGCGCCGCGGCGATCAACAAGCCACCGAGCAGGGCGTTGGCGAACAGCACGCCCATGCCCACGCTGAGCACCGCGAAGATGCCCACGTCGTATGCGAAGCGATCCACCTCGATGCTGGGAGTCACGAGGTCCGCGCCCATGGTGTCGCTGACACGCTTGCCGACGTCCTCGGCGTCGTCCTTGACGAGCGCCACCATGCGCTCCGCCAGCTTCTCGAGAGAAGCGCCGATCTCCCGCGTCTCCGCCTCCGCCCACTCCTTGAAGGCGTGCTCGAGGAACGGGCCGAGGTGCTGTTTCAAGTCGCTCGAAGTGGAGCGCTCCACCACCGCCGGGAGCTGCCGCACGACGTCGTCGCAGAAGCGATCCAGGTCGCGACGAGCCCAGGCTTTGATCGACCCGCTCTCCTCGCGGATCATCAATCGGCGCTCCTCGATGGTGTCCGCGTGACCGGCGAGGTCCTGGCGCAGGAGGTCGATGCGCTTGTCGAGCTGCGCCACGCTCATGGTGGCGGCACGGCGACGCGCGTCGATCCCGCGAGACAAGACGCCCGCCGCGGAGAGCCCCTCGCCCAATGCGTTGTCGAGCAGGATCTTGCCGCGCTCCTCTGCCAGGAACTGGGTCAGGTGCTGGGTCAGCTCGACCAGGCCGCTCTCCTCGCGACGCCCGGCCAGAGCCGCTTGGGCGCTCACGGCGAAGACGGGCGGCGCTTCCACCAGCGCACCCAGACGGTTTTGGACGTAGGCGAGCGCTTCTTCGCGCTCGGCCGGCGACCAGATGTCGGCTTTGGCCACCACGAAGACGATCTTGTCTCGGCTCTTGCCAATCAGTTGATGCTCGAGGAACTGGCGTTCGCTCTCCTTGAGGGGCTGCCCGGCGTCGATGACGAACAGCACGGCGTCGGAGCGCGGGATGTATCCGTAGGTGATCTCGGCTCGGGTGAGGGAGAGATCGTTCACTCCGGGCGTGTCCACCAGCACGATGCGCTCGCGCAAGAGCTCCGCGGGCAGCGCAACCTCGAGGTAGCTGACCGAGTCCTGGGATCGCTGTCCCCCAGCGGCGAAGGAGCGCACGTCGTCGAAGGGCAGCGGCTCGTCTGTACCGTCGGTGTTCACGACCCGCGCCTTTGGCTCTTCCCCCCACACGATGTGGTGGATCACCGCGGTGGTGGGCGTGACGCCGATGGGCAACACGTTCTGGCCCAGGAGCGCGTTCACGAAGGTCGTCTTGCCGTGATTGAACTCCCCGACCACCACCAGATGGAAGCGGTCGCGCTCCAGCTTCTGCACGACGTCCGCCGATACGCGGTCTGCAAGCGTGTTCGCGCCCACTTCGCGGCCGAGCTCCGTCAGCCCCGCGAGCGCGGAAATCACCTCGAGCTTGCGCTCGTGAAAGGCATCCAGCATGGCTTTCTCACTTGTCATGGCCCGACGCGGGCGACCAGGGTCAACCGACGACCTTGATGACGGAGTGGACCTGTTCGTCCACTTCCTCCATGGTCAGGCCGGTTTCACCTGCGCCGACGTGCTTTCGGAACAGCTCGCTCTCGCCGAAGGTGCGCAGGGCCAGCACGCGCTTGGGCAGCCACGGGTGGGTAGCCAGGATCTCGCTGAAGCGACCGACGCTCTCCTGCGCTTCCTGGTGCTGCTCCAGGAACGCCTCGATGTTCAGCTCTTGGTAGAGCTTCTGGGAGCCGAGGGCGAGCTTCGTCAGGGCCCGGAGGGCCACGTCCAGGTCCCCCGCACACAACGCCCCCGCGCGGTCGCAGGTGATCTCCGCGCGACGCGACCAAGCCCGGAGCGCGATCAACGCCGGCAGACTGATGCTACGGATGAAGAGCCCCGCCATGTGGGTGAGGTAGTGCATCGCGGTCAGATACACGACGTGGTTGTTGTGGATGTGCCCGCACTCGTGGCCAATCACGCTCTTGAGCTCTTCGTCGGTCAGATGATCGACGAGAGCGGAGTGCACCATGATGAAGGAATCGTCGTTGGTGCCGTAGGTCGCCGCGTTGAGGTGGGGATTGTTGACCACGTACAGCGTCGGCGTCGGGATGCCCAACGTGCGAGCGCACTGCTCCGCCAAGCCATGAACTCGCGGGAACTGGCGCGGCCCGACCTTCACGGCGTGGCCGAGCAGCTCGGCCTTGCCGATGTGCTTGAACATGCGCACCCCGGCGGCGACGGCCAGCTCTACGGGTTTCAGCGTCTCGAAAGTGGCCCGTGTCTTCTTGTCCCAAGAGTAGGTGTAGGCGTGGGTGTCACCGCTGTCTTCCACCCCCGGTTGCGTCTTCTTGCGCCCAGCGACGAAACCCTCGAAATCCAGCTCTCCAATGCTCGCCACGTCGGCTCTCCCTTGCTTCGGACCAACGGGCCTAACGTAGTTCTGGGTCGACACCCGCGCAATCAGGGGAAGCGCACCGCGCCGGCCTCCAGCGCGTCCAACCGCGCGAGGAATCGCCGGAAGTCACGCGCCGGAGGCGTCCCCGGCGGCGCCCGCATCGCGTAGTCGGTGATGCGCGTAGTGGCGAAACGCAGCGCGGCAATCGCGGCTTCCGTCGGCAGGCTGGCCTTCTCCCGGGCCGTGAGGGGTCGCTCGCGGTCGTAGGCGGAGATCATTGCCCGCACCAAGCGGTCCTGGAAGCCGTCCGAGTAGCACCAAGCTTCCACGGTCACCATCAAGTCGTAGACGAACGGCCCATGGCATGCGCTCTCGAAATCGAGGAGCGCGACGATGCCATCGGAACCGAACAGGACGTTGTCTCGGAACAGATCGCCGTGGATCAAGCCCGCCGGCAAGGATGGTTCCCGCAGGCGTTCGTAGTGAGCCAGACGCTCGCGAATGAAGCGCACGTCCGAGCGATACTCCGGAGCGTCGCGCTCGATCCGCTCCAGACGACGCCGGAGGTCGCCGAGACCGAAACGCCCCGCCGGAATACGGCGGACGTCGGTGGAATGCACGCGGGCCAGTGCGGCGCCCACGCGAAGAGCGTCCGCTTCGCTCACGGTGGCTTGGCAGCGGATGTGCCCCTCCACCCAGGGGTAGACGGAGAAGGGCTTGTTTTCGTGCATGCAGAACGCGTCCCCCCCGCCCGTGCGGATAGCGCGAACGGTGGGCACGCCCGCTTGGGACAGCTCGTCGAGGAGCAAGAGCTCCGCCCGCGCACCAAGCTCGTCCGCCTCCTCGTAGATGCGCGCGAAGAGCACCTCCCCGCTGCTGGTGGTGATGCGGAAGTTCGAGTTCACGCTGCCGGCGGCGAGGGGCTCGAGGGCGATAACGTCACGACCGTAACGCTCGAGGAGGTGTCGGGCCGCGGCCATCGATAGCTCGGTGAGCTTCGCCATGGTGCAAAAGATGCCAAATCCGCCGGAGTAGGTCACCCGCCTCGACGCCGACACCGCTCGTGATTATCTTCGGGACTCTTGTTCCCCCACTGAATGCCTGAAGTCTTCGGAAACACCACCGGGCTCGCCCCCAGCGCACTCAAGGCGCTGGAACGCATCTATCGTCGTCGGGTCCCCCTCGATCGGATCGCGACGCCGGAGCTCGTGCGCTCGCTGGCGGAGGCGTCGCGAGAAACGGGGCGTCAGGTTGGCGCCCTGGTGCACCGTTCGGGAGACGTGGACACCGTGGTGGTCGGCAGCCCCACCGGCCTGATGTTGCCGGACATCGGTCGCCTTCGCGCGGCGCGGGGGCGTTTCCGGGCGCTCCGCCTGGTCCACACGCACCTGTTCAACGAACCCCTCACGCGGGACGACCTCGTCGACCTGACACGCCTCCGGCTCGATCTCGTCGCGGCGGTGCTGCTCACCCCCGAGGGCGAGCCGCGCTCCATGACCTGGGCCACCAACGTGCCCGTTCGCCACGAAGGCGAGACGCCGTATGAGGTCACCGGCCCCATCCCCTACGGCCACGCACAGCCCAACTTCGGGGAGCTGATCGGCGCGCTGGAGCGCGAGTTCGCGGAGCGCCTGCGCTTGCGGGAGGTCCGCGCCAAGGACGGCCGGGCGATCCTGGTGCACGTTGGAGAGAAACGCCGCCCGGGCGGCATGCGCCGGGCGGAAGCGCGACTCGCGGAGCTCGCCAGCCTTGCAGAAACCGCCGGGGTCGCGGTGGTGGACCGAGTCATTCAGCTTCGGGACCGGGTGGACCCCAAGCTCGTCCTGGGCCGCGGCAAGCTGGAAGAGGTCGAGATGCGCGCCATCGACCTGGATGCCGAGACCCTCATCTTCGACCTGGATCTGACACCCGCGCAGGCGAGCGGCATCGCTCGCCACACGGATCTCAAGGTCATCGATCGCGCCCAGCTGATCTTGGACATCTTCGCTCAGCGCGCCGAGACCCGAGACGGCAAGCTGCAAGTGGAGCTGGCGCAGCTCAAGTACGCCCTGCCCTTCTTGGCCCAGAAGGACGACGCCTTGAGCCGCCTCACGGGGGGCATTGGCGGCCGCGGCCCGGGTGAAACGAAGCTCGAGATCGGACGCCGGCGCGCTCGCGAGCGCGTCACGCGGCTCGAAAAGGAACTGAAGAGCTTGGCTCGGCAGCGCGCCGAGCGTCGCCGGCGTCGCGCCCGCGCGGACGTGCCGGTGGTGGCCATCGTCGGCTACACCAATGCCGGCAAGAGCACCCTGCTGAACACGCTGACGGACGCCGGAGTGCTGGCAGAGAACAAGCTGTTCGCTACGCTGGACACCCGCGCCCGGCAGCTTCGACTGCTGGACGGCCAGTTCGTCATCCTGACGGATACCGTGGGGTTCATCCGGGACATGCCCAAGGATCTGTTCGCGGCCTTCCGGGCCACCTTCGAGGAAGCGGCCGACGCGGATTTGCTGCTTCAGCTCGTGGACGCGTCCGATCCCGAGCACGGCGAGCACGAGCGGGCCACGGAAGATCTCTTGAAGAAGCTCGAGCTCGAGCGCATCCCGCGGCTCTTGGTCTACAACAAGCTCGACCTCTTGAGCGGTCCGGAGCAGCACGCCCTCGATCAGCTACCGACCGCGGTGGCCACCTGCGCCCTGCGTCGTGACACCACCCGCACTCTCCTCCGGCGCATCGCCGAGGAGCTCGAGCTGGGCGGCCACCTCACGCCCCGCGCGCCGGAGACGGACGAAGTCGAGCGCCCCACCTGGGCCTGAGGAGCTCAGGCCCGGTCGTCGTCGCGTCGCGGCCGACGGTTACACTCCAAGATGCGCTTGCGAACCCGCACGGCCCCCGGCACGACCTCGACCAACTCGTCGCGGTCGATGTACTCCAGCGCCGTGTCGATGCTGAGCAAATGGGGCGGCGATAGGATCACGTTCTCGTCGCGCCCCGCGGCGCGGATGTTGGTGAGCTTCTTCTCGCGCGTCACGTTCACGTCCAGGTCGTTCGCGCGATTGTGCTCGCCGATGATCATGCCTTCGTACACCTCGATGCCCGCCTCGATGAAAAGCACCCCGCGAGGCTGCAGGTGGAACAGCGCGTAGGGCGTGGCCGTGCCCGGGCGATCCGCGACGATGGAGCCGTTCTGACGCCGGAGCATCGGCCCGCGATACGGCTCCCACCCTTCGAACAAGGTGTTCAACAGGCCCATACCGCGCGTTTCGGTCATGAAAGAAGAACGGAAACCGATGAGGCCGCGGGAGGGCACCACGAACTCCATGCGCGCGCGGCCGAAGCCCAGATTGCTCATCTTCACCATGTGGCCTTTGCGCTCGCCGAGGCGGGTGGTCACGGCGCCCACGTACTCGTCCGGCACGTCCACCACCACGCGCTCGACGGGCTCCATCCGTTGTCCATCGATCTCGCGGGTGACGACCTCCGGCATGCCGAGAGCGAACTCGTAGCCCTCCCGGCGCATGGTTTCCGCGAGGATGGCCAACATCAGCTCGCCGCGCCCGAACACGCTGAACACGTCCGCGGAGTCCGTCTCTTGTACGCGGAGCGCCAGGTTTCGCTTCTGCTCCCTCAACAGGCGATCCCGCAGGTGCCGAGAGGTGACCCACTTCCCCACGCGCCCGGCGAAGGGCGACGTGTTCACGCAGAAGCTCACGGTGATGGTCGGCTCTTCCACCGAAATCCGCGGCATGGCTTCCGGCGAGTCCGGGTGGGCGACGGTATCGCCAATTTGCACGTGCTCGAGGCCGGCGATGGCGACGATGTCCCCGGCGCTGGCCGAATCGGTCTTCACGCGCCGAGCCCCCTCGAAGCGAAACATGCTGCTCAGCCGCTCTTGGCTCTTGTCGTCCTCCTGCAGCAGCGCCACTTGCTGGCCGACCTCCAGCCGTCCGCGCCAGATGCGACAGATCCCCAGACGTCCCACGTAGTCGTCGTGCTCGATGTTGTGCACCAAGGCCTGGAGCGGGGCCTCGGGATCGCCCGTGGGCGCCGGCACGTGCTGCTTCAGCACGTCGAACAGCGGCTCGAGATCCGTCCCTTCTTCCTCCAGCTCCCGCTTGGCGATGCCCTGCTTGCCGATGGCGTACAGGGTCGGGAAGTTCGCCTGCTCGTCGCTGGCCTCCAGCTCGCAGAACAAGTCGAAGACCTCGTTGAGCACCTCGTCAGGCCGAGCGTCCTGTCGATCGATCTTGTTGATGACGACGATGATGGGAAGCCCGAGCTCGAGCGCCTTCTTGAGCACGAAGCGCGTCTGCGGCAGAGGGCCCTCGGCTGCGTCGACCAACAGCAGCGCTCCATCCGCCATCTTCAGCGTGCGCTCCACCTCGCCGCCGAAGTCCGCGTGTCCTGGAGTGTCGATGATGTTGATGAGCAAGTCGCCGTGGTGCACGCTGGCGTGCTTGGCCAGGATGGTGATGCCCCGCTCGCGTTCCAGGTCCCCGGAGTCCATCACCCGCTCCACCACGGCCTCGTTCTGACGGAACACGCCGGTCTGCCTCAGCATGGCGTCCACCAACGTGGTTTTGCCGTGATCGACGTGGGCGATGATGGCGACGTTACGGATGGCGTCGCGAGAGATGCTGGACATGGAATCTGGGCTCCTTTGGGGGCGCCCGCGTAGCCCGAAGCAGCGCCCCGAGCAAGGACCCTGGCGTTTTTGTGCGCAACTCCCGGTGTTGGGCCCCGAAAAGGACCGCGTGTCGCGCTGTTGGCTCCTGGTTCCGTTGCTGCTCTCCCTCGTCGGGTGCGCGGGTCGTTTTGGCCGCGCCGTGCACAGCTACGAGGAGTCTCGCTTCCCCGACGCGATGGCCACCTTTCGGAGCATGGAAACGGAAGAGAAGGATTGGTCGGAGGACGAGCAGACGCGCTACGCGCTGTACCGAGGCCTCACGCATCTCGCCGTCGGTGACGCGCGCGCAGCGAGCCACTGGCTCGGCCTCGCGAAGCGCGCGACCGAGCGCAAACCGAAACTATTGAGCGTTTCGGATCAAGAGCGGCTCGCCGTCGCGTGGCGCGCGCTCGGCTACATGCCCGGCGAAAACAGTCGCTACTGACTCGTGTGCTCAACCTGCACACATGCACGCACTCGCAGACTTGATTGACGTCATGAGGCGCGGCCCCGTAACCTAGGTTACGCAGCGGGCGCTTGTGCCCGCGGGCGACCCAGGAGCGAGCGATGACACGAGCGAGGACGCGCGCACCCGAGCCGCGATGGACGTTCGCAGTGAAGGCCCTGATCGGGGCTGCGAGCGTCGCGGCGATGGCTGGATTCGGCTGTTCCAGCGACTCAGGAGACGGGGGTGGCAGCGGCACTGGCACGAATGGTCAGTGCCTCACGGAGCGCGATTACTTCGCGAAGAAGGTGTGGGCGCCGGTGATGGCGAAGGTGTGCATCAAATGCCACTCGCCCGATGGCGTGGCCACGGAAGAAAACGCCAAGCTCCTCCTGCTGCCGCCCTCCTACCCCGGCTTCATGGACGCCAACCTGGACAGCGCGCGCCTGATCGCCAAAACGGAGTTCGAGGGCAAGAGCGAGCTCTTGCGCAAGCCCCTGGGCGAGATGGACCACGGCGGCGGCAAGGTCATCGAGGAGGGCAGCGCCGAGTACAAGGCGCTGCAAGGCTTCGTGGAGAAGCTCGCCGCCGCAGACAACTGCACCGGCGCCGCCTCGGTAGCGGACTTCGGCGACGTCACCTTCCTCGACCCTCTCGAGACATTGCGCAAGGCCAGCCTCCAGCTGGTAGGGCGGCTGCCGACACCGGCGGAGGTCCAGGCGCTGCTCGATCAGGGTGATGCGGGCCTCGAGCCGCTCCTCGACAAGATGATGACCGAAGATGCGTTCTTCGATCGCGTCAAGGAGATGTACAACGACCAGTTCTTGACCGACCGCTACCTCGGCTACAACGGCTACGCGGTCGACATCTTGAACGACACGCAATACCCGAACTCCGGCGACTCCTACGACAACCTGTCGGACGACGAGAAGAAGAAGATCAACCTGGCGGTGGCCCGCGAGCCGCTGCAGCTGGTCGCCTACATCGTGAAGAACGACCGGCCCTTCACCGAGATCCTCACCGCCCCCTACACGGTGATGAACCCGTACTCGGCGAAGATCTTCAACGCCAAGCTGCAGTTCGACGACCCCACCAACGAAAACGAGTGGAAGGAAGGCCAGATCATCGCCATGGGCGACACCAGCAAGGGTGAGCCCGCGGAGATGCCGCTGCCGACCTCCGGGTTGCTCACCTCTCCGGTGTGGTTGAATCGCTTCCCCACTACGCCCACGAACGTGAACCGCCACCGGGCGCGCATGGTGTTCAAGTTCTTCTTGGCGACGGACATCCTCAAGATCGCCGAGCGCCCCATCGATCCCACGCAGGCCACGAACTACGCAAACCCCACGCGGGAGGACAACTCCTGCAACGTGTGCCACCGCATGATCGATCCCATCGCCGGCGCGTTCCAGAAGTTCGACGACAACGACCAGGAGAAATACGAGCCCAACAACTCCTGGCACCCGGAGATGTTCCCTCCCGGCTTCGGCAAGGAGGTGATGCAGACGAACGACTACGACAACGCCCTGGGCTGGCTCGCCCAGCGCATCGTCCAGGACCCGCGCTTCACGCTGTCTGTCGTCTACACGGCCTTCACCGAGCTGACCGGTCAGGAACCCCTGGCCTACCCGCCCGACAGCGACGCCCCCGGCTTCGAGCATGATCTAGCGGCGTGGGAAGCCCAAGACGCGCTGTTCCGCAAGATTGGCGATGCCTTCGTGGCCAGCAACTTCAATCTCAAGACGGTGTTCAAGGGAGTGATCCTCTCGCCCTATTTCCGGGCCAAGAACGCGACGGGAGAGGTCTCGCCGGAGCGCGCCCTGGAGCTGTCCGCCGTCGGCACCGGCCGACTCAGCATCCCGGAGGTGCTGGGCCGCAAGATCACCGCCGTCACGGGCCTGCCTTGGGGCAAGGGCAGCGGCTACTACAAGACGGACTACCTCTCGAGCGATTACCGCATCCTGTACGGCGGTATGGATTCGGACGACGTCACCCAGCGGCTCACGGTGCCGAACGGCATCATGGCCAACGTCGCTTGGCGCATGGCCGACGAGGTGGCGTGTCAGACCACGGCTTGGGACCTCTCGATCGACAAGCCCTCGGATCGCTACCTGTTCCCCTACGTGAACGTGGAGGACACGCCGGACAGCAATCCGGATGCGATCAAGAAGAACATCCAGTACCTGCACGCACAGATCCTGGGTGAGGCGCTCGACCTCGGCGACCCGGAGGTCTCGCGAACCTATCAGCTGTTCGAAGAGACGTGGAAGGAAGGTCAGGCCAAGATCGCCTCGACAGAGGTCAGCGAAAACCTGGTCTACGCCTGCCGCGCTCGCAAGAACCCCTACACCGATCAGGATCTGGCCGACGGCGACAAGCTGGAGAAGGATCCCGACTACACGGTCCGCGCTTGGATGGCGGTCGTGACCTATCTCTTGAGTGACTACAAATTCCTGTACGAGTGAGGAGAGCCCCAATGGATCGTCGAAGCTTTTTGAAAGCCGCGGCCCTCACCGGGCTCGCCGTTTCCGCCCCGGTCGTCACCCGTGACGTAGGTGCAGCAGAGCCCTTCGCGGGTCCCTACTGGATCATGGTCAACGCGGGGGGCGGCTGGGATCCCCGGTTCATGTTCGACCCGACTCTGAACCCCGACTCCAACCGCATCTACACGGAGATCAAGCAGGTCGGGAACATCAAGTGCGCTGGCATTCCGATGGACGTCGGGGCCATCGGCATCGACGCCGGGAACGAACAGTACTTGATGGACAACGAGTCGTTCCTGAACAAGTTCGGCTCCCAGCTGTGCGTGGTCAACGGCATCGATACATCGACCAACAACCACGACGCCGGTAACCGCACCATGTGGTGTGGGCGCATCGCGGAAGGCTACCCCGCGCTGGGCGCGCTCATCGCCGGGGCCAAGGCCCCGGACAAGCCGATGGCCTTCATCTCGAGCGGCGGCTACGACGCCACGCAGAACGTGGTGCCCCTCACGCGCGTCAGCAGCGTGAGCACCCTGCGCAAGGTGGCGTACCCCAACAACGTGGATCCCAACGATCTGACCGGGGACACCTACCACACCAAGGAAACCTACGAGCGCATCGCCATGTACCAGGCGAAACGCAACGAGGCCCTACGCGGAGCGCAACACCTACCGCGCCTCAAGGACTCGATGAACGCGCTGTACCTGGCGCGCCTCAGCGAGAACGAGCTGCAAAACCTGAAGCTACCGGACAATCCCGTGGACCTGCCCAATCAGCTTGGGGATCTCGAGCGCTTGTGCCAGCAGGCTCAGCTCGCCATCGCGGGCTTCAAATCGGGCCTCGCCGTGGCAGCCAACGTGAGCATTGGCGGCTTCGACACCCACGGCAACCACGACACCAACCAGCGGCGTCAGCAGCAGAAGCTCCTGGGTGGCATCAACTTCATCATGGACGAGCTGGCGGCCCAGGGCCTCGCCGGCAACACCTACGTGGTCGTGGCCTCCGACTTCGGCCGCACGCCCCACTACAACGGCACCAATGGCGGCTCTGGCAAGGACCACTGGTCGATCACCAGCTTCTTGGCGATGGGTCCGAGCATCTCGGGCAACCGCGTGATCGGCGCCACCACGGATGCCGATCAGAAGCCGCTGAACGTCGACCCGGGCAGCCTAGCCACGCTGGACAACAGCAGTGACGGCGTTCGCATCCGCCCGGAGCACATTCACCGCGCGCTCCGCAACGTGTCCGGCATCACGGGCAGCGACGTAGAGGCGAAGTTCCCGCTCCCCGGCGAGGACCTACCCCTCTTCGGCTGACCCTCAACGGAGCGCTTCCGGCACCCGTCGGAACGCGCTCCGCACCGCCCCCCGCACCGCCGATTCCTTCACGGAAGCGCTCTCGCCGTCTTCCACGGCTTTGGCGCGGCCTTCGATGATGGCGCGGAGCGCGCCGCCCCGCGCACTCCGCAGCGTTGCGCTCACGACCGCCGTGGACTCCGCTTGTCGCTTTCGCGACTTCACGTCCATCTTGGTCAGGGTAGCGCTCAGCACGTAGCGTTCGCTCGGGTGCACGTTCGAAAGATCCAACGAGCGCAGCTCCGCTTCCACGGCGCTGCGGAAGGTCCGATCGACCCGCACGTCTCCCTCGGCGGCGCGGTTTTTCACCTCGCCTAGGGCCACCGGTGAGCTCTTGGCGTCCGCCGCCAGTGCGAACAGCACCGCCGCAAGGACGATCCCAACACTCACACCTCTACCCACACCGAGCCGTGCGCGACCGACCATGCTCGCCTCCTTCAGACGCCTGCGGCTGCCGCTGACGAAGAGTCGGCCGCCTGCTTTCGTCGCTATCAGAGGCGCCGAGGCCGGGCCCAATTTTCAGCGCTTGGTCACCACGCGGTCCAACGTGATGATCTCGTCCCACGCGGCTTCGTGCCCGTCGTAGTGGATCAGGAACTTGTCCGGCGCCACCACCGCCGTCACCGTCGCCGAGTACACCGAGCCGCGCCAGCGCACCTTCACCTTGTCGCCGGCCTTGTAGGGACTCACGGGCGCCGCCGAGGTCTCGGCCTTGGGGCTGATCCCGGCTGCCCGCGCTACCTTTTCCGGTGGCGGCGGCGCCGTCACGGGTCCCGTCACCCTGCCCTTGATGCGATCGATCGTGACGTCGTCATCCCAGCGCGACTCGTAGCCATCGAAGTGCACCCGGAAGCGGCCTCGCCCGCGCGCCTCGATGATGTACGCGGGATAGTTCTTGCCGTCCCACTCCACCCACACGTGCTCCCCCACTCGATACGGCTCCTTGCAGGCCGTGAGCAAGAGCGCCGCTGCCAACAGCGGAACGCGGAGCAAGCGGAGTGACATGTCGCTCAGCTATCAGCTCCTGAGCATTCGTCAACGCCCCGTTGCATTTGGTTGTTGGTCCGGCGCGGGCACGGCGTTTCCGCGGCGGACCGACACAATCAAACCGAGGCGCGGCGCGGGCTCCATCCGGCGCGCTCGAAGGCCGGGCTCTTGTCGCCGAACCACTCGTCGATACGCGCCCGCGTCGTGCGATAGGCGTGCTCGAGGATCATGCGACGCGCAGCGAAGCTCGCCGGGTTGTACATGAACAGCATCGCGTCCGTGGGCTCCGGCTCGATCACCACGACCTCCACCTTGCCCTCGGCTCGAATGCGCGCCACGGACTCCATCATCAGCTTGTGCATGCTGATGCGCAGCGCCTGGTTCATCACCCACATCAGGCCCTTGTCGCGCACGCTGTTCTTCTTGCCGTGACCGGTGGGCACCGTCTCCGCGAGCACCGGCACCATGGGGTTGACCACGAACACCACCTCGGCACCTTCGGCGATGGCGACGTCCAGGTGAGAAACCTGCGCCGCGCCGGCATCGATGTAGTGGCGATCGCCTATGCGCACCGGCGAGAAGAACGGCGGCATCGCCATCGTCGCGATGCAGGCGCGCGTGACCGGCACGTGATCGAAGCCATCGCTGCCGAACAGCACCTGCTCTCCCGAGTCCAGGTCGTGCGCCATCACGCGCAGCGCCCGCGGCATGAGATGAAAGCTGTTGGGAATGCCCCGCCGGACGAAGAAGTCCTCCAAGAAGCGCTCGTAGGCATCCAGCGTGAAGAAGCCCGCGGGCAAGGTGTCGTACAGGCGGTCGAGCTCCTCCCACAATTTGGCCGGCGATGGCGCGGGTCCACGCGACAAGAGGCTCGCGCTGCCATGACGCAGCGTGTGCCAGATGGTGATGCCCGTGCGGCGCCACTCTCCCAGATCCATGCGCAGGAGGTGCTTCCGCTCCAGCGGGAAGTACACGTCGGCAGGGTCGAGGAACGCTCGGTAGATCCGCTGCGAGGGGCGTCCGGCCGCGAGCAGTGAAGCGACGCTCGCCCCGCTGGACGTGCCCACGTACACGTGGAAACCGTTCTCCTCCAAGCCCTCGACGCCGTCCTCGAGGGCCGCCAGGGCGCCGATCTGATACATCGCTCCGGTTGCGCCGCCGCCGGGCAGGCACAGCGCGATCTTGCCGCCGTCTTTCATGTCGCATCCTCCGCACGTGCTCGTTCGGCTTCCTCGCTGCCGCTCGCCACGACCTGCACGCCCCACACCATACCGGCGGTGACGAGCCACCCCCCGACGGCGAGCGCCGCGCCGATCGGCATTGGCGACCCCACGGATACCACTCCCGTGAGCAGCGCCGCTATGCTCACCGCGTTGAAGCCCACGTGCAGGGCGAGACACGGCAACAGGGAGCCACTGACCGCGCGTAGGTGTGCGAGCACCGCGCCGACGACCAGAAGACCCGGCCAGCTGCGAACGTCCAGGTGCCCGAGCATGAAGGCGACGGCGGTGGCCGCGGCAGCGCCGCCCACGGACTGGCTCCGGCGCAGGGCGCCGAACATCGCTCCGCGGAAGAACAGCTCCTCCACCAGCGGCGCGACGCAGGTGACCACCACCACCAAAGCCACGATCTTCGACGTCGAGCTCGCGCTCAGCAGCGCCGCGCGGTTGGCGAGCTCGAGCTCCGACATGGGAAAGTGCCGCAGGACCAGCTGGTGCAGGGATTCCGCCGGCACCTGCAACACCATGCCGAGAGCGAAACCCAGGGCGGAGAGGCCCGGATGGGTCGAGCGCAAGCCCAGAGCATCCATGGCCGTGCGCTCGGGAGCGTGAACCCGCAAGATGCCGAAGGTGAGGAGCAGGAAGGAGAACGCCTCCGCCGCCCCCACGCTCACCATGTCCAGCTGTGCGGCCGGCCGCACCTTGACCAACACCGCCATGGTGGCGGAGAGCAGCACCGTGGCGAACAGCGTCCAGACCAGGACCAGGGGATAAGCGAGCGGTCGCTCCGTCATCACCGACCGCGGAGGTGGGGCGCGACGCCCCGCTTCATGACGGTGTCCTCGGCGCACTCCGCTGCGGTGTCGGGGTAGTCGAGCGTGGAGTGCAAGCCCCGGCTCTCCTTGCGACTGGCAGCCGAAGCGATGATGAGCTCCGCCACCGTCGCGATGTTCCTCAGCTCGAGCAGATCGCGGGTCACCAGGTGCTTCCAGTAGTACTCCCGGATCTCCTCTTCCAGCAGGGCAACGCGGCGCCCCGCTCGGCGCAAGCGCGCGTCGCTGCGAACGATCCCAACGTAGTTCCACATCAAGCGCCGGAGCTCGTCCCAGTTGTGGGTTACGACCACGGCCTCGTCACTGGCCACGGCGGAGCCAATCTGCCAATCCGGCACGTCCGGCGTCGGCTGCCCCCGCTGCTCGTCCAGCTTCTTCGCCATCTTGGCCGCCGCACGGCGGCCGAACACCAGGCCCTCGAGCAAGGAGTTGCTGGCCAGACGATTGGCGCCGTGGAGCCCGGTACACGACGACTCTCCGACCACCCACAGTCCCGGCAGGCTGGTGCGCCCGTGCAGATCGGACGTGACTCCGCCACACATGTAGTGCGCCGCCGGCACCACGGGGATCGCCTCCCGGGTCATGTCCATACCCAGGCGGAGGACCTCGGCGTGGATGTTCGGAAACCGCTCACGCACGAAGTCCGCCGGCTTGTGCGTGATGTCGAGCACCACGTAGTCCGAGCCGGTGCGCTTCATCTCGAAGTCGATGGCGCGAGCCACCACGTCGCGGGGCGCGAGATCCGCCATGGCGTGGTGCTTCTTCATGAAGGCCTCACCGCTTTCGGGCAGCCGCAAGATGGCCCCCTCGCCGCGGAGCGCCTCGCTGATCAGGAAGCTCTTGGCCTGCGGGTGGTACAGGCAGGTGGGATGGAATTGGTAGAATTCCATGTTCGCGATCTCGGCGCCGGCGCGATACGCCATCGCCACGCCGTCCCCCGTCGCGACGTCGGGATTGGTCGTGTAGAGGTAGACCTTGCCCGCGCCGCCGGTGGCCAGCACCGTGTTCTTCGCCAAGATCGTCTCGACGATTCCGCGCTTCTCGTCGAGCACGTAGGCGCCCACGCATTGATCCGGACCGCCAAACCTGGAGAGCGTGATCAAGTCCACGCCCATGTGCCACTCGAGCATGCGGATGCGCGGGTGCTTGCCCGCCGCCGCCAAAAGCGCTCGCTCGATCTCACGGCCGGTGATGTCTCCGGCATGGGCGACGCGACGCGCGGTGTGCCCTCCCTCACGTCCCAGATCGAGCTCGCCGTCTTCGGCGCGAGAGAATTCGACCCCGGTCTCGATCAACCAGCGAACCGCATCCGGCCCTTCCTTCACGCACAGCTCGACCACGACGTCGTGACACATCCCGGCCCCCGCCGTGAGGGTGTCGCGCACGTGCTGCTCGAAGCTGTCGTCCGGAGACAGCACCGCCGCGATGCCGCCCTGGGCCCAGGCAGTGGACGAGTCGTCTCGAGCACGTTTGGTGACCACGGTGACCTCACCGTGCTCGGCCGCCTTGAGGGCGAAGGAAAGCCCGGCGATGCCGCTGCCGAGGACCAGACAATCGGTGGAGAGGGCCATGATGGGGCCCGAGTATGCCCCCCAACGATCCCCGGGTTCACCCCATCTTCCGTCCGAGCGTCCGCTCCTCGGCGGAGCACGGGTGACTGTGGTCAGCGTGCGCGATTGACGCAGCGCTTCTCAGGCATTAACCCCCACGGCGGCCACCAGTCTCGCGCTTCGGCCGCCAGGCCGGTGGTGCCCACTCCCTTCCCAGCACGGCTTCGCCTCGGGCCTGCCGTGCGGAAAGCCCCCTCAAGGAGGTCACGTCGTGAAGATCTTGGTCCCCCTCAAGCGGGTGGCAGACCCCGCCAACCACAACAAGGTCAAGATCCCGCCCTCGGGCGACAAGATCGATACCAGCGGTCTCGAATGGCAGATCAATCCCTTCGATCTGTACGCCCTCGAGACGGCGCTGCGTCTGACCGAAAACGGTAAGACCCCGAAGAAGCGCGAAGGCGAGGTCGTGGTCATCACCCTCGGTCCCAAAGAGACCGAAACCAACCTGCGCTCTGCCTTGGCGACGGGCGCAGACCGCGCCATCCGCGTGGAGACCACGGACGAGGCCCTCGACGGCCGCCTCGTGGCTCTCGCGCTGAAGAAGCTCGTCGAAGAAGAGAAGCCCGACCTGGTCGTGATGGGCAAGCAGGTCGTCGATGGCGAGAACAACATGGTGGGGCAGGCCCTGGCCGAGCTCCTCGGTTGGCCGATGGCCACCTTCGCCGCCACCATCAAGCAGGAGGCGGACGGCCTTCTCGTCGACCGCGAGGTCGACGGCGGCGTGGCCAAGGTCCGGGTGAAGTACCCGGCCATCGTCACGGTGGATCTGCGCATCGTGGCGCCGGACAGCGTGCACTCCACGCTGACGGACGCGAGCTTCAAGTACCCCTACGAAGAGGTTCGCTTCGCTCCGCTGCCGGCCATCATGCAGGCCAAGAAGAAGCCCCTCGCGGTGAAGAACCTCGCCGACTTGGCTGGCGGCGCCGCCTCCACCACCACCTACGTGAAGTTCGAAGCGCCGCCCGCTCGCAAGGCCGGCGTGAAGGTCAAAGACGTGCAGGAGCTCGTCGAGAAGCTCGCCTCCGAGGCGAAGGTCATCTGAGGAGGAGCAAGAGACATGGCAGACGTACTCGTCGTTGCAGAGCTCACCGAGGACGGCAAGGTCCGCAAGACCACGCACTCGGCCATCACGTTCGCGAAGGAAGCCGGCGCCATCCTGGGCGGCTCCTTCTCCATCCTCGTGCTCGGCGCTCAGGCCAAAGCCGCCGCGGGCGAGCTCGCGGCCTTCGGCGCCACCAAGGTGTTGGTGTGCGAGGACGCTTCGCTCAAGGACTACGTGGCGGAGCACTACGCGCCCACGGTCGCCGAAGTGGGCAAGGGCTTCGGGCTGATCGTGGCCACGGCTTCCAGCTTCGGTAAGGACTTGATGCCACGGGTGGCCGCTCGCCTCGACGCCTCCTACGCGGGTGACTGCTCCGGCGTGGTGGCGGAAGGCGGCAAGCTCACCTTCAAGCGACCCATGTTCGCCGGCAACGCCATCGGCTACTGCCAGCTGTCGACGGCGGTCCAGGTCGCCAGCTGCCGCCAGAGCGAGTTCGATCCGGCGGCGGCGAGCGGCGGGTCTTCCCCCGTGGAGGACGTGGCCAAGGTCGCAGCAGAAGAGGCCGCGGCGCGCATCGAGTTCGTGGGTCTCGAGACCGTGAAGAGCGAGCGCCCGGAGCTCACCGAAGCCGCGAACGTGGTGTCCGGTGGTCGTGCCATCAAGGAGAAGTTCTTCGAGATCATCGAGCCCCTCGCAGACGTACTCGGCGCCGCCATCGGTGCCAGCCGCGCCGCTTGCGACGCGGGCTACGCCCCCGGAGATTTCCAGGTGGGTCAGACGGGCAAGATCGTCGCCCCGCAGCTGTACATCGCCATCGGCATCAGCGGTGCCATTCAGCACATCGCCGGCATGAAGGGCTCCAAGACCATCGTCGCGATCAACAAGGATCCCGAGGCGCCCATCTTCCAGATCTCCGACTACGGCTTGGTGGCGGACCTGTTCCAGGCCGTCCCCGCGCTGACGGAAGAGCTCAAGAAGCACAAGGCAGCCAAGGGCTGAGGACCACGCGGCGGGGCGCTCCCGACTCGGGCGCTCCGCCGTTCGTCCATCCACCGCGTTCCAGCAGAACGCGACCCTCGGGGCGTAGCGCAGTTTGGTAGCGCGCACGGTTCGGGTCCGTGAGGTCGGCAGTTCGAATCTGCCCGCCCCGACAAATCAGAAGCTAAGCGTCGAAGAACACGAAACAAGTTTCGGCGACGCTCAGCTCGTTTCCATTCCGTTGCCAGTTTGGGTCGAGAGCCGACCGATGGCGTCGTGCAGGTCCTGGCCGGTGGCGTGCAGGTAGCGCCCGGTGACGCGCACGCTCGAGTGGCCCGCCAGGGTGCGGACCGCCTCGATGTTGGCGCCACCGCGCGCCAGCGCGCTGCAGAAGTAGTGCCGCAGCGAATGGGAGCCCCAGCTCCGGAGTCCGGCCTTCTTCTGGAAAGCCTTCAGCCGATGCAGGAAGTTCTGCCGACTCGGCACCACGCCCTGCTCGTCGACCACCAACGCCTCCCGCGGCTGCTTGCCCTGCGAGAAGTCCCGCAGCACCTCCAGCAGCTCGGGCAACAGCGGCACAATCCGCTCCGAGCCGCCCTTGGGCGGCACCAGCTCGTCCTCGCTGTAGCTGCGGCGCACGTGGAGGATCCGTTGCTCGAAATCGATGTCACCGACTTCCAGCGCCCTCACCTCGCCCTGCCTGAGGCCACCCATCGACTGAAGGGCCACCGCCACGCGGAGCCAGCCCGGCGCCTGGTCGAGCAGCGCCGCGACGTGCCGGCCATCCGGAGCCTCCGGCAGCTTCCGGGGCTGCTTGAAGCTGGGAAGCTTCGGCATTTCCGACAGCTCCCCGGCCGCGACGGCTGCACGCAGCACGCTCCTGATGAGGTTTACGTGCCCTCGCGGGTCGATGCCCGTCGTCTTGCCCCGAAGCGGCCGCACCCGCGGCCTCTCCCGGAGCTTCGCCACGTAGCGAAGGACTAGCGTGAAAGTGATCTCGTCCAGGCTGCTGCTGCCGAATTCCGCCAGCACGCCCTGTCGCAAGATCCCTTCGTAGCGCTTGCGCGTCCCCGGCCGGAGCTCGGGCATGAACAGCGGTCGATAGGTGGTCTCCACGAAGCTCGCGAAGGTCGGCGCGACCTTGCTGGACCCGAAGGGCGATCCCGTCCGCGCCGCGAGCTCCATCAACCGCTGCGCCTCCGCCCGTGCCGCCGTTGCCGTTTGTACCCGGGCGTCGCGGCGAAAGCGCTTCCGCTTGCCGTGTTCGTCCAGAAAGAAGAAATCAATGACCAGGCGGGTGGTGTCCCCACGTTTCACACGCCGAATTGGCGATCGAACACTCATGAGTACCTCACGAGCGGCCGATCACGCGCGACAACATGAAAGGTAGCACGGCTCTCACTTGCGCCAGTGGGCAAGAAGCTCCGGCGGAACCAGGAACACCCAGCGTCCCCCACGCTTGCGGGCCATGATCCCGAGGTCGAGGTGGGCGACCAGCTCGGCGCCTTCGCCGGGAACGGCGGCGCGCTCACATCGGCGCCGCAACGCGTCGGGGCTGAGGCCGAGCATGGCGGCAACCTCGGCGGTGGTGTGTGCGATGCGGGGGATGGGTTCGGGAGCGGCGTGCGTCACGGGATCCTCCAGAAAGCGGGTACCCATTCACTGACGCACAGCGAGCCCCTGGCGCAACGCGATTCGGGCGAGACCGTCCTTCTCGGATCGCGCCCCGACGAGAGTCTATTTCTCGCCCCTGACCGCCCTCCACTTCCGGTCCTCGGACGCAAGGGAATCGGGCTTCAAGCCCCCCAAACGGATGCCGTCGAAGAGCTCGGACAGCTCGATCCACTTGTTCGGCTCCTCGCCGCGAAGGAGACGGCCCACCCGCTCGACATCGGCAGCGCTCAACCGCCGGGCGTGCTCCGGATAGAACAGCCAGAACGCGAACCAGGCCCGACGTCCCCCGTCATCGCAATGCTCGGATTCGGGGCAGTCCAGCGCGAAGGCCGTCCGCAGTGCTTCGTTCCCGCGCGCACCGGCGCCGGCAAGCGCTCGATCGGCCAGCCCGCAACCGCCGGGGGGCTGCGCACGACCTCCAGCAGATAGACCCGCGCGTGACGCTCGGCGCTCCAGCCATGGGTCACGGCACGCCAGTAGTGCGACGACACTGCCCGCACGCGCTCGTTGTTCCCTTCATCTAGAATTGCCATCCCCTCGGCGAGTGCGACGACGAGGCGCGCGACGTCGCGCGCCTCGTCGATGGCAGCGGCGAGATCGGGCTTCTCGGGGGGATCTTCCGGGGGTTTCTGGGGTGAGCGGGCCATGTCCCGCTAGGATGCGCATGCGCGGCCGCGATGGAAAGGGCGCAAGGCCCATTTGCACCGGATTTGAAGCGCTTCCGGACCGCTTTTGGACCGCTCTTGGACCGCTCTTGGACCGCTCTTAGGGCGGTCTGCGACCGGTTGCGGACAGCGTTTGGACGTTTGGACCGGGGTGGCTACGCTTGAGCAAGACAGGGTAGCGCTCGTCGCCACGGCACCGGCGGACCTTCCAATCCAGCCAGGGCGTCGCGGTGTTCAGAGTGGCCGCCACAAGTAGGCGGTCGGCGACTCGAGAGCCGCGATAACCGTCGCCGCATTTCCGGCTCGAAACGCTAGAAGTCACACGCCGGATCGCCGTCCTTCACAAACTGGTTGCCGGAGTTCGGACAGGAGCCGCCAACTTGACTGTGAGGCACGACAACCACAATCGTCGTTGTCGCGGCGTTGCCGGCGTCATCCCGGGCCTGGAGGGTGACGGTGTACTCCCGCCCAGGACCACCACCATTGCGATCCGCGCGCAAGCACGCGCCAGACTCTCCTAGTATGTACTGTGCTTGCGGCTTGTTGCCCTGGGTCGCTTCGTTGCTCTGTACGGAGAGGATTCGCACGTCCGGTTGTGGATCGCAGTCGTCCAGCACAAACGCGGAGATGTTCTCGCCCAACCTGTATGGCATGAGCTTCTTGTTGGCCGGCCAGAGACAACCAGGAGAAACGGTTGTCGCTACGAATACCGGCGGAGCATTGTCAGTCGCGCACGCGTTGCCGACGTAGCCACCACCGGAGAACACCATGGTCGCATCGAATCGGGACGGAAGCTGAGCGACTGGGACAAAAGCCGGTCGCGCGCGCGTGATGGCGCTCCCGAAGAAAGCGTCCTTACGAAGCGGCACTTTGACGCTCCCGTTCACCGTGAGGAGTGCCTCGGTCACGGCCACGGCACTGCTTGGCTGCTGAAGGGTGGCCGAATCATTGACGCGAATGAGCGTGGCCCAACCAGACCTGTCGACGCTCTTGGTCTCGTCGTTCTCCCAAGGCGCAGCAATTGCCACGATTCCGTTCGCGGTCCCGCCTACCGTCCAACCGAAATGGTCCCCCAAGGGAACTGGGCCCGGGGGGCCTGCCGTCTCGCCAATGTCCGGAATGCCATTCTGACCCTGTAGCCAGAGCGCTTGACCTGTTGCGGTTACTCCCAGGGCGCTGCCACGCAAGACGTGCGCTACCCCCTTGCCGACGTCTTCGTTCCAGGCTCCGATTACCAGATCATCGAACTCATCCGTGTCCGCGGCCGTCACCGCAAGTGATCCTCCGAAGTCGTCGTACTGCTCTTCTTGATCGGCAATCTTGCCCCCCAGGATGCTGGCGCCCTGGCGTAGCTCCTGCGCGCCTGTTCCGCTGAGACCACCGGGGCCACCGAAGAGAACGTGGACTGCGCCGCCCCCGTCCGACGCGCTCATCGCAAGATCAATACAGGGCCGCCCATGCGAGCTGTCCCCGTTGAAGTTACCCGCGGCGAGCCGGTCACCCAGCAAGTGGGCGACAGCAGGGCTCCCCCCAGCAACGGACTCGTCAATCAGCTGGGCGCGACTCACTTCGCTAGCCTGAGGCACGACGATACCGGTTGCAGCACTGCCTCCATACACAACAACTACCTGCCCGGCGCTTCCAAAACCGTCCGCCGGTGCATTGGGCACACCGATCGCGAGATCCTCATACCCGTCGCAGTTGAAGTCGCCCGTCGATAGCACGCTGCCAAATCCGAAAGCGCCTGCGAAGCCGAAATCTTGGGCGGTCAGCGCAACGTGCGGGTTCAAGTTGGTGACCAGTTGGCCCGCCACCCCCGCGAGCACATGAACCTTGCCGGATTGCCCGATGGCCAAGTCGTCGATGCCATCGCCATTGAAGTCGCCGGCAGCCAAGGATCGACCGAAGCGATCTTCCGCGGCAACCGTCTTCTCCAAAGCGAATCGATCGATGTACGCGATCGCAGCGTTTGACGGAGGGTTGGTGGAATCGGACCGCAGCTGCGCGACAATACCCGCATGGGCGCGAGGAACGGCTCCGTTGGGCGTTGCGTCCGTGCGCGTTGTGCCCGGCGCACCCAGCACCAGGGTGTCGTACCCATCCGTATTCCCATCGAAGTTGCCCCAAGCCAGTGCGGCGCCGAACTCGTCGCCGAGTTCGGAACCCGGGCCAGACTTCAGTTTCTTCAGCGCGGAAAGGTCCGCGATCTGCACGTCCATCCCGTCTTGAGCCAGGTTCTCCGTCAACAAATAGGCGTGCCCAACGACAGGATCGAAGTTGCCGCCTGGGACCAACTCTGCCGCAGCACTGCCAGGCGCACCCATGGCGAGCGATTGCTCTTCCGCAGGCCCGTAGAAATGAAACCCACGCGGCACTAGGTGCGCCGGCTGCGAGAGTCCTGGCGACGCCGCGCCCTGAGGCGCACCCAAGTATGTGACCCGTGTACCGTCGGCGCGGACCACCTCGGCGTCATCAATGCCGTCCCTGTTGAAATCGCCGACCTCGAAGTAGCTGAGCGGGTTACTCGCTGACGACAGGACATTCCAGCTCGTCACGACATTCGAAATGAAGTCGAAGTCGGCCTGCGAAGCACCTGCGAAGTAGTACGGCACGCCCGCAACATGTCCAATCAGGTCCGCTTTCGAGTCGCCGTTGAAATCGCCAGGGAAGAACCCCGCGAGGCCAAGCGAAGGGAGTGGAATCGGACCGACGGAAACGCTCCCGCCACCACCGAACGTCGCAGTCAGCTGAATGCCACCAGGCACCTCGGTCATGGTGAATGTGTCGTCCAAGCCATCACCGGTGGCATCCACGACAAGCGGCGGTGCGGTAACGCCAAGCACACTGCGTGCGAAGTCCCGGAAACCGGATGCGGCCGAGAAGTATGCGTACTCCGGCTGCGGCGCGCCGTTGGGAAACATGTCAGTGCTGTCGCCCGTCTCCAGAATCCCAACAATGTCTCCAGTCCAGAGGATCGGGTCGGACACGTCGATGAGCGGCCCGCCGGAGTCGCCGGCAACGGGGATGATGTCCGTAGTGTTGCTCGAGGGGAAGAAACCACCCCCGCGAAGGACCGCGAATTCGTTCGGCGATGGAGCACGCTTCAGCAGTTGTTGTTCCTTGGCAGGATCGGCACTGAGCCCAGGGTATGGCACCACGGTGAAATCGGCCGTAGTTGGGTTGCCGAAGACGGAGTCGGGTGGTGGCCATGTGGCAGGCGGGCTGCTGAAGCTATAGCCGTAGAACGACTTCTTGCCTGCGAGGACGAAATCCGCTGCGGGTTTCGGCGTCATCCAGCGCTTGTGACCGGTGGCTGCGCCCTGAATCAGCAGCGGGGCCTTGAGCTTCATGAGCGCAGCGTCCGTCCCATAGTTTGCCTGTCCGGTCGAGTCGGGAACGTACCTCGGATGTGCGTATACCTTCAGCTGAGCAAGTTCCGACTGACCATAGATCTGGCTCTGATCGAACGGCGAGCCCTTCATCGAAACGACCAGTTTCTCAGGAACTATGGTGTCACACGGATCCTTTAGAACGTGAGCCGCTGACAGCAACCATTCGTTGGTCAGCATCACGCCACTTCCAACGCTGCAAAGCTGCATGTTGCTGGAACCGGGCGGAGTATAGAACCACCCGATTTCGACGGCACCGATTTGGGCCATGTCGAACGTCGTGCCACCGTAGATTGCCTGCGCACTACGATGCGTTGGTTGCTCTTCAGAAGAGCACGAGACTGATGCAATGAGCGTAACCGTTCACGGGTGGGGTTGAGGGTCTGACGCGGGGCGTGCGATTGCGTCGGCATGAGCAACACCCCGAGCGCCCAGGATTTGGGCCAGCGTATAGAGCAGATGATTGCGGAGCAGCTTGCGGCGATCCGCGCCAGCGCGCAGGAGGCGGTCGCGCGGGCGTTTACGACAACGACGAGCGCGAGCACGCGCGGTGCGGAGAAGCCGGCACGCCGGGTCCGGTCGTCGTCGGGCGTGAAGCGGCCTTCGGATGAAATAGCCGCGCTTGGCGAGCGTTTCTACCAAGCATTGTGTGAGAAACCGGGGGAGCCGATGACCGTGCTAGCGGCGGATGTGGGCGCATCGGCGCGGGAGCTTCACCGGTCGGTGACGCTACTCCGTCGCGCTGGCCGCGTGAGGACTGTCGGCAGCCGCCACCTCACACGCTACTTCCCGATAAGGGATTCTTGAGCGCGTTGCTCACGCGGTCGCAGCGCGGAACAGGGACGGTACGGCCTTCTTGTCGCGCTGCGCCTCACAGCACGCGGTGAGGAACTCGAGCACGTTCCTGTTCTGTTTGCGGGCGGTGTGGGCGACGGTCATCAGGTTTTCGGCGAAGACGTTGCCGCGCTCGCTCTGGGTCCCGAACGATCGCTTCCGCCACAGAACGAAGGCACGGATCTCGCGCTCGCCATGGTTATTCGTGGGCTCGACGCCCTCGGTCTCGACGAAGGTCCAGAGCGCGGCCTTGTGCGCCAAGATGTCGGCGCACGAGCCCGACAAGCCCGCGACTTTCGAGCCCGCCGCGCGCTCGATCAGTGCCTCCATCTGCTTGCGGACGGGAAGCATGCGCACCATGAACTTGTCGCGGTCGAGCTTGCCCGCCTTGAATTCACGCCAGTAGTCGAAGACGAGCCCCGTGTAGTCCAGCAGCTCCTTGCCGAACTTGCCTGTAGGTCCGTCGCGCTCGGAGAACGACACGAATTTGCGGAGTAGATGTGCCCAGCAAATCTGCCGCCGCTCCATCGCCCAGAACCCGAGCGCCTTCGCGCGGTCGCTGACCAGGATCCCGTGTAGCGCGCCATACAGCGGCTGGAGCGTCACCTTGGCGCTGTTGGCCACGATCTTGAACACCGTGACCGTTGCCGAGGCGATCACCCATAGCGCCATGGTGGCCCCGGCCTGCGACCAGCTCGTACCGTCGGTGTGCTTGATGTCGGCGTGCTCGACCAGCTGCCACGCCTCGTCCACAGCCGGCTGGACCGCGTCGCTCACACGCTCCTCGACAGCGCTCAACGCCCCGAGCGAGACCCGGACGCCGACAATGTCCGAGAGCAAGTCCGCCGCCTTGCGCCGGCTCAAGTGGTAGAAGCCCGTCAGTAGCGCCATCATCGCCATCACCCGGGGACCGAACGCCGACGTCGGGATCACGTCCCCGTCGAACGCGGCGCGCGTCCGGTAGCCACAACACGGGCAGGTCACCTCGTGCCGGCGCCACTCCGTTGTGTACGGCTCGATTGGCGGGATTTCGGTCTGCTGATAGCGCTTCGCCGACCGGTCGGGGACTTCCGGTAGCGCGCTCCAGCAATTCTCGCATTCCGACGGAAACAGGTCGACGAACTTGTTGACCTTGTCCGCAGGCACCAGCTCGCGGTGCGCACCAGCGTGGCCCTTCTGGGCACCGCGCTTGCGCTCTTTGCGCTTCGCCTTGTCCTTGTTGCGGCGCTTTCGCCGCTCATCGGGTGTATCGGTGGACGGTGGCTTGTGCGAGTTGCTCGAATTCTGCCCGAGTTTCGCGAGCAACTCTGCAACCTGCTTCTTCAGCAGCGCGACCTGTTGCTCAAGCTGAGCGATGCGCTCGTCCCTGACTCGGACATCGGCATCTCTGTCGCGAAGCTGGTTTTCCAGCTCCTCGATCCGATCGTCGCGCCAGTCCCGCTCCACGGGAAACGCAATGCCTGAAGCTGGGGCTCATGGAAAGCGAGAACTCGGGAATGGAGCGATATCGATCACTTACGCGTGCTCCGATTCGACGAGACCACCCCCGTGAACGGTTACCAATGAGCACCCCCGCGCCTGCCAGGCAGATTCCTATCGATCGAGTGAACATGATCCAGGTTCCTTCTTCTATGGCGCAACGCCCTTCTCATCTGTCAACAGCCGGAACGACTCGACGTGGAGTTTCTCATCCGAGCCAAAAACCCCGACGGCCTCGTAGTGGTGACCGATCCGCATGGGAAAGCACCGTTTCGGCAGCGCCTTTGAGCAGCCGAAGCCGGCATGGTCGTTGGTAAGCTCGACGAACTGGGACGGTGGGGATTCCAGATCCTCGGGCGCCAGCACTTCGCGCGACGCGAAGACGAGTGGCCCGGTGCTTGGGCATCGGATCCCCGTGCATTCGTCAAGGCCAGGGTGTGGCCAGCCCCTGACGCGCACGGACTTGTTCACGTACGCTTGTGGTCTACTGGTCAGTTCAGCCAGTGATACTTCCAGCACCTTGGCACTCGCTGGCGACTCTGTCGGACGTGCCGGCGAACACGCATGGCAACCTACGAGTCCAAGCACCACCACCGCGCAAACCAGAATCTTCGACAAGCGCTGCGTTTTCGGCCGCTCGCTCGCGCTCCCCCAACACGGCTTCGGTCTAGCCAGCCGCTCGGTGGCGTGCGCGAACAAGCGCGGCCCTGATCTGACTGGCATCATCAACCGCCGCAACGGCAAGTCCGAAGTACGATCCGGCAATGTGCGACGCGGATCGTCGTGCGAAGCCCACCCCACCATAGATGCATGCTACGCGGCGTCTGTTTGGTTGTCCACGCGCGCAGCGTCCCACACCGACATGAGCGCACCTCTGCCGACAGTCACTCGACCTACCGTGATGACGGTGCCGAGCGGCGCGAACTCGGTGCCCTTGCGCTGACGCGGGAGCCTGATGATGAACGTCAACCATGCAGGTGGTCGCCAGGTGGATGGACGTCGGCGGCGACCACGCCATGGTCCGTTTGAGCCAGGGCATCTTGCCCCACTCGCCGAAGACGAGGTTGCTGGAGATGAGAAGCGAGCGCCGCTCGTAGCGCTCGGCCATGAGGTGAAGAGGACCTCGACCTCGTCGGCGTTTTGCTGGCCGTAGCGGCAGGACAAACTCTCGCGCTGGCCGCTCTGAACTGGCGCCCGCACGAGGAGAGGCCGAGACTTTGCCCCCACTCTCCTGGCACAACAACGACCCACCGAATCGCGGCGCTGCACAGCGAACGCCGACGTCGCACAAAGGCCATCGTGACACAAAGCCGCAGCCTCCCCGTCTGGATGTCGGTCCGCCGCGGAACCACGCGCCACGCAGGCGCGTCGCGCCCGCCCACATTCGCGCTACCCTCGAGCCACCGCATGCGCCGTCGCCAGCTCTTCGAGCTCAACGATCTCACCTGGGTTCCGCCGTCGATCCGCGAGTCCATCGTCGAAACCCTGAGCCGCACCTTGTCCTGGGGCTCCATGCTCTCGGGCCTCGTCGCGCCCTTCCAAGCGTTCCTGCGCGAGGCCGAAACGGACCGGGTGCTGGATCTCTGCTGCGGCGCCGGCGGTCCCGCCGCGATCCTCACCCAGGAGTTCTCCCGCGCGGGCCTCTCGCCGCCGCACTTCTTGCTCGCGGATCTCCATCCGCAAGCGAGCGCCTGGGAACGCGTGAAGCGCGCTGCCCCCGGCAACATCGACTACGTTCCGGAGTCGGTGGACGCCACGCGCATTCCCCCAGAGCTCACCCGCGGTCGCGCTCGCGCCATCATCAACGCCTTCCACCACTTTCCCCCGGAGCTCGCCCAGCGGATCGTCGACGACGCCATCGCTCAGCGCGCCCCGTTGTTCATCTCGGAGGCCTTCGATCGGAATCCGGTTCGGTTCGCGAGCTTCGCACCGGTGGGCATCCCGGCCGTGCTCGCGAACCCTTTGCTCACCCCCGAGCCGAGCTTCGGCAAGGTCGCCGTCACCTGGCTCTCTCCGCTGCTCCTCGCTGCCAGCGTGTGGGACGGCGTGGTCAGCACGCTCCGCATCTACGAAGAATCCGACCTCCGCCGCATGGTCGCCGGCTCCGCCTACCGCTGGAGCTATGGCCGCTACGCCTACAAGCCCTGGGGACGCGGCTACTACTTCTACGGCGTCCCCAGCTGAGGTCGCGGGCCAAATCCCCCGCCGCCACCACGTCCGCCTTGACAGATCCGCGCCAACCGTTCATCGTCCCGCGCCCATCCGGCCCCTGGCCGGGAGACACGCCATTCGGGGCGTAGCGCAGTTTGGTAGCGCGCACGGTTCGGGTCCGTGAGGTCGGCAGTTCGAATCTGCCCGCCCCGACAAAGAGAAGTGAAGCAGGGGGGAGCGGCGCGGAGGGACGCACCGCGACGAGCGCGGCCGCGACGGGGTTCGCGCCGTGAAAACCCCATCGAAACGCCAGATGTGCGGCAGGGTGTTGGCAAAACGCAATGGCTGCGCGAATCCGAAGGGGCTTTGACTCAGATCACCTCGCGGATTGACGCCCGTCAGCATGGGAACGCTCCTTGCTTGACGGGTCGCCCATGGGAACGCTCCAGATCCTCGAAAAGACTCCGTCCCTCGCCGGCCTCGAGCCCGAGATCCTCACCCGCATGGCCAGCAGCGCCACCACCCGGACGCTCAATCGCGGCGAGCTCCTGTGGCAGGCCGGGGACCCCGCCAAGAGCTTCACGATCCTGCGCTCCGGCCTGGTGAAGGTCGTGCGTCCGGCGCCCAAGGGGCGATCGGCGATCTGCGGCATCTTCGGCCCGCCCGAGAGCGTCGGGGATCTGGCCCTGCTCAAGGACTCGCCCTATCCGGCGGACGCCGTGGTGGCGACCGAGTCGGCCACCATCGTCCAGATCCCCCGAGCCATGATGATGGAGGCGATGCGCCAGGCGCCGAACTTGGCCACCTCCGTCGCTGCCGGGATGTGGAGCAAGCTGTCCGCCCTGCACAACAAGATCGACGTGCTGAGCGCCGGCTCGGTGGAGGCGCGGCTGGCAACGCTGCTCATCAAGCTGTACGAGCAGTTCGGCGACGACTTCGACGACGACACCTCGAAGATCCTGGTGACGCTCTCACGGCGAGAGCTCGCGGATCTGGTGAGCACCTCCTTCGAGACCGCGATCCGGGTGATGAGCCGCTGGGATCGCGAAGGCGTGCTGGAGACCAACTCCGACGGCTTCACCATCCACAAGCTCGACGTGCTGCGCGACGTCGCTGGCGTGGGTGACTCCGGAGAGACCGCGGCCTGATCAGGTCTCTGCGCTACGGCGGATGGGGAGCTCCAGCCGGAGCTCCGCGCCGCCCTGGGGGCCGTTGGTGGCGGTCAGACGTCCCCCGTGCCCCTCGGCGATCTGGCGGCAGATCGCCAGGCCCATGCCGGTGCCCCCGGGCTTCTTGCTGTAGCCCGGCAGGAATATCTCTCGGGGCTGCTCGAGGCCGGGACCAGTGTCCGCCACGGTGAGCACCACGCGTTCGTCGTCGGCGGTGAGCCGGATGTCGATGCGCCGCTCGGCCGAGCCTTGCATCGCCTCTACGGCGTTGTGGAGCAGATGCACCAGCAGGCCGCTGAGCTTCTCCCCGTCCGCCTCGATGCACACCGGGGCCAGATCCGTCTCCACGCGCGTCCGGCTCTGCTCGAGGAGCTCACGCTCTTGACGCAGCACGCTGGTGACCACGGCGTCGACGTCGACGTGGGCGAAGGTCAAGCGACCCGACACCTGATGCAGCTCGAGGTAGTCGCTGACCAGCGCGTCGAGGCGGCGCATTTCCTGCCGCGCAGACTCGATGCGCTTCTCGAAGCCCCGGCGGGTTTCGTCGTCGGCGCGCGCCATGCTGCGTTCCACGAGCTGCAGCTGCAACGACAGCGAGTTGAGGGGGTTTCGGATCTCGTGGGCCAAGAGCCGCCCAAAGGCGCCCAACGTCTGCCATTGCTGGGTCGCGCGCAGCCGTGCCGTGAGCTCCATGCGCGCGACGGCGGAGGCGACGGTAGCGGCCACCTCGCGGGCACGGGCCCGATCCGACTCACTGAAGCGCGACGCTCGGCGCAGCAGGCGAAGCCGACCCACGGCGGCGCCGTCCACCCCGAGGCTCAGGTCGAGCTCCTCGCCACCGTCGGGTAGGTCCAGCACCTCCAGCCCTTCCTCCAAGCGCGGCGGAGCCGTCCGCGCGCTGGCCGGAGCGCTGACGTCGATGCGCTCCTCTACCCGCCCGCGGGCGTCCAAGAGCTCCACGACGGCCTCTTCGTAGTCGACCATCCGGCGGATGGCAGAGCCGAGCCACGGCGCAGCGCCGTGCACCGAGGAGGCGCTGGCCAGCGCCGCCGACAGCTCACCGCGCACCTCCCCGAGCTCCAGCGTGCGGGCGGCGACCAATGCGATGGTCAACACCTGACCCAGGGTGTCGAGCAGCACGTCCTGCTCTTCGTTCGGGGGTTTGGGATATTGGCGCTCACGAAGCACCAAGGTGCCGAGGTCGCCACCAGCGTGGTGCAGCTCCAGGCTCACGTCACCCTCACCCACCTCCGGCACAGCGCCCGGCGACGCGAGCTCGGCGCGCCCATAGCCCGCGACCCCTGCGATCTGCTCCAGCACGGCGTCGAGGTCGTGGCGGTGTCCCATCCAATCCCCGAGGGCCGCCACGGTTCGCCGCACGGCGAGCTGCTGTGCCGACAGCTCCGAAAGGCGGCGACGATCCCGACGCCGGTGCTCCCGTGCCTCGCGAGCGGCAATCGCCAACGCACGCGACAGGTGCCCGATCTCCGTGCCTTCCCCGGCCTCCGCCACCAGCACGGCCTCGGCGCCTTCGGAAGCGGCATCGCGCACTCTGCGGATGCGCCCGAACACGTCCCACACCCCGAAACCCACGAGGCCGACCAACCCCAACGCTGCCAGGGTCGCCCACATGCCGAGCTGCCGCGCCGCCTCGGCCTGGCTCTGGATGGCCGCCGCGAGCAGATGCACGGTGCCGTCCAAACGCGTCACCTCCGTGCCGATGCTGGTCAGCAGTGCTCGGGGGACGCTCTCGGCGCGCGCGGCCTCGCGAAGCCCGGGGCCGAGCTCGCCGTCCCAGCGAGCCAGGTGCTCGTCCAGGCGACGGCACAGCTCCGACGTCGGGCAGCGGGCGACGTGGCGGGTGGGGTCGCCCTTCCGGAGCAGCACGAGGAGCGCGCGTTGCTCTCGCAGCTGCTGCTCGAAGGTGCGAACGTCGTCGCTCGGCGCTCCCTCGGCGCGCCGCTCCAGCTCCAGCAGGCGAAAGCGCAAGGAGCCCGCGAGATCCAGCTCCAGCGCCGTGCCGTCGAGCATCGCGCTGGCCTCTCGCGCCGTGAGCCAAGGCGCGACGGCGAGCAATCCCAGCGCCGCCAACAAGACGAAGAACCGCCCTCGGAGCGACCTGACGGCGTTCCGCAC
The DNA here is from genome assembly GCA_020633235.1 of Polyangiaceae bacterium. NCBI lineage: Bacteria > Pseudomonadati > Myxococcota > Polyangiales > Polyangiaceae > Polyangiaceae bacterium. The sequence continues at coordinate 1,578,152 of JACKEA010000001.1, read as the reverse complement.
TGTAGTCCGCGGCTTGCGCGCGCGGCTCACTCCCACACTCGGTGCTTCCCTCTCCACGGCGGCTCTCGCCGCGCCTCTGGTTACGCCGGGGCCATCGCCAAGTGGCGCAACCGTCGTGGCGCTCCTTCCTGATCGTCGACCCAGCCGGGGGGCTGGTAGGCGCACAGCGGGTCGGAGGCGAGGTAGTCCCCGGTCAACCCGAAGGCACGGGCCCGCGAGCCTCCACACACGCTCTTGTACTCGCAGGCACCGCACTTCCCCCCAAGCTCTCCGGGATCTCGCAAGGCCCGGAACACCGGGTGCTCCCGGTACACCGCGATGACGTCGTCCCCGCGAACGTTGCCGCACGGTATGGGCAAAAACCCACTCGGGAAGATCTCCCCGCGGTGAGACACGAACAAGAAGCCGCGCCCGTCGTTGATGCGCACCGCCTGCTGGCCGTAGACGCCGTGCTGCGCCTGGCTGCCGGTTGCCTTCTTGCGCTGCAGCAGCACGCGTCGATAGTGCTGGGCCGCCGTGGTCTTCACCGCAAAAGGCTCCCGCTGGGCGATGTCCGCCAGCTCCGAAAGCGCTGCTTCCACCGCATCAGCCGAGGGAAGCATGTGGGCCTCGGCGCGCCCCGTGGGCACCAGGAAGAACACGCTCCAAAGCACGCTGCCGGCCCTGCGGACCACAGCCGCCATCTCGCTCAGGCGATCGATGCTGCCCGCGTGGACGCTGGTGTTCACCTGGGTCGGAATGCCCGCTGCGCGCGCCGCCGCCAGGATCCGAAGGGAGTGCTCGAAGCTCCCCGACACGCCGCGAAACCCGTCGTGGACCATCGGCTCCGGCCCGTCGATGCTCACCGCCAAGCGCTTCAGGCCGGCCTGTGCCAGCCGCTCCACGAGCTCTGGCGTCACCAGCGGCGTGGTCGATGGCGTCAGCCCCATCGCCAGCCCTCGACGAGTCCCGTAGTGCACGAGCTCCAGAAGATCCGGGCGCTTTGCCGGGTCGCCGCCGGTCAGCACCACGAGTGGCACCCGCACCTCCGCGAAGCGGTCGAGCAACCGAAACGCCTCCTGGGTGGAGAGCTCGTCTCGACTACGCTCCGGTTGGGCACAGGCCCGGCAGTGTTTGCACACCAGATCGCACGCCTGCGTCGTTTCCCAGATGGCGATGAACGGGCGCTCGTCATAGCGCGTGGACGTCACGAGGGGAGCACGAGAGCAACCTTCGTGCCGTTGCTTCGGAGCCGACGCGAAATCCGCGTGTGTGCCCAGGGGGAGCGCTGCGCTGCGCCTTTTCTGCCGATTGAGCCATTGTGGAACGCATTTCTTTCGCGCTCCCCCGCGCTGGCGGCCGTCAGTGTCAGCCCCGTCGACTCGGGCTAGAACCCCAGGCGTCATGAGCGACGAACCGTTCCGCACCATCATCGAGCCCTTTCGCATCAAGGCGGTGGAGCCCATTCCCATCACCACCGAGGGCGAGCGAAGCGCCCTGCTCGAGAAGGCCGGCTACAACCTGTTCAAGCTGCCCGCCACCAAGGTCACCATCGATCTACTGACGGATTCGGGCACCGGCGCCATGAGCGACAAGCAGTGGGCGAGCCTTTTGTCCGGAGACGAGTCTTACGCCGGAAGCCGCTCCTACGAACGCTTCGAGCACATCGTGAAGGAGCTCACCGGGTACTCGCACGTGTTTCCCACGCACCAGGGGCGCGCGGCCGAGCGCATCCTGTTCGAGGCGATCGTGCGCGACGGCGACGTGATCCCGAACAACACACATTTCGACACCACCCGCGCCAATCTCGAGCACCGCGGCGGCGTGGCGCTCGACATCCCGGTGGTCAGTGAGCCGGGCTTTGGCGGCAACATGGATCTGACCGCCCTCGAGCGCGCGCTCCGCGGCAACCAGCGCATCCCGCTGGTGATGATGACGTTGACCAACAACGCCGCGGGCGGGCAACCGGTGTCCCTCGCCAACACCCGTGCGGTGCGGGCGCTGTGCGATCGCTACAACGTGCCGCTGTTCTTGGACGCGGCGCGCTTCGCCGAGAACGCCTGGTTGGTGAAGCGCCGGGAGGAAGGCCAGCACGGCCGCTCGCCTGAGGAAATCGCCAAGGAGATGTTCCGCCTCGCGGATGGCTGCACCATCAGCGCCAAGAAGGACGGCATCGTCAACATCGGCGGGATCCTGGCCACGAACCGTGACGACTGGGCGCAGCTGTTCGAAGAGCTCGAGATCCTCACGGAAGGTTTCCCCACCTATGGCGGCCTCGCGGGCCGTGATCTCGAGGCCATGGCCGTCGGGCTGATGGAGGCCCTCGACCCCGACTACCTGAAGTACCGCGAAGCCACCATCGCCTACCTCGCGCGGGGATTCCGCGCCGCCGGCTTGCCCATCGTGGAGCCGCCGGGGGGCCATGCGGTGTTCGTGGATGCGGCGCGAGCGCTGCCGCACATTCCGCCCGCGGAGCTTCCGGGCCAGGCGCTCGCCGTGGAGCTGTTTCGAGAAGGCGGCGTTCGCAGCGTCGAGATCGGGACCCTGATGTTCGCCGACGCCGCGCGCATGGAGCTGGTGCGCCTCGCGCTGCCCCGACGGGTGTACACCGCCTCGCACGTGGATTGGGTGATCGAGACCGCCGAGCGCGTCGCCGCGCGCCTCGCCGACATCCGCGGCTATCGCATCGTGCAGGAGCCGCCCATGCTGCGCCACTTCAGCGCGCGCCTCGCCCCGGTCTGAAGCGCTCTCGAACGTTTTTGTCCGAGAGCATGTCGGTCCGCCGCGAGCCCCGTCGCGCCCCGGCTCACCCGCGTCGCGCTTGGTCCTGCGGGAGCAGGAGATCCTCGAGGAAATAGGCGGACAGCTCTGCGCGCCCGGAAAGGCCCGCCTTTTTGTACACGGCTCGCGCTTGCTGTCGCGCCGTACGCTCGCTCACCCCGCGCACGTCGGCGATTTCCTGGTGCGAGAGTCCCTTGAGCAGCAAGAGCCCCACTTCGCGTTCGGCGCTGGACAAGCTCCAGCGCTCGAACTGTGCGTCGATCGCCACGCCGAGCCCATCGAGGGCCTCCTTGGCCTCCGCCCGCCAGCGTTCGGCTTCCGCGCGGACGTCCGCCAAATGATCGCGCAGGGAATCCGCTTCACCGCGGAGCTGCTCGGCCTCGCCGCGCCAAGTCTCCGCTTGCTGCTCCGCTACCTCGGCCCGCTCGCCGAGGACTGCCGCCTGACGGCGAAGGCGAACGGTGAACACGACAGCGCCGACCACCGCGAGACCGGTGACCGAGATCTCCATCAAGATGTGATCGATGCCCGCGCCGTGTTGGAAGTCGAACGCGGCATCGCCACCGATGGACAGCGCGATCACCGCGAACAGCGCGATGGCGAACAGATTGGAGCGGCGGTCGGGCGGACGGTCCATGGCTGGCAGACTGATAGCAGATCGGCTCAACCCCGCCGCGCCACCGCGACCACGAAGCCGTCTGGGTCGGCGAAATACGCGGCTTCGTCGCCCCAGGGCCGGGGGCCGAGGGGGCTCAGCGGCCGGGCGCCGCAGCGCTCGAGAACCTCGATGGCCGCCATCACGTCGTCACAGCGGAGGTAGAGCTCGGCTGGAGCAATGCCGGCGATGGCGGCCGGAAGCTCACCGGTGTTCCGTGCGAAGCCCTCCCGCTGATACAGCCCCAGGCGATGGCCGGCGGAGACGGGCAGCTCCACGTACACCGGGGTGTCCACCGAGCGCGGCGCTCCCAAGAGCGCTTCATACAGCGCGGCGGCGCGCCCCAGATCCGCCACTGCCAAGATGGTGATGCTGTCGGTCACGGGCATTGTGCAAGCGTATAGCATCCGCTTGACGGCTGGAGCCTTCCCCGGAAGGCTTGGCGCATGACCGTTCGCGAGCGCATGCTCCACGACCACGAGCAACTCGAGCGCTCCTTCAAGGAGCTGGAGAGCGTGGTGGAGGGCGCGAACGCTCCGACCCTGGTCGAGCGCTGGACGGCGTTCGAGCGGCGCGTGAAGGCGCACTTCGACGCCGAGGAGCGCCATCTGTTGCCACGGCTCGAGGACGCACACCCGAACGAGGTCGCCGAGCTCCGGCGCGAGCACGAGGACATCCTCACGCGCGTCGCAGATCTCGGCGTCCGGGTGGACTTGCACACGCTGCGGCAAGACGCGGCGACGGACCTCTTGCAGCGGCTGCGCGACCACGCCAAGCGCGAGGACGACGCGCTCTACCGCTGGGCCGACGAGCTCGGCGATCCGAGCCTCGGAGAGCGACTCCTGGACGCGCTCGCCCGCCAGGGCAGGAACGTCCTTTGAACGGGGAGAGAAAGGAGGCGCCATGAGCACGGTTCGACTGACCGAGCTCGTGAAGGGCGGCGGTTGAGCGCGGAAGCTCCCCGCTGAGGACCTGGTCGAGGTCCTGAAAACCCTTCCCGTCTTCTCCCATCGTTGGGTGAGCTCCGCGCCGGGGCCGCTCGACGACGCGGCGGTGGTCCATCCCGAAGGCGCCGAACGCGACATGGTCCTCACCCTGGACGTGATCACCCCGCTGGTGGACGATCCAGAGACCTTCGGGCGCATCGCCGCGGCCAACGCCCTGTCCGACGTCTACGCGATGGGCGGAAGGCCGGAGGTAGCGCTTTCTTTCGTGGGGATTCCCGACGGCGTCGGCCTCGACGTGCTCGAACAAATCCTTCACGGTGTCGCGGACAAGGCTCGGGAAGCAGAGTGCGGGATCGTCGGCGGGCACAGCATTCGCGATTCGGAGCCGAAGGTCGGACTGGCGGTCGTCGGCTCGGTCGCCCGCGATGGCGCCTGGACCCACCGCCAGGCCACGGCGGGACAGAAGTTGGTTCTCACCAAGGCGCTGGGGACGGGCGTGCTGGCTCAGGCTCTGCGAGCCGGTGCCGCCCGAGCCGAGGACATGGATCACGCCGTGCGCTCGATGCAGGCCCTCAACGCCCGGGCCTGCGCCGCCGGGCTCGGGCGCGGCGTCACCGCCGCCACCGACGTCACGGGCTACGGACTGCTCGGCCACCTGTGGCACATGGTGAGCGCCAGCGGCGTCGCGGCGCGCCTCGACGCCGCTCGGGTCCCGCTGCTCCCGGGCGCCCTCGAGGCGGCCGGCGCGGGGCACGTGCCCGGCGGCTCGAAGCGGAACCTGAGCTACGTGAAGGCCCAGCTGCGGGGAGAAGAGAGCCTGCCCCCTGCCCTGCTCACCGTGCTGGCGGACGCCCAAACGAGCGGAGGGCTGTTGCTGTGCGTACCCGCCGCCCAGGCCGATGCCCTGGTCACGGAGCTGGGGGCGCCGGCAGTGGTGATCGGCGAAATCGTCGCCGACGAGCCCAAGACGATCAGTCTCGGTTGAACTCGCCGCCGGCAATGTCCAGCAGCTCGCGCACGGTGAGCTCGAGCTCGCCCAGTATCGGGTGCTCCCAGCCATCCACCAGCGCGCCGAGCACGGCTTCGTAGTACCAGAGCGTCTGCTCCTTGGACGCGGTGAAGCGGTCCCAGAGCGCGTCACCGACCTGCAGGTAGTCGCGCACCAGCGAGCGTGCGTTGTGGAGCTTGTCAGCCGCGCTGATGAGCTTCAGCTCGGCGGGCTCACTCCGCAGATGCGCCAGATACCGCCGCTTGCGTTCCTCCCAAGGCGGCTTGGGACGCGTCGTCGTGTCGCTGAGCGCCACGACGAATGCCGCGACACGGGCGCTGAAGCGTCGCTCGATGTCGTCTGCCGTCACGCCGTCGATGTCTTCCAACGTGTCGTGCAAGAGCGCGGCGACGATCTGGTCCTCGTCACCACCGTGCTCGGCGACGAGCGCGGACACGGCGAGCAGGTGTGCGAGGTACGGCGTACCCGTTCCCTTGCGCAGCTTCATGCGAAAGGCGTGAGCCACGAAGGCGAGCGCGTCGTCGACGCGCTCGCTGTAGCAGGGGGTTGTGGAGTCCACGCTGCGAGCCTAGCGCGGGGTCGTCCGCGGGGATGCCGCGCCGGACCAACAAAAAGAAGCCGCAAATACTGCGGTAATTCGAGAGAAAGCAGGATAGGGGGTCGCGCTGCCGGACCAGCTTGGGCTATTGTAGTGTCACTGCAATCGGTCGCTGTCCCGCGACCTGAGGAGTGACCCGTGCCGATCGAAGTCCCCGCCGTGCGGATTCTCATCGTCGACGACGACCGTGCGATTTGCGATTACATGCAGACCTTGCTGGAGAAGGACGGCTTCGTCGTCAAGACGAAGAGCGATCCAACAGCAGTGGAAGACGAAGTCCGCCAGGGTAGCTACCACGTGATCATCCTGGACCTGATGATGCCGAAGCTCGATGGCATCGAGGTTCTGAAACGGATTCGATCGTTCGACAGCGACGTGGCGGTCATCATCTTCACCGCACATCCGAACCTGGACACCGCGGTCGCTTCGATGAAGCTCGACGCCGTCGACTACATCAAGAAGCCCTTCAACGTGGACGAGTTCCGAGAGGTGCTCGCCCGCGTGATGAAGAAGAAGGGGCTCGCGCGAACCCCGGAAGAGCAGCTCCACAAGATCATCGGCGACACCATTCGCGGATTGAGGAAGTCCAAGGAGCTGACGTTGAAGCAGATGAGCCGGCGTACCGGTCTCAGCATCTCGCTCCTGTCGCAGATCGAACGCGCGGAATCGAGCCCGTCCATCTCGAGCCTGTACAAGATCGCGATGGCCCTCGAGACCAAGATCCAGGATCTCTTCGGAGACAACTGACCGCCCAGGTCGCCCCCCAAAAGGCTGCTGCGGCGCCGCCGTCCGTCCCTTCCACCGTCCGGCCGGCGGGTCGCCCGAAAGAAGGACCATGATCGACAGAACGACCGCCGCCCGCCCGCGTTTGATCCGCCGCGCAGGAGCCGCGCTGCTTGGCACCGCCGCGCTGCTCTTGGTCAGCGAGGCCACCGTGAGCGCTGCGTGGCCGCCGGCCTCCGGCGCCAGCGCCCAAGATCTGAAGAACCCGGACAACTGGCCCAACGATCCGGGCTACGGCTACGTCGCGTCTTCCAAGCCCAGTGAGCGGAAGAAGGGACAGTGGCAGTTCTACTCCTTCATACCGGATCGTTCGCCCGGGGCGCCGGAGCTCAGGCCGCAAGAGACGGCATCCGGCATGAGCATCGATCTGGCGTGGCGCCACACCATCGGCGACGACCGAGTGCTCATCGCCGTGCTCGACAGCGGCATTCGCTGGGACGAGAGCGATCTGGTGGAAAAGGCCTACTTGAACAAGGGCGAGCTGGCGAGCTTCCCACCCCTGCACGCCGACTCCAGCCCGTGCGCGCCGCTGGATCCGCAGAAGCCCACGGAGGACCTGTTCGACTGCAACGGCGACGGCATCCTCACCGTGGGCGACTACGCCGATCACCCCGGCCTGCAGCCGGATGCCACTCAAGACCATCCCAAGGGCGACAAGAACCAGAACGGGCTGCTCGACGCCGGCGATCTGATCCTGAACTTTTCGGACGGAAAGGATGACGACGGCAACGGCTACGTCGACGACATCTCCGGCTGGGACTTCATGAAGGACGACAACGATCCGTACGACGACACACGCTACGGACACGGCACCGGCGAGGCGCGCGATTCGTCCGCCGCGACCAACAACGGCCAGGGGGACGCCGGTGTGTGTCCGGCGTGCCGCTTCATGCTGCTCCGTGTGGGGGACAGCTTCATCGCCAACACCAACGACTTCGGCCAGGCCGTCGTGTACGCCACGGACAAGGGCGCCAGCGTGATCCAAGAAGCGTTGGGCACCATCAACATGTCCAGCTTCGCGCAGTCCGCCATGGACTACGCCTGGAAGAACGGCACGGTGGTGGTCGCGAGCATGGCCGACGAGAACTCGCGCCATCACAACTATCCCGCGACGGCCAACCACACGATGCCCGTGCATGCCATCACCATGCTCGGCTCGGACGAGCAGAGCACGACGGCCCGGAGCTTCTTGTCGTTCAACACCTGCACCAACTACGGCGGCCAAAACTTCCTGTCGGCGTCTGGTACCGGCTGCTCGAGCGAGGCGACGGGACGCCTTTCGGGGATCTCGGGGCTCGTCTATTCGATGGCAAAGCAGTCGAACCTCACCCCCCCGCTTTCGGCGGGCGAGGCGATGCAGCTCTTCACGATGACCGCCGAGGACATCGACATCCCGGAGTCCCGCGAGGGCAACACGCTGTATTTCTGGTCGCAGGAAGGCTTCGACCAGCGTTTCGGCTATGGCCGCATCAACGCCAACACGGCGGTGGAGTGGGTCAAGGAAGGCCGCATACCGCCGGACGTCGACATCGTCCGGCCCTACTGGTTCGAGACCCTGTACAAGGATCAGGTCACGCAGCCCGTGCCCATCATGGGCACCGTGAGCGCGCGGCGAGCGAACAGCTACGACGTGTTCGTGGAGTGGGCACCGGGAGTGCAGCCGCTGGATTCCGCCTTCAAGCTGGTCAAGAAGATGGAGAACATCCCCAGCAGCACGGTGCTGGGGGAAGACGGCACCCCGCTAGCGGAGCTCGAGGTGCGGGACATCGATCCCAGCCACGAGCCGGACATCGACAGCCCCCACGGCGAGAACAAGTACACCATTACGGTGCGTGTGCGCTCCGTCGCCCACTACGGCGGGTCCATTGGCGACGTGCCCGGGGAGCTCCGGCGCACCTACGCCGTCCACGAGGATCCCGATCTGTTGGACGGCTTTCCCGTGTATCTGGGCGGCAGCGGTGAGTCGAGCCCCAAGCTAGTGGACATCGACGGCGACGGCATGCGCGACATCGTGATTGCCACTTCGGACGGCAAGCTCAACGTGTTCTCCCTGGCCAGCGGCAAGCCGACGATGGTGGCGGGGTTCCCAGCGCTGGCGAACCGGATCCGGGGACTGCTCCAGAACGGTACGCCGAGCTATCTGTCGGCACCCGGGTACACCGACCCCAAGGCGATCGATCCCGACAAGGCACGCGAATCGATCAGCACGACGCCGGCGATTGCGGACATCGACGACGACGGCAAGCCGGAGATCGTGTTCACCAGCTACGAGGGCACGATCTACGCGGTGAACCACGACGGCACGCCGGTGAGCGGATTCCCCGTGGCCCTGCCCGACGTTCCCAGCTGCGCGCTGGATCAGCCCAAGGACCCCGCCAAGCCGTGCATGGACACCGTGACCCGCATCGACCGCGGGGCGTTCGGCAGCCCCGTCATCGAAGATCTGGATGGTGATGGAACTTTCGAAATCATCCAGGCCGCTTTCGACGGCAAGGTGTACGTCTTCGAGCCCGACGGGAAGCCACGTGACGGATGGCCTGTGCAGGTCCACCACTCCGCGAGCTCGGACGAAGAGTACAACCGCATCATGACCACGCCGACGGTCGCCGACTTCAACGGCGATGGCGTCAAGGACGTGGTGGTCGGCTCGAACGAGCGCCTCGGCAAGGGCGGCGGCTCGGGTGCGTTCTTCATGATCGACGGCCGCGGCAACCTCGCCGGCGACCCGCCCTACCTGCCCCACTGGCCCGTCACCATGGTGAGCTTCCAGCTGTTCCCGCTGGTGGCCGAAGGCGTGCCGAACTCCCCGGTCAGCGCCGACATGACGGGCGACGGCAAGCCCGAGGTGATCTTCCACGGCAACGCCAGCTCACCGCTGATTCTGCCGGTGGATCCCGGCACCCAGCAGACGCTGGGCTCCACTCCCACGAACGCCCTTCCGGAGCGGACCGACCCCAACACCGGGGAGCCGGCCCGCGGCATCGAGCCCACCAGCATCTTTGGGCCGGACTCCCAGGCGGTGACCCCCGACACCATGTTTCCGCTGTTCGCTCAACCCTCGTTGGGCGACTTGGATCAGGACGGAACGCCCGACGTGGTGTCCAGCGGCGGCTCCCTCAGCATGGCCGGCAGCCTGCTCTCCAGCAAGCCGTCGGACGGCCCGGCGCAGCATCTGCTCGCGATGTGGAGCGGCAAGACCGGAGCCATGCTCCCCGCGAGCCCGGTGGTACTGGAGGACTTCACCTTCTTCAACAACCAAGCCATCGCCGACCTCACCGGCGATGGCTACCCGGAAGTGCTGACGGGAAGCGGTGGCTACTACGTCCACGCGGTGGACGCCTGCGGCCGCGAAGCAGAGGGCTGGCCCAAGTTCACCGGACAATGGGTGATCGCCACCACCGCGGTGGGCGACGTGGACGGCGACGACAAGCTCGAGGTGGTCGTCAACTCGCGCAGCGGCTGGCTCTACGCCTGGCACACCAAGGGCACCACCGATGGCGTGATCACCTGGGAGAGCTTCCACCACGACAACCGCAACACCGGGAACCTGGACGTGCCCCTGGACCAGGGCAAGCTGATGGGCGCCGCAACGCCCCTGGAGCTCGATAGCGAGGGCAAGTGCGTCCAAGCCGAAGAACCCACGCCCACGCCAGCGACCAAGCAGGATCTCTCGCCGGAAGGCGGTTGCGGCTGCAGCGTGCCGTCGTCGCGTCGAACCCCCACGGCGCTCCTCGGCCTGCTCGCCGCCCTGGGGCTCCTGTTCCGGCGTCGGCGTCGCTCCTAGTGGCTGCGCCGAACGGGTGCAGCGAGGCCTTTTGACCGTCAAAGGGCTTGCAGCCCAAAGCATGCCAGTGCGATAGCCCGGAGCACTGGCATGGCGATCGAGCAGCTGACCGAAGAGCAGATCCGCGACTGGACCCTGGAGCAGAAGGACCAGTGGTGGCGTGACAACGTCTACAAGGGGGACATGCCGCAGCTCACCGTCCGTTCGGCGGTGACCGGTATGGCGATCGGCAGCGTGCTGTCCCTCACCAACCTGTACGTGGGTGCCAAGACCGGGTGGACCCTGGGCGTCGGCATCACGAGCGTGATCTTGGCTTTCGCCATGTTCAAGGTCATGAGCCGCATGGGCGTGGCCAAGGACTTCACCCTGCTCGAGAACAACTGCATGCAGTCCATCGCCACGGCGGCGGGCTACATGACCTCACCGCTCATCTCCAGCCTCGCGGCCTACATGATCGTGACCGGCAAGGTCATCCCCATGACGACGGCAATGATGTGGGCGGCGTCCATCGCGCTCTTGGGGGTGCTGTTCGCGTTTCCGCTCAAGCGTCGCTTCATCAACGACGAGCAGCTCCCCTTCCCCGAGGGGCGCGCGGCCGGCATCGTGATGGACGCACTGCACACGGGGGACGCCAAGAGCGGCCTCTTGAAGGCGAAGATCTTGGTGGTGACCGGCGGCGGCGCAGCCTTGCTCAAGGTCGCGCAGAGCCACGCCATCATGGAGAAGCTCAAGCTCGGGTTCTTGGCGTTGCCGGAGTACCTGGACGAGTGGGCGTACAAGCTCGGCACCTTGAAGCTTCGGGGCGTGGACCTACGCGAGCTCACGGTACGGCCGGACACGGACTTCGTAATGATGGCGGCGGGCGGCCTGATGGGCATTCGCACCGGCGTTTCCATCATGATCGGTGCCCTCATCAACTACCTGTGGCTGGCGCCTTGGATGATCGTCCGCGGCGACATCCACGGCAAGGTGGTGGAGGGCGTGACCCACTACGGCTTCCGCTCGATCACCATGTGGTCACTGTGGGGCGGCGTGTCGATGATGACCACGGCGTCGCTGTTCTCTTTCTTCTCCAAGCCGCAGGTGTTGATCAGCGCGTTCAAGGGAATGTTCGGGAAGAAGGACGCCGCCAAGCAGAGCGACGTGCTGAAGGACGTGGAGCTGCCCATGAGCGTGTTCGTGGTGGGCATCCCGGTCGTCGGCGGCCTGGTGGTGTTCCTCGCGCACCACTTTTTCGACGTGAGCATCTGGATGGGCGCCTTGGCGGTTCCCCTCATCTTCGTGTTCACCCTCATCGCGGTGAACTCGACGGGCCTCACCTCGATCACTCCCACGGGCGCGCTCGGCAAGCTGACCCAGCTCACCTATGGCGCCATCGCTCCGGGTAACATCACCACGAACCTGATGACCGCCGGGATCACCGGTGAGGTCGCGGGCAACGCGTCCAACCTGCTGATGGACATCAAGCCGGGCTACATGCTGGGCGGCAAGCCGCGGCAGCAGGCCATGGGTCACGTGCTCGGGATCATCGCGGGCTCCCTCGCAGCGGTGCCGGTGTTCTACCTGGTGTTCCTCCGCAACGGTCCCTCGCAGCTCATCAGCGAGCAGTACCCGATGCCGGCGGCAGCCATTTGGAAGGCGGTCGCGGAGATCCTGACCCAAGGGCTCTCGAACCTGGAGATGTCCGCGCGCTGGGCGGCGCTGTTCGGTGCCATTGCAGGCATCGCGCTGGAGGCGATCAAGCTCGCTACCAAGGGGCGTTTCTGGCTCAGCGGCGTCGGCATCGGCCTCGCCTTCGTGATCCCCTTCAATACCTGCTTCGCGATGTTCGTTGGCGCGGCGTTCTTCTGGATCGCCAGCCGTCGGTTCAAGAACGAAGAGAGCGCGGCCAACCGGATCTTCGTCCAGAACCAGGAGCCCACCTGCGCCGGCCTGATCGCCGGCGGCGCCTTGATGGGCATCGGCGTGATTCTGATCGAGAACTTCGTGCTGTAGCCGCGGTGCCGAAGGTCAGACTTGAACTGACGACCCCACGCTTATGAAGCGCGTGCTCTAACCAACTGAGCTACTTCGGCCGATTGGGGCCCGGAATATGAAGGGCCGCCTCGGGCAGGTCAACGGCAATTTGCCCCTTCAGGGCTGCTTGCGGCCGCCACGACCCGCTCCGTCGCGCCCCACGGCCGGGTTCAGCGCGTCGAAGGACATGTGCAACGTGAGGGGTCCCCGGCCCAGCACCGCCGGCAGGCGCCCGAAGGGCGCCGCCCGCCGCACGGCCGCGATGACGTTCCGATCGAACTCCGGGATCCCACTGGGACGCACCACGCGAACTGCCGAAAGAGTGCCATCTCGGCTCAGGGTCAGCGCCAGCACGGCCATGCCGCCGCGCCCCTCGGCAATCGCCCAATCCGGGAAAGCATCCCGCCACTCGACCTTCTTCTCGATGCCGCGGAAGTATCCGGTCAAGCGCGGGTCCCCGTTCCGATCGCGGAGCGATCCCGGGCCGTTCCCCGCGGGCGTCGAGCGCGAGCCGGGTCCCGTCACGCCACCACTGCCCGGGCTGCCTTCCGCGGCCTGGCCACCCGGCCCCTTGCCAGCAACGCCGCCCGCAGTGCTGGCGTGAATCAGTGAACGAACGGCGCTGGCCACTTCCTGAGAGCTGTCCACGGTGTCGTTGGGGCGGCCACGGACCGGCGCTGGCACCGCCGCCCGCGCGCGCGGGACCCAAGGTCGCGCCAGGGCCACTCGTGCGCTGAGCCGAACGTCGCGCCCCAATGCCCCGTCGGGGACGCCTCGCGCCGAACGCTTGCGATCGGTTCCCGGGTTCGCGTCCCCCGGCTCCGGCAAGGGACCCAAGCCGTCGTCGACAGCCGGGCCTCCCAGCTCGCCCCCACGCTCGCTGGGCCGCGTGCCGCTCATGACGCCAGCACTGGGATCCCAGTTCGAGGGTGGACGGCGCAGCGGGCGATCCCCGGGCCCCGTCGCGAGGAAGTCGAGCTGCATCGGGTTCGGCGTGGCGCGACGGTCGTCGAGGCTCCGCCGCTCCGCCGCGGTCTTGATGCGCTGCACCTGGCTGCGATCCAATCGGTTCATCGGATCGCGATCGAGAGTCAGTCCGTCGACACTGTCCGCGAGGTTGAGCGCGGTCTCACTGGCCGCATCCGTGCCACCAAGACCCGTGCGACCTTGGTCCGGCCGCACTACCCGCTCCCCACCACCCGGCTCGGCGGGCCGAGGCTCCGGCAGAGCCTTCGGATCGCTTCGCCCATGAAGCCCGGCGGCGCTCATGCGCGGCAGCTCCATCGCGGGCGCGGGCTCGACCGCCACTTCCACGAGCTTCGGCGGTGCGCCGGCATCCTGTGAGTCGGCGCCGAGGGAGCGCGACAGGAGCCAGGCGCCGACGCCCAGGAGCAGAGCGTGCAGGACCACCGAAGTGACCAGAGCTCCGGGGTCTGCAGCACGCATTCTCCGATCTTGGCCCTGCGCGGCCCGGGAGACCACCTCTCAGCGTGAAACCACGTGATGCATGCCGCGCAGGACCGCCCCGACCAGCAGCACGCCGCCCGCGACGGCCAGCTCCGTGCCGGTGGCTGCGTGGGCCACGACGGCCGCCGCCACCAGCACCAGCGGCGCGGGCCACAGCTGCCGCGGGCTGAGGCCGCGCCGCCGTCTCAGCCCGAGCGCCACCAGCGAGGCGGCGCTCACGCAGTACTGCGCCAACACGGCGACGCTGGACAGAGCGAACAGCTCCCTGAGCCCGCCGGCACTGACCAGCACCGCCACCGCCAGCGCGGTGACGACCAGGGCTCGCAGCGGCACCTGGTGGGGGCTCCCGCGAGCCACCCAGCGCCCGAGCCCGTCATCGCTCCCGAGCGCGGCCAGGTAGCGCGGGGTCATCGCGAACATGCCGAACGCGATCCCCAGCGCGGACACGTTGGTACCCACGAGCACCAGGCGCCCGAGCGAGCTGCCGCCGAAGTGACGACCCGCTTCGGCGAGGGGCGCAGCGGTGTGCGCCAGATCCGGAAGCGTCACGCACGCCGCGTGAAGCAGCACGTACAAGAGCCCCGCCGTCCCAAGCGCCGCGATGGTCGCCACCGGAACGGCTCGCGCGCTCTTCCGGGCGTTGCCTGCGGGCACCGGGACGATCTCGAACCCCTGGGTGGCGAACACCACCACCAATACGGCTCGGCCGAAGCTCGTCGGGCTCACGCTCCCCGCAGGTGTCGTCGAGAGCGGTGCGCCGGCCCACAAGAACGCGACGACCAACGCGGCGAGCGGGATTAGCTTCAGCACCGTCACGCCGTTCCACACCCACGCGCTCGGGCGAAGCCCGCTCGCCGCCGTTCCCGCGAGGACTGCCACGCATGCCAGGGAAAGCACGCGATGCGGCAGCGTCAGCCCCAGCGCGGGGCCGGCGTGCTCCGCCAACCCGCTCACCACCGCAGAGGTCGAGAACACCGCGCTGACCCAAGCGATCCACCCCACCCCGAAGCCGACCATGGGCCCGAACGCGGCCCGTGCCCACACGTACGGTCCGCCGTCCTCCGCGAACTTCCCGCCGAGGGTGGCATACACGAACGCCACGGGCGACAGCGCCAAGGCGGTCACCAGGTACACCAGAATGCCGGCGTTGCCCGGCACCAGGGCGCCCACCTCGCTGGGCGCGAAGAAGATGCCCACCCCCACGATGCCGTTGATGCCCAGGGCCAGCAGCGAGCCGAACCCGAGCGACTCGGCCGCGCGCTTCACACCAGGAGATCCGCGAACCGCGCGCCGGTGAGCACGACGGCGGCATCTCCGGCCGACGCCTCCTCGTAGCCGAAGTCGCGGATCATCCTATCGACGACCTCGCGTGCGGCCTTCTTGCGGGCGTCGTCCAGACCGTCGCCGTCTTCGCGCAGCAGCATCACCACGTCGCGACACAAGCGAGCCACCGCGATGCGCCGCTCGGCGAACGCCGCGTCCCGCATGCGTCGCAGCTGCGCGGCAAACACGCGAGAATTGTCCACCGACTGGCCCGGGTGATCGATGGCCCAGGCGGCCACGGTGTTGATCAGCGAATGGCGCAGCGTCTCCGGCTTGTCTGGCACTCCGAGTAGGGCCTCGACCTCCTGCATCAGCCGCTGGTCGGGGTCCTCGTAGTCACCCGTGAGCGGGTTGCGGAGCTTCTCGTTCTTCACCCAGAAGCTGACGTGGGTGATGTAACGGTCGAACAGCTCGACGTAGCGGATCTCGTCCACCAAGCCGCTGGCCACCCGCAGCTCGTCTTCCAGGGAATCGAGCAGCCGTTCCTTCAGCGCCTCCCGGAAGTGCTTGTGGTCGTGGTAGCCGCCCTGCACCTTCTCTTCCTGCAGGAAGGCGTACTCGCTCGTTCGCTCGCACAGTCGATCGAGCTCCTCCAAGACGGCGAGCGGAGACAGGCACTGGTAGCGCGGGTTCTGGGCGGCATCGAGGAGCAGTGTTCGCATCTCTCGCGGGCTGGCACCGATACTGCCCTCGTAGATGGGATAGGAGTCGCTCTCCCGATACATCTCGAAGATCGCCGACCGAAGGAGCTTGGCGCCGTCGTCGTCCAACCGCGACGGCGGACTGCCCGTGGAGTAGAGGTCCATTTTCTCGAGCGCCGTCAGCTCGGAGACCAGGTCGCGCAAGGGTTTCTCGTAGCGATCTTCCTTCGGCCGCCGCATGCGCGTGAGCACCGCGAACATCGCGGCGATCTCCGTGGCGTGGGGCGCGACGTGGCGGCGCACCTTGGGGACGATCTGCGCGTCGTAGATGCTCTTCTCGTCGACCCAGCTGCGCAGGTAGGGCATGCGCACCAGCTCGAGCCGCCCGCGAAAGCTCTCGAATTCCGGGTGCTCGCGAAACGCCGCCAGGTGCACCTCGTTACCGCTGGCCAGCATCACGCAGTTGACCTGGACGTTCTGGGAACGCAGCGCCACTTCACCGGTCTCCGCGGTGATCTGAAGGTACTTGAACGCATCTAGGGGGCGCTTGAGGAGATCCGAGAACTCCAAGAGGCCACCCGCCGCGTCGACCAACTCGCCAAAAGCCTCGAACAGCGTCACCGCCTGCAGCGAGGAAGGCAGCGCTGAAAGCGAGCGGTCCGCGGTGACCTGGCGCTCGCCGGCGTCCACGGAGAGCTGCGGCCCCAGCGTGACGGCGCCCACGCGGTAGCGCCGCGAAATGAAGTACCGCTCCACCTGCACGTGGCGCAGCACTTCCTCCAGAGACCCCTCGTAGCTCGTGAGCAGGGCTTCGAACACCTGCTGGCTCTTGTGCGACAAGCTGCCGTTGACGATCCAAGCGGGCGGCGGCTCCGGGACCTCCGCTTCCTCGTACAGCCGAGAAAGCAGGCTCGCCCGCATCTCCTGCGGCAACAGGAACAACGGATGGTCTCGCACCTCGATGTGCAGCCGAGCGTCGATCTGGTCCTCCGGCAGGTGCGCGTAGCTGCCGTCGTCTCGCCGGTTCTTGTGCTGCCCGGTAAAGCCGATGCTGCCCTTGAGCTTGCCTTGATTCGGGAACACCCAGTGGAAGCGATAAAGAGCACCTTCGTCCTCGGAGGAGTAGTGCTCCAGAGCACGCATCAGACATGCCGCGGCGGTGCTCTTGGCCGACCCATTGGGGCCGTGGAGCAGCATCACGCGATTGGGGCGACCCTCGCGCACGAAGTTGCACAGGATCCGGTACAGCTCGGCCTGCACGGCCTCGTGTCCGACGAGCGCCTCGCGCGGCGAGTCCTCCTCCGTGAAGGGCAGGTCGAACAGAGAGAAGCGTGTGAGCTCCCCCCACGGACGCTGCACCGTGGTACGCCCGAAATGGTCGAACATGTCCCGGAGGTAGCGCGCAGCGTCCCGAGAGTGCCGCACTGGATCCGACGAAAACAGCTCCAGGTACTCCGAGAAAGAGAGCAGACGGCGCTCTTCCTCGAACCCGCGCTGAACGCGTCGTGAGATGCCTTCAAGCTCTTCGAGAATGCTCTTCGAGCCCATCCCGAGAGCCTACCACGAGGTCAGTCGACCTGGATGTCGAGCGCCAGCTTGCGCTTCTCGATCAGGCACTTGTCCGCAGAGCACAGGGAAAAGTGGAACTGCCCGGCGATGGTCTTCTTGCCCTTGCTCTCCGGCGTGAAGGGGACCGTCATGGTCGCCTTCATGTGCTCCAGCTTGACGGCGTCCTTCTTGACCACGGTGTCCGGGTACTTCACGCCATCAGTGGCATCGAGCTTGAGCTTGTAGGGGTACTTGTCGTTGCAGTGGAACGGCGCCTTGGCGTCCAGCACCACTTCCACGCTCGCCGCTTCGCCCGCCTTGTAGCTGCCGTTGGGCTTGATCTCGAGGGTGAACTTCGAATCGCTGACGTTGGCGCTGGCCAGCTCGTCCGCCGCGGGCTCCATGGCCGCTGCGGGCGTGATCTCGGTACCGCTGCCCTTCTTGGGCTCCTCGGCGGCCGGCGTGGCTTCCTTGCTGCAGCCCAAGGTGGTGACGACGACGGCGATCAGGAACAGCCTCATGTCGTGGGCCATACCATGGGCGCCCATGCTCAGCCACCGAGGCGTCAGATCACGATGATCAGCACCACCGCGAAGATCAGCAGCACCGCGCCCCCGACCGCGACCGCCAAGATAATGGGCAGGTTGTTGTTCTTCGGAACGCCCATCGGAACGATGTCGTCCTCGCCGCCGTAGCGCGGCGCCATCATCGGGCCCGGCTGCGGTGGCATGCCGAAGGGGTCCGGCGCGTCCAACGCCGCGCTCTCTCCAAAGAATCCGTCAGCGACTCCATCCACGCGCGTGGCGGGACCCGACGACGCCATCATCGACGGCAGGCGTTCCTGGATCGTCCGATCCAGCTCTTCTTGCGGGGTCGCGGCCCACTCCCGGTGACTCCCGGTGAGCCCATAGGCCATGCCCAGGCTATCGGCGAAATTGCCCACGGAAGCGATGCGCATGGCCGCCTGCTTCTTGAAGGCGTGGAGCATCACGCGGTCCATCGTGGGCGGCACCGGGTACTTGGCGCCCTTGGCAGCGTTGCTGAGCGGCTGCGCTTCCTTGGTCAGGATCTCCAACAGGATGCTGGGGCCGTTGTTGCCGCGGAACGGTACCTGTCCACACAGACACTCGTAAGTGATGGCGGCGAGGCTCCAGACGTCCGCGCGGTGATCCAACGTGTCGAGGCCCTGCGCCTGTTCCGGAGACATGTAGTACGGGGAGCCGATGGTGGTGCCCATCACCGTCAGCTTCTTCGCGCTCTCGCCCTTGTCCTTCACCGATCCGAAATCGAGGATCTTGACGATGTCGCCTTCCCGCGTTTGACCCAGGAACACGTTGTCGGGCTTGAGATCGCGATGCACCAGCTTGCGCGAATGGGCTTCGTCGAGCGCCATCGCGATCTGACTCATCATGCGGACCACGCGGGCCGGCGGCAGCACGTGCTCCCGCTTGAGCGTCGCCCTGAGCTCCTCGCCGTACAGGAACTCCATCACCAGGGCGTAGCTGCCGTCGTGCGTCGGCTGGAAGTCGAGCACCTCCACGATGTAGTCGTGCGGCAGCAGCTTGCTGACCTCGAACTCGCGCCGAAAGCGCTCCAGCGCGACTTCGTCCGTCGCCACGTCGGGGTGCAGGATCTTGAGCGCGACGTTACGGCGCTCGGCCATGTCGAGCGCTTCGTAGACGCGCCCCATGCCGCCATCGGCCACCACCCGGCGAACCTGATAGCGATTGCACATCACCTGCCCGATGCGGGCATCTTCGGCGCTGGCCGCGACGGGTGCCTGGGTCGCGCTCACCAGCTCGCGGCCGTCGATGGGACAGAACCCGGCGTCGTCCGGATACAGTCGTCCACAAACCGCGCACGCTTTCATGAGCCCCTCAGTGCCCCGGGCAAGCCCGGAGCGTCATGCTCCGCTCGATTGCGTGTCCTGTGCCTCGGCTCCGTCCTCCGCGGGGGCGGAAGGTCGGAAGTAGAGAATCCGATGGCAGCTCGGACATTGGCCGAACTCTTCGCTGCGCATGAGCTTCTGGAACATCATGGGCGGCAAGAGCATGTGGCACTCGCTGCAGGTCCCCTCCACGGTGAAAGCGATGGCGGTACCCTTGCGCTTGCGGACCAACTCGTAGCGCCGGTAGAGCGTCGGTTGGATTTCGCTGACGATCTTCTTGCGCGCGTCGTACTTCTCGGCCGCTTGCTTCTCGACGCCACCGAGGCGGCTCTCGACCTCGTTGGAGGTCTGGCCGAGCTCGGCAGACAATTCCTGTTGCTCCCCCTCCGTGGACTCGATCTCCGAACGCGCCTGGTCCACGAGGGCCGTGAGCTTCTCGATCTCGAGCTCGCGGTCACGGTACAGCTTGCGCAGCTCTTCGAGCTCCCGCTGCACCGCGTTCGCCTCACGCTCGGTGCGAACGCGGGAGAGCTTCTCTCGTGAGCGATCGATTTGCAGGCTCATCTGCCGGAGCTCCTGCATCAGATCGTTCCTGACCTTTTCCATCTCCGAGACGCTCTTTTGCGAAGCGGAGAGCTTCGTGTCGAGGGCCGCGAGGTGCGTCTGCTTTCCGCTGAGCGCATCCCGTTCACGGCTGAGCTCGTCTTCTAGTTCTTTGAGCTGGGCGTCGAGCGCCGCCAAACGCTCGAGCGCGTCGATCTGAGCTTCAAGAGTCACAGCTGGTAATAGCTCCTTCTAAGGCACGAAGTCCCGTCCTGCTCCACAGCCGAGACCGGTGGGCCCACCTGGGTTCGAACCAGGAACAGCCCGGTTATGAGCCGGGGGCTCTGACCGATTGAGCTATGGGCCCGGGCGCGACGATAAGCCGCGTCGGAAGGGTCCGAAGATATCCCTACCGCGCCGTTCGGAGCAGAGCGGTGCCAGCGACTGGGGAACGAGGCCACCCCGGTGCTGGTACATGCAAGCTCCACGCCCGGAAACCTAGTCGAATCGCCCAGGGGGGGCAACAGGCGGTTCGGCCCCCGATGCGCTTTGTTTGAGCCCCGACAATCTCGCTTCAATCCGCCTTCGCCGACGCACAGCAGCGGAAGCCCACCTGGTAGAAGCGAAACCAGCGGTTGTGGGAGTGGGTGGCCGGCCGACAGCGTGCGCGGATGGGTCCGAAATAGCCGCCTTTGAGACTCGAGATGTCGACGCCCGCGTCGCGGTTCGGCATCTCGTTCAAGGTCCACTCGTCGACGTTCCCCGTCATGTCGTGCACGCCGAAGGGGCTCACGCAGCGTGGCATTGCACCGCTCGCCACGCGCTTGTCCAGCCTCGCCACTTCCGGCGCGATTTTCCAGTCGTCGGAGAACGCTTCGAAGTCCGGCAGGATATGAGGGCGATCGATGTTACAGGCCGTGGCATCCCGCTCGTATCCGTACGGATAGGGAAGCCGCTCCTCGCCCTCGCAGGCGAAGGTCCATTCGTCCTCGGTGCACAGTCGCTTGCCCTCCGTCTGGCACGCGTCCCGGGCTTCGATGAAGCTCACCATCACCACCGGCAAGGCCCCCGCTTCGTTCGGATACTCGTAGCGATCGATGCAAAACCTCTCGTTTCGGATGCGGCCCTCGCACAATGCAGGAGGCGCATATCGCCGGCAGCGGTCGCGCTTCTCGTCGATCCAGTCGACGCAGCGATGACCGACATAGGGGCAATACGCTCCGCTGATCAACACCATGCCGTCCGGACATGGCCCCGGCCTCAGGCTCACGTCGGCGGCGGCGTCTCGCGGCGCGGTGGACGCCACCACGGAGGGCGCCGGCCGGGAGGGCGCCGGCCGCGGCGCCTCCCGCTCCCGATCACACCCCGCGAGGGCGACAACCCCGACGAGCGCCAGGACGCGCACGCCTCAGCCCTGCGGGGTCGATACCGGGTGGTGGTCTTCGCTGACGGGCACGGGCCAACCGTCCGGCCCCTTGCGCGCATCCAACGCGTCGAGGGACTGCCGCGGCGGGCTGTCCGCCGCGGGCACGCCATCGAGGGGGTCGGAGCAGCATCGAAATCCGATCTGATAGAACTGAAACTCTGGCCCGTGCGTCTTGGTCGTCAAGCGACAGGTGTTGCGCACCGGTCCCCAATAGCCCCCGTTCAAGGTGGAGACTGCCTCGCTGCTCTCCTCGCTGTTGTCGGTCCACTCGTCGACGTTGCCCACCATGTCGAAGGCGCCAAACGCGCTGACGCAGTTGGGATGACTGCCGATGGGATCGGCCTGCCACAACCGCGCGATCTCCGACTCCCGGGTTCGCGGATCGATCAGCTTGTCGGCGTCGGGCTCTTCCACCGGGCGCCCCACGTTGCAGGGGCTCGGCAAGCGCTGCCAACCGTAGGGGTATGGCGCGCGCTTGGGTCCCTCACAGGCCAGCGTCCACTCACTGCGCTGGCACAATCGCTTACCCACGCTGCCGCACAAGCGCTTGGCCTCGTACCAGTTCACGAACACCGCGGGCTTGTCCCCGACCTTGTTCGGCCACTCGTACTTGTCCACGCAGAAGCGCTTGCTCTGCTCGTTGTGGCGGCACTCGGGCTTCTGAGCGTAGCTCGCGCAGCTGGGCGCGGTTTCGTCCACGAAGCGGTCGCACTGGTACTCGAGCCCTGGGCAGTAGTCTCCGTCCACCAGCACCATGTTGGAGGGACACGCGTCCGGCAGGGCGGCCACTACCTCCACCGCCGCCAGGCTCATGGCGTGGAGCTGGACCTGCGCCGGAACGGGCAACGGCGCGAGACCCACCAGAAGGGGCACCAGGGGCAGGAGCTCGGGAGGCAGCACGCCTCGTCCCATAGCCACCTCCGGCCTTCCCGGGGCAAGTTTGTCGGGGTTTTGCCTGCACCCCGGCGGCGGGCCGAAACCGACGTAAACCTGTGATATTTCTCGCAGCTCGCCATGGACCACCTCGTCGTCCGCTGCGCGTCCCAGCACAACCTCCAGGACGTGAGCTGCGAGCTGCCCCGAAACCGCCTGGTCGTGATCACCGGACCGAGCGGCTCGGGCAAATCGTCCCTGGCCTTCGACACCATCTACGCAGAGGGCCAGCGGCGCTACGTGGAGTCCCTCTCCGCCTACGCCCGTCAATTCCTCGACCAGCTCCCCAAGCCCGAGGTCGAGAGCATCGAGGGCTTGAGCCCGGCCATCGCCATCGAGCAGAAGGCGCTGGGAAAGAGCCCCCGCTCCACCGTCGGTACCGTCACGGAGATCGCCGACTACCTACGCCTGCTGTTCGCCCGCGTGGGAACGCCGCACTGCCCCAAGTCCGGCAAGGTGCTGCGCGCCTACACGGTGCAGGAGATCGTCGACTCCATCATGGATCGCGGCGAAGGCGCGCGGCTGGCCCTTCTCGCGCCCATCGTGCGGCAGAAGAAAGGTGAGCTCCGCGGCGATCTGGAACGGCTGCGCCGCGACGGCTACGTCCGCGCGCGAGTGGACGGGCAGCAGGTCGACCTCGGGGACGACATCCCCCTCGACCGCTCCAAAGCCCACGACCTGGACGTCGTAGTCGACCGCATCGTCGTCAAGGAAGACGCCAAGGGCCGCATCACGGACTCGGTGGAGCTCGCACTCAAGCTGGGCGATGGCACGCTCTTGGTCGACGCCGTGGACGACGACGGTCCAGCGCAAGTGATGAGCGAGCGGCTCGTGAGCTGGGACTACGGCATCACGCTCCCTCCCCTGGAGCCGCGCCTGTTCTCGTTCAACAGCCCGCACGGTGCCTGTCCCTCCTGCGACGGCCTCGGCCTGCGCTCCGCCATCGATCCTTCTCGCGTGGTGCCCGACCCCACGCGCACCTTGCGCGAAGGAGCCATCGCCGCGTTCGGCCGGCGGGGCTCTCTGGCCACCGCCACCGAGGTCGCTCGCCTGGTGGACGCGCTGTCGGTGGACGCCGACGTCCCCTGGCAAGATCTCCCGGAGGAGAGCCAGAACGCGATCCTGTACGGACAGAAGAAGAAGGGGCGTGGCAAGAGCCGCGGGTACGAAGGCATCGTGCAGCGTCTGGAGCGCATGCTCGAGACCGACGAGGTCGAAGAGGGCGCCGACCACGAGCTCGACGACGGCGCCATCGGCCCCGAAGATCTCGGACGCTTCGTGGTCACCCAGACCTGCGCCGAGTGCAACGGGCGCCGCTTGCGCAGCGAGGCCCTGGCGGTGAAGCTCGGCGACAAGGACATCTCCGAGCTCAGCGCGCTGCCCCTCGGCAAGCTGCGCGGCTTTCTCTCGGAGTTCGCCGAGAAGGATAACCTCGCCGCCCGGGAGGCGGCCATCGCGCAGCCGCTCTTGCGCGCCGTGACGGAGCGCCTTGGCTTCTTGCTCGAGGTAGGGCTCGACTACCTCTCCCTCGATCGCCCGGCGCAGACGCTGTCCGGCGGCGAAGGTCAGCGCATCCGCCTCGCCACGCAGATCGGCGCTTCCCTGGTGGGCGTCTTGTACGTCCTGGACGAGCCCAGCGTCGGCCTCCACGCCCGCGACAACGCGCGCCTCTTGGAGGCGGTGCGCCGGTTGGTCGACAAGGGCAATAGCGTGATCGTCGTCGAGCACGATCGCGACGCCATCGAGGCGGCGGACTGGGTGCTGGACATGGGTCCGGGCGCTGGAGCGCACGGCGGGCGCATCGTGGCCCAGGGCACTCCGGCGGACATCGTGGCGGATCCCCACTCCGTCACCGGCCCCTACCTGTCCGGCGAAAAGCAGCTGCCCGTCCCGAACAAACGCCACAAGCCCGGGAAGAAGAAGCTCCGGGTCGTGGGCGCTCGAGCCCACAACCTCGACGACGTCACCCTCGAGATCCCCCTCGGGCTCATCACCGCCATCACCGGCGTCAGCGGCTCGGGCAAGAGCAGCCTGGTGGTCGACACGCTGCTCAGCGCCGCCCGCGCCGAGCTGTACGGCGCCACCGGCTGGGTCGGCCCCTGCGACCGCATCGAAGGCCTCGAGCACATCGACAAGGTCATCAGCATCGACCAAGCGCCCATCGGCCGAACGCCGCGCTCGAACCCCGCGACCTACACTGGCATCTTCACCCACCTGCGCGAGCTCTATTCCGGCCTCCCGGACGCGCGCGCCCGCGGGTACAAACCGGGCCGCTTCTCCTTCAACGTGAAGGGCGGTCGCTGCGAAGCGTGTCAGGGCGATGGCGTACTGCGCATCGAGATGCACTTCTTGCCCGACGTCTACGTCACCTGCGACACCTGCGCGGGCCGCCGCTACAACCGGGAAACGCTGGAGATCCGCTATCGCGGCATGAGCATCGCGGACGTGCTCGAGCTCACCGTCGACGAAGCTGCAACGCTGTTCGACTCCCTGCCCCGCATCTCACAGCGCCTGGAGGCCCTGCGCCAGGTGGGCCTGGGCTACATCCAGCTCGGGCAGCCGGCCACCACCCTCTCCGGAGGCGAAGCACAGCGCGTGAAGCTCGCCACCGAGCTCGCGCGCAAGGCCACCGGTCAGACCCTTTACGTGCTCGACGAGCCCACCACCGGCCTTCATTTCTCGGACGTGGAGATGCTCACCCATGCCCTCTTCGGTCTGCGAGACGCCGGCAACTCCATCGTGGTCATCGAGCACAACGTGGATCTCATCGCCTGCGCGGACTGGGTCGTGGACATGGGCCCCGAGGGTGGCGAGGGCGGTGGCCGCATCGTGGCCCAAGGCACCCCAGAAGACGTCGCCGCCTCCGCCGCGAGCCACACCGGGAAGTACCTGGCGCCGTCTCTCGCAGCGCAAAGCGCCGCACCCAAGAAGAAGTCTCGGCGCTGAGGGCGCACGCCCATTTCCATTTGGGTGTTGGTTCGGCGCGGGACCTCGCGCTCCGTCCACGAGCTTCCGCGGTAGACAAACCCCCAATAAACTCTGCGTCCGGACGCACGTGCGCCCCCACATCCGGCAGGATGCAGGGGCGCGGGAGCGCGAAGCGCGAGCTTCAGCCGAAGTCTTTTTCGACGCGCTCCTGATCCTCTTTGCAGCGGATGCAGAGCGTGGTCTCGGGGCGCGCTTCCAGACGCTTGACGGAGATCTTCTCTCCGCAATCGTCACACACGCCGAAGCTGCCGTCCTCGATCTTGTCGAGGGCTTTCTGGATCTTGTCCAGAAACACCTTCTCGCGACCGCGAAGTCGGAACGTGAAGGACTGGAGATACTCGCTGGAGGCGAGATCCATCTCGTCCGGCAGATCGTTCGCGTCGAGCGCCATGTCCTCGTCGAGGGTCTGCTGTGCGCGGCGGATGATCTCCTGGCGCTTGGACTCGAGCAGATCCTTGAACTTCTTGAGTTGTGCCTTGTTCATGATCGTGTCGGCTGAGCCGGGGATGGCCCCGGCGGAGCACCGGAACGTAAGTTCTCCATTCAGCGCCGTCAATCGGCTCGCGCACCTCTTTCGTTCTCGCGGAGTGAGCGCGGATTTTTCGCGGAATTTTCCTCCTTGCGCGGGCGCCACACCCCCATGGCCACGGTGCCGAGAAAACCCCGCTACACTCCCGCCATGCTCGACTTTTCGGCAGAGCGAGACGCGGTTCCCCCCAAAGACGCCTCTACCGTAGTGGTGGTGCGGGACGCGGCGGATGGCCCCGAGGTCTTCTGCGTGGAGCGCCACGTTCGCTCCGGATTCCTCGGCGGAGCGGTGGTCTTTCCTGGTGGCAAGCTGGCCGACGGTGACCGCAGCGAGCGCTGGCAGCGCCTCACCACGCCCCTCTCGGCGCGCAGTCGAAGCCTGGCAGCAGACGAGAGCGCCGCTCGAGCCTTCGCCGTGGCAGCGCTGCGGGAGCTCTTGGAAGAGGCGGCCCTGTTGCCCGTGGTGGGGGCGCACGTCGATTCCGAGCGGGCCCTTTCGCTGCGAGCGGAGCTCGCCGAGCGCGGCCGTGCGACCGACGAATCGAACGCGTTTGCGGATCTGCTCGAGGCCCACGACCTGGTGCTCGACACCGCCCGCCTCGAAGGCCTGGCCCGCTGGGTCACGCCCGTCGCCGAATCCCGCCGCTACGACACACGCTTCTACCTGCTTTCACTCGACGAAGAGCAAGCCGGCGCCCACGACGCCCACGAGACCACCCAGAGCTTCTGGGCCACACCGCGGCGCGTGCTCGCCCGCTGGGAAGCCGACGAGATCTTCCTGGCGCCGCCCACGTCGAGCACGCTGACCACCCTCGCCGCCGCGCGCGACGTGAGCCACGCCCTCGAGCTCGCGCGGGCGCACTCGCAGGAGCCGATCTGCCCGTACTTCGTGATGGACGGCGAGCAGGCAATCCTCGCGCTCCCCGGCGACCCGCTGTACCCCGAACGTCACGAAGTCACGGCCGACGCTCCAACGCGCTTCGTGATGCGCGACGGTCGTTTCGTGGCCGAACGCGCGCCCTGAGCTCGACGCCCTCCGCGACGAGGGCGCGGTAAGCGTGACGATCGCGTCGTGACGACCGCGTCCAGTCAGCGCCCTTCGCGATGGGCGCGGCGTCGCGCCGCCGAGTCAGCGCCCTTCGCGATAGGCGCGGATGGCGTTCACGACGGAGTCGGCGAGCTTCTGCCGGTAGTCACCGGTGTTGAGCCGGGATTCCTCCACGGGGTTCGAGATGAAGGACGTCTCGAACAACACCGCGGGCATGCGCGCCCCCGCGAGCACGTAGAATCCCGCACGCTTCACTCCGTGATCGCTCACATTTTGATATTTGGGTTGGAGTGACGCGGAAGCGGCGCGTTGAAGCAGCTCGGCAAAGTGAACGGAGCGGGCCGTACTCGACGCGTCCGCCACCTGACTCAGCGCGTTGGCCAGCTCCGCCGCTGCGGCGGGGGACGCCGCATTTTCCCGGGCCGCCACCCGGAGCGCCCCTTGGTCCCGCGATTCGTCGAGGACGAAAGTCATCACCCCGTGACCATTTTCGTCTTCGCTCGCGTTGCAGTGGATGGAAACGAACAGGTCCGCCTTGAAGGCATTGGCGCGCGCGGCGCGCTCGTCGAGAGGAATGAAGTCGTCGGAATCGCGCGTCAGGAGCGTCGCGACGCCGAGCTCGCGGGCAATCAGCGGCGCCGCGCGGTGCGCGATGTCGAGGGTGACGTCTTTCTCCCGCAGCCCGCTCGGTCCAATGGCGCCGGGATCATGGCCCCCGTGGCCCGGGTCGAGCACCACCCGGTGAATCGTACGCGACGCCTCGGCACCTTG
This sequence comes from Polyangiaceae bacterium, assembly GCA_020633235.1. Taxonomy (NCBI): domain Bacteria; kingdom Pseudomonadati; phylum Myxococcota; order Polyangiales; family Polyangiaceae; species Polyangiaceae bacterium. Next base: position 1,550,496 of record JACKEA010000001.1, on the reverse strand, counting down.
CGCCAGCTGCTGCGGCGGGGTCTTGGACACGTCGATCACGAGCCGAAACGGCTCCGGCAGGTAGAACACCTTGCGGTACACGTCCGTCGTCAGGTCCAGCACCACGCGGGTCGCCGACTTGTGCTTGCCGATGCGCACGCGCTCCACCAAGCCGCCGACGTTCATCTCGAGGGCGCCCTTGTACTTGGCCTTGTCGACGTCGACGTAGAGGCGCGGACCACGCCCGTCCTGTCGCCCGATGAAGCCGACGTCGAAGGTCGCCGGCTGGTTGATGAACACCACGACGCGGGCAGCGTCCTTCGCTCCGTACTTCTCGATGCGGGTGATGCGCACTGGTCCCTTGGGGACGGCACCCGCCAGCGTCGGCACCACCACGGGCCCCGCGGGGTCGTGCTTCACGGTGGCCGCGCTCGCGCCTCCGTCGCTCGTCGCCCCGTCTGGGGAACCCACCTTGCGCTCGAGCTCTGCGAGCACGTTGGGCAACGGCCGAAACGCCGCGAGAGCATCGAGCACGTTGCCCGCGCGCTTCGCGCAGGGCGTCTTCGGGTGGGCGACGCGAGTCTGGTACACGGCGCGGTAGGTCTCGGCGGGATCCGCCCGCAGCTCGCCCTCCAACAACGCCCGATCGAGTCGAGCGTCGCACGCGCTCGGCGCGCCAGATTGCTCCACCCCGCGGTAGAGCTCCACGGCTTCGAGGGCGTCGGCTTCCCTGCCCTCCAAGCGCCACAGGCGCGCCCGGAGCTCTGCGGCTGTCAGCGTCAACGCCGCGCCCCGCTCTCCGCCGGACTTGCTCCCCTGGACGGCAAGGTGATCCGCGTGAGCCACCGCTTCTGGGCGGGACGGCAGCACCCCGAGCTCGACGGCGCTGGTGGCGGGCGCCACGTGGCCGGCCGCCGGGCTCGCCTTCCGGCAGCCCTGCCCGAGACCCACGACGGCCAACAGGGCCAGGCACGACCAGCGCATCGTTTCGAGGTCTAGCGCCGAATGCCGAAGTGGGCCGAATAATGGCCCCGGCATCCGAAAATCCGTCCGGTTTCCGGCCAGATCCGTGGCCTGTCGCCGTTGCGCCGAGTGGTGAGCCGGTGCTAGCCTTCCGGGGCTCGCAGGGCGCGGGCGCACCGGGGTAAGGATGGCCGATAGTTCGGAAACGGGGCGTTCATCGAGCGCAAATGTGAGTGACGACGAAGCCGATCGGCTCGCAGACTCGTTCACCCCCTTCTGGGAAGGTGACGGCGAAGCCGCGGCCGAGGCGAAGGCGCCGGAAGCTTCCGCAAAGACCGATGCCGAGCCCCCCAAGCCGACGGAGGCTCCCGCGAAGGCCGAGGCTCCAGCCGCTGAAGCGAAGAAGCCCGACCCGGAACCGGACAAGAGCGAGAGCATCGCCCCCATGCCGGTGGTGGCCGCCGTCTCCAAGTCGGTCCCGAAGAAGACGATGATCGGGGTGGCACCGCCCCCCGAAGTGCAGCAGGCCCTGGCGGAAAAGGCCGACGCGCCGAAAGCCGATACCGACGGGCCGAAAGCCGATACCCCCGCGCCCGAGCAGGAAGCCGCGGCGGCCGAGAAGGCGGCTGCGCCGGAGTCGGCGAAGGTCGAGCCGGAGGCAGAAAAGGCGCCACCTGCCGCGGCCAAGGCCGAACCGGAGCCGGTCCCGGCCGAAGCGCCCGTTGTCGCGCCGGCCCGACAAAAGAAGACGCCGGCTCCCGTGGAAGAGGCCGCGCCCGTCTACGAAGACGACGATCCCGTGCTGCCGCCCCCCGTTGCCAAGAGCAACAAGGTGGTGGTCGGAGCCGTCCTCGGGGTGGCGGTGTTGGTGCTGTTGTTCGTCGGCATCCGCGCCCTCACCAAGGGGGACGACACGACGGATACCAGCTCCGGACGGACGGAAGCGGTGCCCGCGAAGACGGAAGAGCCCACCACCGCAGCGCCCGAGAAGACTGCCGAGCCCGAAAAGACTGCCGAGCCCGAGAAGACTGCCGAGCCCGAAAAGACTGCCGAGCCCGAGAAGACTGCCGAGCCCGAAAAGACTGCCGAGCCCGAAAAGACTGCCGAGCCCGAGAAGCCCAAGCCCACGCCGGTCGTCGCAGCTCCCAAACCGAAGCCGAAGCCCACCACCAAGCCCGTGGTGAAGCCCGCCACCAAGCCGGCTGGCAAGCCTTCGGGTATCGTCCGCGAAACTCCTTTCTGATCCACTCCTTCCCATCTCCATACCGACATGACTTCACGAGCACCTATCCTCGCATTGGTATTGGCTGCGGCAGCCCCCGCTGTGTCCGTGGTCGCTTGGTCCGAGCCCGCCCTGGCCCAGGATGACGTCGCGACCCAGATGGCCCGCGAGCGGTTTCAAGAGGGCGTGAAATTCTACGATCAGAAGCAGTACGAAAAGGCGCGCGCAGCGTTCCTGCAGGCGTACGCGCTGAAGAAGCATCCGGCGGTGCTGTTGAACCTCGCTCAAAGCGAGCTGCGCTCGAAGCACCAGGCAGAAGCGGCCAAGCACTTCGCGCAGTACCTGCGCGAAGCGCCGGGCAGCGACGCAGAACGCGGCGAGGCCCAGAAGGGCCTCACCGCGGCCAAGGCTGCCGTCGGGGAGATGAACGTGACTGTCGACGTGGAAGGCGCCGAGGTCTTCGTCGACGGCACCTCGGAGGGGCGCTCGCCTCTCCCCGGCGCGGTGTATCTGACGCCCGGCTCCCACACCCTCGAAGCCAAGAAGGACGGGAACGTCGCCACCGCGACGGTCACTGCGCTCGCAGGGCAGACCGGCTCGGTGACGCTCTCGTTCTCGGGTCCCAGCGGAGCGACCCCGGTGCCGACCCCCGTGCCGGGACCAGGCAACACCATGGGGCAGAACCCCGGCCAGAACCCGATGGGACCGGGCGGCGGTCCCACCGGACCGGCGACGGGGCCGGGCGGCGGAGCGGGCGGCTCCGTGCAGTTCGACAGCGGTGACGAGCGGCAGCCGTTCTTCGAGTGGGCAGCCGAAAACAAGCTCGCATGGGTCGGTGGCGGCCTCACGGTGCTCGGCCTCGCCGGAGGAATCGGTTTCGGCCTGTCAGCGAAGTCGAACTACGACAACGCCGACAGCATCAAGACCCAGATCGTCGACAAGGCGAACCAGCTGAACGTCAACGGCCCCTGCACTCCGCCGCAGTTCTACCAAGGTGTGGACTTCTCCGGCGCCTGCACGAAGTATCAGGACAACGTCGACTCCGGCGACAGCCAGAAGACGCTCTCGATCGTCAGCTTCGTGGTCGCTGGCGCTGCGGCGGGGGGCACCATCGTCTACTACTTCGTGGACAGCAAGAAGCCGAAGGACTCGACTCAGGCGCAGGTCTTCCGCGCGGGGCTCGTGCCCGTCGCGTCGCCCCACGCGAGCAGCCTCAACTTGGTCGGTAGCTTCTGAGTCAGGGCCCGTCCGGGAACAACTGGCGTTGTTTCTGGACGCGCTGCTAATCCGACTTCTCGAGCCACGCGCGGAACGTACTGCGCGGCACCCGGGCTGCGCGCGCCGCCGCGGAAGCGTTGCCGTCGTGGGCGTCGACCAAGGCGCGGGCGGCGCTGGGGCTCATGGGCTCGGGGCGCGTCCCCTCGTCCCTTCTGAGCGAGACCTCGACATCGGCGGCCTCGATGCGGCCTCGGTGCGCGGATACGGCGGCGCGGTACAACACGCCCGCTAGCTCGCGAACGTTGCCGCTCCAATCCTCGTGAACCAGCTGCGCGAGGGCGGCGCTGGAAATGGTGCGGGGACCGACCTCGGGCTCGAAGCGCGCGAGCAACGCTTCCGCGAGTGCGGGAATGTCGTTCTTGCGATTCCTGAGCGGGGGGAGCCGAATCACGACGACGCTCAAGCGATGGAACAGATCGCCTCGGAACCGGCTCTGGCCGACGCGCTCCGCGAGATCCGCCCAGGAGGCCGACACGATGCGTACGTCTACCGTCGCGGGTCGTCCCCCCAACGGTCGCACGACGCCGTCTTCCACCACGCGCAGTAGCTTCACCTGGATGCTGTGGGGGAGCTCGGCAACCTCGTCCAAGAACAGTGTGCCGCGGTGTGCTTGCTGAAATGCTCCGTCCCGGGAACCCACCGCGCCCGTGAAGGCTCCGCGGCGATGCCCAAAGAGCTCGGCGTCCGCCAGGGTCTCGGCAATGGCCGCCACATTGATGGGAACGTAGTCGCCCGATCGGCCCGATAGACCGTGGATCGCCCGTGCCACCACGTCCTTGCCGGTTCCGGATTCTCCCTGCAACAGGATCGGCGCGCGGTAGCGCGCGTGCCGACGAACCACCTGCGCGACTCGGCGCATGGCCGCGGACGTTCCCACGAGACCTGGCAAGGACACGTCGGGAACACCATCGACCTCGGGCTCCGCGCGGAGCACCAAAGTCGTGCCGCCGAGCACGAGCGTCGCTCCGAGACCCGGAAGCAACGCGGTCTTCACTCGCGCCCCACCCACGAATACTCCGTTCTTCGAGCTCAGGTCCTCCACGGTCACGCCGTCCTCGGTAGCCACCAGGCGGCAGTGCTTTGCGCTCACGGCACGGTCGGCGATCTTGAAGTCCGCGAGGCGCCCGCTGCCGACGACTACCGAATCGCCGCGACCGAGCTGAAAGGCGCTGCCGACACGTTGCGAACCGACCTCGAGGACCCACGGTCCGCGGGCCGGGTGGCGGCATGCCATTTCCAGGGTTTCGCCCTCGAAATCCGAGGAGTCCGGGGGAGCCTCACATTCCCAATCCGACATCGTGGGGGTCTATCGGCCCATGCTCGACGCGGTTGCCACCCGCGACCAAAGGAAGGGGTTTCGGCCGGTCCCGAGCGTGGTAACAAGCGCCCATGCCTTCTTTCCGTCCCGCCTTGGCAGCCGCCCTGGTGCTCTCCCTCTCGCGGCTGGCCGTGGCCCAAGAGCCGCTGGACGACACGGAAGAAACCACCGAACCGGTGGAGCCTTCCGAAGCCCCCGTTGGAGAGGTCACCCCCACGGAGGAGCCGGACGAGGATGACGTTCCGGAGCAACCGCTCACTCCGCCCGCGCTCGACACGCTAGGCGGACACCTCACGTTGGCGGCATCCGCCCTGTGGGCGATCCCCTTCGCGAGCCTCGAGGCGGGCGTGCCACAGCGGGACACGGTCGGGTCTGGCCCCGGCGTTGGAGTCGACGTCGGCTATGGCGTGAGCCGCTCCGTCGTCGTCGGAGCGTGGGGCCAACTGCTGATGCTGGGGGCTGGCAACGACTGCTCGGACTGCTCCACCCGCAGCACCGCCTTCGGAGCGTTTGTCCGCTATCACCTGGTTCAAGGGGTCCGCTTCGATCCCTGGATGAGCGCCGGGATCGGCTACCGGATGACGAGCATCGACACCGGAACGACCACGGTGGATTACTCGGGCATCGAGTGGCTACGCCTCCAACTCGGGGGCGACTGGTACGCCTTCGACAAGTTCGGCTTTGGCCCCACGGCGGAGCTCGACATGGGCCGCTACATGACGCGCTCGCCAGGGGACCTCGGAAGCTCCGCCAACCACTGGCAGTTCGTGCTGGGCGCGCGAGTCGTCTTCGACACGCCCGGCAAGTAAGCTCGGCTGACGCTCCGCCCCGACGGAGCAGAGCGTCTGGCTAGCCGACGGCGATCCCGAGGGTCTTGCGGAGCTCCGCGTAGCTCTCGCTCACGCTGAACACGAGCAGCTCTTTCATCTTGTCCTGGGGCGATAGGTCACCCGGGAGCTGAGGCTCGCTGGCGATGATCTTCTTCGCGATCTCCAGATCTCCGGAGACCAACAAGCCGGCGCGACACGCCGTGACCTCCACGGCCTGGTTCCAGCGCTTGATGTTGGCCTTGGCGCCTTCCTCGATGAAACGCTTGACCACCATGCGCAACCCCTCGAGCTGAACGGGCTCCATGTGTCGCGCCAACTCCTGAGCGGTCGCCCGCACCTGGGTCTGGATGTCGCCCGGCAAGGGCGTGCTCGGAGAGGCGATCATCACGCCCGCGAAGAGCATGATGGTGAGCTCCGCTTGGGTCGGGAACAGCGTTCGAATGTAGTGCTCGCCACGGTAGTACGCGAGGTGCTTACCGCAGATGAACGTGAGCTCCTGCGGTGAGAAACCCGTCAGCACCGTCTGTCCGGCCACCGAAGCAGGCGGAACCGCGGCAACGGGCATGATGGACCCCGGCACGTCATTTCGAACGTACAGAGCGGGCGACGGGATACCCAGCACTTGAGCCGCCCAGCCGAAGGTCTTGGCAAAGGTGACGGTGCTGGTCGCCGGATCCTGCTTGAAGCGGGCATCCAGCACCGGCTCCTTCCCCTGTGCCTTGAGCTGCGCGATCTTCGCGCGCAGCGCCGCCGGAGCGATGAACTCCATGATCTTGGAGACGTAGAGATTCTCGTCGGCGTGGAACAGGTGCTTCGCCCAGTGCTCGTTCGAGAGCCGGCCCTTCACCTGCAGCATGCCCTGCGGGCGGTAGTCCTCGAAGAACTGCTGCTCGTCCCCGTCCGCCTTCTTCATGAACGCCATGGCGGCGGCCAACGTCCAGGCCTCGTCGTAGGCGTGCTTCTGCAGATACAGCCGGTAGAGTGCGCGATACGGATCCACCCGCAGCGGGTCGCGCTCCAGGATCAACCGTTGGGTGGAGATCGCCTCGTCGAAGCGCTCGTTGACCTCGTACAACTCGGCCAGGATCTGGTGCTCGAGGATCTCCTCCGGCTTCGTGGCGGAAGCCATGCGGAAGGCTTCGATCGCCTCGTCCGCCCGCTGCAGTCGGTCGCGATAGACGAGACCGAGTTGGTGCCACAGCGTGTGCTCGAGGTCCGTGTTCCCCTTGCCCGCGATGCGGTGAATCATCTTGCGGTAAGAGCGCTCGAGCTGCTTCCAGTTCTTCTGCTGCGTGAGCACCTTGTTGATGCGCTCGAAGGCCTGCAAGTAGCTCGGGTTCAGATCCAAGCACTCGTTGAAAAGCTCCACGGCCCGGTCGAGGTCCTCGATCTTGTCGCGATAGAGCTGAGCCATCGTGTAGAAGTACCGCGACTTGATCTCGGGCTTCTCTTCGATGTCTGCGATGGCCTGGAGAGTGTCCACCATCTTGTTCCACTCTCCCGCCGCCTGATAGTGCTGCAGCAGCTTGTGGAGCAGGACGTGATCGTCCGGCTTCAGCTCCAGAGCCTCTTCCAGAGCTTCGATGGCCTTCTGCGGATTGTTCTCCCTATCGGCCCACAAGTCGCCGATTTCGTTCAGCAGAACGTAGCGTTCTTCGCCGTCGAGCACGCTGTCGAGGATCTGTCGCTTGTAGGCTGCGACCTGCTTCCAGTCGTTGCCGTGCTCGTAGATTCCAACAAGGGCCTCGAGCGTCGGCCGGTGCTCGGGGTTGAGCGCGAGGGCCTTCTCGAAGTTGTTCACGGCCTGCTTCGCTTGGCCCTGCTCACGCTTGATGCAGCCGAGGCGATAGTAGACGTCCGTGCGCTCGTCGACGTCGTCCTCGCCGAGCGCGGTGAGCACCTTCTGATAGTTGGTGAGAGCGCTGGGCCAATCCGCGACCTTGAAGGCGACGTCCGCGATGCCACGGATGGTCTCCTGATCTGTCAGATCCAGCTGGTGAGCGGTCTGATACGCCTTGAGCGCCTTGTCGTCGTTGCCAAGGGCCGCGTGCACCTTACCCAGGAGCTTGTAGAGGTTGTGCTGCTCGTGCCGCTCGAGGTTACGCGACTTGCGAACGAGCATCTCCGCCAGAGGCTCGGCTTCCGCCCAGCGTTCCGCGCGGATGTACTCCTCGACCAGAGGCAGCGCCGCTTCCTCGCAGTCCTCGTCGCACTGCATCGCGAGCTCGTAGGCCAACACGGCCTGCTCGTGCTCGTTCAGCATCTCGTCGCGCAACTTGCCGAGCTCGACCAGAAGCTTCGCCCGCGCCCGCGGCGCTTGCGTGTTCATCTGTTCCTGCTCGAGATAACGCGCGGCGCGATCCCAGTCCGCCTCGTCGATGGCGATGGTGCGCAGGGCTGCGAGGGACGGCAGGTGAGACGGGTCGAGATCGAGCGCCATCTCGAAACGCTCCTGGGCCGCCATGCGGTCGCCCAACTTCTCTTCCAGTGACTTGCCGATGCGGTAGTACGTCTCGACGCGCTGATTGCCGTCAGTGGTCAGGTCCGCCACCCGTGACATGGCGTCGATGGCGCGCGCAGGGTCATCCTGCTTCTCGTAGAGCCGGCTCAGGGCTTCGAGGGCTGGAATGTTGTTCTCGTCCAGGTCGACGATGTTCTGGTAGGCGTCGATGGAGCGATCGGTGTCTCCGACCTCGTCGGAGTACACCTGCGCCACGTAGCCATAGATCTCGATCTTGGTCGGAGTGTCCGCGGCTTCGCTGATGTGCCGCTCGTACGTGTTGATGAGATCGAGCCACTGCTTGAGCCGGCGATAGCATCGCTCCAACGCCACGTAGGCGGCCTCGGACCCCGGATCGATCTCCAGCGCTTGCTCCAGCCGTTGGGCGGCTACATCGGCCTTGAGGAATTGCTCCTCTTGGATGTTCGCCAGCTTGAGGAGTACGTCGACACGCTCCCGCTCGGTCTCGACCACATCGAGCTGCCGTTCGAGGATTTCGACCAGATCCGGCCAATCTTGCAGGGCTTCGTAGATGCGCTCGAGACCACGCAGCGCGAAGATGTTGGAGCCGTCCAGCTCCAAGACCTCGCGATAGACCTTGCCGGCGCGTTCGAAATCGCCGAGCGCCGTCTCGTACAATCCGCCCATACGGAGCTTGTGCTGAGCGATCTGCTCGGAGTCCTCCAGCGCCTGAACCTTGCTGTTCAAGATCTGTACGAGCTCGGAATGGTTGGAGCGTTCGTCGTAAATCACCTCCAGCGCTTCGAGCGCCGGCAGGTGGAGCGGATCCACTTCCAGGGCGCGCTTGTAGAAGGCGATGCCCTGGTCGGCTTGCCCCATGTGCTTGTGGAGCAACTCACCCAGGTCGACGAGGATCGCCTTGCGATCCTCGTTCGCCACCGCGACGTCCAAAGCGCGGGTCAGCGTCTCGCCCATCTTCTGCCACTGCGCACCCATGCGGTGGATGGCGGCCATCTGCCGCAGGACCTGAACGTTGTTCGGGTCCAGCTGCATGATCTGGGCGTAGTAAGGCTGGGCGTACTCGGGGTGGCCGAGGTCCTCGCCGTACCACTTGCCGAGGCGCAAGCAGAGTTGGATCTTGGCGCGGTCGTCAGCCTGCTCCTGGAGCCAGGCATTGGCCGTGTTGATCAGCTCGCCCCAGCGACCCGTGGCCTGCGCCATGCGCTCGAGATAGCGCACGGTTTCGTCATCGCCGAAGTCCTCACTGAACGCGTTGACCAGGGCGTCAAACGCCTGGTTGTTGTCGTCGAGGTGCTCCTCGAAGACTCGTGCGATGCGCCGCAGTAGATCGCTCTTCTCCTCGACCTCTTCTCGCGTCTCGAGACGATTGAGGTACAGCTCCACCAACGGCTCCCAACGCCCCGCGGCGGTGTGCAGCCGTTCGAGGGCCTCGAAGGCCTCCTCGTGGGTGGGGTCGATGCCCAGAACGCGCTCGAAGGCAGGGGTCGCCGCGTCGTAGTCGTTGACCTCTTTCTTCCAGATCTGGGTGACCTCGAGCAGCTCGCGGATTTGCTCGGTCGGCTCCGGCAGCGCTTCGGCGCGCTGCATCTTCACGCCAACGACGTCCGCCCAGCGCTCCTCGGCGCGGTAGGACTTCTCGAGCTCGTCCATCGCCTCGAAGTCCGCCGGATCGACGTCCAGCAAGTGGCGCCATGCCTCGGACGCGTCGAACGGTTGCTCGAGCACCTCCCCGTAGGTCTTGCCCAGCTCCCGGTAGATGCTCTTCAGCTCTTCCGCCTCGAGCAGCGCCGCAGCGCGATCAATCGTCGCGTGCAGGGCGCTCACCAGCTCCTGCGGGTCCTGCCGTTCGCGCCAGATGTTGGCAATCGCTCGCAAAGCGGCGATGTTCGAAAAGTCGATGTCCAGCACGCGCTGCCAAGTCTCCAGCGCCTCGTCGTCGCGCCCCAGCTGCTCCTTGAACAGCCGCGCCCGGCGGGTGAGGATGTTGACTCGTTCCTCGTCGCTGTCCGCGATGTCGAAATGGCGCTCGAGAACGTCCGTGAGCTCCGCCCACTGGCCCTGAGACTCGTACAGGCCCGCCAAGGCCCAGAGCGCCTCGGGGTCCTCGCCGCGTAGATCGAGAACACGCTTCCAGCCTTCGACGGCTTCCTCCGTCTTGCCCAGCCGTTCGGAGGCGAGACGTGCCATCTTGGCGCGGATTTCCGCCTCCTGCACGTCGCCCACGGCGTTCTCCAGCTCGCGACGGTAGACCGCGTCCAGCTCGCTCCACGACTCGGTCAGCTCGTAAATGCGACCGAGCGCCGCAATGGCCTCTTCGTTCGCGGGCTCGAGCTCGTCGAAGATCACGCGGTAGGCGCGGATGGCGTCGGGGACCTGCGCCAGCTGCTCCTCGTAGACCTGACCGAGGCGAGCATAGAGCTCGACCTTCTCCAGCTGGTCTTCGGCGATGGCGGCGCGCTGTTCCAACACGCCCGCCAACTCGCCCCATTGCTCCAGGGAGCTATAGATGCGGTCGAGATTCTCGAGCGCATCCGCCTCTCCCGGCGCCACGGTAAGAACGTAGCGGTACGTCTCCTCCGCCTTCGCCACGTCGGCGAGCTCCTCTTCGAAGACCCGCGCGAGACGCTTGCCGATGAGCGCCTGAACGGACACGTCCACGCCTTCCAGACTAAGCACGTCAGCATAGGCGTTGGCGAGCTGCTCCCAACCGCCGTCGATCATGGCGGCAAGCCGCTCAATCTCGTCGCCGGTCCGCTCGTCCAGCGGGGCTTCTTTGATCGCCCGCACGTAGACATTGAAGGCGAGTACCGCGTCGAGCAGTCGCTCCTCCGCGTCCTCTGCGATCCGGTGGTACATCGTCGCCCGGAGCTCGGGGTCCGTGGTGTGCGCAAGCTGCGCTTCACGGACTCGAATCAACTTCTCCCACTCGGCCGTGGACTGGTAGAGCGGCTCGAGGATCTCAGCGATTTCCTGCTGCTTGGTGCCGGTCTCGAACAGACCTTCCAAAGCCGACAGCGTCTCCACGTGTTCCGGAGCTGCAGCGAGCACCTCTCGGTACGCATCGATGGCATGCTCCAAGTCGCCCAGACGGACCTGGTAGACCTGACCCATCCGATACTTGAACTCGAGGATCTCCTCCGGGCTCTGCCCGATCTCCGCCTCACGCAGCAAGATCTCGGCGAGATCCTGCCACCGCTCGGTTTGCGAGAAGAGCCGATCGAGTGCGCGAACGGCGCTCTGGTTTTCGGGATCCGCCTCCAGCACGCGGCGGTAGCGGGCGACGGCGTTGTCCACGTCCTCGAGCTGGACTTCGTAAACCTGGGCTACGCGTAGACCCAACTCCACCAACCGCTCGGGCTCCTCTGCGAGCTTCTCGAGCTCCTGGTCGTAGAGGGACGCGACGGCGGGCCAGCGCTCGATCAGCATCGCAAGCCGCTCGAGCGACGCGAGAGACTCCTCGTTCTGGCTGTCTTCCGCAACCGCTCGGGCATAGGTCTCGAACGCGCTCGCGTGATCGCCGAGATTCTCCTCGTACAGTCGGGCAATGCGATGGAGAAGGTCGACCTTGAGGAAGGCGTCGTCCGCAAACTGAGCCTGCACTTGCAGCACGCTGATCAGCCGGGCCCACTCACCCATCGCGTCGTACACGGGCTCGAGCACGCTGGCTGCTGCCATTGGCGCCCGGCTGCCGTTCTTGATTCCCTCCAGCGCCGTGAGCGTCGGTGCGTGATCGGGGATGATCCCGAGGATGTCACGGTACAGCTCGACGGCGCGTTCGACGTCGTCGAGGTGTCTCTCGTACAGCTCCGCGATCCGATACTGGTAGCTCACGGCCTCCGCGGGGTCGGCCGTTAGCTCTGCCTCGTGGGTCAGGACGCTGAGTAGCTCCTGCCAGTTTTCCGCGGCTTGGTACAAGACGTCGAGTCGGCCAAGAGCCGTGAGGTCGTCCGGATCGAGCTCGAGCACTCGCTGATAGGTGTCGATCGCACGCGTGACGTCGCTGAGCTCGCGCTCGAAGACGGCGCCCACTTGGTAGAAGATGAGCTTCTTTTCCTCGATGTCGATGACGAGATCCGCCTTCTTGCCGTAGACGCCCAGAAGCTCTTCCCAGCGCGAAAGCCCGAGGTAGAGATTGATCAGCGCATCGATGCTTCGCAGATCCTCCGGGTCTATTTCGAGGATCTTGAGGTAGACGCCAATGGCGTTTTCCTTGCGCTCGAGGAGCTCCTCTTCCAAGGCCGCCGCTTGATACAGAGCGGCCTTCTGATCATCGACCAAGTCGAGGATGGTCGCCTTCCGCTGAAGGATGAGCGACATGTCCGCGTAGCGTTCCGTGGATTGGAACAGTGCCTGCAGTGACTCCGCAGCAGGCAAGTTCATCGGGTCGATGCTCAGTACCTGCCGGTAGAGCTCGATTGCCTTGTCGATGTCACCAACGTCGTTCTCGTGAACCCGAGCAGCAAAGGTGTAGAGCTGGCTGCCGAGCTCTGCGTCCTCTTGGCGTTCGGCAAGCTGCTGAAACACGCCCGCCAGATCCTGAAAACGACCGGTGACGCGTGCCAACCGATCCAGGGTAGCCTGCGTTCCTTCGTGCGAGGGATCCGCCGCGAGCGCGCGCGCCAGCGTGTCGAAGGCAGCGTTCACGTCACCCGCTGCGTCTTCGTACAGCTCGGCGATCTGATGCAGCAGCTCGACTCGGCGGTGCGTGTCCTCCGCGCGCCGCACCTGCACCTCGTGCACGCCGATCAACTTCTGGAAATCGCCTTGGTTGCGATACAAAGGCTCGAGGATCTCCGCGATCGCGAGCTCGTGCTCGGCCTCGCGCCCCAGCTGCTCCAACGCCTCCAGGGCCGCTTGGTTGGTCGGATCGCGGTCGAGAACCTGTCGGTATCCTTCGATCGCCGCTTCCGTCTGCCCCATCTGGGACTGCCGGAGAGCCGCCAGCCGGAGCATCAGCTCCAGCTGTCCGAGCTCGGTGTCGGCCAGCGTGAGCTGGGTCTCCAAGTTCTCCGCCAGCTCGTTCCACATGCTCTGCCGGGTGAACAATCCATCCAAGGCGCTGAGCGCCAGCTGGCTGGCCGGGTCGATGCCCAGCACTTCGCGGTATGCGAGGATTGCGTCGTCGGGCTTGCCCAGCTTCTCCTCGTAGACCTGAGCCATCTGCGAGTAGAGCGCTTCCCGCTCGGCGCCATCGACGGTGAGGTCGATTCGGCGGCGGAACACGCCGACCAGCTCCTCCCAGTGCTCCGTGCGCCGATACAGCGCGTCCATCGCCTGAAGCGCCTCGGTATCCGAAGGATCCAGGGCCAGGACCTTCTCGTAGCTCTCGGCGGCTTCGGCGATCTTGTCGAGGCGTTCCTCGATGTCGGCGAGCCGCATCCAGTACTCGCGCGCCAAGATCGGATCCGACAGGCCGGCGGCAATGTCTCCGTAGATCGCGATGAGTCGATCCCAAGCGGCAGCGGCCTCTGCCAGTTGCTCCAGCTCGAGTCTGGAGTCTGCCAAGGAGGGATCCTCCTTGAGTGCCCGCGCCTGCGCGTCCATCGCGCGATCGAGCGCGCCAAGCTGATTCGCCGCCACGAACGCGATCTTTCGAAGCAACGAAACCCGGCGCTCCTGCTCGGAGTCCGCCGCCGCCAGGATCTCGAGCGCTCCGATCAGCTTCTCCCAGTCCTCACGGACCTCGTAGATGGCTTCGAGAATGCTCGCCGCTTCGGCGCTCAGGGTCTCGTGCCGCAGCAATCCTTCCAGCGCCTGACGAGCGCCTTCGTGCTCCTGGTTCAGGAACAGGATCTCGCGGTAGTTCGTGAGTGCAGCAGCGTCCTCGCTCAAGTGCTTCCGTTGCGTCTCCGCCAAACGGAACTTGAGATCGACGAGATCTTCTTCCGCCACGTCGAGCTCGATCCGACGTCGAAGCACGTCGGCGTAGCTCTCCCAAGACTCCGTCTCGAGGTAGAGACGGTCCAAAGCCTCGAGGGCGACCCCATCGATGGGATCGTCTTCCAACACGGCCTGATAGGTCTCGATCGCGTGCGCCGGCTCCCCCAGCTGAGCCTCGTACAAGCGCGCGATTTCATAAAGAATTTGCTTACGTTCTTCCGTGTCCGCCGCCAGCTCTCGCTTCTTGCCGTAGACGTCCAGCAGGTCACGCCAGCGCTCGGTTTCGCGGTACAGCCGCTCGAGTGCCTCCAGAGCGACGCCGTTCTCCGGCTCGCTCTCGTACACCGCGCGGTACTCGGTCAACGCCTCGTCCACACGCTGTACTTCCTCGACCAACACGCGGCCCAACCGCAGTCGTAGAGCGTTGGCGCCGTAGCCGTCACCGGCCTCGTCGGCCGCCGCGATCGCGTTCTTGTACGCGGTCACGACCTCGTCCCACTGTCCCGTGAGCTGAGCGGCCCGCTCCAAATCCGCCTGGCTCTGCTCGTCAGACGTCGCGATCTCGAACGCCGCGAGATAGCGTTCGAACGCCTTGGGCTTGTCGTTGATCCGCGTCTCGTAGAGCTCTGCAACGCTGCGCAGGAGTTGCAGGCGCTCATTCGGATCCTGCACGTGCCCCAGCTTGACCTCGATGGCGCCGGACAGGCCCTTCGGGTTGTTGGCACTTTCGTAGATCGGAATGAGCCGTTCTGCCGCGTCGAGACTGTTTTCGTCGATGTTGAGGATCTTTTCGTAGGCACGCGCCGCGCGGTCCGGCTTGCCCTTCTGAGTCATCCACAGCTCGGCAACCTTCATCAGCATGCCGATGCGTTGCTCGTCGCTGTCCGCCCTCGATTCGTTACTCTCCAAGACGCGGATGAACTCGTCCCACTTCCCGCTCTCGGCGTAGAAAACCTCGAGGTCGTCCCATCGCCCCAACGAGATGTAGCGCTTCTTGAGCTGCTCTTGCGCGCGACGGTCGTCGGGCGACAGAGTCAAGAGCGTCCGGTACGCCTCGGCTGCGCGCGCGTCGTCCTTCAGACGGTCGCCCGTCACTTGACCCAGCTTGGTGAGGATCTGGACGCGTTCCTTGGTCTCGAGGGTGAGCTCGGCTTGCTTCTCGAGCACGTCAGCGAGCTTTTCGTAGTCCCGAGCTCGCTCGTACATCTGGCCCAGCGCCCCGAGCGCGTCCAGGTCGTCCGGATCGTTGCGCAAGACGACGGACCACAGATCGATGCACACGTCGGGCTTCTTGACGCGATCCGTAGCGAGCTGCGCGATGTCCTTGAACGCCTGCACCCGCTCTGGCCCGGGCTCCATGCGCTCCGCCTCTTGGGTGTTCAGCTGAATCAGCTTCTCCCAATCTCGGCGCTTCTCGTACATCTGGCGCAGGTAGTCGATCGCGTCTCGATTCTCCGGATCGACCTCGAGAATGTGCTCGTAAGTCCGAACTGCTTCGGCCTGGTTGACGAACTTATTCACGTAGAGGTCGGCCGCCTTCATGTACAGCTCGACCTTTTCCGCCGTGTCGGGCACCTCGTCGGCGAGTGCGACCAACGTCTTGACGTACTCGTGGTAGCGCTTCGCGCTTTCCTGTTCCTCGAGGTCCGCTCGGAGCTGAGCAATCTTCGCTTCGTCCGCTGGCGCCGGCGGAGCGGCCTCTGCCGGCGCGGCCTCGGGTTCGACGTCCGCAGTCTCTGGCGTTGCGGCCTCCGCTTCCACCTCTGCTACGGGCTCCGCAGCAGTCTCGGGCTCCGACGCGACGTCGAGCTCCGGTGTGACCTCTCGCGTCCCTCCCGAGAGCGACGCCCCAATCTGCGCCTCGAAAGACTTGAGGATCGGGTGGTCTGGGTCCAGCGCCGCCAGCTTCTCGAAGAAGCTCCGCGCGCGAATCAGATCGCCCATCTCCTTCCAGACCAAGTTGCCGGCGGTCGCCAGGAGATATGCCGAGCCTGAGGCGCCGGAGTCCGCAAGCTTCTCGGCAAGCACCACCACCCTCTCCCAGTCCCCGCCTTTGGCGCCGTAGGTGTCGCGCAGGAAGTTGAACGCGGCCTCGTGGGATGGGTCGAGCGCCACCACCTGCTCGAGCAGCTCTGCGCCGATCTCCGGATTGCCGTGCCGCAGCGCCCAGCGAACGCCAAAGCGAAACGCGACACTCGCACGCTCCTTTGGGTCTTCGATGGAGTCCAGAACTTCGCGCTGCCGTTCGAGAATCGCTTCGGTTCGCTCGGACTCGACGAGCAACCCTTCGTACAGAGTCGCTGCGGAAACGCTCTCGGGATCGGACGTGTACGCCTGAGCGAGGATGTTCTCCACCTCTTCGGGGGCATAGCGGCGCGCAATTCGGGCAGCGCGGAGGAAGCAGTCGGCCCTTTCCGAGGCAGATTGCGCTTGATGTGCGCTGCGCAAGAGCAGACCGATGCGCTCCTGCCAGTCCTCGGTGCCAACCATCACGTCCTCGAGCAGCTGCCCGACCGCGTCGGCCTCGCCATCCGCTGAGGACAGTGCGTGGGCATAGGCATCCGCAGCGCGCTCGTAGTCACCCAGATCGCAGTGCACGTCCCCGAGCTCGCGATACAACGCGCCGACAACGGTGGGGTCCTCGGTGTTCTTCAGCTGCAGCTCCAGCAGCTTCTGGACCATGTTGAGCTTGCCGAGCTCCCAATAGATCAAACGTGCCTCGGCCAAGGCTTCCACCAACGCGGGATTCAGCTTGTACGCGTCCTGGAAGTGCTTGAGTGCCTTCACACCCTGCAAGAAGCGAGTGTGGAGCAGTCGGCCCAACCTGAGATGGAGGTCGGCCTTAACGCTGGCGTCTTCCGAGCTGACGATGCTCTGCTCCAGGGCTTCAGTCAGCCCCTGCCAGTCGTGGTGGCTCTCAAGGTGGTTCAGACGCTGCTCTAGATCCATGCTTCCTCGGGCAACTGACGCACTATGGCGCCTCGGCGAAAGCACGCCGGGCAGCGTGCTTCGCATCCATCGTCTTCATGCAAAGAGCCGTGGGCGCTGCGCGCACCACGGCCACCGACAGTGTCGCTCTCGACTCGCGTAGCAGTCTCACGGTGTCAGTTGACACTGCCGCCGAGCTTCTGAATGAGCGTGTTCGCGGTCTCGCATTGTTCCTTGAACTTGGCCGCGTTTGCCGAACGACACGCGCGCTTGACGAACGACTTGAGCAAGCGGTTCGCCTTCTCCTTCTGCGGCGGGTCCATCACGGCGTAGGTGCTGCCCAAGTTGAAGGAAATCTCCGGGTGTTCGTCGCCGGCAACTTCCTGTGCCTTTTCCATGGCGGCGACCATTTCGGTCTTGTCGTCCCTCGCCTGTGCGACCTCGAAGCGGAGGATGTACATCCCGTAGAGCTGGTTGTTCGTCTTCTCGCCAGGCGGAATGATGCGCGTTCCTTCCTTCAGGACCGCCTCCGCTTCCTTGTAGAACTTCAGGGTGATGAGAAGCTCCGCCAAGGATGGGTAGAAGTACGCCGTGGTGGGATCGTGCTCGATCGCCTTGGTGTAGTTGTCCAAGGCGCCCTGCTCGTCATTCGTCCACAGATCGGATTCCCCGAGGAAGTGGTAACACTCCGCGTAGTTCGGATCCTTCTCGATGCACTTTTGAAGCGGCTCCTTCGCTTCCTCGTAGGCGTCCGGGTTTCCGTTTTGCGCTTGGCGTACCAACGCATAGCCACGCTTGAACCAGTAGTTTGCGAAGTCGGGCGCCACTTGCACCGCGCGGGACAACGTCGAGGCCATCTTGTCCCAGTCTTCTTTCTTCTCGTAGGCCTTGGCGAGCTTCCAGAGGATCCGGTGATTGGTGGGATCCAGCTGGATGGCTTGCTCGTACTTTTGAATGGCGCCTTCGACGTTCACCTTGAGCGACTTGTCGCCCTCGTTGGCCAGATTGATCGCTTCGATGTGGTCGCGGCTGCAGCCGAGAACGGCACCGGAAAGCATGATGGCCAGCACGGCGGCCTTCGTTGCGATGCGCAGTTTCATCGTGAGCTCACCCTCTCTCCTTCGATCCCCGTCGGGCGGTGGGACCCATAGCGGCAGAGTCGACTCAGGCTTGGTTGGACTTCCCTAAAACACCGAAATTCGCCCGGATTGCCCGAGCGGAAAACACCCCACTCGCGGGGTGATCGGCCCAAATGGTGCTACAGCATAGGCGGACGAGTGCCGCGAAGTAAAGGCGGTTCGTCGCCTACTTTCGCCCGGATTCGTTCAGGTTTTTGGCTCACCAAGCCTCAGCCAACGTCGCTGCTCGAGTCCACAAAACGAACGAGGCGCGTGACCTGGGTCACGCGCCTCGTCGCCTCTGCTCGGCTGCGTCAGCCGGGCGAGAACATGATCGGATAGACGACCGTCACGATGCCACCCTCGGGCTGCGGGAAGCTCAGCCCGTAGTACGCCGAGACGACGCATCCCACCACACCGCTGTCCGGGATATCCGAACCACCGTTCGAAACGTTCGACACCGAGCCGTCACGACCGATGACGAAGCGGACCGACACGCGACCTTCCAAGTTCGGGTTCCGGGACAGCCCTTGCTCGTAACACATGCGGAAGCGGCCGTAGTTCTGCCGCACGATGCGCTGGATGACCTCAGGCGGCAGACGACCGCTCACGCTCGTGGCGCCCATGCGGACCTTCGGCGCGCGCGTCTTGTGAGCTCCGCCGAGCCGGCCGTGGCCCGAACCGAACCCTTGACCGGTACCGGTACCAGCACCGTGACCCAGCGTACCGATGGATCCGAGACCGATGCCCTCGCCACGGCCACCGCCGCCTTCACCAATGCCGGACAGACCCAGACCGCCGGCGCCGAAGGCGTCTCCGATCTCGTCACCCCACATGTTGCCGCGGGCACTCATGTCGTCCATGCCCAAGGAGGTGTCACGCCCCCAAGGAGCCGTGGGCGCATTCGGGTCGCCGGCGGCGCCAGTGTTGAGCAGGCCGATCATGCCGAACTCCTGGGCCTCGCGCAGTGCAGCCTGACGCGCAATGTGCGGATCCGGGTTGTCCTTCGGCCCCTGCACTGCGTAGCGCTTGTTGGTGGCCTTGCTCGTGGGATTGCCCATCGAGCCTTCCTCACCCTTGGCGCGTGTACCAGTACCGCCTTCCTTGTTGTCCGCGTTCTCTTCGGCGACCTCTTCGGTCTCCTTCTCTTCCTGCTCACGTTCAGCAGCGCTCTTCAAATACTGCTGAATCAAGAACATCTGGTCCTTGTTGATGTCCTCGTCGTCCGTGAGACCGAGCGGCGGCACGAAGAAGGCCATCGCGGCAATCAGACCCGCGTGGGCCAGGAACGATAGGGCGAAGTACATGAACACCGCCCAATCGAGCCCCGCTCCAACGCCGTGCTTCAACGGCTTGCCCGCGTTGACCGCATTCACCTGGAACACGAAGTTGTCCATCTCGACCCGCGCTCGGCCTCCGCCGGGCAGCGGGAACTGGTGTCCACCGCTGACCTCTGCACTGGGCTGGGCCTTGGCCCGCGCCTCGTCGAGCGTCATTCGAGGCTGACCGGGCAGCTCGATGTGGCCCTTTGCACCCGGAGGAATCACGACGGCAAGCGACGTGCGATCGCCGACGACCACCGGCATCCTGGTGGTACCGAGCTTCTCTGCCGGAATGAAGAAGTCGCAAGCGAGATTCTTCCCTTGCTCTTCGCCAACATAGAAGTTGCGAGGCGGCGTCAGGTGCGACACATGGAGCACGTTCGCGCCCCACATGATCATGACCTCGACGGACTGCACGTGAGGCAACTCGACCTCGTCCGGCGACACGTCGGGCCCGCTCTTGATGAGCGTGTACGTGTAGGTCCCGGGAGGTGCGTCGTCGGGTACCTTCAACGCATCGAGCTGAGCCTGCTGCGCCGCACCTGCAGCGAACGGGTTCACCGCCGAAACCTCGAAGGGATTGGACGCGGCCGCGAACGGACTCGACGCAGCAGCGGCCGCGAACGGGTTCGAACCCGCGAAGGGATTCGAACCTCCGAAGGGATTCGCGCCCGCGGGAGCGGCGGCAGGCGCCGGCGCCTGAGCGGGCGCGGCGGCCTGCGCGGGTGCAGCGGCCGGCACGCCCGGTGCCGGGACCGCCGGGGCTTGCGCCACGGCGGCCTCAGCCGGAGCCGCTTCGGCGCTCTCCAGCACGATGACCGTGCCGCCAACTTGGATCTGATCACCGACGTGGAGCTTGCATTTGTTCACGCGAGCTCCATTGACCATCGTCCCCGGCTCATTTCCGAGGTCAATCAAGGTGATGTCCTCTGGACCGGACACCTCGATGACGGCGTGCATGCGGGACGCCTGCTCGTCATCCACCCTCAGGTGGCTCTTCGGATCCTTGCCGACCTTGACGACGTCCTGAGCAACGGTCTCTTTCCGTTGCAGAGCCTCGCCCTGGTAGAGCGCAAATGTGAGAACAGCCTTTGCCATGCGTCTCTCTTCCTGTTTCCTCGCGCGACCCGCCGGCAGAATCCTGCCGGTCGCCCGTCAGATGTTCTCGACGGACTTCAACATCTCCGGCACGAAAGACGTGCGCGGACGAATCAACGTGGTGCGTGCCGCACGCGGACGAACTCGGATGGTGGCGTCATTCGGCCCGAACCCACCCGCGTTCAACGGATCGTCGTCGAAGGTGTATCCATAACCTTCGTCGCCCTTCTTGTCCGCAGCCTGCGCGAACGCCGACGGCGCGACGATCATTGCAGCAGCACCCAGTGCCAACGCGGTGATTCCAACTTTGAGCGAGCGAGCCATTTCAGCCTCCCTGAACATTTTGGACTGAATTACAGTGGTATTGTAGTGATTGGTTTGGTTGTCCGTCAACCGAAACGACGCTGCCCGACTTGCTCTCCCACCGAACTGACACGTTGGGGAAAGACACTCCGGACGAACGCAAGTTCCCACAATGTGACTCCTGACGCAGCCACAACGTTGGCGGTCAAAAGAAAAATCGCTTGTGCTCACAAAGTTTCACCCAGGGTGGCGACGCCACCCTGGGTGATTGAGCCATTGGTACGAGTGGGTTCACTTCGCTGGGGGCGCCGGCGGGGGAGCTCCACCTCCGGCATTCTTCGCTTGGTCACCCTCTTCGATGAACTTGACGGTGTCCTCGATATCCTGAGAGCGCTCCTTGGCGCGCTTCACGGCATCGGCGAACGCCGCATCTGAACCGGCCTTGGAAATGAACTGGCGATAGAGATCCGCCGCCTTCTTCAGCATGGGGATGGCGGACTTCTCCGAGCCCTTGCTCTTGTACTCCTGCGTCAGGATCGCCTCGTTGTAGTAGGTCTCAGGCCGATTGGGCTCGAGCTTCTTGGCAGCGTCGAGCTCCGCCTGAACCTTGGGGATGAGCTTGTCGGGATCCCCTGGGCGGATCTGGCCGCGCAACGCGAGAGCAAGGCCGAGATGCGCCTCGTACTCGTTCGGCTGCAGCTTCAGTGCATCCCGATACGCCTTCTCAGCCTCTTGGAAGCCGCGGAACGACAGGTTCACTGCGGCATAGTTCATGTGAGCTTCGAAGAAACGCGGGTCGAGCCGCCGCGCCGTCGCGAAGCTCTTCACCGCGCCGTTGAAGTTCTTGAGCTCCACCTGGATGAGGCCCGCGGTGTTGTGGATCGGGGCGTAGTTCGGATTCTTGCGAACCGCTTGGGAAGCCACGAGAGCTGCCAAGTCCAGCTGCTGCGAGTTGACGTCCGCACCCTTTGAGCTCGCAGCCACCAAACCACGACGACGCGACTTCTTCTTGCCCTCTTCCGCGAGAGCCTTCGCCTTGGCCTGCTCCAGGTAGTAGACGGCCAACTGGTTGAAGGCCGGCATGAAGCTGTCATCGATGGCCAGTGCACGCTGTAAGTTGCGCTGTGCCCGCTCCAGATCGTTCTTGCCGTCTTGGTCCGGAGTATCGTTGTTGCGCTCCATCTGGAGTGCGGCAACGCCGACCAACGCCTCGACGTTCTGGAACTTCGCGTCGCGGATGATTTGTTCCAACTTGCTGATGGTGCCGTCGAGGTCGTGCGACTTGTCGTAGTCGTAGAGCGCGATCTGCGCCCGCGCTCGGTGGAAGCTCTTGTCCACGCTCAGCGCCGCTTCGAACTCCTTGCGCGCTTCGGTGTCTTTGCCGCAGCGCTGGTAGGCGAGACCGGCGTTGTAGTGAGCTTCCGGCAGCTTACGGTTGGTAGCCGACTCTTGCTCCTTCGACGCATCTAGGAACTGCTGGGCGACGCTCGTACACGCGCCATCGTTCCAGTCACCCTTCCGATCGTGGCCGGCGAAGGCGTCGAGCGCTCGCTCGAAGCCTTCCGCTGCGGCCTTGCTCACCGCCATGCCAGAGCGGTCTGTCTTGCCGCTCTTGTTGACCGGCGACTTTGCCTCCGGCTTGCCGCCTCCGCACGCGACTACGCCCAACAACAAGGCCAGCGCCGCTACGCTCTTGAATCGCAACATCGGGATCCTCCTCGAAAAACCTCGAGCGCGGCCGCGGCGCGCTCGCGCCGCGGCCAACTGCCTCACTTCTTGTCTTCCTTCTTCTCTTCGGGCTTCTCGGGCGGGGGCGCCGCCTGCGTCACGAGGGGCTCGCCACCGAGCCTCAACGGGTATCCCTGTTCACGCAGAGGGTCGTTGACGCGAGTCGGCGCACCCCGGAATTCGTCGATGAGGTGGTAGTCCGCCTTGTAGTTCTCGGCCAACCACTCCTCGCAGTTACGACTGTATTGGTCCCAGTACTGGTACTTCACCGAATACCCAAGACAGGTCTCATAAGCGCCCTTCGCAACCCTCTTCTGCGGCTCGGACGCATCGTCCAAGGCGCCGTAGTAGGTAGTCCGGAGCTCGTAGTCCTTCTTGATGGCGTCCGGGATGGGTGCAGCACGGAACTCCTTCACGAAGGTGCCCCACATGTCACCCACGCGGGAGCCGGCAGCGATGACCCAGCTCGGGGGCGGAGTAGGCTGAAGATCGACGATCTTCTTGTACTCCTTCGTCGCGTCCTCGATCAGCGGCTTCTTCTTGCCGATCCAGTCCTTCACCTTGGTCTGGATGTGCTTGAGCACCGCGTCCTTCGAGCCGGGTCCCTTGTACTCTGGGAACTTGACGGCATCGACCTTCTGCTTCTTCTTCTCCGCGAAGTAGAAGAGAGCCTCACCAACCGACTCGAGAGCTCGACCGAGGCGTCGCTGCTTGGCGCTCGCGTCGCCCTCACCCTTGTCGATTTCCGCAACAGCCTTCGCGGGGTCCGCCCACAGCTTGACGACCTTTGCGTACTCGCCGTTTGCGCCACGATCACTGTTCATGTTCGCGTAGGCACGGCCCAGCAGAGTGTGTGCTTGCACTCGAACGTCCAGTGTCGCCTTGGAATCGATCTGACGCATGCTTGCTGCCAAGCGCTTGCGGGCGTTCTCCCAGTCCTTCTTCTCACCATAGTGAGCCGCAACGGCGAAGGCGATTTGAGCAACCTGGTCCGGCTTCCTCGCGCCAAAGTATCTGTTGAAGTCATTGGCGTCGTCGATGGCTTGCTTGTCCTGACCCAAGCCGAGACGCAGGACCACAGCGTCGCTGAGGGCTTGATCCGCCGACTCCCCGCACTTGCGTAGCTTCTTGCAGGTTTGGTCGACATAGCGCTCGTAGAAGTCTGCGGCGCGGTCGTACACAGCAATGGCCTGATAGTTACCGCCGATTTCATACGTGGCCTTCTGCGCCAAGTCCGACTTCTCCATCCCGTACTTCGGGTTGAGGAGAATGAGACGCGCTTGAATCGACTTCGCCAACAAGCGACCCGCCTGATACGCGCGGGCCATGTTGTAGACGATCTCGTCCGCCTTCTCGCACTGCTGAGGGTGCTCACCCTTGCCCAGCGGCTCTTCGCAGTAGGTACGCCACAGCTCCAGGTAGGAGTCGCCACCCTTGCGATAGTTCTCGAGCGCTTCGCGGTAGTTGTTCTTTTCTGCCTGTGAATCCGCGAGCTCGACGAGCTTCTGGGCCTTGAGGCGTTGGACGTCGAACTGGATTCGGGTCAGGAGCTCGCACTGCTCCTTGTTGTCCTCGAACTTGCTGCCCTTGCAGTAGAGGTCGAGGAACACCGGAACGTCCTTGGCCATGTCCTCGAAACACGCCGGCCGCGGTGGCTCGGCGCGAGAGCCCAGTACGTTCACCGACTCCAAGTACAGCTGAGCGGCGAAGATGCCCGCGTCCTTGTCAGAGTGGTTCAGGGCAACGTCGCGGAAGGCGAGGGCCGCCTCTTCCCAATGCTGCGCCTCGAAGTAGGTGCGGGCGCGGGCGTACTTGACCTCGACGTATTGCTCTTCTGCTTCCTTGTCGCCCTTGGGCGGCTGGATGTAGCAGACGTAGCGGTTGAACGCGGTGATCATGCCCTTCTGCAGGTCCGTGAAGGGCTTGGGCTTGAACTTCTCCCACTCGCCCTTCTTGGCTTCCTCACCAGCGCCCGTGGGACCCAGGCCCTTGCCCTTGCGGTCCGCCTGGCCCTTGTACATCTGGTCGTACATCTTCTGGTAGCAGAGCACCGATGCGTAGGCTGCCTCCGCCGCGTTCTCGCCCTTGGGGTCTTCTGCCACCACGGCATCGAACGCCGGACCGCACTCCTCCCAGCGCTGCTGGAAGTAGAGCAAGTCCGCCATTGCGTACTTGATCTTGTAGAGCGTGGGCCAGTCCGACTTCACGATGCGGGGGAACTTGAACTTGGCGAAGTCCTGCGCAGTGAAGCTCTCACCCACCTTCTTGTAGAGGTAGGCGGCGAGATCCATCGTCTTCTTGTCGCCGGTACCGCGAACGCCACCGGTACCCACGGCCTCGAGGTGCCAGCTCATTGCGGTCTCTGCGAGGAGCTCCGCGGTCTTGTTGGAACACTCGAGCTTCTTGTCCGCCGGAACCCCGCTCTTGATGAACTCGTTCCGAACCGCGAGCTGCTGATCCAGCTCCTTCTTGATCGCATCCTTGTCAGACGATTTCACGGCCTGAACGGCCTGGGTGATCTGCGCCTGGTAGTGACAGGTGCGTGGCCCCTTGTCCCGGCTCATCAGGTCTTTGTAGAGCGTGATGGCTTCGGGATAGTGCCCAGTGTCCATGTACGCGTAGCCAAGCTCATTGAGCATGTCGATGGTCTTGGCCTGCTCGCCGCCCTTGTCGCCGGACAGGGGCTTGAAGAAGTTGTAAGCACGCTCTGGAGCGCCAGCCGCGGCATAAACCGGGATCATGTCGCGTCGAGCGCTCTTGGCGAGTTGCTTCGCGTTCGGAAGGTTGGAGTACTGATCGCCGTACTCGACCACCTTCTTGAACTCGTTCATCGCGTTCGGATAGTCACCCTTGTTCCAGTGGACGTACGCGAGCTTGTAGCGCGCGTAGCCGTACACCTTGTTGTCCGGCGGCGGGTACTTGGTCACTTCCTTGTACGCGGAAGCCGCCAGGTCCCACTTGCTGGGATCGCCCTGGGCTTCTTGGAAGAAGAGCTCTCCGAAGGCCAGGTACGCGTTCGGAATGTAAGGCGACTTGGGCGCCTTCTGGATCAGCTCGTAGTAGACCTTGCGCGCGTTCTTGAGGTCGCCTGCCTGTTCGTACTCGTACGCGAGGTAGTAGAGCACCTCGTCGATCTTCGAGTAGTTCGGGTAGGCGTTCTTCATCAGCGTGTAGTAGGCAATCGCCTTCTTGCGCGCCGCTGCGACGATCTTCTTGGCCTGAGTCGCATCCCGCCGCGCCTTGCTGGCAGCCGACGGGTTCTTCTTCTTCATGTCCTGAGCGCGAATGTCCGCCGCCGTCTTGTCACGCAGGGCGGCGCTCTCGAGCTCGACGTACCCTTCCGCCAGACGTCGGATCAGCTGCGGGCGATCGGGCGACTTCTTCGGGGTGCGCTTGAACAAGCGCTCGAGGCCCTGGATCTCCGTGATGAGCAGGGCGCGAGCACGTGCCTTGAGACGTGTCTTGCGCGTATCGCGCTGACCCGCCGCCATCTCCTCGGTCGGGTTGTGCGGCTTCGTTTCGCTCTCTTTCTTCCGCTCGCGAGGAGGAGGAGCGCTCTTGAAGGCTGCGCCGCGCTTCTGCTTGATCACGAACTTGCTGGGGCCACCAGGGCACTCCTGCAGGTTCTTCTTTGCTTCCGGGCCCACGCACGCGTTGGACAGGTCGCCATGACCGTCCGACGCCGCACGAGCAACCGTCGGAGCACCGACGAGCAGCCCGAGGAGGACCGCGAGGATGGGATAAGCTCTGGTGGCGTTCATCGTTGTCACCTCCCGCATGCGGACTCGACCACCTGACGGTAGAAGCCGAGCTCGTCGCGCCAGTACTCGCCATCGAAGGGCCACAAGACGTGCTCTTCATCGGGCTTGACGACGCCGTAAATCTTCGACTCGGCCTTGCTCACCTGGCCCTTGGAGATCTTCTCGTCCAACAGGTTTCTTTGCGCGGCCGTGATGTCGATGAGGATCTTCTCACCGTTGCGCAGATGCTCGTTCAGCTCGTCCACGTTGCGCTGGTAGCGCTGAAGGGCCAGCTCGCCGGCTTGGCGAATGGCGAGGTCCCTGGCCAGCTTGAGGGAATCCTCGACCTGCTGACCGAGAGAGGAGCCGCGGAAAGAAGGCGGCGCCTTCTTGAAGCGGCCCATTTCGTCGTCCAAGACGCGGACGTACTCGATATTCCTCAGCAACTGGCGGTCACTGAGGGCGTTCTCGACGATGGGCCGGATCTTGGGATCCAGCTGGGCTTTTCCTTCTCGCACCTCGAGTAGAAACTTGAAGAAGGGCTCTTCTTGGTTCGCACCCTTGAAGCGCTTCAGGATTTTCTCGAGCTCGTCCTTGATCGGCACGTACTTCTTGTTGAACCGCGCCACGACGATGGTCGCCGCGTCGTAGTTGCAGTTGGCGAAGTAGATCACCGCCTTGAGCACGTCCGCTTCTGGATAGAAGGCGTTCGGGAAGTAGGGCGACTGGAGCGTGTGGATGTTGCCAAGCGCGTGTGGATAGTCGCCGGCCATGAAGTACGCCCAGGACTGCTCGAACAAGGCATCGAGCCAGTACTCGCTCGCCACGTCGATTTGGTTCCAGTACTTGACGGCAGCCGACAGTTTCTTCTCGTCTACCGAGGGTGCGTTCGTCTCCGGGTCCAACCGAATGGAGGCGGAGTAGTACGTGCGCGCCATGGAGAGGTAGGCGAGGTCACGCATGCGAGCTTCGTCTTCCACGCCTTCGACGCCTTCCTCCAAAGACTTCTCGATGCGTTGGAACGCCTCGACGGCGGGCACCGACTTTCGGAGTTGGACGTAGCTGATGCCAGTGAAGAACTGCGCCTTCACGTAGTACTCGCTGCGACGATCCACCTTCTGGAACAGGCGGATGGCCTCTTCGTACTGGCGGTTGCGGTACTTGTAGCGGCCGAGCATGTAGTTGAGCTGCCAGTACAAATCCCGCTGCTGATCGTTGTCGAAGCGGGCGACCTGCTCGTCCGAGTACTTGCCGACGCGCTCCACGATGTCCGCGGGCTCCGGCAGCTGCGTGGCGAGCTTGGCCAGCCACAGCAACGTCTCCTTGAATTTGAGGTGGTTCTTGTTGTCCGCGATCACGCTGAAGATCGCGTAGCTCGCTTGGTAGAACTTCAACCGATAGAGCGAGATCGCGAGGTAGTACTGCGCGAGCTGCTTGTTGCCGGCGTCGTCGCCCGTCTCACCGTTGGTGACTCGATGCAGCGCCTGAGCAGCTTCCGCCCAACGCTCTCGATCGAAGAGCTTCTTGGCTGCGGCAGCCTCTTCCGTCATCTGCCCCGCAACGACGGGGCCCTGCTCGGCTGGTGAGTCTTCGTCGAGGTCGATATCGACACCCTCTCCGCCGGCTTTCTTGTCGCCGCCCGCTTTCTTGTCGCCACCGCCCTTTCCGGCTCCCTTGGCAGCACCTTTGGCACCACCTTTCTTGGGCGCTTTGCCGCCCTTCTTGGGTGGCTGCTTGGCGGCCTCTTCATCGAGATCGATGACCTCCTGCGCATGGGCATAGCGCGGGAGCACGACGCCGCTGGTGGCGGCAGCCAGGATGCAGACTGCGACTAGGCGCTTTCGCAACATGGATCCTCTTCTTCAAAAATTAGAGTTCAGGCGCAGACCGGGACGACGCGGCGACCGCTCCGGCTCTCCCACTCAGCTCCGACAGTCCCGAAAAAACTTCAATGAGAATCGATAGATACCACCGCGGCCGAGGCGATGTTAGATATCCGCAACGAGCGTTGTCAAGCGGCACCGACGCCAACTTGCGTAGAGCTCTCGCGCGGTTCCGCGCTGCTGTGAATTTTCGAATGCCACCGGATGGGTCTCTGAACACCGCGATGCACCTCTAAACAGAGGCGCGATGCAACGCTTACCAGATTCGAGCGTGCGAAGGGAGCCATCGCGCGCGCAACGTGACGTCGGAGTTCTTTTTCGCCGTGCCACCGTCGCCACGACGCGCCCTGTTTCGGACACCCAACCCCGCATGATCCCTGGGTCAAATTCTAGCGTTGACGCATCTCGTTTCGCTCGACTACGTTTGCGCCTGGTCGGCAGCACGTCCTCCACTTCAGGTGACAGCAAGCGATGACTCGTAGGATTCCGAGCACTCTGTCCATCCTCGCTTTTCTCGGGCTCGTGGCTGGCGGTTGCCAGTCCACTGGCGTGGGCGACCCCTGCATCCCCGAGGACGAGTACCAGCAAACGTTCCCCGGTTACGCCGTTGACGAGGTCAACGTGGAGAGCCGCTCGTTCCAGTGCGAGACGCGCGTGTGTCTGGTGAACCACTTTCAGGGGCGCGTCAGTTGTCCGTACGGTCAAACCGGGACAGATGCTCTGGGCGCCGACGGTAAGGCCGACACTGGTGACGAGCTTGCCGGCGTGGATGGGAAGCGCTGTCGGATTCCTGGCACCACCGGTGCCGATCCGAGTGACACGATCGACACCGAGGTGAAGCCGCAACTGGCGAAGCGGCAGACCGACAAGGCAGTCTATTGCTCCTGTCGCTGCAAGAACGCCCAAGGCAACACCGATGACGGCGCGCGCTACTGCGACTGCCCCAGTGGGTTCTCCTGCGAAAAGCTGCTCGACGACCTCGGCCTCGGCAGCTCCCAGCTCGCCGGCTATTACTGCATCCGCGACAACACCAAGTACGACCCCACCACCACCGGCGGGGACCAGTGCATCGCGGGCTCCGCGGAAGGCTCCCCGAGCTACTGCGGAAACAACGGCGTCAACCCGTAGCGCCGAACGCGCGGCAGTCGCCCGCAGCGCGGAAGAGGCGGTCGTCGCCTTTCTCCGTGGTCGTGGCTATTGGATCGTAGCGACCAATCTTCGCATTGGGCGTCTCGAGATCGACATCGTCGCCCGCGACGGCCCCACCATCATGGTGGTCGAGGTGCGTACGCGCGGCGACGGCGCCTGGACGAGCGGTCTCGGCAGCATCGGCTACCGCAAACGCAAGCTGATTCGGCGAGCCGGCGAGCGCTTGTGGCAGCGACGCTACAAGAACGACGCCAGCGCGCTCCGCTTGAGATTCGACGCTGCCAGCGTGCGTTTCGTAAATGGGCGCGCGGAAGTCGAGTACGTCCCGGCGGCCTTTTGAATCAAGCGTCGAGCGCGTCCTGCATCTCGGCGCGGAGCTCCTTCAGGCTCTCGAGCCCTGCGGATCCTTCTTCGAGCTTCTCCATCGCAGCGTCGAGGAGCGCAATCTCGTGCTCTTGTCGTTGACGCAGGCTGCGCACCGTCAGATCGAAAGCCTCGAAGAAGTCGACGAGCTCGTCACCCTTCCGGAGCTTGCCAGGGATCTTCAACTTCCCCTCGCCGAGCTCTCGGATCTGGCGCTTCATCTTGAAGATCGGTCCCGCGACCCGATGAGTCACGATGATGCCGGCGAAACCGATCCCCACCACCAACAGGCCCAGCACCGAGAAAAGCGTGACGAACATGGTGTGCTGACGGGCTGTCAGATCCACGGACTGCTGCTTGAGCAACGAGGCCTGCTCTTCGAGGGCCTTTTGCTGCTTCTTCAGTCGCTCGTCTTGCTTGGATGCGTCACTCTTGAACGCGTCCAGAAGTGCAGGGTTGTCGCTGTAGACCGGGTCCTTGACGATGTTCATCTGGACCACGGCGCTCACCTTCTGGCTCTCCGACACGACCTCGCGACCGAGGGACACCACCTGTTCCCCCTGGTTCACTGCCTCGTGACTCTGAGCAATGACGGCGCGACTGGTACGCCACAGCACCAAGCCCAGGGCCGCGCTCAGCACCACGGCGATGGCGACGAGATAGCCCGTGTATTTGAGCTGGAAGCGCTGATCGAGAAGGTAGTTGCGCAGGCGTCTCTGGTGACGCCCGCCCGCCGCTGCCGGCGCCGCGCTCGCTTCTGCCATGGGATAACTCCTACGCGGCCTTTCCGCCCTGCCTGAAGTCCATGAGTGTCTCGAGCCTAGCGTACGGCGGGGCAGGCGGGCGGAGCAAGATCGGGGCCGAAAAGGCCCGATTCATTGGATGCGCTCCACGTTCTTGGAGAACTTCTCCATCGCGCGTTCCGCTGCCATCACGATCAGGTCGTTTTCCGCCGACGTGTCTTTCGAGGCCACGTCCTGCTGGGTGAGCTTGACCGGAACGGAGCCTTTGAGGGCCTTACCGGGGTAGGTGAAGATCGCCACCTCGAAGCGAATGGTGAGGTTGCCACCACCGTATTCGGGCTTCTGCACTTTCGGCGACAGGTAGAACGCCTTCGCTCGGCTGTACTTCTTCAGGAGCTTCTTGGCTTCGCTCGTCGTCTCGCTCTTGGGGGCCACCGCGTAGCCCGACATGGAAGCGGCCGCCTTGGACATCGCCGTGCGGACCAGCTTGTCCACCTCTCCCGCGGATCGCCCCGTCTTGTCCGACGTCTTCGCAATCGCGATGTAGACGTCGGTGCTGCCGCTGATGGCAGGGCCCTCGCTTCCGCCACCCTCCAAACGCGCGAGCGCTTTCTTGATGGTGCTCTTCACCGAGCTGGAGGTTTCGTCCGATAAGCGCTTCTCCAGGCAGGTCTTGCCACCGAGCCGCAGCTTGCCGAGCGCCGCCGCCGACGCCGCTCTCACCGTGGTGCTGGAGTCCTCCAAAGCCGAGCACAGCGGGTTGATCGCGCGCTTGCTCTTGGACGCACCCAAGGCGAGCGCTGCTTGCGTTCGCACGCGGAAGTCGTCGCTCGAGCGCAGCCGTTTGATGAGGGCACTGATCTTGTCCTCCGCGAACGCATTGGTCGAGAAGAGCACGACGGCGGCGAGGACCGCAGCCCACACGCTGACCCAGCGGCGAGACATCCGACTCGACACTATCACGACCTTTCGCTCATCCGTGCTCGGCGCGCAGCGCGCCTCGATTATGTGTGACGGCAGATCGATGGGATTGCTTCAGCCCCAGATGAAATTGGCCATGCTGGGCAACCCCCGGCGCTATGCTCCCCGTCGTGCCCCGCACCGCACCCACATTTGGCTCCGCCGTGCGATGGGGTGGTCTCGGACTGCTGAGCCTCGGCCTGCTGCTCGGGCCGAATTCGGCTCGAGCGGCTCCCAAGCTGCGAGTGCGCGGGGAATCTTCCCTGTCGGCACGTGTGATCCCGCGCACCACCGGCACCGAAGTCCGCGGCGTGCTGAAGGACGACTCCGGTCGCCCCATCGGGCAGGCCCATGTCCGCGCGACGCTTCGGGCGGCGGCCGGGGCGCGCTCGCTTCCCCCACCCCAGGCCTGCCAAACCACCGAGCGGCGCCAACTCCACGCCTCCGCCGACGAAGTCGTGGTGGACACCGACGGAGCCGGCAGCTTCTGTTTCTTGCTGCCCGAGCCCGGTCTGACGGGGAAGCTCCAAGTCCATTTCGAAGGTGACCCGCTGTACGGCCGGAGCGAAGTCGAGCTGGACATCGATGGCTCCCGCCGGAGTCTCAGCCTGCGCTTCTCTCCCGAGCCGAGAGTCCTGTCCTTGGATCGTGCGGAGCAGTCCGTATGCGTGGAGACACGCGTAGAGCCGCCGTTGGACTCGAGCGACGAGGTCACCCCAATCCAGCTGCAGCTGACGATGGTGGAACGAGGCGGCTCGAGCCACGTGCTGACTCGGAGCACCATCACCCCTGGAGAGCGAGCAGAGCTGCGGGTGAAAGCGACGGACCTCGGCGCCCCAGGGCCGGCGACCTTGAGCGTTCAGTTCACCGGAACCCACGCGCTGCAGCCGGCGGAGGCGCGAGCGTCGATTCAGCGCACGGTGCGGGTCGTGCTTTCACTCGCTGGACCCGTGACGGCGGACTCGGACGGCGCGACGCTGAACGTTGCGGCGGGCTCTACTCTGGGCGCCGTGCCGGGCGGGGCCATCGAGATCGTCGCGGGAGAAAGCTCGCTGGGCACTGCGCCAGTGACGGAAGGCGCCGCGCGTTGGACCGGATTGATCGAAGCGCCACGAAGAAGCGAGGTGAGTGTCGGGGTTCGCTATCTCCCGGACGCGCCGTGGTATCTGCCGGGCGAGCCGCTCGCCGTCGCCGTACCCGTCACCCCACCGAGCCCGTGGCGTGCGCTGCCGTGGGTCATCGCCGTCATGGTGGTGACGGCGTGGGTGATCCGAGGCTGGCTGCGGCCCGGGCGGAGACAAGCACGAATGGGGAGCGAGGCGCCCCCCCCGTCCGGCCGTCCTTCGCTGGAGGTCATCGCCGCCGGACCTGCTCGCTCGGGCTGGCGAGGCCGCGTGGCGGACGCACACGATGGCAACCCCATCCCCGAAGCCCGAATTACGATCCGGGTACCATCTTTTGGCGGAGATGGAATTGCCGCCTCGGTGACGACGGATCGCACGGGACGATTCGAGCTTGGCCATGTGGACTCCGTGGAAGGTGCCCAGCTGGAGGTTTGGGCGCGCTGGCACGCAACCTTGGTGCGTCCTTTGCCCCCAGCTGGCGAGATGGGGATCGCCTTGATTTCCAGGCGCCGGGCGCTTCTGGCTCGTCTCGTAGACTGGGCGAAGGAAATGGGTCCGCCCTGGAGTGGGCGCGACGAACCAACCCCAGGACACGTAAGACGGGTGGCAGGACGGCGCCATGCGGCGGAGGTGCAGGGCTGGGCCAAGGGCGTGGAAGCTGCGGCCTATGGTCCGGAGCCACTCGACGAGCAAAGGGAGCGTGAAGTCGACCAACAGGAGCCGCCTCGCGTCAAGAACATCGAGCCTGATCGCCATGACCCTGCACGCAGACGTTGACGTGACAAAGGCCCGCTTCCTATAGTCCGCCGACAGCGCGGCTCCACATGGATCTCGTCATCTACGTAGTGCTTGGGATTGCAGCTTTGGCTGCGATCTACTTCTTGTTCTTGCGCAAGGGCGGGGCAGAGCCCCAGCAGATCGAAGCGCCTCGTCAGAAGGAGCTCGCGCGCAAGGAGCCTCAGAAGAAGGAAACCAAGGCGGAGCCCAAGCGCGAAGCGGCGAAGCCCGAAGAGAAGAAGACGCAGCCGTCGGAAGCACCCGCGGCCGCCACCGAGGAAGAAGAAATCCCGGTCGAAGAAGAGGAGCCGGAAGAACCGGCGCGCCCTTCCCTGACCCACACGCGCGACGTGCAGAGCCTGCGTCGCGGCCTCGCGAAGTCGCGGGGCGACGAAGGCTTCTTTGGCAAGCTGCGGGCGCTGTTCACCGGCAACAAAGAGATCAGCGCGGAGATCGCCGAGGACATAGAGGAGGTGCTGCTGTCCTCCGACGTGGGCGTGCAGACGACGGAGACCATTCTCGCTCGGCTGCGCGAGTCCCTGGCCCAGGGCGATCGAGTGGACTCCTCCAAGGTGTGGGAGGCGCTTCGGGCGGAGGCCCGAGAGATCCTCGATGTGGACGGCAAAGCGGGTGCTTTTCCGCTGACGGCGAAGCCTACCGTGGTGCTGATGGTAGGAGTGAACGGCGCGGGCAAGACGACGACGATCGGCAAGCTCGCCACCAAGCTCGAAGCTCAAGGTCACAAGTGCGTCCTCGCAGCCGGCGACACATTCCGCGCCGCTGCCGTCCAACAGCTCATCGTTTGGGGTGAGCGTGTCGGATGCGAAGTGGTTCGAGGAAAGGACGGCGCCGATCCGGGGAGCGTGGTGTTCGACGCCATCAAGAAGGCGGAAGAAGTCGGCGCCGACGTAGTGCTCGCTGATACCGCCGGGCGTCTTCACACGAAGACGAACCTGATGACGGAGATGACCAAGATTGCCAAGACCGCGAACAAGGCCATGGACGGCGCGCCGCACGAGATCCTGCTCGTGATTGACGCCACCAACGGTCAGAATGCGCTGGCACAGGCAAAGGAATTCAAGGAGGCGCTGCCCCTCACCGGCTTGGTGCTCACCAAGCTCGATGGGACGGCAAAGGGAGGAGTGGTGCTCGGCATCAGCGACACCCTCGAGTTACCCGTGCGTTTCATTGGACTGGGCGAACGCCCCGACGACTTGCACGACTTTTCGCCGAGCGAGTTCGTAGAGGCACTATTGGGCAAGGAGAGCGAGGCGAGTGCTGCTTGATTGAGCGGTCCCAGCGAAAGGCCGCATTTTGGTTGTTGATCGTAAAAAAGTGCGCGTGATATAGTCGCCCGGCACTCGCGCTTAACGGATTTCGCTAATAGTTTCAGGCAGTTGCAGTTCTCGTAGTAGCGGTTTCGTTGTAGCGGTCGTTGTAGAGGAAACGTCGAGAGGCATCGATGAAGAACACGCGCATCGGGCTCTTCGTTGCGGCTGCGCTCTGTGTGCTCCCGGTTAACGCCTGGGGCCAGAAGAAGGCAGCTGACAAGGAGGCCCCCGCGGAAGGCGCCGAAGGAGAGGGAGCTGCTGGCGAAGGCGGTGACGCTGCCGCGGCAGGCGAAGGCGCTGAAGGCGCCGCAGGCGAAGGTGAAGGTGGCGAGGAGGTCCCGGGCGGTGAACTGCCCGAAGAGCTCCCCGGTGGAGAAGGTCTGGGCGACATCTGCCAGATCGATCCGGCCGCCTGCCCGAAGCTGGACATGAACAAGGAGGCTGCCAAACCGCTGAAAGAGCAAATCTACGCGGTGCAGCAGCTCTTTGCTCTGCGCGTCCGACGCTTCGAGGTGAACCCATACTGGTCGGTCACCCTGAACGACCAGTTCGTGAGTCACCCCGCTCCTGGTCTGGCGTTGAATTATTACATCACCAACGTCTTGGCGATTGGTGCGAACTTCAACTACTACCGGCCATTCAACGTCGATAGCGAGTTCAACGCTCAGGTGCGCCGCGCGGCGCGCGTGGGCGTACCGCTGACGGAGTATGACTGGGGCGCCGCGTTGAACTTCACGTACGTGCCCGCGTACGGCAAGTTCGCCGGATTCGGCGACTTCATCTTCCACTACGACGCGTACGTGGTGGGCGGTGTTGGCGCCATCAGCACCCGACCCATTCCGGTCATCGACCCCGACAACCGGAACTTCGATTTCGAGCCGAAGATCGCGTTCAACGCCGGCCTGGGCCTTCGAATCTTCTTCAATCGCTGGTTCGCCGCGATTCTCGAGGTCCGCGACTACGTGTTCAACGACAAGCTCGAGAACACGGAGACGGGCGTCACCCTCCAGGAGCAGCAGGATTCGGGCACGTGGTACGGCGATAGCAAGCTCACCAACAACGTGCAGGCGCAGCTCGGCGTCTCGATCTTCCTGCCGTTCTCCTTCGAGTACAGGTTGCCGAAGTGATGGGCCAGGGGCGAGGTCAGGTAGTCATGGGAGCGACCACGATGAAGAGAACGGCAACCACCCGGCGGCTGCTCTGCACGTTCGCCGCCGGCTTGGCGCTGCTTGCCGCGACGGAAAAGAACGCGGAGGCGCAGGAGATCTTGCTGACGGGCCCCCTCGCGGGCGCGCCAGCAGTGCGAAAGCTGCGCCTCTACCGCGAGAAGCGCATCGAGATTGCGCCCCTCGCGAGCTTCACTCTGCTCGACGAGTATCAGCGCGAGATCCTGTTCGGCGCGAGGCTGAACTACAACATCACGGATTGGCTCGCGATCGGCGCGTACGGCGCGTACGGCGCCGTCAAGATCCCCACCAGCCTGTCCGACAAGATCCAAGGGGTGAACGAGAATCGGCGTAGGAATCCGAACTATCGGACGACGACGGACGGACGGCTCACCGCAGTCAACATGGGCCCGGACTTCACCAAGCAGCTGGGCAGCATGGACTGGATCGTCGCGCCGCAGCTCACCGGCGTTCCGTTCCGCGGCAAGCTCGCTCTGTTCCAGAGCATCTACGTCGACACGGATCTGTACTTCTTCGCGGGCCCGGCATTCATTGGCGTCAGCGAGCGCAAGGACTGCGAGGTCAAGGCGGGAGATCCGAACTCGGGCTGCACCACGGATCAGTCGTTCGACCGAGGGAGTCGCGTCGCGATAGCGCCCACCTTCGGTCTCGGGTTCACCTTCTACGTGAACAAGTGGAACGCGATCGGGTTCGAGTGGCGCGGCCTGCCCTTCGCCTGGAACACCGGCGGCATCGACACCAAGGGTGGCGGTAAGGACGGCGAGTTCCCGGACGACAAGATCAGTGCGGACGACCGTCAGTTCCACTTCAACCAGCTGCTCACCATCAGCTACAACTTCTACTTCCCGCGGGACTACCGCGTCAGCGAATAGTCTTCCGAAGGGAACCTCGAACGGCCCGGGGCGTCTTCGCCACCGGGCCGTCGTGTTTTGTTGTCGCCGCAGGTTTGTTGGTCCGCCGCGGAACCTCGCGTCTCGCTCGCCCAGGACAAACGCGGCACGGCCCGTAACCCTCGCCACGGGCCGTGTGTGGCCCCTCCCCCAGCGCAGACTCAGCCGCGCCGCACCTTGCCGCCGCTGAGCGCGTAGCCATCGGGCAGCGCCTCGGTGCAGGCCTCGCGCAGATTCTCGGGCACTTCCCAGTCGCGATCCAGGAGACCCTGAGCGATGCGATTTCGCACCCGCAGAGACTCCTCCTCCGCCAGCGCGCTGACCAACGCCGGCACGCTGGTTTCGTCGTTCATCGCGAACACGGTGGTGACCGCAGCGAAGCGCACAGGCTCACTGGCGTCCGTCATGAACGGCTCGACCGCGATGCGTACGTCCTCCGAGGGGTACTCCTCCAGGAGGTTGATGAGCTGAACCTTGGGCTCGGCGTTCCGCACGTACTCGGTGTCGAACAGATCCAGGACGCCCAGTAGCTCTTCCACGTAGCCCTGGTCGGGCACCAAGTCCCGTAGGGTCTTCAAAGGCCAGGTGAGGCTCTCTGCCTTCTTGCAGTACTCGCGGATGGGACCGATGGCGTCCGAGCCCGCGGAGCGGATGCCCCGGGACGCGGCCTCCTTCTCTTCCTGGTCCGTGATGGAGGGCTCCATGGTCCAGTCGAACCGCTTCAACAGCGCACGCGAGCTGTCCGCGGTGCCGATCCGGCCGAGCTCCTCGATGGCCTCTTGCCGGTCGTAGTTCTGACTCATCTTGGTGGAGACCAGCTTGGCCATGCGGGCGATTTCTCGCTCGCTCACCTTCTTGCCGCCGCCTTCGCCCTTGCTGGCCTTGCCCTTGGAGAAAAAGTCGAACAGACCCATCTTCCCGCGTCTCGCCTCGTGTTTTCTGCGGCCCCGCGCCGCGCGCGCGGAGCTTATCACCAACGTCCGGGGCGGCGGCAATGGCCGCACCGGGACGGCTCATACCACTACTGCGGCATGTCGGCAGTAGGAACGCCCGCGGGTCCGGGACGAAGGCGGCGTTTCAGCTGTGAGTACGCTCCGCGTCAGTGCTTGCTGCGCCCAGGCTCACGGGCGCTCGAGATGGCTTGAAAGGGCCGCGCAGGCGAGCGAGGGACGTCCGGGTGGGCTCGCGCCGCACCGACATCCTCATGAAAATGGTGCTGATGGGAGCTTCAGGGGAGCGGGACGGCCACCAGCGTGATGGCGCCGTTCTGGAGCTCCACGCGGTAGCGCACGGCGGATCCTGTACGCTGCAGGGCCTGCTGCTCGTTCTGACGGATGTGCGCGACGAAGGCGGTCTCGGTGATGTGATCCACCGGGTCGCCAATCTGGCGCTTGGCGGCGATGTACTCGTTGAACAGCCGCTGGTAGTAGCTCTCCGCCGGCTCGTTGGCGAGGGCGCTGGCCTGCTCGGGCGGCGGCGACGCAGCGGGCGAGGACACCGCGATGTCCTCGAAAGCCGCAGCGCCTGCGGGAATGCTGGGGCGGCCTTCGTCGTCCGTCGTGTCCTCCGGTACGCCCATCAGCTGATTGAGCAGCGAGTTGATGCGGAACACGAGGCCACCGAGATCCGGGTGCTCGATCTGGAAACGCAGATCCGTGCGGCCATTGATGATGGCGAGCAGGCCGTCTTCCAACTCCGAAACCGGACGCGAGAAGTAGTTGCCGAGGAGCACGCCGGTGACGATGACCAGCATCACGCCGAGAGCCGTGACGCCGAACACCGGCCACAGCAGCGAGCCCAAGCTCCCCACGAGGGAGGCGGGAACCGCGGCGGTGAGCACGGCGCGCTTGTCGTCACCGTAGCCGACGAGGGGCCCGACACCGAACACGTTGCCGGCTTGGACCGAATCCGC
Source organism: Polyangiaceae bacterium (assembly GCA_020633235.1). NCBI lineage: Bacteria > Pseudomonadati > Myxococcota > Polyangiales > Polyangiaceae > Polyangiaceae bacterium. The sequence continues at coordinate 1,511,988 of JACKEA010000001.1, read as the reverse complement.
CGCAGCGACGTTGGCGGTGGACAGGGCCACCTGCGCCGCAGACTTCAACATGTCGGAACCCGCGGCTTCCACCACACCGGGGCCTGCCTCTCCGCTGCTGGCGACCAGCTCCACGCTCTGGCCGGAGACGACACTGAGCGCCAGGAAATGGCCGCTGGTGAGCTCGCTGGTGCGGGACAAGCGGTCGTCGTTGAGGGGGGTGCCCACCACCAGCGCGCCGATGATCTCGCCGCCTTCGCCGCGGACCGGCGCGTAGCTCGCGAGCAGCTGCTCTTGACGCGTGCGGTTGAGCCACACGTCACTCATGGTGTTCCCGGTTTCCAGCGCCTTGGCTAGAGACGGGTACGCTTCGGCGATCTTGTCGCCCCGCATGAGCGCGGAGCCATTGCGCCCCAGGGCCACACCCTGCTTGTCGACGAAGAGCACCAGGGCCGGCGCCATCTTCGCGAAAGAGGGTTCGGCGACCGCGGCATCCCGGATCTTGTTCGCTTGAACCGTAGCGGCTTCACTGCGGGCCTCGGGGGTTCCCGGCGAATAGACCCCGCGGACGGCGTCCGTGTTGGTCCGCTCGTCCATCCAGCGTTCGAGACGCAGGGCGTCCAGCGCCAGCTGGGCCGAGGCGGCGCGCAAGGCCTGGGCCACCTCCGTCTTGCGCTCCGAGGGGTTGCTCACGACATCGTTCAGCGAGGTCGCCAGGAGCACGTAGGTCAAGACCCCCACCACCATCACGATGAGGGCATTGAAGACGATGATCTTCCACCGCATTTTCTGGACCCCTTCGAATCACTCGCTGCCGGCGGCACCGGAAATTCGGATACCGTCTATGGCCCCCACGGGACGCGGCGCGAGGGTATCATTCGACCCGTCCCCGCGAAAAGCCCATGCACGCCCTGGCCCTCTTCGATGATCCGCTCTTCTCCGAGCACCGGCCGGATGGGCCCCATCCGGAGTGCCCTGAGCGGCTGGATGCCGCCCGCGCGGGCTTATTGAAGTCCGAGCCCCACGGACTGCCTCGGCTGCGGCTCTCAGCCCGAGACGCCTCGGACGACGAGCTGGGGCGGGTCCACGACGAGCGCTACCTCGTGAGCCTCGGCCAAGCGGCCGGCAAGCATGGCTACTTGGATCCCGACACCTACTTCGGGCCCCAATCCGTGGCGGCGGCGCGGCGGGCCGCGGGCGCAGCGGCGCAGATGGTCGAAGCACTGCTCGACGAGCAGGCGGGCTTCGGCCTGGCTCTGCTCCGCCCCCCGGGTCACCACGCACGACCCGACCGCGCCATGGGGTTCTGCCTGCTCAACAACGTGGCGGTTGCAGCGGCCCATGCGCGCGCCCGTGGCGCCGAGCGAGTGCTGATCGTCGACTGGGACGTGCACCACGGCAACGGAACGCAGGAGATGTTCTACGCGGACCCGAACGTGCTGTTCGTATCCTTGCACCAGTTTCCGTTCTATCCCGGCACCGGCACCGCCGACGAAGTTGGAGAGGGCGAAGGACGCGGCTTCACCGTGAACGTCCCGCTGTCTGCCGGAGCGGATGACGCCGTCTACGCGGCCGCCTTCGATCGGGTCGTGCTGCCCGTCGCCGCACAGTTCGATCCCGATCTGGTGCTGGTGAGCGCCGGCTTCGACGCCCACGAGCGCGATCCTCTCGCCAGCATGGCGCTCACGGAACAGGGCTACGAGCACATGGCGGCTTCCCTCGCCCACGCCCTGCCTCGCGGCGCGGAAGGTCGCCTCGGCCTGGTCCTCGAGGGTGGCTACGATCTCAGCGCCCTGGGCGCTTCGCTGGCGGCCACCGTGTGCGCGCTGGACGACAGCCTGGCCCACGCCGCCCCCGCGAAGCGCGACCTGTCCGCTCAGCACGAGGCAGATCTCGCCCGGGTGATGGCCGTACAGTCCACGTACTGGAAGCTTTGATCAGTGCAGCAGCGCGCGGACGCCCAACATGGGCGACAGCACGTGGTGCGTGTCGTCCGGGTTGTCCCCGTGGCTCAGCACCAACGACGAGTACATCAAGCGCCCTAGCACGCCGATGCTCCACTGCTCGCCAACCCAGAAGTCGTAGCCCGCGGCACCGGCAAGGGTGTAGCCCTCCGGCTCGTCCGAGCTCGATGACTGTCCCTGGTCGTCTTCGAAGGAGATCTGCGAGTAGCCGATGAAGGCCTGCAAGTGAAAGCCGCCGGTTTCGTCGGGGTAGAAGTCGACGAAGGGACCAAAGGTCGCCAGGCTCATGCTCTTCAGCGTGTTGCCTTTGACGGCTTGGCCATCGGCTTCCACGTTGGGATCCGTCACGCCCACACCCATCAAACCGCCGCCGATCACCAACCCGGGCGCGGGCGTGCCGCCCATCAATAGCTCGATACCGACGGCGCCCTTGTCGATCTTGAGCTCCGGCCCCGATCCCTGGTCGACGGTGTTCTTGAAGTAGCCGAAGCCGAGACCGAACCCGAGGTAGAAGCCATCGTGGCGATGGACGGTGTCGTCGGGCGGCGGCGGCGGCGGAGGCGACTGAGGAGGGTAGTAGTACCCGGGCTGACCGTACGCGGGCGGCGGGTAGCCGTAGCCGGGCTGGGGCGGGCCGTAGGCGGGCGGCGGGCCGTAGGCGGGTGGCGGGCCGTAGGCGGGCGGCGGGCCGTAGGCAGGGGGAGCGGGAGCCGGTTGTGGCGTCGGGGCTGGGGTTTGTGGGGCAGGATTGGGTTCTGCCGGCGCGGAAGCCTCCGGGGGCGCTGCAGGGGGCGCCTCGGGCTCAGGCGCTGGCGCTGGCTGGGCCCCCGCCGCGACCCCCCACGAAAAGACCAGCACACCCAACGGCCAACGCTTCGTCACCGTTGGATCGTACCGGCCGAAAGCCCGCCTGCCTATGCCGAATCCATTGCAGGACAGCCCGCAGTGATTTAGTAAATGCTCCCTCTTCGGTCCGCCGGAGAGCGTCACCGGACGTTCGGTGGGTGTAGCTCAGTGGTAGAGCACTGGATTGTGGCTCCAGGTGTCGCGGGTTCAATTCCCGTCACTCACCCCGAAACTCTCGCGGCAGCCCGCAGCTGATCGCGTTATAGACGCGACAGAATGAGCGTCGAATCCAAGTCCATCGACACCCTCGCCATTCACGCTGGGCAGGAGCCGGATCCGGTCCACGCCGCGGTGATGCAGCCCATCGTGCTGTCGAGCACGTTTGCCCAACCGGAGCCCGGCAAGCCGCTGCGCTACGAATACTCCCGCAGCGGCAATCCGACGCGCGAGGCCCTCGAGCGCTGCCTGGCGGCTCTCGAAGGGGGCAGCCACGGCTTCGCCTTCGCGAGCGGGAGCGCGGCCACGCTCACGCTGCTCAACACGCTGCGCCCCGGGGATCGACTGATCAGCGGGGACGACGTGTATGGCGGCACCTTCCGCCTGTTCGACAAGGTGCTGAAGCCGATGGGCGTGGAGCCGACGTTCGTGGACATGCGCGACCCCGAGCGCGTGAAGGCGGCGATGGACGAGCGCACCCGGCTGATCTGGATGGAGACGCCGACCAATCCGCTGCTCAAGGTGTTCGACATCCGCGCGATTGCCGACATCGCCGAGCAACACCGCGTGCCGCTGGTGGTCGACAACACCTTCGCGTCCCCCGTGTTGCAGTCTCCGCTGTCGCTGGGCGCCACGGTGGTGATGCACTCCACCACCAAGTACATCAACGGCCACTCCGACGTGGTGGGCGGCGCGCTGGTGACCGCCGACGCCGAGCTGGCGGAGCGAATCCAGTTCCTGCAGAACGCCATCGGCGCAGTGCCGAGCCCGATGGACTGCTACCTCGTCCTGCGCGGCATCAAGACGCTTCCCGTGCGTATGCGCCAACACGTCAAGAGCGCGAGCGACTTGGCCCGTCGCCTGAGCGAGCATCCTCGAGTGAAGACGGTCCACTACCCAGGGCTCGAGTCCCACCCCGACCACGCTCTCGCCGCCCGTCAGATGCGGGGGCCCGGCGGCATGATCAGCCTCGACCTGGAGGGGGGCCTCTCGGAGAGCCGAGCGTTCTTGAGCGCCCTTCGGGTGTTCGCCCTGGCGGAGAGCCTCGGCGGCGTGGAGTCCCTCGCCGAGCACCCGGCCATCATGACGCACGCCTCCATTCCCCCGGAGGCCCGGGAGGCCCTGGGGATCTCCGACGGTTTCGTCCGCCTCAGTGTCGGCCTCGAGGACGTGGAGGACCTGTGGCAGGACCTCGACCAGGCCCTGGCCAAGGCGCGGATTTGATCGACTACCCCGGACTGCGCTAAATAATTGCTGCGATCTTTCATCGAGAGGGACCAACAGATGGCACTCAAGAGCTTATTGATGGGCGCGGCGGCGGTGGCGGCGATTTCGACCGTGAGCTGCAGTGACCCGGTGCCGCCGCCCTCCCAGGGTGGTGCCTACGTCGAGATCAATGCAGCGCCCGCCGGCGTGACGCCCGCCGGTCGGAAGTGCAGCATCCAAGGCCACTCCGCCCAGATCGGCAATCCGCCGCCCAGCGGCTCCAGCCCCGGCAAGCGCGTGGTGGATGGCGAAGGCGGCGCCAGCGTGTCCTGCCGCGTGGCCAAGAGCGGCAGCGGATACAAGTTCAATGGAACCGCGCAGCACAACAAGGTCACCTTCTACGTGAACGGCGAGGTGACCAGCGGCGCGGGCACCGCCAAGGTCACCACCTACGACCCCACGAGCTTGGCCACCCTGGGCAACCCCAGCGACACGCCCTGCGAGGTCACCGTGACGGAACCCCTGCAGGTGGCGAGCGGGCGCATCTGGGCCGCGTTCAAGTGCCCCGCCTTCGTGGACATCAGCCAACCCGACGGCCCGCTGTTCTGCGAGGCAGAAGCAGGCTGGTTCGTGTTCGAGAACTGCGACGAGTAGCGGACTACTCTTCCGGGCTCGGAGCGGAGGGCGGCGGCGCGTCGTCCTCCGCTTCTTTCTTTGTGCCCGGTTCGGTGGAGGCCTCCGCAAACACCTCCGCCGGCTCCGTCTTGGCGTCCGGGAGCTCCGTGGAAGCCAGCGTGGTGACGGACGGCCCTTCCTCGATGCGGACCACGACGGCCGTGATGTTGTCTTCCCCGCCGTGCTCGTTGGCCAGTGCCACGAGCAGGCGACAGGCTTCGTGCAAATCGTCCGTGGCGCGGGAGATCTCGAGGATCTCTTCGTCGCCGATCATGCCGCTCAAGCCGTCTGAGCAGAGCACGTAGAGGTCTCCCTCCTCGGCTTCGTCGCTCTGCAGGTCTACGGTCACGTGGTCCTGCATACCGAGGGCGCGGGTGATCACGTTCTTCGGCAGCTCGCTGCGCTGCTCTTCCGTGAGCTCCGGCATGGCCAAGAGGTAGTCGTTGACCAGTGAGTGGTCCCGAGTCAGCTGTGCGATCTTGCCCTTGCGCACCCGGTACGCGCGGCTGTCACCCACGTGCCCAATGAACATCTTCTTCTTCGATGGGCTGAACAGGGCGCCGACGATGGTGGTCCCCATTCCGTGACATTCTCGCGAACGCAGACTGCGCTCGATGATCTGACGGTTGGCGATGCGAATGCCGGTGAGGAGTCGGTTCTCCTCCTCCGACAGCCGCGCATCGAAATGGAAGGGCCAGGTCACGTCGTCCGCCGCGGTCGCCCGGAAGAACTCCACCATCGCGTCCGTCGCCAGGCGGCTGGCCACGTCGCCCGCCCGGTGCCCACCCATGCCATCGGCGACGACGTACAGCTCCTGGTCGTTCAGGATGGCGAAGCTGTCTTCGTTGTGATCGCGTTGCAGGCCGACGTCACTTATGCCGGCTGCCACTGCGCGCAATCGAGACGCCATCAATTCACCATCCATGCAGCTCGGCAGTGCCTGTGAAACAGGCAGAAATGCTCGCCTCCGGCCGGCCCCCTGTCAAGGCGGCACTCAAACGGCGAGGATCTCCTTCTCTTTGGACTGGATGATGTGGTCGATGTCGGTCCCCGCTTCGTGGACGATTTCCTCGGCCTTCTTCTTGGCACGCTCCACGTCGTCTTCACTGGCGTCCCCCTCCTCCTTCATGGTGCTCAGCATGTCGAGCGCGTCGTGGCGTGCCTTGCGGATGGCGACCTTGCATTCCTCGCCGTGCTTCTTGGCGACTTTGACCAGGTCCTTCCGCCGCTCCTCGCTGAGCGCCGGGATCGGGACTCGGAGCATCTCGCCGTCCGCCTGGGGGTTGAGCCCGAGATCGCTCTCCCGGATCGCCTTTTCCACGACCTGGAGCTGGGACTTGTCCCAGGGTTTGACCGTCAGCATGCGGGGCTCCGGCACCGCGACGGTCGCCATTTGGGAGATTGGGGTGCTCTGACCGTAGTAGTCCACTCGCACCGAATCGAGCATGCCCGCATGGGCCCGGCCCGTGCGCAGCTTCCCCAACTCCCGCTTCAGTGCCTCTCGGGCCTTCTGCGTGGCGTCTTGGAGCTCGCTCAGCACGTCCTCGATCATCGTGTCCTCCGTCGGGCCGATATAACACCCGCGGAAACGAACGGCGAGCCCGGTATTTTCCCTTTCCCAGCCCTCGACAGGGGGGCGCCTCGGAGGGATAACCGGCGGTCTGATGCGACCGATCCGGATTTCGCTCGCCTTGTCGTTCTGCGTCCTGCTTTTTGGCGCCTGCAAGCAGGAGGAATCCCCTCCTCCAGCGACCCCCGTGCCTACGGCCTACCCGATGCCTCCGGCGCCCGGACCGACGGCCGGGCCGGCCCCTACGGCGCCCGCGCCGGCCCCCACCGCACCGGCCCCCGCGCCCACGCCTGCTCCGACGAGTCCCCCCGCCAGCGGCCCGACGCCCGTGGCCGGCCTGCCCTGCGCCTACGACACGGACCTGCAGTGCCCCTTCGGTCGCTGCATCAACGGCCGCTGCGGCGGCTGCCAGAGCGGCGCTGACTGCAAGTCCGGGGCGGCCTGCCTGTCGACCCCCGTGGGCATGGCGTGCATGCCGAGCGGTGCCCCGCCCTCGACGCCGGCCCCCACCGCCACCACGCCTCCAACCCCCGCGCCCACTGCCACCACGCCGCCGGCACCCTCCGACCCCTTCGCCGCCGCTCGCGCCCGCTGCCTCGATCGCATCAACGCCTATCGTGGGAGCGCGGGAGTCGCGCCGCTGTCCAGCAATGCGGGCAAGCTCGCCTGCGTGGACGGCCAAGCCCAGAAGGACGCCCTGGCCCAAACCGCACACGGCGCCTTCGGCCAGTGCTCGGAGGCGGCGCAGAACGAGTGCCCGGGCTGGAGCGGCACGCCGGAATCCGTCGTCGACTCCTGCCTCGACATGATGTTCAAGGAGGGTCCCGGCTCGGGCTCTGCGCACGGCCATTACACCAACATGATGGAGCCCTCCTATCGCACGGTGGCCTGCGGCTTCTACGTCACCTCGAGCGGCGCCGTCTGGATCACCCAGGACTTCTATCGCTGAGGTGCTAAACCCCATGATGCTTCGGCGGAGCGGCACTGCATTGATCTTGCTGCTCGCGAGCGCGCGTTGCGCCACGAGCGAGGACGACCCCGTTCGCAAGGTGCCCGGCGGCTACGTGGATGCGACCGCGGAAGGCAGCGGCGCCACGGGCGGCAGCGCCGGCACGGGGGGAGGCGCCGGCAGCGGCGGCGCCGCAGGGAGCGAGGACGCCGGCGCCGACGCCTCGGAAGACGCTCCTGTCGATGCTCCCATCGACGCACCGGTCGATGCCCTCGCCGACGTCGTCGTCGACGTCACACCGGACGCGAGCCCACCCGGAACGCTGTTGCTCATCAGCCGAAACACCACGAGCGTGACGCTGGGCGCGTGGGATGGCTCGAGCTGGTCCACGAGCCCCCTCAGCTTGGCGACGTCGAGCGCGCCCGCGCTGGTGAGCGGCAGCTTTGGCGCCCTCGGCGTGCTGCGGGCCAACGCTCAAGACGAGCTCACCTACGTCAGCTGGAGCGCGGGCACCTGGAGCTCCGCCGCGCCGGTGGGTACCGCGGGCTGGACCCTCGGCACACCCGCGCTGGCCAGCGCCACGAGCGCGTACCTCGCGTTCATCGGCACGGACTTCAAGTTCTACAGCACCACGTACGCGACCAGCTCCTGGACGACCTTCGCGCCCGTCACCGTGGGCGCCAATCCGAGCTTCGGTCCCGCCGCGCCGGCGCTCGCCGCGCGCGCGAGCGAACGCTGCCTGGTCTTCGAAGGCTCCGATGGCGATCTGTACTCCCAGTCCTGGACCAGCGGCGGCTTCCAAGCCGCGTACGGCCACGGCCTGTCCACCCACGTGCTCGGCGGCGTCACCCCCGCCATCGTGGCGCGCGACGGCAGCAACAGCTGGGTCGTGGTCTACGCCCAGATGGGCGGTGCGTTGATGTGGACGCAGGGCAACCAGACCGCGTGGTCCGCCCCCGCGGCCGTCGCCAGTGGCGCGAGCAGCACCTCACCCGTCGCGCTGCTCGCGCTCCCCGGCGGCGACGTGCTGCTCGCCTACCGCGGCTCCGACGACAAGCTGCACTCGAGCCGTCTGTCCGGCAGCAGCTGGAGCGCGCCGGAATCCCCCTACCCCACGACGACCACCACCGCGTCGCCATCTCTGGCCCTCGGCATCGGCAGCTTCTCCGCGCACGTGGCCCTGATCTCGGGCGGCGGCGTTCTGGTCGGCTCTCTCAGCGGCTCGGCTTGGGGCCCCACCACGCCGGTGGTCTCCAATCAGCAACAAGCCGTGGCCATCGCCCGCGTCGCCCCCTGATCGTTTGATTGTTGGTCCGGCGCGATACCCGTCGCGCCAGCCTCAGCGCGGCTTCTTGCGGTGCTTGCCGGCGTCCGCGCCGCCCTCGGCGCCGCCGTCGTTCACGTCGTTCCAGAACGCTTGCTCGGCTTCGCGGAGCTTCTTGTCGTTTTCCGTCTCCACCACTGCCGCGGCGCTCGCCGCCGTCTGCTGCACGGCCTGGTTGGCGCGATCCGCGACCTGCATCGCATAGAAGCCGATGCCGCCGATGGCGACGGCCGCGAACACGAGCACCACGGCGAGAGTGCGGCCGCGCCCCGAGCTCGGCTCCGGCAAGTCGAGCTCCAGGCTGCTGGGCGTCGCGGCGCGGAGCTCGTACGCGGTCTTGTCCTTCTCCACGCCGGCCCAGCGATCCAGATTGGAGAGGGCCTCCGCCATCTCCGTGACGGAGGCGAAGCGACTGGCGGGGTTTCGGGTGCACGCCTTGGCGAACCAGGCGTCGAAAGTGCGCGGCAATCGCGGATTCACCTTGCTGGGCACGGGCATCGGCGCGGCGCACACCTTGAGCACGACCTCGCCGATGGCGTCCCCCTGAAACGGCGTTTGCCCGGTGAGCGCGGCGAAGGCGCAGGCGCCCAGTGACCAGATGTCCGACGCGGCGCTGACCGGCGCCGACGCCGTGAGCGCCTCCGGGCTCATGTAGTGCGGCGTGCCCAGCACGGAGCCCGCCTGGGTTGCCGCGGCACCCCCCGCGGCTTCGTCGTGAACGATCTTGGCGATGCCGAAGTCCACGAGCTTCACGGTGTAGCCGCGCTGCACCGCTTCGGGATCCTTCGCCAAGAAGATGTTGTCCGGCTTGAGATCGCGGTGGACGATGCCCGCCTCGTGGGCTGCCGCCAGCGCGCGCGACGCCTGCGTCACGACCTCGGCTACCTCGGCGAGCTCCAGCGGTCCGCGACGCCGCACGCTCTGTTCCAGAGTTTCGCCCTCCAGGTGCTCCATCACGATGTACGGCTGCCCGGAGGGCGTGACGCCGTGATCGAACACCGCCACCGCGTGGCGACTCTTCAGCCGCGCCGCGGCCTTGGCCTCGAGGTCGAAGCGGCGCAGCGCTTCGCGACTTCCGGCGAGCTTCTCGTGGATGAACTTGATGGCGACGAGCTGACCGAGCGTGACGTGTCGCCCCGCCCACACGCTCCCCATGCCGCCCTGACCGATGAGTCGCTCCACGCGGTAGCGATCCGCGACCAGGAGTCCCTCGAGATTGGGCGGGGGCGACTCGGACATGGGTTACGATGGAGCTTACAAGACGCCACCGCCCAGGCGCCACAACCGGCCACAAATGCGTTTTTCCGTCGTCACCTGGAACATCCACAAAGGAATCGGGGGTGTGGACCGGCGCTACCGCCTCGAGCGCACCATCGAGGTGCTATCGAAGCTCGCGCCGGACATCGCGTTGCTGCAGGAAGTGGCAGCGGACATGCCGCGCTCGCGCTTCCACGACCAGGCGGATCTGCTCGCCAGCGAGCTCGGTATGCCCCACGTCGCCTATGGCGCGGAGCATCGCTTCAGCGTGGGAGGCTATGGCAACGCGATACTCAGTCGCTGGCCGCTGTACGACATCCACCATCTGGATCTCACCGTTGGCACGCGCAAGAAGCGGGGCGCGCTGCAGGCCAAGGCGCGCGTGCGCTTCGGCAACCACTCGCGCACCGTCGTGCTCCACAATCTACACTTGGGTCTCGCGGGCTCGGAGCGCGGGCGACAGCTCGAGCGGTTCTTGTCGAGTCACCCGTTCCGAGGTCTGCACGGACGCACGCCGGTGGTGCTGGGCGGTGACCTGAACGACCTGTGGGGCACCTTGGGGCCGAGCTTCCTGAACCCCGCGGGGTTCTCGCGCGCGGGACCGCTAGCCCGAACATTTCCGGCGTGGCTGCCCGTGCGTCCGTTGGACGGGCTCTTCGTGCGGGGCGACGTCCGGGTGCGTCACGCGGGACCGGCGCGCGGCACCGTCGCGCGCCAGGCGTCCGACCACCTGCCCCTCGGCGCGGAGCTCGAGCTGTTCGCCTACTGAGCCGCGCGTACACCCGAGCCTCAGGCGATGGTATGCCCAAGCACCGCGCCATGAATCGATCCGTGAGCCCGATCTTCGTCGCGACCTTGGCTCTCGCCGGGTGCGCAGCCCCATCGAAACCTTCCGACGCCGAGCGCTCCAACGCCGCGTCCCTCACGAACACAAGCGAGCAGATCCCGCTGTACGTGGTGCTGGAGGGACCCAGCGCCATCGAGAGCCTGCCCGCGGGCGCGCGCGCGGACGACCCGGCGAGGGCACCCGCGCTACGTCAGCGGATCGCGGAGCTCGAGAGCCAGCACGCCGCCCTGCGCCCCGAGCTCGAAGCGCTCGGCGCGACGGTCACGGCGGAGCTCACGCGCCTCGCCAACGTGATCCAGGTGCTCGCCCCCGAGACTGCCGTGGCTCGCATCGAGCACATTCCCGGAGTGCGACGCACGGAACGAGTTCCATTGCTCGAACCGTCCCTGGCATCGGCCATACCCGTGGTTGGCGCGCCCGAGGTGTGGGCCAAGAGCACTCCGCTCCAGGGCGACGGCATCACCATCGGCATCATCGACTCCGGCATCGACTACACCCATGCCGACTTCGGTGGTCCCGGGGATCCCGGGGTGTACGCGGGGAACGACTCCAAGATCATCGAGCCCGGGACGTTCCCCACCGCGAAGGTCGTCGGGGGGTGGGACTTCGTCGGGGACGACTACGACGCCACCGCGGGCAACGCCACACCGGAGCCCGACCCGGATCCACTGGACTGCCTGAAGCCCGAGAGCATCAACGTCTCGGGCGGCCACGGCACCCACGTGTCCGGCATCGCCGCCGGCACCGGCGTGCTCAAGAACGGCCAGAGCTACGACGGCCCCTACGAACAGACCTTCGATCCCGCGGCCTTCCTCGTCGCTCCCGGCGTGGCACCTCGAGCCAAGCTGTACGCGCTCAAGATCTTCGGGTGCTCGGGCGGAACCAACGCCCTCGCGTCCGCCCTGGAGCGAGCGGTGGATCCCAACCAGGACGGCAACATGAGCGATCGCCTCGACGTGCTGAACGCGTCCCTGGGCACGTCCTACGCGCTCGGTGCCGGGGTCTCCGAGGAGCTCATCACCAATCTGACCAAGGCCGGCAGCATGCTGGTCGCCGCGGCCGGCAACGAAGGCTCCACGTTCTATTCCGTCAGCAGCCCCGGCTCGATTCCGGAGGTGCTCACCGTCGCGGCCAGCGCGGACAACGAGATCGTCGCGTTGACGATCACGAGCCCCGCGTCCGTGGCGGGCCAGTACGCCGCCGTGGAAGGCGGCTTCACCACGCACCTGTTGGACACCGGCGCCGTGAGCGGCCCCCTGGTCATGGCCCAGCCCGCGAACGGCTGCGGCGGGATCTCGAACGGGTCGGAGCTCGCAGGCAAGATCGCGCTGATCGACCGCGGCGCCTGCACCTTCGTGAAGAAGTTCCAGAGCGCCGAAGCCGCGGGCGCCGTCGCCGTCGTCATCGTCGACAACCAAGACGATCCCATCCCCTTTGCCATGAGCGGGGGGGATCCGGGCAGCGTGGCGATCCCGGGCGTGATGATCACGAAGAAGGACGGCGCGACGATCAAGGGCGGCCTCGCGAGTGGCGTGAACGCGACGCTGGACCCCGCCGTGAAGTTCTCGGGCATTGGGACGGAGCTGATGGCCGGCTTCTCCTCGCGCGGGCCCAGCGCGGCGGACGACTCCCTGAAGCCCGAGATCGCCGCGCCCGGATTTTCCATCGACTCCGCGCGCGTCGGCTCCGGCACCAAGGCGCGCCGCTCCCAGGGCACCAGCATGGCGTCCCCCTTCGTGGCCGGCGCAGCCGCCCTGATGCGCCAAGCGCAACCGACCTGGGAACCGACGCGTATCAAGGCGGCCCTGGTGGGCAGCGTCGATCCGCTGCTGGATCCGAGCGGCGCGCCGTATCCCGTGGGCATGTCCGGCTCGGGCCGTCTGGCCGTTGAGCGCGCCGTGGATCGCACCGTGACCGCGATGGCAGATCCGGACGGCGGCGTGGTGGGCATGAGCTTCAAGACCGAGATCGCCAGCGAGCCGACCAGCGAAGCCAAGACGTCCATCATCGAGAATCACGGCAGCGCGGACGTCAGCTACGACGTGGGCGTCGCGCCGGCGCGCGAGCTGGGCGGCGTGGTCGTCAGCGTGTCCCCGACGAAAGTCACCGTGGCCGCTGGGCAGAGCGCCACCATCACGACCACGCTGGACTTCGATCCGACGAAGCTCGGAGAGCCGGGCCCCGACTCCGCGACGGACGCCGAGCAGTATGGTCAGCCGCGACACTTCCTGGTCGAGGCGAACGGGCGCGTCACCTTGACGGACACTTCCAGTGCCGGCGCGCAGGATCTGGTGGTGCCGTACTACGGCATCGTGCGCGCAGCGGCGGATCGCCACGCCGATCCCCTGCCGGAGTGTGCGACTGGCGAAAGCGATGGCCCCGTGAGCGTGACGATCAGCGGCTCCTCCGCTCACCCGAACCCCGTGGTCACCGCCTTCCAGCTGGGCGCGGAGAGCCCGGAGGATCCGGCGAGCCAGAGCAATCCGGCGCGGGCGGCGGCGGATCTCCGCGCCGTGGGCGTCGCGACGGACCTGGCCGAAGCCGACACCTTCGACGACGCCTCGGCCTTCTTCGGCGTGGCCGTCGCCGGCGACTGGACCACGCCGGTGCGTGGCCCCTACAGCACCGTCAACATCCTGATCGACTCGGATCAAGACGGCGCCGAGGACTACTTGATTCGCGGTGAAGCGCTGACCAAGGACGGCCCCTACGGCGACGTGTTGGCCGCCACCACGTACGACGCCAAGACCGGACAGCCCACCGCGTCCAAGCGCTTCTTGAACATGGTCAGCGCCGACACGCTGGACACGGCGCCGTTCCACAACTCGGTCATCGTGCTGTCGGCGTTCTTGAAGGACATTGGTCTCTCGGCAGAGCACACGCAGTTCTCCTACCTCGCCGCGACGCAAACGACCGAACAGCTGGTGAGCGGAGACCAGACGGATTGGATCAGCTTCGATGCCGCGCATCCGGCGCTGGACACCGCCGCCCACGGCCTGAACGCGCGGCCCATCTACAGCGGCTCGGAGCCGGTGCTGGTGGACGTCGCGGGGGACGCGGCAACGAACGGCGAGCTGCCCAAGCTGTTGCTGCTCCACCACAACAACGTGGCCGGCAAGCGAATGGAGATCGTGGCCCTGGCCAACGGCGATACCGGCAACTTGGCCCTGACCTCGGCGAGCCCGGAGAGCGTGGACGCGGGTAGCGGGTTCATCGTGGACCTCACCACCACGAACCAAGGCACGGTGGAAGCGGCCAGCGTGAAGCTCACGGCAACGCTGAGCGGCGTTCACATCGTGAGCGCCGAGCCCACCCAAGGCAGCTGCACCACCGAAGGCGGCCTCAGCTGCGACATCGGAAGCCTGGCGCCGGGTGCTGCAGCCAACGTGGCGCTCACGGTGACGGCGAACGAAACCGTCGAAGACTTCAACGCCCACGTGGACGCCAAGATCACGTCCGGCATCGGCTGCGAGACTTCGCTTTCGGACAACAAGACGACCGCCAGCGTGACCATCACGGCAGGCTCGAGCTCGCGTCCCACGCTGTCTGCCAAGGGCGGCTGCAGCGGTTGCCGCGTCGGAGAGAAGGGCTCGCCGCGCGGCGCGCTGATGCTCTCGCTCCTGGGCCTCGGCGCGGCCTTGGCCCGCCGCCGGCGGCGCTGATGCCCAAGCGTTTCGTCGCGTTTCTGTGGGCAGCGCTGCTCTTGTGCAGCGCCACGGCGCGCGCGGAGAGCCCCGCGCGGCTCCGCGTGGTGGTGGTGCTCGACACCTCCCTGAGCATGAAGCAGAACGATCCGGATCAGCTCGCCCGCCTGGCGGCGCGCCTGCTCGTGGATCTGGCCGATGCCCGGGACCAGGTGACCGTGGTGAGCTTCGGAAGCGAAGCGAAGACCGTGATGAGCGCCAAGGGGGACGCCCACGACGCCCTGGAGGCGGCACTCGACGGGGTCGTGCCGGACCAGAAGTGTACCGACTACGCGAAGGGTCTTGCCCGCGCCGCACAAACATTCAAGAGCCCAGCTCCTAAGGGAGAGCGGAGGCTCGTCGTATTCTTGACCGACGGCGAGTACGATCCCGCGGACGACACCGGCCACTGCAGCGCGCAGACGCGATTCGAGAATCCTCGGCTGCCGGAGGCGGATCGTGCTCGGCTGGAGAAAGGCGTGCTTGGCGCCGCGGATCAGCTGAGTCGCGGCCACGCAAAGGTGTTCGTGATCGGCCTGGGCAAGGCCGTGGCCGGTGCCAAGCGCTCCCGCGCGCTGCTCGAGAGCGTCGCGCAGCGCACCGGTGGGCGCTTCTTGCTCGCGAGCAGCGCGGACCGGGTCCCGGAGTTCTTCACGGACGTGTTCGCGGCGCTGGTGGGGGCCGCGGTGCTCAAGCCGCCGGCGTCGGACAGCGTGCGCGTGGAGATCCCCGCGGACGCAGAACAGCTCCACGTGGTGGCGCGGCTCGACGACCCCAAGGCCAGCATTCGCCTCGAACGCGGTGGCGTGGCAGAGCCGAGCCATCCCATCGTGCGGGTGGAACGCGGACGAAAACCCCGGGGCTACGCCATCGCATCCCTTTCGGCGCCCAAGCCCGGCGCCCTCACCGTGCGGCGCACCAGCGGCTCGGGGCCGCTTTCGGTGTGGGCCATCGCGGACGTGGGTACGTCGCTCAGGCTGGAGAAGCTGCCCAAGGTACTGGCGGAGACCGCGCCCCTGCGCGGCGAGGCCGCCCTGCGAAGTGGCAAGGGCAAGCCCGTGGCGCGCGACCCGAGCTACCTCGACAAGGTCACCTTCCACGTGAGCGTGAGCGGCCGGCCGCAAAAAAACATTCCGGCGCGGGGCAAGGACACCGTCGCCTTCGACTTCGGCAAGCTGGCCCCGCGGGACGCGCCCTACGAGGTGACGCTGAGCGCCGATCACGCCGAGGGCTTCCTGCAAGTGGAGCCCGAGAAGCTCTCGCTGCGCGTCATCCATCAGATCCCCATCGCGCTTGCGATCGATCCGCTGCGCTTCGACACCATGGCGGAGCCGGGCACCATCGCGCGCGTCAAGGTACGGCTGACGGCTCCCACCACGCTACCGGTGCCGCTCGACTTCGACGTCACGCTGCCGCCGGAGGCCGCGAAGGATCTGGTGGTCGAGCCCCAACGCGTGAGCCTCGGGCCGGACCGACGCGAGGCCGAGCTCTCGTTCCGATTCGCCAACGACCGCGAGCTCCGCAGCACGGATCGCCGCTACGGCGGAGTGCTCAGCCTGAGCCTTGCGGAGCGCGAGCTTTCGAGCACCGAGAGCGAGTTCACCGCGCCCGTGGACGGCACCCTGCGGGCCTGGACCTTGTCGCGCTGGCTGCGGGAATACCGCACGGAGATCGCCATCGGCCTCGGGCTCTTGTTGCTGCTGATCTGGCTCGTCGGGCGCGCCGTGGCGGCGAAGTTCCCGCCCAAGGCCCGCATCCACTACCAGGAGCTCGGCGAGCCCTTCGAGAGCGACTCCCTCATCAAGCGCTACCAGAAGCGCGGCGCCTACCGGAGCGCGCGCTTTCGGTTTCCGCTGGGCAAGAAGGCGAAGCCCCTGGTGAGCTTCGTGGCTTCGGGATCGGGCTTCGAGGTTCGACCCGAGGGCACACCGGTGATCGAGGTGGGCGCGGTGCCGGAAGCGGAGCGCACGAAGCCGTTCCGCGGCAGCTGGGAGCAGCGCTACCGTCTGGGCGATCGCTACGAAGTGTGGCTCACTAGAACTTGATGCGCGCCCTCGCTCTCCTCCTTCTGGCGACTACCGGCTGCGGCAGCGACGACGCGCCGGAGCCGCTGCCGAGCGACAACGCACCCTGCGCCGCGGCCGCTGCCCAGGGCAATCCGCTGGGGGTCCACTGCGGCGAGCTCGTCGATACGGCGGGGCGCGTGGTGTACCTGCGCGGCGTCAACGCGCGGGTGGAGGGTGTGTTCGACGTGACCTTCGACGACGGCCGCACGCCTCTGGAACAGATCCCGGCCTTCGACGCCGCCGACGCCACGGCCATGCGGGATTTCGGCTTCGATGCGCTGCGCCTGCCGGTGAGCTGGAGCGGCATCGAGCCCACGGCGGACGGCGGCCTGAGCGAGAGCTACCTGGCCAAGGTCGATGGCGCGGTGGCTGCGGCGGCCAGCGCCGGCCTCCAGGTGCTCATCGATTTTCATCAGGACGCCTACAGCAAGGAGATCGGCGAGGATGGAGCGCCGCTGTGGGCCATCTCGCCGCCGCCGACCCAGCTCCTCGAGGGGCCCCTGACGGATCTGGAAGATCGCCGGCTGAGCAAGCAGGTGTTGGACGCCTTCGAGACCTTCTTCGGTGACGGCGCGAAGGGCAGCGAGCTCCGCCAGCGCTTCGCGAGCATGACCGAGCAGGTCGCCGCGCGTTACGCGGACGATCCCACGGTGATCGGCTTCGAGATCTTCAACGAGCCGCAGGCCACGGACGACGGCGTCGCGCGCTTGAACTCGGAAGCGTACCCACGCATGCGCGTCGCTGCACCCGGGAAGCTGTATCTCTTCGAGCCGCCCGTCACCCGGAACTTCACCGACGCTTCTTCCCTGGCGGAAGCGCCGCTCGGGCCCATGACGGGCTACTCACCCCACGTGTACACCCTCGCTTTCGTCGGCTCCGACGCCGACAAGCAAGCGATGACCAAGGAGACCCTGCGCCGCTCCAACGAGAACGCCCGCACCGAGGCGGACAGCTGGAGCGCGCCGTTGGTGATCACCGAGTGGGGTTACGATCCGAACGGCATCCAAGCCGAAAACTACTTCCGCTGGCAGAGCGAGCTGGAAGAGGAATACCGCGCGTCGTCCTTCTTCTGGGTGTGGAAGGAACAGAGCCAAGGGCACTGGGGCTGCTTCGACTACGACGGCAGCTTCCACCAGCGCGAAAGCGTGAAGCGCGCGCTCGCCCGCGTGCGTCCGGCCGCCGTCGCTGGCTGGCCCAAGAGCTTTTCTTACGACGCGAGCAGCGGCGTGATGACCCTGAGCTTCAGCGGCAACCCGCGGGTGAGCGCGCCCCATCGCATCGCCGTTGCGCCCGTCTTGGGAACGCCCATCAGCGCCGAGTGCGACGGCGCCAGCGTGAGCTTCACCGACGCCGGCAGCGGCGTGTTCGAAGTGGGCTGCGGCAAGGGCAGCTCCGCCGAGCACCAGCTGGTGGTGCGCGTCACGCCGCTCTAACGATACGCGCCCTGGTCGCCGCCGCTGCGAGCTGTGAGCGGCGCCACGACCTCGAGCAGGGCCTGCACGATCGCTTCCCCCCGCGCGGCGTCCGGAACCAGATCTTCCACCACGGCGGACAGCGAGGAGCGATCCATGCTCACTGCATCCGTCAGCTCCGACAGCTTCTGCAGGGCTTGTCGGACCGCCGCGGAAAGGGCGCTTTTCACCTCGTCCTCGGGCTCTCCACGGATGACGAAGGCCTGGTCGAACGGCGCGTCCCCGAGCTCGATGTCCGGCGATCGCCAAAGCTCCCAACGCGAGTGCGCGGTGCGATCCGTCACCTGCACCTCGCACAAGAGCGGCCGCTCGAAGAAGGCGGAGAACTGCGTGCGCCAGCCGTCTTCCTCGGAGAACTGTGCGTCCACTTCGATCGTCGCCAGCTCCTGCTGGGATCGAATCGACAAGCGCTGCTCGTCGAGGCGTCCTTCCAGCGCGAGCGCCAACGGGCGCAATGCTTCGAGCACCTCACGCTCAATCTCCGGGCGCGGCAGCTTGGCCCGCGCCTTGGGCAGCGCCTTGGCCAGCCGAACCGCGAGCTCCACGGCCGCGACGACCCGCGATTCGCTCACGCGGCCCGGGATCGAGAGACGTAGGCTGTCGTCGTCGATGCGTGGATTCACGCCATCCCGCGCCAGCTGCTCCGCCCAGTCGCCGAGCTCACCGGCGAACAAGTCCCGCGCCTGATCCAGATGCAGCGCGCTGGCGTCGAGCAGCGCGTCGAAAGCCTCGCTCACCACGGTGTTCGTGGGGGACAGCCCCAAATAGGCGCCGATGCCCCGCGGCGCGACCTTGAGCCGCAGCCCCAGGGGCGGCGCGATCTCGATCTCCGCGTTCAGCACCAACTGCGCCGGCTCCGCTGCCCCGTGGGGCTTCGCTTCCACCACGACCTTCGGCGGGCCGGCACGCCGCACGGCGTCCACGTCGCGCGTCAGATCCAACTCCCGCGCCAAGGCGTCGAGCTTGGCATCGCCGGAGCCGGGAATCGTGATGCTCTCGGCCTTGATGGGGGGAGGCGGCGGCAGCATGGGCGCGTCGGCGCTCTTGCGAGCTACGTATGCCAGCAGGGCGAGCACTCCGCCGAACCCGGCAATGAACATGAAAATCTCGGGACCCACGGCGCTAGCCTGCCACAAGGCCGGAGCGGATCGCGACTGGTCAAGGAGCGCTTCCCCATCGTGGGCCCGGTCGATATGCTCCCCTCGCACCACTCGGACGCGGGGAGTCGATGATTCAAAAGATGAAAATCCCGCCCCACCTGTTCATCGGGTTGGGCGGCTGCGGCAGCAAGATCGTCAACGAGATCGCGCGCAAGCTGAAGCGGCGCAAGGGCGAGTACGCGCGCTACTCGGACCTCGTGCACTTCATGGCTTTCGATACCGATCAGCACGAGCTGAAGCAGGCCGAGAGCGTCGACGTCCGGGTACCGATCTCGAACTTCGACAAGCGCGCCTTCGTTGCGCACGCCTTCGGCGAGCGCGGCGCCCCGGAAGATCCGTTGTTCACCTCCTGGTGGCCCGAGTACTACCTGCCGCGGGACGTGGCGGGCGCCGGCGCCGGGCAGATCCGCATCGAATCTCGCCTGAGCATGTACTTCACGCTGAAGTTCAAGCCCGAGGTCTTCACCTCCCTGGAGCAGGCCGTAGGGCGCTCCTTCGGCATCGACTCGCGCTTCCGGGACCAGGACAAGGCGCCCATGGTGCACTTCTACGCGAGCCTTGCCGGCGGCACCGGCAGCGGCGCGTTCCTGCCCCTCGCCTACCTGCTGTTCGACCTGTTCCGCGAGCACGCGCGGCCGCAGATGGTCGGCACCTTCGTGCTGCCCGCGGTGTTCCGCCGCGCGGGGCTCCCGGCACAGCAGCTCGACAAGATCATGGCCAACGGCTACGCCGCGCTCACGGAGCTCGAGCACATGCAAGCGGCGAGCGACGACGAGCCGGTGGAGTTCCAGTACGATCCGCGGGCCAAAGAGCGGCAAATCGTACGGCGCCGTGCCTTCGACCAGGTGTACTTGGTAGATGACATCGGCGCGGGGCGCGAGGTGATCACCGACACCCGACAGGTGTTCCAGGCCATCGCGGACAGCGCCTATTCGCAGATCTTCAGCGACATCCTCGGCCGTCAGGCGTCCACCGCGGACAACGACGAACGCGAGATGGGCGTCACGGATCACCAGAACTACACCAAGCGCTACGGCAGCTTCGGCCTCAGCGTGCTGGCGGTACCGGACAACGACATCCTCGAGTACTGCGGGCATCGCTTCGCCGTGGAGGCGCTGAACCACACCTTCGCGTTGCCCGACAAGCCGGAGCCCGAGAGCGACACTCACACGGATCGCGAGCGGCGAGACCAGGAGTTCGTCCGCTCCCTCTTGATGCAGGCGAACCTGCCGGGAGAGACGGGCGGCTTCTACCGCCGCATCGTGGACGGCTGCGACGGCAATCCGGAGCTTCAAGGCGCGGTGGACCGCTTCCTGCGCGTGTTCGACGGCGAGCTGTGCGGCCGTCTGGCGGGGCACGTGTCCCTACCCCGCTGGAGCGAAGACCGCCTGCTGGAGTACGACGAGGATCCCGAGAGCGTCCGCATCCAGATGCCCAAGCGGCTGGAGGCGTGGAAGACCGCCGCCGGCGAGGCCCGCGAGAAGATCGATCAGGAATCCGGCTTCATCGCCAAGGAGGTCGCCGGAGACCAGCACGAGCACAGCTTTGGCAAGCTGGTGGGCGAGCAAGGCCCCATCTTCGAGCGGCTGTTCTTGATCCGCGTCGCCGCCGCGCTGCGAGAGCGCCAAGCCAAGGCGCGAGCCGCGGAGTCCACGGCGGAGCAGGTGCTGCGCGCCCGCGATCAGAGCTACATGCAATGGGTCGAGCGGCTCACCGACGCCGCCCCCAAGACCGTCATCGAGTACGTACGGGGCAACGACTACGGGCAGGAGATCGTCCCCGAGTTCATGGCCTGGTACCGGAGCAACATGGAGGGCCCGGAGCAGACCCGTCTCGCCAGCGCCGGCACCGTGGACCTGTGCGAGGACCTGTTGCGGGCGGTGGAGGAACGGAAGAATCGCCTCGGCGCGCTGTTCGCCGAGCTCACCAACATCCGCGCCAAGCTCGAGGCCTCCTGCGAGGAGCTGCGCCGCTTCGGCGTGCGACGAGACGAGGGCGGCCTGTCCAACGAGCACGTGCTCGACGTGGAAATCTTCCAGAACTACGAGGATCCGGATCCCTTCCGCATGTGGCACTGGGTGTTCGAACGGCGCGAGAACCCCGCGGCGGACTACGACCCCGGCAAGATCTTCCCCACCGTGCAGAAGGCCTACGCCTCGGTGCACCACGAGCGCCACATGAGCGCGGCCGTGAGCGAGGCCCTGGTCGAGATCGGTCGCACGCTGTGGGCGGAGCGCGTGCTGGGCAAGGACGAGCCGCGGGGCCTGGACGAAATGGGCCTCGAAATCGCCTCCGGCCTGCGGGAAGAAGCGCGGCTGGCGCTGGCCTGGTCCAAGCTGCGAAAGCACCACGGCGACCCGGCCACGCATCGCTATCGCGACCACCTGAGCGAGTGGGAGCTGGCCATGGAGTCGGTGACCACCGCCGACGTGGACGACTACATCCACCACAAGATCCACTACGCGGCGAAGAAGTGCGCGCCGTTCTTGCGCCTCCGGCGCGAAGAGCGCGCCACCAGCATCGAGCCCAAGCGCTACGTGGTCACCCACCCGGCGTACCTGGACGACGACAAGGTCAAAGCCGCGCTGCTCGAGAACGAGCGTTTCCCGGTCAAGGGTGGCGACGTGCTCCGACAGGACGACCCCAAGCGGGTCACCTTCTACTGGAGCGAGCTCGGCATGCCGCTCTATCGCATCGAGAGCATGGACGACTACTACGACCGCTATCACTACGTGAAGCGGGACGAGCTCGCCCGGGGCAAGGTGTACCGCTGGCAGGATTTGCCGTTCCAACCCAAGCACGCGGCCACCCACGCGGAGCACTGCGAAGGCCGCAAGGTTCCGGACATACCGCTGCACATCGACAAGCGATGGGAGGGCGCGCCGGACGAGCTGTCGTGTCTGGCGGACATCGCGCCCAAGGCGGTGGTCGCGGGGCACGGCAGAAAGGCCTGGCTCGAGAAGCGCGACCGCGTGCAGTCCAACCGCGCCGCGGAGGAGCTGGTGCAGTTCGTGTGGGCGCAGTGCCTGGGCCTGGTGGCCGCGACGGAAGATGGCGAGTTCCGCTTCGCGAACGAGGACATTCCCGAGCGGGATCGCAATCTCGGCAGGTTCCGCGACGCCGCCTTCGCGCGCTTCCGCGAGGCCAAGCTGCCCATCCGGGAGTGGTTGGTTCAGGCCATCGACGAGAAGCAGAGCAAGTTCGTGGAAGACCGCGACAAGACCGGCGCGAACAGCCTGGTGGGCGCGCACCTCGATGAGCTCAAGCGCCTGCGCCTGGCTCTGGAAGGCAAGGAGCAAGTGTTCGTCGAGCAAGAGCTCGCCGCTGCCCAGCAGGCCCTCGAGGCGCTGCTCGCCAAGATGTAAGTGGCGCCTTGAGCCGGGTTTCGAGCCCCACCATCGTCTTCGGCCTCGGCAGCTTTGGTGCCGAGGTGGTGGCGCGCCTCCGTCCGCTGCAAACGGCGCAGACGCTCCTGCTCGAAGGTCAGAGCGACGGCGATCCCGTGGAGCGCGTGCTCGCCGCCGCGGAGCGCCTGCTGGGCCTCGCCGGTTTGCTTTCGAGCCGCGCGCCCGGCGACGATCGCCGTCCGGCCCTGGACGTATTCATCGTGGCGGACCTGGGTGAAGCGGACGCCTGCAGCGCAGTGCCGGATTTGATCCAGCGCGTGGGAGCACGCCTGCGAGCGCGGTACAGCCACATTTTCTCGGCGCACGACCAGCCGAACCTCACGCTCTCGCCGGTGCTCGGCCTCAGCGGGTCGCGCAGCGGACGTGCCCCGGCGGAGGCCGCGGCGGCTCTGACGCGCATCGAGGCCGACGCTTTTGCTCCCGCGCCGAGCCAACAACACCCTTCGGCCCTGGTCCCCCGGGTGTTCGTGGTGGAGCAGCAAACCAGTCGCTACGAGCTCTCTCTCTCGGAGCTGTCCAGCACCGTGGTGAGCTTCCTGTCGCTGATGCTCCGCGGCAGGCTGCGACAAGAACAGCCCATCCGCGACTTTCTCCGAAGCCCGCCGGGGGAGCTCCGGGACCGGAGATTGTTCGCCTCTTTCGGCTGCGCGACGCTGGAGCTGACCTTGGGTCAGTACTGCGTGGCGAAGAGCGCTGCAGATCTCGTCGAGGGCATGCTCGACGTACCGGCGGCGGGTGCTGCATCGGGCGCGGCGCGCGCGAGCCGGCTGGTGACCAGCGCGGAGGATCTCGAAGCCGCCATCGTGAAGCACGAGTCCGGCGAGGATCTGATCGAGCTGCTCCGCGCGCAGGCGCCGCACGTGAGCTTTCCCGGCATCTCCGAGCGCGACACGCCGGAACAGATCCGCGATCAGAGCTACGGCTGGGGCTTCTACGAGTCGCTGGAGCAAACGGTGGATGCGCTGGTGCGGCGACTGGACGATCTGGAGATGGACGAGCTCAGCCGGGTGGCGGACGAGCGCGGCCTCACGCACTCGCGCAAGCTGTTGGCGGACGCCCGGGCAGCGCTGTTCGAGCTGGAGCGATCGGGGCCGCACGGTTGGGGCCTCGCCCTCCGCCTGGCGGAACAGGTGCACGCCCAGAGCTCGCGGCAGACCGAGCGGCTGTCGAAGAAGCTCCGGACCGAACGGCTGCCGCCGTTCCCGAAGCCGGACCAGGTCGAGTCGGCGTTTCGCGGGCTGCGAGAGGAGAGCACCCTGAGACCGCGGCCGTACCGGCTGGTGGCCTTCGGTGTGCTGGCCGCGGCGGTGGCCACGGCGCTCTGCGCGTTCCTGCCGAAGTGGATCGTGGTGGCGCTGCTGTGGCGCAAGGTTCCGCTCTTGTCCCTCGCTCCATCCGCGAGCTCCATCCGCGTGACGGGGCCCCTCGCCTACGTGGTGGAAGCTCCCTGGGTCTACCTCTGGCTTTTTTGTTTGTTCGGCGCGGCCATCGGCTTTTGGCTCGCGCGGCACAAGAAGAAACGTCACGAAGCGCTGCTCGCGGCGCGCGATGATCTCCGCGCTGCCGTCGGCCGCTTTTTGTCGGACGCCATCGAGCCCTCGATCCTGCGCTACTACGAGGCGCGGCTCGCCTTCGTCATGCGCGCCTGGGCGCTCCGCGCCCTGTCACGCCTGCGCGACGCCACGTCGCGCGACGTCGATCGGCTGACCGGCATCGGGGCGGCGCTGTCGCGCCTGCGGCGCGAGTTCGAAGGCGAGGCGAGCCGCATGGCCAGCGAGTCCGCGGGCGGCGAGGGCGGCGACCTCTTGTACCGCACGCGGGCGTCGTCGGAGCTGATGGCCTCGACGTATGAGGCCATGCGCCCGCCGCCGGATCTGGCGCAGAAGCTGTTCGAGCAGTCGCTGTCCGAGGATCGCGCGGACGCCGAGGACGCACCGAGCTACCTGTTGCCGGACAACGTGCTCGCCGCCGTGCGGCCCCACGTGGAGCCGTCGTCGGAAGTGCTCGGGGAGCACGCGGGCCCCTTCGTGGTGGAGTTCGTGCGGGAGTTGTCGGGCAAGCTCGGCGTCCCGCTGGAAATTTCCGGCTTCGACGAGCGCACGGCGGAGCGCGAGTACCTGTTCGCGCCGGAGTGGGCGCTGGCCGCCCTGGGCGAAGCGAAACAGGCCGCCCGCAGCTTGCCGCAAGCCCTGGCCCACGGCGATCCAGATCGCGTGCACCTGGTCACGGTGCGTACGGCCCTCACCCGCGAGAGCATCGTGGTGCTCGGAGAGGGCAAGTCGTGAGCGGCCTCATCGATCAGCTGGTGGCGCTGTATCGCTACTCGCCGCTCTTGGGCACCGTGCTGCAGACCGGGCTCACCCTGCTCATCGCCACGTTCGTCGGGCGGCGCTTGCTGTCGGCCCTTCGGCAGAGCTCGAAGCGCCTGGGCCCGGGCCCGGTGTTCCTGTTCTCCGCGCTCGTCGCGGGGATCGCGTTCGCGCTGCTGCTCGCGTACCTCTCGGCCACCGGGCGTTCCTTCGCACAAGCTCTGATCGAGTGGATGACGGGTGTGTCGGACGCGCCGGTCGAACAGCTCGGCCCCTCGCGCCACGCGGTGGTGCTCGGCATCAGCTACATGCTGCTCTACAGCGTGTTCGTGGCGATTGCCATGGTCACCGCCTGGGCCCTGGGGCTCACCAAGGGGGACGGCGGCGTGGCCCGGGAGATCGAGGCGGAGCTCGGCACTTCCTTCGCGGAGCGGTTCTACAAGCTCGCCGGGCATTTCGAAGCGGGCGCCGCGGAACCCCGCTTCCAGGAGTGGAATCGAAAGCTCGTGCGTGGGCTACGCTGGGCGCAGGTGCTGAGCTTGCCCGCAGCGGTGAGCGGCGCCGTGGCGCCGCCGGTGTGGGCGCTGCTCGCCATCGTCGTGGAAGGCCTGGCGTTGAACCTCGTCCTTCCGCCCAAGCCGCCCAAGGAGCGCGAGCGCAAGGCGAAGGCCGGCGCCGAGCCGGAGGTCACGGAGCGCGACCCGGCGCAGCTGGTCCGTGCGCTGTCCAGCGATCCGCGCGGTCCCCAGCTCGACGTGCGCGACGGCGGCACCCTGGCCGGCAACGGCGAGCACCTGGCCGCCCGCACCCGCGTGGCGGAGGAGAGCGCGATGCTCGCCGACGTGCTCCGGGACCTCGAGATCGACGGCTTCTACGTGCACCAGGAGGCGGCGGCGGAAGCGATCCTCGAGGGCAAGAACGTATTGATGGAAACGCCGCCGCTGAGCGGCCGGCGCACGCTGTGCGATCTGCTCGCCCTGCGAGCCGTGCTCCTCGGCGGCGGCAGCGTGCTGTATCTCTCGCCGGACCGCGCGGAAAGCGCGCGGCGAGCCCGCGCGTTCCGCGAGCTGGCGCGCAAGTCCGGCTGGCGCTGGGCGATCCACCATCACGATCTGGCGAATCAGGGCCGCCGCGGCCTCGATCTGCGTACGCGGCAGCCGCAGATCGTGTTCGCCACCCCAGAGGAGCTGCACTCCGAGCTGTGCGCCGCGCGAACGGACTGGGATGCGTTCCTCGCGGGGCTCTCCCTGGTGGTGGGCATCGATCTGGATCGCTACGCGGGCGCCGTGGGCGCGAACCTGATGTACGTGATGCGTCGGCTTCACCGCGCGGCGAAGCTGGAGGGCGGTAAGCCGCAGGTGCTGTGCACCGTGGCCCCCTTCGGCCCGGACGTCCTCGGTTTCTGCGAGCGCCTGATGGGCTCCACCCTGACCGTCGTCGGGCCCGAGTCCGACAGCCGCGGCGCTCCGATGCAGCAGGTTCTGGTTGCGGAGCCACAAGCTCCGGCGGAGCTCCACCCCGCGGTGGCGAGCCGCGGCGTGGCCATCGCCTGCGGCTACAGCGCAGAGAACTGGGGATTCTCTTCGGTGCTGTCGACCTTCGAGCAAGAGCAGCAGGTGAACCGCGTGCTCTTGACCTGGGGCAAGGCGGTGATCAGCCCGGGGGACGACACGCACCTGAAGCTCGACCAGGCCGAGGCCCTCGTCACGCGACTGTCTGCCGACAAGGCGGCGATGCTCGGCTTCTTCACGCGGCACGCGGGGCGCAGCGCCATCGGCGTGTGGACGGCCTCGGCACAGGAAATCGGCGGGCGCCGGGGGGACGTGGAGCACGTGGAGCTGCCCTTTGGCGGGTTCGAGAAGCCCAAAGCGAAGGACGAGAAAGAGGCGGAACCCGAAGAGGCCGCGGCGGACCAACAAGCAGACGATGAGGGCGAAGAAGAAGCAGCGCCCGGCGTGGTGGTTCGAGCGGACCGCATGGTCAACGTGTGGATACCGGATCCGGATCCCATGAGCCGGCTGTTCGCCAAGCATCCCGAGTGGCTCGCGCCGCAAGGCCTGCATCCGATGCTGACCCTCGGCTCGAGCTTGGTGGCGGCCCCCGACAACCTGGAGCTGGCAGAGCGGCACTTGCGCTGCGCGGTGGCGGAAGCGCCGCTGCTGCGCAGCGATGCGGTGCGGGATTTCCCGGTGCGGGCGGTAGAGCGCGTGACGGATGCGGCTGCGGCGCCGCGGGTGATGGCGCGGGAGCGACGGCTCTTGTCGCGGGATGGAACCTCGAGTCAGGACGTGGAGCTGTCGCTGTCCGCGCCGCCGGCGGAGCGCGGCAGCACCGTGGCTTCGAGCGCGGCGACGGGGAAGCTCCTGGATCGCGCGGACGGCGAAGTGATCCTCAGCACGGACGCAGTGCGCATCGCAAGCGTAGCGTACCCGGGGCGCGTGTTCGTGGTGGACGGCCGGCGCTACCGGGTGCTGATGCCGGACGAGCAGACCGACATCGGCGGAGGCGTGTTGCTAGCGGAGCCGGAGCGCCGCCGGCTGCTCACCAGCCGCGTGCGCAGCATCGAGCTGGCGCTGCCAGGGCGGGGCAACGAGCTCCATCTGGGCGCCGGTGCCAGCGTGCGCTTTCACCAACCGAAGGTGGCGCTGAAGGAGACGGTGTTCGGCGTTCGCATCGCTCACGAAGCCCGCGCCCGCGCGGACGAGCTCGGCTACGAAGCGCCCATCGAGGTCAGCTACCAGACCCGCGTGGCGGCGCTGCACCTGGACGGCGCGAGCGACGCGGCGCTCCACGCCCTCGCGCACCTGACGCGGGCGGCGCTGCCGGCCTTCGTGCGCCACGGCGAGGAGGACCTCGACGTGGGCTGGCAGGGAGGAGACGACCCGGCGCTGCTGGTCGTGGACCGCCATCCGGGAGAGGTTGGATTTGCCCGGGCCGTAAGCAGCGAGGTCGTGCGCCACGTGCTCTATTGGGCCCGGGAGATCGCCCTCGGCTGCGACTGCGAGGATGGCTGCCCCCGCTGCGTGCGGGGCACCTGCCTGTCGCCCCGGGGAGCGACGACCCCGTCGCGGCGGGGCGTCCTCGCGCTCCTCGACCAGGTTTTGGGGTCGCGGTCGACGTGACGAGAGCGGCCGTGATAGAAAATCCGCCCCGGAGGGAAGCCATGCCGAACAAGCCGCAGCTCGTGTCCGAGATCATGACCCGCGAGGTGATCACCCTCTACGAAGAGGACAACCTCGACAAGATCGAGGAGGGCATGAACCGCTACCGCTTCCGCCACCTGCCCGTGGTGGATGACGGCAAGCTGGTGGGTCTGGTCACGCATCGCGATCTGCTCAGGGCCGCAGCCAGCGCCCTGGAGCCCGGCGGAGCGCAAAAGACCCGGCTGATGAACCAGAACCTGTTCGTGCGGGACGTGATGCAGACCGAGCTCATCACGGTGGGGCCGGACGAGCCGCTGAAGGCCGCCGGCAAGCTCATGATGGAGAACAAGCTCGGCTGCCTGCCGGTAGTGGACGCCGAGAAGAACCTGGTCGGCATCGTCACGGCGACGGACTACCTGGAGCTCGCCCTGCGCCTTCTGGACTGAGGGCCCCTCAAGATCCCTGCCAGCCGTCCGTTCAGGATTGCCGAGGCCCTAGCCGGGGCCTTCGAGGCTGGCCATGACACGTCGATTCGCCGTTCCAGACGCATTTCCCGAGGACGCGGGCAGCGACCTCCCCACGGCGCGAGCGGTCCCCCACCCCGTACCCAGCTCCTCCGGGACCCGGCGTGCGGTGACCTGCGCTCCGCTGGCCCTGAAGGAGCTCGCGGGGGCGCCGCTGTTTGCGGACGTCCCGCTGGACGCCGCCTTCGACCTGCTCTCGGGCTGTCCGGTGCGCAGCCTGGAGCCCGGGGAGACGCTGATCGAGGCGGGCACTTTGGGGCACGAGGTGTTCATCGTCCTGAGCGGCAAGTGCGCCGTGCGGGTGGGCGCGCTGGAGTCCGACGAGGTGTCGAGCGTCGGCCCCGGCGAGACCGTGGGCGAGCTGGCCCTGGTGGACAACGGCGCCCGCTCCGCTCACGTGGTGGCAGCAGAGCCGACCCGGGTGGTGGTGCTGACCCCGATGGTGTTCTGGTCGCTGATCTACTCCAGCCACGAGATAGCGGTGAATCTGCTGTCGATCCTGTCCACGCGGCTGCGCGGCAACAACGAGACCATCTCCGAAGGGCGGCGCCTGGCGCAGCTCTATCGCCGCCACGCCAGCGTGGACGCGCTCACGGGCCTTCACAATCGTCGCTGGCTCGAAGAGATGCTCCCGCGCCAGGCTCGCCGAAGCGCGATGCAGAACGAGCCGCTGAGCGTGCTGATGATCGACATCGATCACTTCAAGCGCTTCAACGACAACTACGGCCACGCCGCGGGAGACTTCGTGCTGTTCGCCGTGGCGCAGGTCCTGAAGGAGCGACTGCGCCCGACGGATCTGCTGGCGCGCTACGGCGGTGAGGAGCTCACGGCCCTCTTGCCCCGTACGGATCTGGCGGGCGCCCACGTGGCGGCAGAGCGGCTGAGGCGCGCGGTGGCGTTCACGCCCCTGATCATGCACGACGGCGTGGAGCTGCCGGAAGTGACGATATCCATCGGCTGCGCGGAGCTGCACCGCGGGGACGCGCCGGCAGACTTCATCTCGCGGGCGGACACCGCGCTCTACCGGGCCAAGCGTCAAGGTCGCAATCGCGTCGAGAGCTGACCCTCACCAATCCTGACAAGCGAAGCTGAGACACGGGAACGGCTTGGCCTGGTAGGCGTCTTCCTGGAGTTTCTTCCAGCGCTCCTCGTGACCGGACCAGGCAGCGTCGATCTGCGTGTTCACCTTGCCCAGGCGCCCGTTGAAGTACTCCTCGTGGGCCTTCTGGGCCTCGGCGAACTGGCGCGCTTCGTCGCTGGTGCCGGGACAGAAATACATGAAGCTGCGGGTCTTGCGGATCTCCAGGAGCTGGTCCGCGACGTCCCGCCAGCGCGCTTCGCAGGCGGCGTCTTGAACGTTGCAGCTGGGCAGCGCTTCTTCGATCTTGTCGACGGTGTCGTACAGCGCGCGCATGGACTCGAACAGGTGCGTGTAGCGCTTCTGCGCGGTTTCGCTCACGCCCGCCGGCACGTCCATGGACGGCGGCTCGCCGGGTTTGGTGCTGGGTGAGCGCGGCGGGGGCGCGGCGTCGGCCTGGGCCGTGGTCCCTGCATCTTCCGGTGCGGGAGGTACGGCCACCACCTCCGGCTCGCGCGGCTCGGGGCGCGCCGGCGAGCAACCCAGGGTGGCCAGCGCTGCGCTGACGAAAGCCGCCCGCCGCGCGAGCACGGCACGTCGATCCGCTTCGTTCACGAGGACGAATCTATACTAACCTCGGGAGCGTGAGGGAAAACCACTTCGACCTGCTCGTGGTCGGTGCGGGGCCCGCTGGCGAGAAGGGCGCCGCGCAGGCCGCGTACTTCGGCAAGAAGGTCGCCATCGTCGAGAAGAAACCGGCGCCTGGCGGCGCTGCGGTCCACACCGGAACGCTGCCCAGCAAGACCCTTCGGGAGGCCGCGCTGTACCTGTCCGGCCATCGCAATCGCGATCTGTACGGCATCGCCGTGGCGCTGG
The DNA here is from genome assembly GCA_020633235.1 of Polyangiaceae bacterium. Taxonomy (NCBI): domain Bacteria; kingdom Pseudomonadati; phylum Myxococcota; order Polyangiales; family Polyangiaceae; species Polyangiaceae bacterium. The sequence continues at coordinate 1,481,437 of JACKEA010000001.1, read as the reverse complement.
AAGAGGACGCGACGCTGCCACGCCTGATGGCGCGCAAGGAGGCGATCATCGAGGCGGAGTCCGCCACCATCGTCGACAACCTCCGGCGTCATCGCATCGAGCGGGTGAGCGGCCACGCGCGCTTCGTCGATCCGCACACCATCGAGGTGGAGGGCGGCCCGACGCTGACCGCGGACAACGTGCTCATCGCGACGGGTTCTCGCCCCCGGCGTCCACCGGACATCGATTTCGACGATGACCAGATCCACGACAGCGACGAAGTGCTCGACATCGAAAAGCTGCCGCGTTCCTTGTGCGTCTTGGGTGCTGGAGTGATCGGCTGCGAGTACGCGTGCATGTTCGCCGCGCTGGGCACCACGGTGACGATGGTCGACACGCGCACGGAGATCTTGCCGTTCCTGGATCAGGAGCTCATCGACAGGCTGCGGGCGGCGATGGCCAAGCTGGGCGTGGACCTCAAGCGCGGGCGGCGTTGGAGCAACGTGCGCCGCGACGGCGACGTGGTCACGGTCCGCCTGGACGACGGCAGCGAGATCGAGACCGAGCAGCTGCTGTTTGCGGCCGGACGGACGGGCGCCACGGAAGGGCTGGGCCTGGAGAACATCGGCCTCGAGCCCAACAGCCGCGGCTACCTCACGGTGGACGAGCACTACCGCACCCGCCTGCCGCACGTACTGGCCGCCGGAGACGTGATCGGCTTCCCGGCGCTGGCCTCCGTGAGCATGGAGCAGGGCCGCGTGGCCGTCTGCCACGCCTTCGGCTTCCAGTACAAGAAGACCGTGGCGGAGCTCTTGCCCTACGGCATCTACACCATTCCGGAAGTGAGCGCGGTGGGCGAGACGGAGCAGACGTGCGAGGCCAAGAGCATCCCCTACGTGGTGGGCCGGGCGCTCTATCGCAACAACGCGCGCGGCAAGATCACCGGCGACCTGGACGGCATGACCAAGCTGATCGTCCACACCGAGAGCCGCAAGCTCATTGGCGTACATGTCATCGGAGAGCGCGCGACGGAGCTGGTGCACATCGGTCAGGCCGTGATTCAGCTCGGCGCCACCGTAGATACGTTCATCGACATGGTGTTCAACTACCCATCGCTGGCGGAGAGCTACAAGTACGCCGCCTACGAGTGCCTGGCGGGTCTGGCCAGGGCCGAAGTCCATCTGGAGGCGTGATGAAAACCGTTGCGGACTTGATGACTCGACAGGTGCTCACGGTGGACCCGGAAGCTTCGGCCAAGGAAGCCGCCCACGAGCTCGTGCTCGCGGGGTATCACGGCGCACCGGTGCGAGACTCCGCGGGGCACGTGCTCGGAGTGCTCTCGACGACGGACGTCGCGGACCAAGTCGAGCCCAAGAAGGTCGGGGACGTGATGGCGCCCGTGCTGTTCGCGGTGATGGCGGCGGACCCGGCCATGGACGCCGTGAAGCGGATGGTGGAGACGGGGACCCACCGGCTGGTAGTGGTGGACGAGAGCGGCGAGCTCGTGGGCTTGGTCACGCCCATGGACGTGCTGAAGGCCCTGCTCGGGGGCTGGCGGCCCGAATAGCGCCCCTGCGACAGCCTGTGTCGCAGGAAATCATCGTGCGAGGTCTGCACAAGTTGACTGACAAGTTGTGCAAGTCCTGCACAACTCGAGGGAACCGGATTTCAGTAATTTCCGTGTTTTTCGCAATTTCTGCCTTCGGCCCGATGTTTGCTTAAAGGCGCGCAGGGACAGTCTCGCTCCACGCAGATGTGCCTGCTCCGCGGCCCCCACCGCGACAGCCGGCAGGCACGACGCCTAATATCCCCGCGTGGCCGGGCCGCGCCGAGAAGACCAGCCCACGGAGAAGCTCCGCTTCGACCGTGGCAAGCAACCTCGCGCCTTGCTCTATTGGGATGGCGGTTACGCCGAGGCGGATCTGGCGCCCGACCTCGAGCTGCTGGTGGGCCGCGCGGCGGACGCGGATCTCCGGTTGGACGACCCGTCCGTGTCACGGCGGCACGCGATCTTGCACACCGGGCCCCCGCTCAGCATCGAAGATCTCGACAGCCAGAACGGCACCCGAGTGGACGGCACGCTGGCCGAGCGCGGCAGGCCGTTGGTGATCCGGGCGGGATCCCTGGTGGAGGTGGGAGACGCGGTGATCGTGATCCGCGCGGCGGACAGCGAGGACGCCATCCCCTACGGCACCAGCGGCAACATGGACCAAGTGCGCCAAACGATCGATCGTGTGGCGCGCGGCAACATTCCGGTCACCCTGGTGGGCGAGACGGGCGTGGGCAAGGAGCTCCTCGCCGAGCGGCTGCACGACCAGTCGCCGCGGGCGGGGAAGACCTTCGTTCGCATCAACTGCGCCGCGCTCCCGGAGCAGCTCTTGGAGAGCGAGCTCTTCGGCTACGAACGCGGCGCCTTCACCGGAGCGAACGCCCCGAAAGCGGGCCTGTTGGAGAGTGCCGACGGCGGCACGGTGTTCCTGGACGAGGTGGGCGAGCTGCCGAAGCCCGTGCAGGCGAAGCTCTTGCGCGCGCTGGAGTGCAAGGAAGTGTTTCGCATCGGCGCCCTCAAGCCGCGCTCCTTCGACGTGCGCTTCGTGGCGGCGACCAACCGGGATCTGGAAGCGATGGTGGCGGCCGACGAGTTCCGCGCCGATCTCTTCCATCGTCTGTGCGGCGTGGTGGTGCACGTCCCCGCGCTGCGAGAGCGGCCCGATGACTTGAAGCGCCTGTTCGTGGAATTCCTGGAAGAATCGTCGCGGGAGGTGGGGCGCGGCGCGCCGTCCGTACACCCCGAGGTTGTCGTCGCCCTGCAGCAACACGACTGGCCCGGCAACATCCGCGAGCTCCGGCACGCCGTCCAGGCGGCGGTGCTGGTGTGCCCCGCGGACACGCTGGAACGCGCGCACCTTCCCGCCTCCGTGCTCTCCAGCGCGAGCCGCCGCGCGGCCCAGAGGGCCGGGCTCAAGAACGAGCTGGTGGACGTCGAGCGCCAGCGCATTTTGGATGCCCTCGACCGCTGCGCCGGCAACCAGACGCGCGCGGCGAAGCTCTTGGGCCTGCCGCGCCGCACGCTGATCGCGCGCATCGACGCCTACGGCATCCCGCGGCCGCGCAAGGGCAAGCGCAAGCGTTAGTTGGTGAGCCCCAGCGGAACCTCGACCACGTTGCCGGGTGCCGGCAACGAGAAGTCCACCGTGACCTCGCGCAGCGGCTTGCCGAACATGGCGTCGTCCTCGCTGGCGTACACGGGCACCGTCACGCGGTACTTCCCCGCCGGCGCGGCAATACTGTCATGGCACTGGCAGCCCTCGGCGTTCTGGTCGAAGGTGTACTTCATGCCCTGCCACACCTGTTGGTAGGGCTTTGCCGGCGTCACCTGCTCCCCGAACATCGGGCACGCGCCGCACGCGATGCAGCCCCCCGGATCGTTGTTGGCGCAGTCGACCGTGCAGCCGGCGTTCATCGCGATGTCGTCCGCGTAGGCCTTGGCACACGAGCTGACGCTCATTTCCAGGGTGCAGTACGCCCGGAGGAAGAGCTGCTCCGAAGTGTCGTTGGTGAACAGGAACGTCGTCTCGTAGGGTCCGGGACCTGGCGACGGCGCCGAGCAGGCGTCCGGGAGGCCGCCGCTGCCACCATCCCCCGCCACGCCGCCGCTGCCCCCCGTGGCGCCGCCGCTACCACCGGTGCTGCCGCCGCTACCTCCAAGGGCTCCGGTGCCCCCAGTCGCGCCGTTGCCCGCTGAGCCGCCGCCGCTGGCGGAGTCGTTCTGGGTGCTGCCGCCACAGGCGACGAGGAGGAAAAGGGCGGCGAGGGCGGAGGTGGAACGCAACATGAGGGCTGACGTTTGCAAGGGGTGCGCCAGCCTCGAGCGGCCACTTTTCCCGGAATTTCCAGCTTCCACGGCGGCACACTCGGCACACCCGGCTCACCGGCGATCGCAGCGGGGTATCATCCAGCTCCCATGTGCGAGCTGTTCGCGATGTCCAGCCGCCTGCCCACCCGGCTCACCTTCAGCTGGCAGGAGTTCGCTCGCCACGGGACCGTGAACGACAAGAACCCCGACGGCTGGGGCGTGGCCTTCTACGAGGGGCGGGACGCTCGCATCCTGCGCGAGCCCTCCCCCAGCGCCTCGAGCGCGTGCGCGGATCTGCTGTCGCGCTGGGCGCCGGTGAGTGCCAGCGTGATCGCCCACGTGCGCCACGCCTCTCAGGGCGAAAAGTGCCTCGCCAACACGCAGCCGTTCACGCGCGAGCTCGGCGGCGCGACGCACGTGTTCGCCCACAACGGGATCCTCGACGACGTCGAGCGCGCGGTTCCCCTGAGCCCCGCGGGCTGCCGCCCCGTGGGCGACACGGACTCCGAGCATGCGTTCTGTGTGCTCATCGAGCGACTACGCCCCGTGTGGCTCGACGCCCAGCGCGCAGCGCCGCCCCTCGCACAGCGCCAGGCCATCGTCGCCCAGTTCGCGCGTGACATCGCGCCCCTGGGCGCGGCGAACTTCCTGTACTCCGACGGCGACGTGACCTTCGTGCACGCGCACAAGCGTTACAACCCGATCACCCACGACCGCCGCCCGCCGGGGCTTCACGTCCTGGTCCGCAGCTGCGAAGTCGACTCCGCGCGCCTGGCGGCGGGCATCGAAATAGCCGACGGCGACCCGGCTCAGCGCATCGTGCTGGTGGCCACCGTGCCCCTGAGCGACGAGCCCTGGCAGCCCCTCGGCGAGGGCGAGCTCATCGTGCTCCGGGACGGAGACGTCATTGGCTGAGGGCCGCGGCGTCCGCACCGTTTCAGGGCTCCGGGAGGTTCCGCGGCGCCCCGACAATCCCCGAAAAACCGAGATTTGAGCCCCAGCCCCGAGCGCGCTTCCGCGAGCTTGACAAGGCCCCCCGCTAAAGCTACTTCTCCCGCCCTCCGCGGGAGTAACTCAGCGGTAGAGTGCCACCTTGCCAAGGTGGACGTCGAGGGTTCGAATCCCTTCTCCCGCTCAAGACAAGCAAAGCAGAATCAACCGGTTAGCGTGGTCGCGCTAGCCGGTTTTTTCGTGGTGAGTACCACTCGGCGGCGGCTGAGTACCACCGTGAGTACCACTCGCTGTCAAATGAGTACCACTTTGGTCGGTGGAACCCGGGTTTGACTGAGTACCACTTGCCTCGCTAGCCGAATCGCCATGCCACGACATGAGGTCGATGACGCGGGCGATCCCCTCGCGCTGCTCCTCCGGGCGCACTGTGGAGTAGTGGTGCTGCATGCGCTCGGTGAGGTGCCCGGAGATGCTGCGCGTGACGATGGCCTCCACCCGAGCGGCTCGGGCCAGATCGTTGAACGTGCGGCGCATCCCGCTCTGGGTGAAGCAGTAACCGAGGCCGATGGCATCGGACACCGCGGCGAAGGGCTTGTTGAGCACCGTGGCTGCCCGGAAGCCACCCGTTACGGACGGAAAGAGCAGGACGGACTCCTGCTGCTCCGGCGTGACGAGCTGGGTTTTGACATGCCAGCGGAGAACCTCTACGGCTTCCTCGGGCAAGTCGATGGCGTAACGGGTCCGTTGCTTGGTGGTCTCCAGCGGCCGGTTTCCCAGGGTTTGCGAGCGGCGGATCAGGAGGCGGCCCCGGTCCCACAGGACGTCCGGCGTCGAGCCCGAACGCCGCACGGGCCGGAGCGTGGAGGGACGCAGCCCGGTGGCGAACCCGAGGTAGGCCATGGCGTAGTGCTGCGGGTGCATCTCCCGCAGCGCGGCCAGGAACAGCGGCACCTGCTCGCGGCTGAGCGAGTTCGGCGCCTCCTCGGGGTAGCTGACGTGCTGGGAAGTGTCGAAATCCGGCACGCCGTCCGTGAACAGCTCGGGGAGCTGGAACCGGCGCTTGGCCTCCCGCGCGATGACGCGCAAGACCGAGAGCCAGCCGTTGGTCGTGTTGGGCGAGTACTCGCCCGCCGCGATGAGCTCCACCAATCCGCCTCTCCACTGCTCCACGTGCTCGCTCCGGAGCTGATCGACGAAGCAATCGCCGAAGCCGGGCACGTGGCGCGACTCATCGGCGGTAACGGTTCCGCCAATGAGATGCTCCAGGGTGTGCTTCCACCTTTCAACGCTTTTTGGGCTTCTTAGATGCCCCTGCTGGACCTTGTGCTCCAGCACGGACACCGCGAAGTCGGCGAAGCGCGTCTTCGGTACCTCCGCTGTGATGCGGCCGGCCCGCACGCGGGCCCGCTCTTCCGAGAGCCACTTGTAGGCCTCCGCCAGATCCGCCTCCGGCAGCACCTTGCGGATCTCTTTCGTGCGACCCGTTACGGGATCCACCACTCGGGCTCGCACGAGATGTCCTCCTTTCTTTCGTTTCCAAACGCCGGGTACCCGCGTTCGGGCGACCCAGCTGTTCCAGCGACGTGTCCAGTTGTCCATGTGCGTCTCCTTCGGAGGGCGCACCCGGACGATCCGCGGCGATCGTACCAGGTGCCCTGCCCTCCAGGAATCGGTCGAGCTCCGCCAGGTCCCACATGAGCGTTCCCCTGCCCCCTCGGCGGCCGGCGGGCGAAATCCGGCCCTCGTGCTTCGCCTTGCGAAGCGCAGAAGTGCTCTTGAAACCGCAATAAGCTGCGGCTTCACGCGTCGTCAGCAAACGCGACGGTGGTGGGCTTGGTGGTGGCTCTGGGTCCGCGTCCGCGGCGGCAGCGGAAGGCGCGGCGCGGGCTCGAGGCGAGCTACGCGCGCGGTGCTCGCGCGCGCGACCGCGGAGCTGCGTAACGGGTCGGGTCGGGGGCGGAGCGAGCTTGCGGGCGAGGTGAAGGGCGCGCTGGCGGACGACGGTGCGCAGGGCGCGGAGTGTTTTTCGACCGATTTCCGACTGAGCTTCCGGAGGCAAGCCCGCGGGCGACGGGATGTCCGCGAGGGGATCCACCTCGGGCGGTCGAAGGGCGAGATCGCGGAGGATGAACCACGTCTCGTCCGTGGTGCCGCTCCAGGAGGCGATCAGGGCATCGAGCATCTCCGCCGCACCTCCGACCGCCAGGGGGCGTGCCCCCTCGATCACGCGGAGGGCGGCCTGCCGGTCCAGCGTCAGGACCAGATGCTTCATGGCTGATTCTGGTTCGGCGCGGAACCGCGCGAGCCAGGCGACGGTGTCGGGGGGTGACGGCAACGACTAGAACGTGAGCTCCGGCCGTGAGGCGGTCAAGTACGGCATGTTGCGTGCGGCGAGTTTGGAAGCCGACGTGGAGCCGTTCTGCGGCCCTTTTGGGGCCCTACAGGGACCGAAATTGCGCCGCTTTGCGGCCTGAGAATGCCGGACATTCAGCTGGATTGGTGCTTTCGCGACGTCGGGCACCGGGTAGCGGGCACCTTTGGGCGCGACCAGTCGCGCGCGGTGGGTTCAGATCGCGGGCCTGCAACTCGACTTTCCTGCCCAACAGAATCAAGAGGTTGCCGAGGTCTGGGTTCCCTTTGAGATGAAAGTGAGCGTCGGATGGCGCTAGCCGCCCACCGATGCGCCGGGGTGCTGAGCCTTGCACCGGGGTCCGCCGCGGTCCACAGCCGTCACCGATCTGGCCTGTTCCGGTTGCCGCCTGAACTCGTCTCCAGCGCTTCCTTTCGGCGTCGTTTCTCGCGGTCAGCACAGAACGGCGCGCCTCGCACCATCGGGCCCTTCGGGTGGCGAGCTTCTGCTTTCACGGTTTCCCGGAGGGAGCCCTCCGAGAAAGGCAGCCCGCCATGCCGAGGAGCGCCGGCAGCCCGCGCGGGACGAACGAGCCGACGGCTCACGCAAGCAGACAAGGTCATGAGCAGCAGCACGAGGACGAACATGAAGCAGATCGTGGCGGTGGTGGAGCGTGGCGAGGGCACCGACACCAAGAAGTTCTGGACGCGCATCGGCGTCGCCTTCGAGAACCGCGACGGCAGCTGGAACCTCCGCTTCGACTACTTCCCAACGAACCCCGCGACGACGGTCCAACTCCGCAACATCGACGAGCGTGTCGATGCGGAGCGGCGCGATCGTCCCCGCGCAGAGTGACTTCCGAACGGATGTGGGCGACATGAACGTCGCCCACGTCAACCCGCGCCTACCTGGAGTGCTCGGCAATGCCTACCGTTCGACGCATCATCGCGTCTGGGCGGGGGCGGGCTCGATCGTAAAGCTGATCGTGCGCAGCTCGCCAGGTAGTCCGAGCGGGTTCGCGACTGCATTGAGCACGCTGCGATGACACCGAAGCCACGTCGGCCAGTCCACCGTGTTGCCCAGCGCATCGTCGCGAGTCACGCGCTGGTCTCGCGTCTCCGGACGCAGCGTTGCGGTGGCAGCCGCAAGAGCGTCGTCCAAGACTCGCCGGCCCTCTGCGTCCTGAACTCGCGACCAGAATAGTCGGTGCAGTCGGCGTTCGAGTCCTCTGCCAATTGACGTGTCGCCCGGAGCAATGATGGGCTCCGCATCGTCGAAGCGGGCGAGGTTCAACAGTCCGCTACGAACCACGTCATCGCACCGCCGCTCGACGAGGTCGACTGCGCGGCGAAAGCCTTCTCGCCGAGCCGCGGAGACCTCTCCGAGGACCCTCTGCAAGGTCGCTTCTCCGACGTTCGCTGGATGGCAGGACCGCCGCTCCGATCGACCACAGAGTTCCCACAGACACTCGGGCGAAGCGACCGTCGGCCAGACCGCCGCCTCGCGCAGGACTCCACATCCAGCCACGACGGTGAACGGGGGGCCGTTCCAAAGCCTCGTCAGGCGAAACGCCCAGGGATCGACCCCGGCCAGCAGCCACACGACGTCGACGCAGCCTGTTCGAGGGTTGCCGGAAGCGGCAACGAGATGCTCAAACGGCGTTGGGGGCGCGCCGACCCACTGCCGGAGCTCGGCTAGCGCTTCGAGTTCTTCGTACTGCACGCCCCAGCTTACGCGATCGAGAAAGGCGACCGGGTCGCCGTCCGCGAGGACAATGTTGGTGATCGACTCCCTGGTCGAGCTTAGCCAGCCGCTGCGCGTGAAGCGCGCGGGATCATCCCGCAAGACGTGGTCGAGCGTGAGGAGCGCGCACTTCAAGGCCGCGATCTCCATGGCGGGCAGCATTGCGGGTACGCGACGCCTGCCCTCAGCAAGTACGTTCGCGATCTCGTGGGTCTCGTGAAAAGTGCCCCACCCAGCGTTCGCCGCGAACGCGTTTACCATCGCCGGATCCTCATGGACAATCGCCTCCGGGCGTCCATGCGCATTACGCCGCTCCACCCTCATGCCTCGCAGACCGAGCTCGCCGCCGGGATGGAGCGGCTGTCGTTCCCCGCCGACATCGAGCTCGAGCGCCCGCTGGGCGTGCTCCCGTGCGAGCAGCGGCGCGAGGTAGTTGAAAATTGCTCCGTACGGCTGCCACAGGACATCGTCGAAGCGGTTCGACGTTGCGCTGTTGAACCGGTTCGAGGAGACCTCTTGGGACCGCACGCGCCCCCCGAGGCTTCGCGGGATAGTGTGCTCGACGCGCGTGTCGCGCCCCAAAGCGTCGCCGGTGAACAGGCAGGTTGGCATCGTTGCGCAGGATACACCGGCCTGTCGCCTCGGGTGGACTCTAGCGTTCGCGCTCGATGGCACCGCGGCCCGGAACCGCGACGGAAGTGACCGTCTCCCACGTCCCGCCCTGCCTGCGCCGGATGTGCCGCACCGAGGCCCCCTTCCAGCCAGCCACGAAGAACTCCGGCTCGTGCGTACTCTCGTAGTCGTCAACTGCGGCGTCAAGCCGACGCTGTAGCTCCTCGAAGACCGGCCCCGCCTGCGAAAATGGCACGCCCTTCCCAAAGAGCGCCACGTTCTCCGCGCTTGCATTCGCCATGAGAGTCACGTCGTCGGCGAGGACGCCAGCGATGAGCGCGGCGACATCCTTCCCTTCGGGCGTAGCCGTGAAGCCGTATGCTTCGACCACTGCGGCGGGCAAGATAGACGTCACGAACGAGCGCGGCGACAGCGCGTAGCAGAGGCCGAACACGACCGTTACGTTGCTGGACCGGCAAAGCCCACGCTCAAGGAACGGGCGAAGCTCGTTGAAGTCGAGTCTCGCGCGGCCTTCCCGGTCGCGCGCGATCGCATCGTCGAGGCCATGCGCAGAAAGGTAGAGCACCTGGAGCTCGGGCAACTTTGCTAGCTCGCGCTCGAGCTCGGCTGCGAACTGTCGGGGGTCGTCGCTGGTGCACGTGTGCTCGGCAATGAACGGCAGCACGCCGCGCGCGCGCCCTTTTCCGCCGAGGGCGTGCTCGCCTCTCAGAATGGTTATGGCCTCCGCGATCTCGTCGCGCTCATCGTCGGGTCGCCACTGGAAGAACAAGACCGCAGGTTCGATCTCCATCAGCCGACGAAGAATAGCGCGGCCGCGCCGAAGTAGCATCCGAACGCTCCACTGAAGAACGACCCAGCACATGACACCCCGGTACCTCGGGCCGACTGTAGCCCGAAGGACGTCCCGAGGAGCCGGCACCGCGGGCGGCCATGGTGTCCCACCTACCTTAGTGCACGCCCCATCGCGACCGCGAATCTGTCGACGGCGAGCAGCTCTTTCAGCACGGCACTCCGATCGCCAAGCCGCCGCGACACCTCGGCGAGTGCCTCGTCCCAGCCCTCTGCGTGTCCATCGTCGCCATCGTGCGGGTTCCACATTCCGAGGATCTGGTCTTGGACCTGATGGGTGACTTCGTGCCAAAGATCGGTGCGCCACTTGGCCCAGTAGTCCCAGCCCTCAGGCGACTTGGCAATCCAAGTTGGCGGGCCGTGGTCCGGCGTTGGTGACGCGCCATGAACCTCGAGATCGCCCGTTGTGAACGGAATGTAGATGCACCGACGTGCCCCGCCGTACCGCGGATCCTCTGGCTCTTCGTCGCTGGTAGGCGTGACGAAAAGGGAAACCGGACCGAGCCCGAGTTTCTTGCACAGCCAGCCGTACTCGGCTCGATGCAGCACCTCGTATTCTGCCGGCGACATGATCACCCCACTGCTTCGTTGCGCGAGCCTTGCGACGCGTTCGACATCGTCATGGCAGACCCCCGTCAATCATCGGTGAGGCTCAGCGAGCGCGAGCGAGTCGAGGGGTTGACGCACTTACGCGAGATCGGCGTCCTCATCGCTTTTCAAGCTCACGACGGTTGACCTCGACTTCGTCCTCGGCCCGCCGCGGCGGCTTGACCTGCACGTGAGCAACAGACGCTCTGCGCGGAGATCGAGCTCCATACTCGGCCGGCAGGTGTACCGGCTTGTCGCTCGCCACACCACGACGTCCTCGGGCGGGGGCCGTTCCCACGTGACCGGAGCGGCTCGGCTCCGCCGCCGCACGCAGCCCAGAGGACGAGAGAACTCCCCGCAATATCGAAGAGATAAGGCGCGTGGCGGCTGCCACGGTTTCCATGTCTTGACGTCAATTGGTGTCATTTGCTATCGTTTCATGCGATGACGAAGTGGTTGAGCACTGATGAAGCGGCTACCTACCTAGGGATCGGCAAGACCAAGCTGTACACGCTGACCCGGGCGGGGCGTATTCCGGCTACCCGTCTCGGCAAGAAGTGGACGTACGAGCAGGAAGTGCTCGCCGAGTGGCTGCGCCGCGGCCACACCATCGACGACTTCTTCCTCGATACGCCAGCCGAGATCGAGGGCAACGCCAGCCTGCGGGACCCGCAGCGCGACGCGCACAGGCGCGCGCTGGAGTTCTTCGACAACGGCGGTCAGAAGGCGATCATTCAAATGCCCGTGGGCTGCGGCAAGTCGGGCCTCGTCGCGATCCTCCCGTTCGGGATGGCGAAGGGGCGCGTTCTGGTCATCGCTCCCAACCTCACGATCAAGGACGAGCTATACAAGTCGCTCGACATCACCAACAAGCAGAAGTGCTTCTGGCGGCGCATGCAAGTACTTGCTGACAGGGACATGGTGAACGGACCGTACGTTGCGACGCTCGACACTGGCAACCTGTCGGTCTGCGAGAAGTCGCACATCATTCTGACGAACATCCAGCAGCTCGGAGTGAATGCCGACAAATGGCTCAATCGCTTTCCTGACGACTTCTTTGACCTCATCGTCGTCGATGAGGCCCATCACGGCGCGGCCGCAAGTTGGAAGCGTGTGTTCCAAAAGTTTCCAGCAGCGAAGGTCGTCAACCTGACTGCCACTCCCTTCCGGAGCGATCGACAGGAACTCGAAGGGGACCTCATCTTCCGGTACCCGTTCAAGAGCGCAAGTATCAAGGGATACATCAAGCGGCTCAAGGCGAGCTACGTCGCGCCGAGTGAGCTGACCTTCACAGTCGAGGGCAACGAGCGCACGTACACGCTCGAGCAGGTCCTCGCGATGAAAGAGGAGGAGTGGTTCAGTCGTGGCGTTGCCCTCTCCGATCCGTGCAACGTCAGCATCGTCGACAACAGCTTGGAGAAGCTCGAGCATCTTCGACAGTCCGGCACCAAACATCAACTAATCGGCGTTGCTTGCTCGATCAATCACGCCCAGCGTATCCGCTCGCTCTACAAAGAGCGCGGGTACGACGCCGCCATCATCCACAGCAAGCAGAAGCCGGAAGAGCAGGAGACGGTTCTCCGAGAACTACGCAGCGGCGTTCTCGACTGCATCATTCAGGTGCAGATGCTCGGCGAGGGGTTCGATCATCCGAAGCTGAGTGTTGCGGCAATCTTCCGACCGTTTCGCAGCCTCGCCCCGTACATCCAGTTCGTCGGCCGGATTTTGCGCGTAGTCGTGCAGAACGACCCGAACCATCCCGACAACTATGGGCAGATCGTCACGCACGTTGGTATGAACCTCGACGAGCTGTTGAAGAAGTTCAAGCAGTTCGAGAACGACGACCAGAAGTTCTGGGAAGAGGTTACTGGGGGACAGGAACCGGAGCCGCCGCACGCGGTGACGGACGGCGACGCTCGGATGAAGCTCCATGAGGATATGGTAGTGAACCACGAGATCGTGGACTCGCTGTTCGAAGAGGATTTCACTACCGCGGAAGACACCGACATCGTCGAGGACCTTGAGAAGAAGCTCGAGAGTCTTGGGCTCGATCCCGCTCTCGCGCGCCAGGTGCTTGAGCGGAGTAGACGCGGCACGGGTCCTTCGGTGAGCGCGGCCGCCTCGCCCTTCCCGATCATACCCGCGAAGCAGTGGCAAGAAGCTCGGAAGCGCCTCGATGAGGAGGCGAAGCGGACCGCGAAACTGGTGCTCAACCGCACCGGTCTCACGCCGCATGGGGTTGAGCTTCCCTACAAGCTGAAGCCGGGCCTCGGCGCCAGGAACAACTTTGTGGGCGCGTTTCAGATGGTCAACGAAGCGATCACGAAGCGGATGGGGAAGAAGAAGCGCCGCGAATGGACCACTGAGGAATTTGCTGCCGCAATCAACTCGCTCCAGGACATCCTCAACGGCCTCGTGCGCGAGGTGAAGAAGCTCCAAAATGTCAAAGGCTAAGACGCCAAGAGGCAAGACGCCTTCGCTCATCGGTGGCTCGCTCGGCAGGCCCAAGGTCGCTACAGCCAAGAAGCGGTGCGACTGCAGCAGGTGCGAGGCGAGCATCAGTCGCGGCGAGAAGTGCTATGACGTCCCGCAGCCTTCAAAGCCCTTCAGCAGCTCACGACGGTTCTGCGAGACCTGTTTCGCCTCGGTGCTCGCGCAGACCAGGGCGGACCTACTCGAACTCGAGGCGTTGTAAAACGACCCGGGCGCGGCCAAACCCTGAACTCGCGCCACGCTGTGTCGATGCGCGCTGATCAGCGCGCACCGCGATCTCGGTCCTCCCCACGCGCATTGGTGACTCTACCCGCGATGCGGATCAGATCGCTAGCGACGGGGCACCATTCACGCCAAGCATGGACGCAAATGGCCGGAGAATTTGCGCTTCGAACAGCCCCTTCATGTCACCCCGGAGTTTGCTTGGATTCAGGTAGTGCGGAAGGTCATCCGACCGAGGTTCGAATCCCATTGCCAGAAGCACAGCATTCCTCGCTTGTTCGTCCGCCCGTACACCCCGAGTGGGCGGAACACCGACCGGACTGCGAACGTACGCCTCCAGTGCGCGTATGCTGGCTGCCTGCTGAGCCCAGTACGCCTTGAACGCCGCCAGGGCGGGTTCGAGAATCGGGGTTCCAAAATCGTTCACGATGGGCGGGTTACGCGCTTCGAGCAGAGCGCCCTGGGCGGCGTACGGCTGATACGCTGGGTCGAATCTCCACGCTGGAGGCCAAACCTTGCCCCGCCCGTTGAAACAGAAGACGGCTACGTTTCCGAAGCAGAAGATCTGTTGCGTGAAAGAGGCAAGCGCTTCTTCCGCTCCGCCGTAGTCCGTGAACGCTGCGAAGAGCGGATCGAACTTCGAAGGGTCGGCCACACCGTCGACTCGCAGCCCACTCCACGACACTTGGACGTCCAGACTGTCGATCGCCGCCGAGATCACGTCAGCCTGGGTGGCCATCGCTTCGTAAAACTTCAGGTCCGTTGGTAGCGGCATGAGCGCAGCCTACTGAGAGGAGGTCCTGATGCCAAGCCGCGTTGACGCGCCTCGTGCGCCCGCGTGCTGTTCGATCAGTTCAGCGCGGCGATCCGCTGGACGCCGACGATGTGCCAAACCAGCTGCGCAGCCGTAATGGCTCGTTCGTCCCTACGCTCCTGGTAGTAACGGAACGCTTCTATGAGCGTCGCAAGGGAAACGACCCGTTCACCCTCTGGCAGGCGACCGCTCGCGGCAGCCTCGAGATCGAAGGGCGGTTCCTTCGCGGAGAAGGCTTGGGCGGCGAATTGCAGAACTTGCATCCTCAGCTCGATCTGCTGTTCATCCGGCAGAGCCTCTGAAAAATCGTAAGCCCACCGCAGGAGTGAGCCGAGCGCTTGTTCAGGGTATTGCAACATCTCACGACTCAAGCGGAAGTCGTCGCCGTGGGCGCACCAACAATCGGTTCACGACGCGCGGCCGCGATCCTCGAGCTCGTGTAGCGCTCCGTTGATGTGAAGGACGTTTGACCCACCGGCCTCAGCCAGCTGTTTCTGAGGAAGCTGGAGCGCCCAGAGATTCGTATACTCGTCTGCAAACGTGCCCGCGCTACCCGCGAGGATCCTCTTGTCGATCCTGATGACGTTGTCACGATGCAGCTCCCACAGCGCGCGCTCGACCTGGGTTCCCGTCGGCATGACGACCGCGTCAAGCGCGTGGTCCGACCATGCTTCTTCGTGGGCGACCGCCATGATCTTGAACGGGGCAGGGAAAAGCCAGAGGCCGACGCCGCGTAGCTCGCCGTTGCGCTTCAGTCCTTCGGCTACGCGAAGCGAGCGCTCCTGCAGGGCCTTCCAGCGCACAGGCTCGACCGAGATGCTGGACAGCGGAGCGCGCATGGCATCGAACCAGCGACCGAAGGCGGCCAGGGCGTCCCGAAGCCGCTCATCGCCGAAGCGGTCGGAGTACTGTGTCGCTTCATCGAGCAGCTCTGGGTCGCCGTTCACGACGAACCGGGCCGCCGCATCGAAGAACCCACTGTCGCGCTTGGCGAAGCGTGCCCACGCGAGTGCCTCTGCCATCCAGACCGTGAACTCCGGGAGTTCACCGAGGTCATCACGTGTCTCGGCAAGCATCGCGTTCAGCTCGCGGTCGAACGGCTCTCCAGCGTCGGCAAGCAGCTCGCCCACGGAGCGCGCGTTCTTGGGCCTGAGCCGCTCGTAGTCGTCTTGCAGCTGCTCCGCCCGCACGGTCGTAGAGTGTACTCCAGTCCCGGCACGCCTAGAATCTGTCGCGCGAGGCATCGTTGGAAAGCTCCTCGTCGCTCGAGAGCCGCCGGACAGCGCGTCCAACGAGCTCGACGAGCTCCCGTTGTAGCTCAGGCGGCTCCACCCGCATCGAGCCCGTCCGCGACGGTTGCCAGTCGTCTGGCTAGCTCGCGACACGAACGGTACGGGAGGCGTCGTTCCAACAGCTCGCCTTCGATCACCCAGGTGTCGTGCTGCGCCGGATGCCAAGTCGCTGCTGCGATCCGCCGTGCAACCGGGCCGCGAAACAGCAGCAGAGCGTCGTTCGGCCGGTCGTGGTCGATCCCGTAGCGCGGGTCATCGCCTTCCCAAGGGTCGCTCGGAACGGGCGCACTGGGGCGGACGTTGGGGAGCACGGTGATACTTTCGACGTTGGCGAGTCGGAACGTGCGGGCCGCGCGGCGCTTCCTCGAGAATCCACGAAGGTAGAGCACTCCGTTGTGGAGCCAGACCTGCCATGGCTCTACGTCGTGGACGACACGCTCGTCTCGCCACGCGCTCCGGTAGGGAGGCGGACGAGCGGCGGCCCGCGCTGGAGAGGAAGGGGAATTTCGGCTCCCCCTTGTTCCGGTCAAAGGCGAGCCACTCCGCGATGACCGTGCGCGGCTTGGACAGGAGCGAGCGGGCGGAGCGCAAGGGCCTGGCGACCGCGCGGGGACGGAACGCCCAGCTCGACGCTAGCGCGAAGGCCAGTGCGGGATTGCTCTCCAACAGCTGGGCCGCGCCGGGACAGCGGGCCAGCAAGGACAGGACGTGCCAGTGGCGCTCGGGCAGGGGTGCAACGCGTCCTCGAACGGCGCGCGGGAACGCGCTGAAGAACTGGACGGCGGCTTGGTGGCGTCGGGTGAGCCCGGCGCGGTGCGCTTCGAGGCGTTGGGGCGCGGCCTCGCCATCCCAGCGGCTGACGAACTCCGCCATGGCGCGTTGCTCGTAGCCCGGCCGGGCCACTTGTCGAACTTTGCGGAGCACGGGGTCGCGGGGCCGGAACTGCGTCCAGGGGCTGCCCCGGTCCGTGCGCCAGGCCCGACAGTCGGGCCAAGCGCTGGGCACGAACGCGCCGGTGGCCATGCTGATGACGAGCTTGTCGCCCTTCGTGTACCAGCGGTCGCGGCCCGGTCGAAAGATCATGGTACCGAAGCGTCGGCTGCCAGCCGCGCACCAGTTCCGCTTGCCACTTCGACTCTGGCCAGCCGGCGCGGCCGCGGGCGCGGTGCAGGGCGTCGAGGTGCGGAATGACGGTGTCCGGCGGGTGGCCGAGGGCGACCAGGCTGGCGCCGATGACGGTGCCGGTCCGACCGGTCCCAACCGTGGCAGTAGACGACCACCCCCTCCCCCGCCTCGATGCTGCCCAGGACGGCGGCGACGGCCGCGGCGATGACGCGGCATTCGCTTTCGGGATCCGGCGGGGGGAAGCCGCCGGCATTGCGAATGAACGTCGAATGGGCGAGAGCGAGGAGGGCGCCCAGCGCGCGGCGCCGTGCGCCCTTCCCATCCCGCCTACTTCGATGGCGGCGCGTTTCCGCGCCCGCCCCCGGAGGGCTTTCCTGTGGTGCTCGGCCAGTTTCCGCCCTGACTTCGCCCGCTCTTTTCTCCGAAGCCGCCGGCCTTCGAGCCTGTTGCTCCGCGGCCCTTCCCGCCAGAGCTTGGTTTGCTTCCGCCACTCTTACCTTTGCCCATTTTCCTCTCCTTTCGTGCCAGGCGTACGGCGCCCGGCGGTCAGTCGGCTTCATTCATCCTCTGCACCAGCAGATCGTTCCAGTTCACACTCGCGACGCTGAACGCGTAGCCCTGCCCCGTGTCGCGCTCCTCGACGTGAACCGCGCCCATGGCTTGAAGCTCGTCGAATATTTTGCGAAGCTCGTTCCCCGACACGAGTTCGAAGACCTTCTCGGCTTGTAGCCAGCGGATGAACGGACCGAGGTGGACCTCGCGAAACTTCCGTTCGTGCATGAAGCGCAGCATCGAAGCGACGTAGCGTTCGTGCCACTCGTTCGGTTCGATCTGCCGGGCAGGCGACGGGATCCGATGCCGAGGTTGTGACGGAGACTCAGACTTCGACAGTTCCAGGTTTGGCGGAGCTGCGCGCCCCTTCAGGTCGAGGACATCATCGAGCTCGATGATGCTCGCCTTGGGCGAATTGCTCACGAACTCGCGCACGTCTCCCGAAAGGCAAGGACGTAGCGAACAGACCGTGATGCGGCGGTCGGACTCCTTCAGTCTGCGCAGGATTGGCAAGTAGTCGCGATCGCCGCCGACGAGCGTGACATGTTCGAGCTCGGGTCGAGTGAGGACCACCTGGAGAATGTCGAGCGAGAGCTCGATGTCGGCGGTGCTCTTGTCTCGCCGCGAGTCCGTGAATCTGGGCAGAACACCAGCGATCTGGAGCTGCCGCTGCGCCGTTGTCGGGAGCTGCTCCCAGTCGGCGTAGCTGCGCTCGACGACGAGCCCGATTCCCTGGTCGCGGAGCCGCTTGCGGAGCTCCGCGACACCGTCCATCGAGGCAGAGAGGGCCGCCTCACGCTTGAGCTGGTAGTCACCGTTCAGCAGCGCGAAAAATACGTTTTCGAAGTCGATGAAAAGCGCGCCGGTGCGATGCACGACCGCCAGCACCGGCTCCGCTGCATCTCGTCCTTCATCGGTCATCGATTTGCCGCCTTCGCGATTGCCAACCGGCGGAACATCACCCGAAGCTGTTCTCGCCGGATCTCGGGAGCAGTCCCGATAGGCTCGGCACCGGGGGCGACGGAGGCAAGCAAGCCAGCTGAGGCATCGTTTAGCTCTTGCTCGGTCGCGGTAATCGGGGGCAGCACGAGCAAGTACGCGAAGCGTGCGAAGTATATTCCAACCCGCGTCACGCGCGGGATGCCCGGGTCTCTCTTTCGTTCGGCATGCGCGAGCAGTGCGTAACCGACGAGTTGGCGGACCATCCAGCGTTCGACTATCGAATCACGGGTGGTCTTGATCTCGACGAGCAAGTCGCCGAAGATGGCATCCGCATCAGCTCCGCCGATGGCGGCGGATGCGGTGCCAAACACCGGGTTCAGCGTCGCGCGCCCCTCCCGCAACAGTGTGTAGACTGGTGCGCAGGCGAGCAACGCGGCCACGTCCGCGACGGCTTGTCGGCTCGGCTTCAGACGAAAAGGGAGCGCCGCTGGGCCCGCGCGGAAGAACGGGTCGATGCCGGCGAGGACCGAGCAGTGATGCGCCAGTTCGGAGCGATGGCGGTCCCGAACTGAGCGTTGCTTCACGTAGCTCTCGACGTATCCCCGGGCTGCGGCGAGCGCTCGGCGTGCGGCGCGTTCGCGGGCGTCACGCCCGAAGATGCTCTCGTACAACGCGACCGCCGTTTCGGCAACCCATCGGCGCTTCGTGGGTGTGCGCGTCACGCGTTCGATCTCGAAGCGAAACGCGTAGTCGAATGCGGTGCCCACGAGGGCCGCGTGCGCCGCACCCGGCAGCGTCGGAGCGACGAGTTGGGAGAGCTTCAGATTGCGCGTATATTCCGGCAGGAGCGGATCGAGCACCGCTTTGCATTTTGGATCTCGGATAGCGGTGGTCAGCGACATGGCGCACCTTCGGGAGTTCGGTCCGTTTGGCATCGAAGGAGCAGAGCGCGCGCGATCGCGCTTTTGGGCGAGAGCGCTACCGCGCGGCGCGCCGCTGCTTCGGCGCGCGACCAGTGGCCGAGCTCCCACTGGACGAACGCCATCGTGATCCAGAGCGTGCCGAGGGCTGGATGCTCGTGCGGTAACGAAAGGATCAGCCTTGCAAGCGGGGCAACGGCTCGCGCGTAGCTCGCTGACTGAAGGGACGAGCTCACGTGAGCGTGAAGCTCGAGTCGATCTGAAGCAGTCGCCTTTTTGTGTGCCATGTGAAGCCTCAATTGATCTTTTCGGTTCAAGTTGGTCCGACGCGTCCGCGGCTCAGTCTGGAAACCACTCCATCGGCGCGCGGATTTGGAGGCGTTTCAGCGCCATAAGGCCGGTTTCGAGCTGCCGCGGCGCAATGACGTGCTGGACCGCGGCGCTCACCTCGGAGGCGACGTGCCGGATTACGTCTACCCCCGGCTTTTGGTACTCGGTAGGGTCGGCGCCCGTGCGCCAGGTCATGTAGACCACCGCAACGCGCGTCGCGGGCAAGCCTCCGCCGCCGCCGCCCATCACGTTGGCGTTGCTCACGCAAAGAGTCCCGTAGTTCTTCAGCCGCTTGAGGATCTTGACGGCCACGCCTTCCAGACGCTCTGCACGCTCAGCGTCGCACGTGAAGAGCACCGTCGCGAACTTGTGCCCGCGGTGTTCCCGGTGAGACCGCCATCGGCTGAGGACGTGGTCCGACGAATGCGAGGAACGGCCCAGATACACTTCAATGTCGTCGAGGCCCGCACGCAAGTGCAGGTCCTGCAATCCGTGGATCACCTCGATCGTTCGACGGACGGCGTTCGCGACGCGAATATTGTAGTGCGGCGCACCGTTGATTCCTTGCTCGACGGCGTAGTGCTCTGCGGTGTCGATTCTGAATGCGAAGTTTGTCATTGGATTTCCTCGTACCTTGTTCCTTGTGTCATTCGCTGGGCTTCGGCTTCGCCTGGCGGGCGTCAGGACGCGCACTCCAGACACACGCCATCTCCTGGGATGGCAGGTCTGCGCTCCCCTTCCGCCCAGCACTGCATGCAGCAGCCAGACAGCACACGCTGCCTCGGCGTTGCCGAGCAAAGCGGCTGCGAGCGAGGTGGCTCCACCGGCCCCACGGCGAAATGGGAAGCAGTTGGTCTTTCGGATTGCGTGTTCATGGTTGTCCTCCGACCCGCTACGGAGCAACTGCCGTGCCTAAGTGCAGCACCTACGAAAGCTGGGGAATTTTCGGTAGTTACAGAGTGCAACGACAGCGACGTCCGCGAGTTCGATCACTAGCGGCCAACCCGGACCTGATCGCACTCGCGCCCTGACCGGATACGCTCAGCGCTGATGCACCAGACGACCGAGGTCGACGACCCCAGAAGCGAGAGGCGTGGCGGCGCCGGGCGCCGCGCGCTCGTCATGGTGTTCCCGGCGGCCGCTGCCCTGGACCTGCCGCGAAACTCCCAAGCGGCGGGTCGTGCTTGGTTGGATGCGGCTGGCTTTGGCGATTCGAAGGTGTCGAATGATCACGTTCGGTTCAATACGCAGGGGCCGTCGGTGAGCGTCGAGGACCTCGGGTCGAGGAACGGGACCTTCGTGGACGGGAGTCGACTTGACCCTGGTGACGTCTGCACGCTGTTCGACCGCGCCGTGATTCGCATTGGGGGTACCGTCCTTGTGTACCGGGAGAGCTTCAGCGGCCCGAACGCTCCCGATCCGCCAACCGGGGGGCTTGTCGGGCCGTTCGGCCTTCGCTCGTTGGCGGCGGAAGTCGAACGGATGCAAGCCATCATCGGTGATGCCAGCAGACCGATTCTCGTCACCGGTGAGACCGGAACAGGAAAAGAGCTGCTCGCCCAGGAGCTGGCCCAACGGTTGCGCCGTCGTCCTGCCGAGCCCTTCCTCGTGACCGCAACCCCGCCGCACCTATTCGATTCGATGTTGTTCGGACACGCGCGCGGATCATTCAGCGGCGCTGACAGAGACTACGACGGCGTCCTCAAGCGGAACGCCGCAGGTGCCGTGTTGCTCGACGAAATCGGCGATCTCCCTGCGGATGAGCAACCGAAGCTGCTTCGCTTTCTCGACAGCGGCGAGATCCAGCCACTCGGCAAACGCCCGGAAAGAGTCAGCGTGCTCGTGATTGCCGCCACGAATCGGTTCGACCTGCTCGAACGGGAGGACCGGTTCCGCCCCGACCTCTTGGCCCGGTTTTCGTGGAGGCTGAAGCTCTCGCCGCTTCGCGAACGGCGGGAGGACATCTTTGCGATTGCCGACGCGCTGGCCACGAGAATCGCCGGGCGCGGATACGCCCGCGATACAGTCGACCCGCGGGCGATCGAGCAGCTGCTACTCCACCCCTGGGACCGAGGAAACTCGCGCGAGCTTCGCCGGTGTGTCGAGCTTGCGGCAACGCGCGCGTCGCCGCCGCAATTGCCGAACCGAGCCGTGAGCGAAGCGCTCGCGGAGCTCGGTGCGCCGAGGCAGGCATGGCCCGTGACCAGTCTCAGCCGGGCACGCGCGCGCCAGGCGCTTGAAGCGGCGGGCGGCAATCAGAGCAAGGCGGCCGAAACGCTCGGCATCAATCTCCCTCAGCTGAGGCGAAAGCTCGAAAAATAGTCAGTGGTTCAGAATCCTCGGTACTTCGAGAGGTTCTCACCGACCGGCTCGACGGAAAAGACAACCACGCCGACGTTGTTCATGGTTCCCTTCGTGGACCTGAGCCCTACGCAAAGCACGCCGGTACTCAAACCACCCGGGTATCGCGTGGACAGCCGGTCGAGAACCTGCCCGCGATCGCGAACCCAGATCTGGAACGACCCCGAAGTGAGCTCGTCCGTCGTGACTTCCACCGGCGTCGCGGGGATCTCCGGCTTCGCGGGCCAGCAAACGGGGTCGCGGCCAGCGGGCTGCGCGCAGACCTCGGCTTGCGGATGGGACTTTTGCAACGCGGACCGCCCAGCATCCTGGGCCCATTGATAGCGGAGCCACCAGCGGTCGCCAGAGCCGAGCAGTGCGCCCACGCGGGAGCAATCGCCGCCTCCAAACTCCGGGGATTTGGAGCAGCAATGGCGAACATATGCGGTCCATGGGCTAGTCGAAGCCGGACTCGGAGTTTCGCTTTGGTGCGCGAGCGAAAATGCGGCGAATATCGCGACCAGTCCGCCCGTACCCACGAGCGTGAGCAACAACACGAGCAATACTACCCAGCTGGTGCCTCGAGGTCGTGCTTGGAGCCGTTGCCCGACGTTCGCCACACCAGCGGTCGTGCTCGCGTGCGAAGCGCCCCCGCGGACAGCCTGATTCCGCCCCGGCAGTGCCGGCGCCGACTCTGGAGACTCTTCCGTCGTACTTCTGGCCGGGCTCGAGATTTGGGCGATGAGCCGACACAGCGTGGCGCCTTCGCGAAGCCGATCACGGGGATCCAGGGCGAGCGCCGGTGCGACCAGTTTCGTCCAGGGAGTGATCGGCAGAGTGAGCGCGCCCGCGCCCTGCTTTGCTCGTCTGTAGGCGTCGACGAAGTCCAACTGCGTCGCGTCCTCGCCGAGTCCGGTCGGATGTCCGCCAACCAGGAGCTCCCAAGCCGTCACACCCCAAGCGAACACGTCTAGCGACGGCGCATCGGCGTACTCGCCCCAAGTCCGCGGGTCGAGTTGCTCGGGGGCGAGGTATGCTGGAGTTCCGATCGTCCGGTCCGCGCGAGTGAGCGGGTCCGGGTTGCCGGTGGACACCGCGATACCAAAGTCGACGAGACGCACGGCGTCGGGTCGGTCGGGTTGCACGAAAAACTCGTCGGCGACGAGAATGTTCTGTGGCTTGACGTCGCGGTGCACGACGCCTGAAGCGTGCGCATGCGCCAGCGCTTCGGCCACACGCTTCAAAACATCGAGCCGGCGCGCCAGCGTCAATCTCGGGTCGGCCGCGTGATCAGCAAGCGAGCGGCCGCGCACGTGCTCGAGTACGAGCGCGAGTAGCTGCAACCGCGGCTCGATGATGAGCAAGAAGCACTCGACGATCGCTGGATGGTGAAGCAGCACGAGCTGGTCCGCCTCCCGCTGCGCGCGCTCGCGCGCCGTGTTCGAGGCGCGAGATAGGTCCAGGATCTTCAGCGCGCGCTCCGCCCCTGACGTTCGATCGCGTGCGAGCCAGACGGAACCCTGCCCGCCGCTTCCCAGCGGAGAGATGAGCTCAAACGGCCCGACCACTAGCCCGGGTTGCAGCACGTCGGCTCTTCAGAGTACCAGCGGATCCCACGCCGACCAACGGAAGGTGTCGGCCAGAAACGAGATCACCGCGCCGCGATGGTCCTGGAAGCCATCAAAGACCCCGTGCACAAGGCGCTCTTCGTAGGGCACTTCGGAGCGGTGGGCATCATTCTGAATCCCCCCGGGAATCCCAGAGACCTGTTCAGAAGCGAAAGCCCGCGGCGTCCCGCTCGAACAACGGTTTCTCCGGCTGGAACCCGGCCTCCCGGTCCTTCGTCTTCGCCTCCGTGACCGAGCCTTGCGAGGCTGCCGCGTTGACCTGCCTGGTGATCCGCGTGTCAGCGACTTCGGCCATGCGCCCGATGTGATCACCGTCCACGGATCCGCCCGCAGGTCGTCGCGCACGTGGCCGCGAAAGCTCGATGGCAGCTTCAAGATCGAGGCCGTCGTCGATCATATCGTCCATCTCGTGGAGGCCGAGCTTGCCCGGGTCGTGCCCGACGTGGTGATCCCGCGCGGCATCCCTGCATCGAGATCCGGCCTCGTCCTGCTGCAACTGGCGGCGGTGAAGCTCGGTGTGGTCGCGCCCAGGTCGGAGGCCGAGGCGCTCCTCGAGGGCATCACTGATGGCCAGTTCAAGTGGCGTGTCGAAGAGCATCTGACCCACGGCGGGCTCACGGACCGTGATCTTCAGCGCCTCGGCGACGCCAACGGGTTGTTCTTCAGCAGGCCGATGAAGCTCGACGGCGACCCGTTCGAGCTACACATCGGACCGATGGGTCCAGCTCCTCAGAATCGGCCGCATCGTGAACACCAAGGTCGAGCGCCGGTACGTGATTATCTTGGACGACCACGAACTGACCGAGTTCACGCTGGCCGACCCGGCGGGGAGCGGACTGGTGATGCTCCATCGGGGCGAGTTGACCGAGGCGTGGAAGCTCGGGGCGAGGAAGGGCGTGACGTGGGTCGGGACGGTGTCCGCCAGGAGGTGATGGTGGCGCCGTTCGAGTGCCCCTTTGCGCAGGCCAGCCCGGCGCTCTCACCCGACAACCCGCGGATTGGCCACAGTCTTTCGCCGGGTGCGCTCACCTCGTCGTGAAGTTATACTCGCCTGAATGGCCTGGACAGTCGCCGCAATCGACCCCCTCACCGGCTCGCGAGAGCTGCTAGTCGAGGTCCACCCCGATATGGGAGAGGTCACCGACGCCACGTTGCATCCTTTTGCGGAACGTCTGTTCCATCGGAACGTCAGGGTGGGATTGGTGGTGACACCGGCGCAGACCGTCGTGCTACGCGACACGCTGTCGAGTATGCAGTTCGTCGACAATAGGTACGCGCTTGCCCGGTTGGATACGGACGTTCTCATGCGCCACGCTCGTCTCGGCGGGCCACGAAGCGGCGAGCACTTTCTGTCTCAGGTAGTCACTTGGCTCGAGGCCGTTGGCTCGTCCTGGTACACGTTCCTCCACGAATCGGCCGTACAAGCGATGGTACCGGACGTCGTAGGCAATCTAGCGGGGGCAACGCTCGAGACCTGGGAGGGACTCCTGGAATCTCACGATGCGGCTGAATGAGCGCTAGCGCACAGCCGATCGTGTATTGCGAGACGAACTGGATCGTTGCGCTCGCGTTTCCGCACCACCAACTGCACGGCGTGGCGAAGAAAGTGCACGAAGCTGGTAAGCGAGGAGAGTGCTCAGTTCGCGTTCCTGCCGCCGCCATTCTCGAAGCGAGAGGAACACTCAGCGACGTGAGCACACAACTCAGCTCGTCGTTCGCGGCCTTGAGAAACGACGTATTGCGGGCGGTCGAAAACGGTCTTGCGCAGTTCTCGGAACTGTCCGTTGCCCTGCGCTCGGACGTCGTCGATACCTACGCGCAGCGGAACACGCTGTCGTTACTCGACACGCTCGAAGCGGATTCGTCCATCCGTATCCTCGACGAGGTCGCGGCGCACATCACGACGGTTCGGGAGCTGCGTGCCAGGCTCCATTTCGACGCCAAGGATATCGTAGACCTGCACTTGCTCGCATCGATCATTCACGACCGGCGGCAGGACATCCGTGGGCCTGCGCTCTTTTTTTCGCACAACAAGAAGGAATTCAGCCCCAAGCGAGGCAAGGTACCCGACGATCTGTACGCGGAGTCGAAACTCGTGTGGAGCGACGATTTCGATCTCGAATCCCGACTCGGGCAGTGGCGCGCGCTCTACGAATCGCCACGCCCTTGATGCGCCCAGAGCGGCAGTCGTGCGATTCGCTCACTTGGATGCGCACGCCAACTACAACTGGCCGACCCTCGCGACGGGTTTCATGAGCGCCGCCCCTTTGGATAGATACCGAAAGTTGATGAACGAACTCCTCTTCGTGAGAGAAGCCGAAGGGGGGCAGCTGTCCGACGAGCTCGAGTCTTCCTACGTCGAACGGCTGGAGGAACTGTGGTGGACGCTTTCGGAGTCTGAGCAAAAAGAGTACGAGGCTGATCGTGTTGGTCCTGGCGCCCTCGGCGGACCGGAACACCTCGATCTGGTCGACCGAGCGGTTCACGAAGGTGACGACACCGGCCCGAGGGAGGCACACTGACGTGTGACCTACGTCCCACCACGCGGTTTCTCCGCCCGTCCGGACCGCGACTGACCAACGGCCACGCCAACATCCGGAGCACGCGTGATCTCGGAGGGTGCCAACTGCCGTTGAGATCGAGGATATGAAGCGCGCGGTTCCGCGTTGGACCGACATCATTCTCAAAAGGCCGAATACTCACCTCCTCGTCGCCGCCGCCAGCCAGCTACGAACTGCCAGCCACGTTTCCGGACCGACGGGGGCGCTGCCAGGACCCGCGAGCTCGTGGATCGCAAAGCGACGCTGCTCCGCGACGAGCTGTAGCGTCGCCCGTTCGGGTTCCAAGACGCGATAGAAGTAGGTCCACCCCGCGAAGGCGCAGGCACCCATGTCTCCAACGCAGTGGCTCATCTCGAGGCCTTCCTTGACCAAGGCGTCGAGGGTTTCGATGGGGTGGATAACGCGAGTTCCCGGAATGGGCGCGGGGTCGAAGCGGGTGGTGCCATAGCGCCGGACGAGGACCCGGGAATCGGGCAACCGAGCCCGCCGGAGTGCCTCAGCAGCCCAGCGGTCCCGCAGACGCCGAAGATGAGCAACGGAGCGGCACCGCTCCAGCCGATCCGTGGCGTCGTTGCGCCCGACCTTTTCGCCAAGGACCTCGACGTCCAGGGCAAAGGCTGTCGCCGCCTCTAGCGCGGCGGGCCGAGCACGCGCCTCGCGGAGCACTGCCCGGAAGAACGGAAAGGGAAGACACCATTGCGCGCCGAGCACTCGCGCCAGGTCCTCGACCGTCACGTCCGGTGCATGGCGCAGCCAGTGGACGATGTCCGGAGAACGCAAGACCCGGTCGAGTAGCTCCAGCTCCGCGTCGGATCGCCGAAGCCCGCGGACTCGGAGCAGCAAGCGCAGCGTTGTTCCAGTCGCTCCCGAGCCGATGCACCAGCGCAGGACGTGTAGCCGCTTGCGCTCGAGCACGCGACAGGCCACCCGCACGGGAACGTCGCCCTGCTCCACGTAGGCCGCGAAGAGCCAGAGTAGGTTCGGGGCCGCTACGGCTAGATCGACGGCGGCGGGCGTAGCTTGCAACAGGCCTTGGATGGTTTGTCGGTACGACGCGAACAGCTCCAGTAGCGCCGTCGGGTCTCTCGCTGGATCGGACATGGCGCTCACCCGGTCAACCGAAGGGCGGCCTCCAAACAGCCGCGCGCACCATGCGCCGCCGCCTCGATGAGCACCGGGCGCAGGGCGCCCGCGCGCCAACCCGGCGCGGCGGCGCGGATGCGTGCCGCGACCGCGGCGGCGAGGGCGAGATCTTCAGCCTGGGGCGACGGGTTTCCGCAGACGAGCAAGTCGAGGCCTGCCGCTGCCATGCCGGCATCTCCGGTGTGTTCGAGGGCGCGTCGAACCACGGCGCGAACGAATGCGTCCACCGGCGGCTCGAAGGCGAGAACGCGAAAACACCGACACAGCGACAGATGCGAGATGATCCACAAGAAGCGGCTCGGATCTGTACTTGCTACCCGGTCCTGAAGCCGTTCCAGCGCGGCGCGCAGGAGATCAGGGGACAGCACCAGGGGCCCGACCAGACGCACCGCAAGGTCAGGATCGGCGTTGAACAGCGGACCGACCAGGTGTCGGACGTAGCTCGTGGTCACGTCGCAGGCGGGCAGCTGGTCCCAGCCGTAGAGTGACAGCTCCGCCTGGAGCCTCATTGCGGTGAGTCGGGTCTCGGAGTCGCTCGTGCCCAGAGCGGCAGCGTGTATGAAGACGCGGGGCCACTTGGGGACGACCTCGCCGAGCCCAACCGCGTCCACCGCAACGGCGTGGCCCGACGCAACCAGGCCTTCCGCAAGCCTCTCCGCAGGAACGCCGAGCTCGGCCGCGAGACGCGCCAGCTCGACCGGACGGGCCGGCTGCATTCGCCGCAAGAGGAATGCGGAGTCCAGGACGCGATCCGGCGGTGAGCGCTCCCCTGCTCGAGGTGCATTGCCCAGCGGAAGCCCGGCGACCAGACGGAGCAACTCCGCCGCCTCCACGCGATCGTGATGCGATCTCATGGATGCCAGCGTGGCACGGCGAGGACGCAGCCCCGGTGAGGATGGAATGCTCGTTCCATCTTGGTTCCACCCGCCGTAAGCTGGGAGCACGGTCAAATGGTGCGCAAGCGCAGGCAGAGGTCGCCCACGGGCAGAGCAGCTTCGGCGGGGATCCTGCGTCGACTGCGGGCGGCTTTGGAGTCCGGCCAGGCGTACACGTACGCGGAGCTCGCCCGGGACGCGAAGTGCAGCCAGCGGACGGTCCGCAACTACCTGGACGTGGCCGAAGAGGTGATGGACGTGTTTCCGATCGAGGGAACGTCGCTCGACATTCGCAAACGTCCACCTCGGGTGCTAGCTCGTGGTTTCGGCACGGGGTGCGTACCAATACTCGGAGCTCCAGCTTCGGACGCTGCGGGCCTGGCTGCGCGCAGCGGACGAGCGGCCGCGCATCGCGGTGCGATTCCGCTACCGAAGCCCGAGCGCGGAACCGGGCCTTCGCGTCGTCTGGCCACTGGGCGTCGTGATTCGCGATCTCGCCCACGTTTACCTCGCCGGCGTGCCCGCCGAAGCGCAGAGCCCTCGGGACGTGCGCACCTATCTCCTCGAACGCGTCGAATCGCGCGGGAAAGGACGGGCGATCGACGTGCTGCGAGGCGCGGATGCGACGCGGCCTCCCGACGGGCTCGATCGCGTGCGCGTGGAGAGCGCCATCGACCTACCGTTCAGCATGTTTCCCGCCGACGAGGGCGACGCCGTGACCGTGCGCGTGCGCGTCTGCGCCGAGCAAGCGCCCTACATCGTCGGCCGCCGATGGCACAGCCGCCAGAAGATCCGTCGCTTCCGCGACGGTGAGGTCGAGATCCGTTTTGGGCCGGCCAATCGTCGCGAGGTGGAGGCGTGGGTGCGGCAGTGGGGGGATGGGGTTTTGGAGTGGGATTCTGCTTAGGCCCGCGGCGGCGTGTCGACCACGCGGCCACGAATCCTCACCCAGGTGCCCTCGCTTCGTCGGGCATCCAAGCGACGACGGCGAAGTAGCCCGGACCTCGCTTACGCGCAAACTCCGAATCAGCGCGGAACGCCGCACAATACTTCAGACTCCATTTCGGCCCGTGTGCCCCTATCGCACGGGTTGCCTTTTCCAGATCCTGCCCGAGCTCAACGCCCCACCAAAATGTGAGCAAGAGAGCAGCGTTCGTCTCCCGCGCACCCTCCAGCTTGTCGATGTCGCTCAGCACTTGGCTCAACGCCTTATTGGCAGCCGAATTCCACCACTTGGCCTCGACAAGAATCTCTTGGCCGCCAATCTCGAGCCTGAGATCGAACCACTTGATCGGATCCTTGTCTCCCGTGCGTTTGGCAACCTCCCAACTCACCTTGGTCTCTCGAAGCCACGCCTTCCAGATGGTGTACACAAGTGTCGTCTCGTAGACCCAATAGGTGAGTCCGTGACCGTTTGAAATTTTTCTAGCAATGTCCTCCTGGGCCTCCAAGGCACTCCGGAGGCTCTGGTCTTCCGATTGAAGTGCGCGAGCGGCAACCCGAAGCACTCTTAGCAGTTCGGGTCGGTCCTCGAGGTCGTGGGTGTCGTCGAAGTGCTTGCTGCTGATGTCGGGAACATTCATGCCTAGGGTCCTCTTCCCGAAGCTAGCTGTGCCACCTCATGTTCGCAATTGGCAAACCCCACGTGTGGTCGAGTCGGTGACTCGCTCACATGCTGTGATTTGCGCCGACGTTGATGCAAACGCCAATCAGGCGAGCACGACCATCGGATTTCGCTGTTGCGCCGCTGCCACCGTGAAATGAGTCCGCGCCGCGGGGTTCCGCGTCGAACCAACATCATTCTCAAAGGAGCGGTACCGAGGTATCGTGGGGGCGTGGCGAGTGGGTTTGAAGTTGATGCGGAGCCTTGTCAGCTCCGCGACCTCATCCTCGCCGAAGCGAAAGCCCGCGGCGTCCCCCTCGAAGAACGGTTTCTTCGGCTGGAACGCGGCCTGCCGGTCCTTCGTTTTCGCCTCCGTGACCGAGCCTTGCGAGGCTGCCGCGTTGACCTGCCTGGTGATCCGCGTGTCAGCGACTTGGGCCACGCCCCCGATGTGATCACCGTCCACGGATCCGCGCGGAAGTCGTCGCGCACGTGGCCACGAAAGATCGACGGCAGCTTCAAGATCGAAGCCGTCGTCGATCACATCGTTTATCTCGCCGAGGCCGAGCTTTCCCGGGTCGTTCCCGACGTGGTGATCCCGCGCGGCATCCCTGCATCGAGATCCGGCCTGGTCCTGCTGCACCTGGCGGCGGTGAAGCTCGGCGTTCTCGCGCCCGGATCGGAGGCCGAGCTGCTCGTTGAGGAAATCACCGACGGCAAAATCAGGCAGCGTGTCGAGGCTCACTTGGTCCGAGGTGGACTCAAGGACGGTGATCTTCAGCGACTCGGCGACGCCAACGGCATGTTCTTCAGCAGACCGATGAACCTCCCCTTCGATCCGTTCGAGCTACACTCGGACCGATGGGTCCAGCTACTCAGAATCGGCCGCGTCATGAAGACCAAGGTCGAGCGTCGGTACGTCGCTATCTTGGACGACCACGACCTGACCGAGCTCACGCTGGCCGACCCAGCCGGCGACGGGCTGGTGAGGCTCGCCCGGGACGAGCTGACCGAAGCGTGGAAGCTCGGGGCGATGAAGGGCGTGACGTGGGTGGGGACGGTGTCCGCCAAGAGGTGAAGGGGGTGGCGTCTACTGGTTGGAAATTCGAAGGCAATGCTGGAGCGTCAGACCTGGACCGTTGTAGAACCATCTGAAAGCACCATGGCCAAGGCCGACCAAATCAAGGCTCTGATTCGGAGCCACGCAGAGGGCGACGACAGTCGCTTCTACGCCATCGCCATGCAGGTCGCCGCGCAAGCAGCCCGCAACGGACACGGCAAGTTCGCCCAGGAGCTGCGGCAACTGGTTGATCGCGCGAAACAACGCGCCGCGGCCGCGGCAGCGTTGCAGGTCCCGAAGCCGGTCCCACTGGCCCAACCGCGCGGCGAGCTGGCCGGCCTGTTGACGGTGGGCTACCCGAAGACCCGCCTTGCGGACATGGCGCTGGAGGAAGACCTGCACCAACGCATAGAGCGCGTGCTGGTCGAGCAACGCCAACGCGAGCGCATTCGCGGGCACGGATTCGCACCGCTACGGAAGCTGCTCCTGGTCGGTCCTCCTGGAACGGGCAAGACCATGACCGCGGCCGCCCTGGCCGGCGAGCTCGGCCTCCCGTTGTTCACCATCCAGCTGGACGGGCTCATCACCAAGTACATGGGTGAAACAGCGGCGAAACTGCGGATCGTCTTCGATGCCATTCAGTCCACCCGCGGGGTGTACTTGTTCGATGAGTTCGACGCTCTCGGCGGCCAACGAGGCACCGGCAACGATGTCGGAGAGATTCGCCGCGTATTGAACTCCTTTCTTCAGTTCTTGGAGATGGACGAGTCCGACAGTCTCATCGTCGGAGCCACCAACCACGCGAAGCTACTGGATCGTGCCCTATTCCGCCGTTTCGACGGCGTGCTCGAGTACCGGCTTCCGTCGGAAGACGTCGCATTGCAGGTGATGCGCGCACGGCTCGGTCTGCTGGACACGTCGGCAGTTGATTGGGCAGCAGCAGCCAAGGCAGCAGAGGCTCTCAGTCACGCTGAGATCACTCACGCTTGTGAGCAGGCGGCGAAGAACGCCATCCTCGAGCAAACCACCAAGGTTCGTAGTCAAGAGCTGGTCGCCGCCCTGAGGGAACGGCAGAGCGCGCACGCATAGCCGCTGACGGGGGCTGACCGATGGCATCTCCGCGGAACCGTCGCCACATCATCGTGCCGGGTAACCCGACGGTGGAGAGATACACCCCGCATCGCCGCAAGATCGAGGCGAAGAAGCTCCCCGCGCCGGCGAGTCGTCCGGCTCACGGCGCGGCGTTGAAGCAATCCCTCGAGAATGCCACCGACGAAGCCGCCGTCCGGCGGGAGAACGCGACCGATGCGGGCATCACAGTGCACGGCGCCGTACCGGGACTCGTGCTCATCGCGCTGTCGATGCACAACCTCTCGATTGGCTACGTGCAGCTCTCGGCTACACCTCGGACCTCTCCCTCAAACGGTTCGACCATCCCGACCAGGTCTTTTCCGCGTTGCACAAGGACCGCCGGGGGGCATCGTCCCCTCAGTCTCGCGTTCAACACGCAGGTTCGAGACAGGGTACGTCTCTGATCGGGAGATCCTCGCGATTTGCGATGACGGTGACTAACCTTCGCGCGATCCTGACGATAGCTTCGCGTGGCAGCTCAATCGCCCTCGGACCTCGGGGAACGTCGCTCACTTCCACAGCACAGCGTCCACCGTGCTCACGCCGAACCCACCCGGCAGGTCCCCAGGCCAACGGGGTCAACGAACGTCCGCGTCTTCCTCGCCGCCGAAGCCTCGCTCTCTTGCTCTCGCCAGGACAATCCGGTTCAACAACGTGCGGTCAGCGGGGTCGACGTTCTCGACCTTCACATGGAGCATCAGGATTCCTAGATCGTGCTTCGGCGCCGTCAGCCCCAAGGCTTCGTCGAAGAACGAGACCGATGCAATTCGAACACCGGCGAAGTCCAGAATGAGGACCTCCGGATCGTTCCAGTCCTTCTCGATCGCATGGCGTTCGTGCGCGCCGTCACCCCGCGATAAACGTGAGGGAAGACCAGCGGCGCGCGGGCAGCTGCACCTCATGCGTCGCGTGGATGTGAAACGCCGCGAACGCCACAACTGGCTGCCGCCCCCTGGCCGTTCGGGCAGCACGATGTGTCCGTCCCGGTTCCTGATGAATGCGTCCACACAAACGGTCATGTGTGCGGTTCGTAGAGGCGGCAGCCGAGCGCCCAGCGTCGCCAGCCTTTTCGCTCGCGCCGACTTCGGTCGCACCGTACGTGCTCGCGCCAAGCCAACAGACCCCCTACCCCAACCCCTTCAAGCGCACACCAAGCTCGCAATTGATGGGTCTCGGCTACATGCCCCGCGCCAGCGCCATCACCGCTCGGATGACAGCGACGACGCGAGTCCGGGTGCTCGGTGGCAGCGCCGCGAGCTCGTCGGCGATTTTGCGGACAGCACGAGGCCACGCGACCGGAGGCCTAGCGCGCGCAGGATTGGCCCGAACGCCTGGGCCGAGGAGATCCTGCACCTGGCAGGCCAGTCCGTTGCTGGCCAAGCGATCGAGCGTGCTTAGCGGAGGATCACGCAGTCCGCGCTCAATCTCGGACACGTACTTGGCGGTGTAGCCGGCCCGCACGCCGAGCTCTTCCTGGGTGAGGTTGCGTGCTTCGCGCAGCTCTCGGATCCGGCTGCCCACTCGTCGCACCAGCGTGCCGCGGTCTCGCGCCATTGGCGCACTCATGCCGGTGGCGAGCTGCCGCGGACAGCCACCAATAGTTCCTATATTGGCGCTGGTTACTACCACGATCTGTGGTAGTCGAGAAGGGGTCCCGGTACGAAGGAGGAAGAGAGATGTTCGAGCGCTGGATCGTGGCACTGAGCGTGGCCTTGCTCGGGTGCTCTGGTGGCGGAGGTGGCGGCGGCGTGGCGGGGAGCGGGGGGACGGACGGAGGTGGGGGCGGCACCGGCGGCGGCGGAGCCAGCGGCACGATCGGGGAGTACTGCTCGAGCACGTGCGCACGGGTCCACGAGTGCGACAACTCGAGAGACACCCAGACGTGCGCGGCGCAGTGCAACAACCAGAACGCCGCTCTGGGGCCGAAGTACCGACCGGAGTACCTCCAGTTTCTGACCAGCTGCTTCCTGGGAAAGGACTGCGTGACCGTGCTCGCAGGTTCGGCGGTCGACGACTGCTCGAAGCAGGCAACTGCCGCCCTGGCCCCAAGCTCCGCCGGGCTCGCGTTCTGCGATAGCTACGAACAGAGCACGCTCAACTGCTCCAAGCAGTTCGACAAGGCCACCTGTCTGGGCACAGTGAAATTCTTCTCGGACGCCACGCTGCTGGCGGCCCAGGCTTGCACGTCGAAGGGCTGCTCGGCCGTGGACTCCTGCGTGGACGCTTCCTTCGGGATCCCGCTGTCCATCTCCGTCATTCCGAGCTCCTGCACCGACACGTGCACGTACTCTTCGGACGGCACCTGCGACGACGGCGGGCCGGGCGCGTCGTATTCGCTGTGCGCGCTGGGGACCGACTGCACGGACTGCGGGCCGCGGTAGGCGCAATTGCCGGGGCGTTGAAACCGCATTCGCGTCGGGGGGCGTAGCTCGCGACGGCGACGTGGAGGGAGCGGCGCGCCCTGGGCTCCAGCATCCACATCATCGAAAGTCGTCGCGGGGATGACGTCCGTGTGACCTCCCTTGGAGTCGCTTCCGGGAATGGAGGGTTAGACGGCACGGAACCGCGAACCGCAACCCGCGGCCGGCGGATGTGGAGTCAAGCATGCGCAAGCGGCAGAACGGGGCGGCGAGCGCCGCCAAACGTCGCCCTTGCCGCCGCAGAGTGTCACACGGTCACACACTCACTTGAGAACGAGAAGGCATGACGGATCGTAGACCGCCACCACGGGCGTGCCGTGCTCCCGAAAGTGAATCGCCCGGATGCCCCGGCTGCTGAAGTAGGACGTGATGCGCTGGTTCTGTGTGGACGAACCGACGCTTGCGTTACGACCGACGATGATGCCCCCGTGCTCTCGGATATGCCACAGCACGTGATCTTGAGTGTCGCCCGTGCCGCTTTCGGAGGCGAACTCACTCATGACCTCACCGGCATCGAGATTCAAGACACACTTGAAGACGGCGGCATGACTCTGCTCCCACTTGCTGCGCGAGAGGTAGATCGCCGCGCCGTAGATGGTGTTTTTCGCCAGGCCTGGCTTCCAGCCGTTGGCGACGATCTCGTCGTACACGTTCGTGGAGTGTGCCCACTCGCCATCGAAGGGCGTTGGCGTCGCCAACGACCCTGCATCCGCGTTCGAGATGTACGACACTGGGACGCCAGGAGCAGCCGCCGCCGTGCGCGCAGCAACGATCCTCTCCGCCACAGTCTTGCGTCTGATAGCCATGCGGCACGAGACTATCAGGGAGCGCCCGCCCCGTCGCCGCCCAACGTGAGCGTACTCCTATGAGCTGTCGCACCGCACGGGAATGGCGGGCGCGCTTTCCACCGCGCCGCTGGCGTCGCCTACCGTGCCGCCACTGCCCGCGCAGCAGGGTCACGTCGTGGTTGGCCCTGCTGCTGCAAGCAAGCACCAGGGGCAACCCGAGAGGCCAGACCGGCGACACGAATGCCCAAGCCGCGCCCTGCTCTGACGGATCACCGGCCGGCGACCAAGGCGGCAAACATGAGCCGTCGGTGCGAATCGCAGGCCGCGCCCGCTGGCGTGCCCAGGAGCCCTCTGGGATTCTGTGGCGATGATTTCACGCCGGACAGGCCGCCAGTGGGCGGGCAGCGTCCACTTCCGAAACAGAGCACGAGCATCTCGAGCTCGCTCGAATCATCAGTTCCAAGGTCGCCAAACCGTCGTCGTTCTTGCTGACGTGCTGCGACTTGTGCCAGCGGTTGTGTGCGTGCGTGCGCCCGCCACTTTGCAGCCAACCGGATGCTCACGTCCAGCACTAGCCGTCCGTCACTGATGCCCAGCGCGGCCCGAAACACGCAGTCGGGGTCGTGCGGCCCGCTGCAGCACCGGTGTGCGCCGCCTGGAGATCAGCGCGATTCTGGCTTGACCAACCGTGATACGTTAGTAAGTATTCACTCAACAGGCACGCAGCGCTTTGCCCGCGAGCCAGTTGATGGAGGTCACGATGGCATCCGCCGCATCGCAAGCAACCGCGTCGACATGGTCGGCCTCCGCCATAGGCGCCACGCGCCTCGCGGGGAC
Organism: Polyangiaceae bacterium; assembly: GCA_020633235.1. Classification (NCBI taxonomy): domain Bacteria; kingdom Pseudomonadati; phylum Myxococcota; order Polyangiales; family Polyangiaceae; species Polyangiaceae bacterium. The sequence continues at coordinate 1,445,412 of JACKEA010000001.1, read as the reverse complement.
GCCGTGGCGGCATTGCCCCGTCGTCCGTGGCGTGTACATCAGCGCCGTGCACCTCGGCGCGCGCCTGGCCAAGGCAGGGGTCTCCGCCCATCTGCTGACCCTCACGTCGCTGGTGTTCGCCGCCGCTGCGGCCGTGGCGGTGACACAGGGTTGGTTCCAGGTGTCAGCTGTGCTCCTGATCGCGAGCGGCGCGTGCGACTTGCTCGACGGCATAGTTGCGCGGGCGGGTGCAACGGCGGGCCCCTTCGGAGCGCTACTGGACTCGACCGTAGACCGCATCGCCGACGGACTCCCCTTACTCGGACTGGTCGTGGTGTACACCGGAACTGGACCTGCTGCAGCCGTACCCGCTGCAGCCATGATCGGTGTCTTCTCCGTGAGCTACGTCCGAGCGCGCGCCGAGGCCCTGGACATATCGCTTCCCCCGCTCTTCATGCGCCGTCCTGAGCGCGTAGTCCTGCTCGTCGTAGCTTTGCTGCTGGGGAACGTCGAGTTCACGTGGCTGCCGATTTTGGCGCCAGTCACCTTGGCTGTGGTTGCGGGCATCGGCGCAGCGAGCCTGTGGGCGGCGGTCGTCACGTTGCGCCTAGCACGCCACGCCTGCGAACGCCGGGCCGAGTGACGATCCAGGCGCGCGAGCTCTGGCAACTACTCCGACCAGGTCGAGAGCAACATTCGAGCAAGCGCCCGCAGGACGTCGCGAGCCAGCTCGTGGCGGTCCTCGAGAACGTCGATGAATCGCTCCACCGGAAGGACCAAGGCGAGCAGTGGTCCCGCCGCCGTCGCCGTAAACCACCGCGGGTGGTGCCCAAGAACGTCGAGTCCGCCCAGCGCAGTGCCGGGCCCGAGCGTGAATGCATCGCGACCTCCGATCTTGGCGCGAACGCCGCCGCGCAGCACGAACAAGGCGTTGTCGGCAGGACTGCCCTCTTGCCACAGCTCGAAACCCTCGCCACAGCGCAGCTCCGTCGCGTCCCGCGCGAGTTGTACCAGGGCACCGATGTGAGCACGCGCGAACGGTAGCGTGTCGCGCAGAAACAGCACCCGGTCGATCATCGTGAGGGGTCGCGAGTCGCGTTCAAAAGCCCTGCTGAAAGCCTCCGGCGCCGAAGCGGGCGTTGCTCGAGTTCGGGTTTCAATGATCTCACGAGCCGTCGCGCTGGCGACGGCGAGGTACAGTGAGAACTCGTCTTCGAGCGCCGCCGACAGGTCGGCAGCGGGAACCTCGAGAGCCAACCCATCCGACCGCGCACGCACGACGCCGTCGAATCTTGCGCTCGCAAGCCAGGGCACGAGGTCTGGCGCAAGAACGGCGAATCCGCGCGCGCCCGCCGCGCCCCGCCGCAACGTGCCGTCCGGAAAGAAGCGGATCGCTCCTGGTGAAGGTGGCGGAGCGATCTGGCCACGGCTCACGGATACCTCCCTCGCACGCTCGGCTAGGGAAACCAGCACCGACGGCGCGAGCTCTGAGAAGAAGGCGATTTGCTGAAGCACCAGCAGCCGCCGGGTGATCACACCCTGTTCATCAGGCGATGGCAACGGGTGACTCCTGTCCAGCCGCTTCCAGCTCGCTCAGGCGACGATCAGCGAAGAGCCGCACGGCCTCGCTTCGATCTGCTCGTAGTTGCTCCAGCGCACCGGCCAAGGATGGAACCTCGGCGCCAACCTGCAATCGGGACAGCTTCTCTTCGTCCTCCAGATCATCCACCAACACGAGCAGCGTGTCGCGTAGCCCGCGGTCAATCGTGTGCGCCAGAATTTCGCGGCTAGCAGCTCGTGACTTCGGGCTGGACCGACGCAAGCCTTCGTAGAGTAAGTGGAGATCTTGAGAGGACTCCATTAGCCCCAGCAATCGGAACAAGCGCTCCATCGCTTGCTGCTGTTTCTCGCGCAGAAGTGCGATCAGCGCTTCGCCGCTGGGAGCCCCCTCCAGGTCATTACGTTCAAGAGCGACCCGTTGCCGCATCAGTTCCGCCGCACGCGCGAGGGTAGCCCGTGCGAGATTTTCGAATTGCTCTTTATCCAGTTGAAGGCTCGAGTTCCTGCCGCGCATCGCCCCAAGAGCGCGAAGGATCTTGTAGCGCACCATGCCGTCTTGCTCCTCGGCCAAGCGTTCGGTCAGGATGCGCACTGCCTCTTTGGAGCTGAAGCGGGCAAGGGTGCGCGGGATATGCCGCTTCACGGCGAGCGCAACACGCGGATCGGACAGCGCTTGGCTCAGTCGCTCGACCGCGGCGTCACCGTTGGCTGTCAGTGCTTCGCGTGCCACGTCGCGCGCAGGGCGGTTCGAGAGCATGGCAATCAACGTTGGGATGAGCGCTCTGCTCGGGAGCGACCGCGCCGCTCTCGCCACCTCCACGAGCACGCTATCGTCGGCACGCTTGGCGAGGGAGACGAGAACCTCGACCCATCGCGCGTCCGGCTTCTGCGCGATCGCGTGGGCTAACGCCAACCTCATCTCCTGGTCGGGGCCAGCCGCGATCGCGACTGCACGGCGCACGACACGCGGTTCGTGCTCGGGTTGGCGAGCGAGCGCCACGAGTGCTGCGGCGCGCACGCGGGGGTCCTTGTCCTCCAGGTGGGCCTGCACCGAGCGCCGCTCGGGGGCAAGTTGCTCGAGCCCAAGCAGTGCCGCAACCCTGCGGGCCGGATCCTCGCTCTCAAGGAGAAGTTCCATCATGTATTCGATGTCGCGCCTGCCCGAGTGAGCCAAAGAGTCGAGCGCACTCAGGGCTACCGCGCGTGCGGGGTGGTGCATCAAGAGCGGTGGGATCAGATCACCCCTGCCTTGCTCCCGTAGAATGGCAAGCGCCGCGAGGACTTCCGTTTCCTCGATGCTGTTCAATGCCGCGAGCAACACCTCGAGAGCGCCGAGGTTGAGCTCTGGAAGCGTGGTCGCTAGGTACCTTGCGCCCGCCCGCAGCCGACGCCGGAACAGGTCCAAGTAGATGCGAGTGGCGCCCCACAGACCAGCCAACCAGAGGCACGCCAGCAGTGCTACCCCGATCGCCAATCCGCGAGAGCTCACCCCCGCCGCTACCAGGACCAGAATTGCCGCCGACGCCAATGCCTGTCCACCGCGCTGTCCGACGACCTCAACGACACCTTTGATCGAGCGACGCGTGCCCCCGGGCAGCGGCAAGAACAACACCTCGAACGCGCTCCGCTGGACGGAATGACGGAGCGCTTCGTCTGCCGCTTTGATGACGAGTATTGCTGCCAGCGCGGGCACCCCGACGAACACCGTGGCGGCGATGGCGGCGACGGTCGGAAGGATGGCGAGGCCCCGAACCGGACCCACGCGGCGGAGGATCCAAGCGGTTGCGCCGACCTGCAGCACCAGCCCAAAGAAGTTCACGGTGCCGTAGAACCCTCCGAAGAAGGTTGCCAGTTGCTCGCGCCCCACGAACGTGGCCACCATGCTCTTGAACAGGTAGTCGGCGAGCGTCAGGGTAACGCTGGCGGCCAGCGAGAGGTACAGCAGGCGTCGCGCGTGAGGCTCATTGGCCATGATGCGGTATGGCGCGACGAGAGCAGTCCTCGTCCGTTCGCCGCCCTGGTCGTTCTTCCGCATGGCGAGGGCTGGGATCGCGGCGCCCATCAGGAACGCGGCTCCGACCGCGATCAACCCCGGTGAGGACAGCCGCGTCGCCAACCAAGCGGCCAACAGCGATCCGAGCGCCACGCCCAGCATGCCTCCCGCACCGATGGGAGCGAACAGACGCTTGGCTTGTTCGACAGTGAAGCGGTCGCCGAGCCACTGCCAGAATAGAACGCTAACGACGGTCGCCACGACACCGACCCAGACGTACACGACGTACGGGACGAGGGCGCTTGCCCCGCGAGCGGCCAGCGCCAAGAGCGCACTGCCAGTGGCGGCGATGGCGAGGCTAGTGACCAACTGGGCGCCGGATCGGCGCGACGATCGGCGCACGAGCCAAACCGCCCCTAGCCCAGCCACGGCCATGGTGAAGTAGACCCACGGCAGCCGCGTCGCCGGCAGACGCGACAGGAACAGCGCGTCCCGCGCCGTCTCCAACACGCCGTGGCCGGTCATGAAGATGAAGAGCGAGAGGAACGCGACCGCGGCGGAGCGTCCCTCTCCCGCGCGAACGTCTATGATGCCGCGGTGTCGCACGTCGGAGCCCTAGGACTCATATCGCCCGCCCCTCCCCGACTTCTTCGTAGGTTCGCCCGTCGCGGATGTTGTAGATGCGCTTGAACGTCGGAATGATCTTCTCGTCGTGCGTGACGACGATGATGGCTGTCCGGAACTCCTGGGCAAGGCGATTGAGGATCCGCACGACGGCCAGGGCGCGCTCGCCATCGAGCGGAGCGGTTGGCTCGTCGGCGAGGATGATGGGCGGCCTGTTGGCCAACGCTCGTGCGATGGACACGCGTTGCTGCTCACCGCCCGAGAGTTCGGCAACACGCGCTTGCGCGCGGTGATGTACGTCCAGCGCCGTCAGCATCTCCAGCGCTGTGGCGCGGGCCACGGAGTTCTTGACACCAGCCAACATTGGCAGCAGCGCCACGTTGTCGGTGGCATCGAGAAACGGGATCAGATAAGGCGCCTGGAACACGAACCCGATGCGATCACGGCGCAACGCGCGCAAGTCGCTGCGCTTCCAGCCGTCCTCGTAGATCACGTCGCCGGCCAAGGTGAAGCGCCCGGACGTTGGTTCGATCACCGCACCCAAGCACTTCAACAACGTGCTCTTGCCGGAGCCGGAGGGTCCAATCAGTCCCACCACCTCGCCGGGTTCGATGCGCATGTCGACGCCCTTGAGGGCGTCCACGGCTGTGGAACCGCTGCCGTAGCGCTTGGTGAGGTTCTCGATCAAGATGGCTGGCTCGGTGTGGGTCATGGTTTCATCCGCCGATCGCTTCCGCAGGGTCGATGTGCAACGCCGCGCGGATCGCCAGCACCGAAGCCAGCCCGCAAATCACGAGCGTGAGCCCGAAGGCACCCACCGCGTCGTTGGTTTGTAGCAGAACGTACTTGGGAAACACCGGCGCCCACAGCGTGGCGGCGAACTTGCCAACGAAGAAGCCGATGAATCCGAGTCCCAGCGCCTCTTGCATGATCATCGAGGCGATCGTGCGGTCGCGAGTACCGATCAATTTCAGCACGGCTATCTCTTTGATCTTGCCGAGGGTCATCGTGTAAATGATGAAGGCCACGATGGCCGCGCTCACGATCGCCAGAATCACTAAGAACAGCGCGATTTGCCGAGCGGCGGTCGCGATCAACTTCGCCACCAAAATGTCTTCCATTTCGCCATTGGTGTACGCGGTCAGGTGCTTCCAGCGCTTGATGTCGTCGGCCACCTGACGTGGATCGTCCCCCGTCTCCACACGCACCAACACGGTGTTGACTCGATGGGAGGAGGTCTGGATCGCCTCGACCGCTTTCAGCACGCCCGGCTGACCGGGCCGATTCACCGCGGGGTCCACTGCAAGCCGGTTCCGGTCATTGACGATGGACTCGTTGTCCTTCAGGAACTGCGCTTGCTGGGCGTCCTTGATCGGGATGAAGACCATCGGATCGCCGTTCGATGACACCGCGCGACGGGTGAGCCCGACCACCGTGTAACCGTTGCGTCGAATACCGATGCGGTCTCCAATCTGGAAACCCGTCTTCACGTCGGCCACGGCTTCGTAGTGGGCGCTGGCGATGGGTCGCCCGGCGACGAGAAAGGGCGGGCCGCCAAGCCGCCCGGGCTCGTAGCCCGCCACCATTACTCGCACGTCTTTGCCGGCGCGGCGAACCTGCATCGTGAGGTAGGCAACGTTGCCGGTCTCCGCCACGCCCGGCAGGCCTGCGATGCCCCGATAAGCGTCGTCGGGGAGGCTGGACGGTTCTGCGAACGGTCCCAAGGTGTGCTGTTGCACGACCCAGATGTCGGCGCCACCAGCGCGCAAGAGCACCTTGGCGTCGTCGACCATGCCCCGATACACGCCGGCCATGGTTAACGTGACGCCAATGAGCAACCCCAGCCCGAAACCAGTGAGTAGGTAGCGACCGAGATGGTTGGCTACGTCCCGACGAGCGAGATTGATCATGGCTCGACCCTCTCCTGCCGAACGCGGACTCCTTCTTCGAGTTGCGCGGAGCTGTAGACGATGACGCTGTCCCCCTCACTCACACCCGAGAATATCTGGACCAGATCCGCCTGGCCTTGACTGCCAATCTTGACCGGCGTGAAGTGCGCTCGACCATTCAGCATCTGCCACACCCCTTTCTCGTTGCCTTTGCGGGAGACGGCGGCACTGGGCATGGCGAGCACGCCGATCTGGCGCGGTAGGCTGATGGTCACCTCCGCCAGCTCACCAATGTATAGCTGTGCAGGCTGTGGCTCGAAGCTCACGTTCACGATCCGCTCCTCGGTGACCGGATCACTCTGCATTTCGATGCGGGTCACCCGCCCCGACCTAGGTGCGTCGGGCGCAGAGCGCAGCACGATGCTGGCTTCTTGACCCACGTGCACTCCTCGGGCGCGCGACTGGTCGATGCGCGCCCGGACCCAAAGGCTCTTGGGGTCGACGAGGCGCAACACGGCCTGACCGGCGACCACCGTCGCTCCCGGTTCGACCTCCCGTGAGACGATCACGCCGTCCACGGGGCTGACGATCCTCAAGCTGTCGCGCACGCTGGAGATACCTCGAGACTCCGCTCGAGTGCGCCCAACCTCCTGCTTCGCCAGCGCGACATTGGCCCGCGCCGCTGCCAGCGCCGACTCAGCCCGCTCCGCCTCGTTGTTGCTGCTGTCGAGAGCCTGCTCGCTGATGACGCCCTTCTGATACAGGGCCCGGTCACGGTTCTGATTGGTTTTGGCGAGCTTGGCGCGGCTCCTTGCTTCCTCGACTTGAGCTTCCGCCACGCGGACGGATTGGCGTGAGCGCGCCCCCGCGCTCTTGGCGGCTTGCACGCGAAGGTCCATGTCGACCGGATCCATTTCCGCCAGCAGTTGCCCAGCTTTGACCACCGCGCCCTGGTCCACCAGCACCCTGAGGACTCGTCCTGGAGCGACCGGGCCAACGGCGTAGGCCAGGCGAGCGTCTACGGTGCCGATACCGAACACGCTCGGACTGATGTCCGCGCGAATGACGCTGCCAGCCCGTACGCCCACTGGTGCGAGCGGACCGCGATTGGTCAACAGCCAGTAGAAAGCGGCGAGGAACAAGCCGACGCCGGTGACGATGAGGAGCAGCTTCAGCGCCTTCATGGCTTGACCTCTCTCGGCTCGAGCATCACCCGGACGGTTTGCCAGCACCGCTCTTCCACCTCGGTCACGGGTGCGGTGACCGCCCCGTCCTTGGCTGCGAACAAGAACCCCATCGCCATTCCGGTAATCAGGAGAACTGCGCTCTCGATGTCGGTGTCCTCGCGGATCAGGCCCTGCTGAGCCGCGTCCTGCAGGCACGACCGGACGAAATCTCGACCTCGATTCCTCAGCTCCGCGATCCGCCGTGGACCTTCGTCGCCCAGGGCGTGGGATAGCTGGTCCGAGAAGATCAGGGACTGGATCCCAGGTTGGACAGAGACCGCGTGTAGCCGAAGCCTGACGAAATGCTCCAGGCGAGTGAGCGGGTTCGCAGCCATGGGATCCGGGGCTGCGTCGACCAGCCCCTGCAGCCGATCGAGGGCCGCCTCCTTGACCTCGTTCATGTCCTTGAAATGTCGAAAGATCGTCGCATCCTTGATGCCGACTTCTTCAGCCAACTGGGCCGCAGTGAACTCGCGCAAGCCCCGCTCCCCGATGATCTTGATGGCCGCTGCAGCGATCTCGCGACGCCGTTCCTCGGTTGGCTTTCTGACCGTCATGCATTCTCCTCTGTTAGTGAGTACTTACTCACATATTAGCTTCGGGGCTGCACTCGTCAAGTGGCGCCCAATCTTGCGCTCATTCTCAATGCCCCGTGACGCCGGCCTCGGTCTGTGCTAGTGATTGCTCGCTACTATGCAACTGGCTCGAAAGCGCCTGCCGGCAGCTGCGCGACGCACGCAGATTGCCGATGCCGCCCTGGACGTCATTGCAACACGAGGTGTTCGAGGGTTGACCGCCGCCGAGGTTGCGAAGCGAGTGGGCGTGGCCGACGCCACCCTGTTCCGCCACTTCGAATCGATGCAGCAAATCGTCGCAGCCGCGATCGCTCGCTTTGAGCAACGCCTTCTTTCGACGTTCCCAACACAGACCGACCATCCGATGGTCGATTTGCGCGAGTTCTTCCTTCGCCGCTTGGCCCTCGGTCGCCAACAGCCCCTGGTGTTGCGTCTGATCTTCAACGACCGACTAGCGGAGGCAGCGGGGGATGCGGAAGCTGAGAGCGTGCGGACGATCGTGGAGCGATCGCTTAGCTTCGTGCGGGACTGCCTGTTGAGAGCGCAGCAGCAGGGACTCGTCACCCGCGACGTGCCCGTGGAGGTCCTGTTGTGGATGGTTACCGGCGTGCTGCGCGGAGCGATATTGACGCGCTACTCGAATGTGGGAGCCGACGTAGCGTGGCACTCCGTCCAGCTCGTTTTGTCACCTCGCCCACGGGAGAGCACGACATGAAGCATCGTCCTGGCTGGTTGACCATCGTCTCTGCGGCGGCTGGCGTTTTCGGAGTATTAACCGTCGTCGCGGGCGGGCGCGTGCTCTTTGGCTCCGCGACGGACCAGCAAAAAGTGGGGAACTATGTGGAAGCCATCGTCTGGTTCAATTTCCTCGCGGGGTTTGCCTACGTAGTGACAGCCGTGTTCCTCGCCCAGGGTCGTCGTATTGCCGCATGGCTCTCGGGTGGTTTGGCCCTGGCCACAGCCGTAGCCTTTGCGTGCTTCGGGATCTGGGTCCTCCGCGGCGGCGCCTTCGAGGGTCGCACCATAGCGGCGATGTCGGTCCGCATGCTCTTCTGGACTGCCGTCGCCGTTGCCGGCTTTCGCGCCAGCGACGAGCGACGTGTGCGCCCCGCGGAGGCATCATGAAGACATGGTCGCTGACATTCGCAGTGCTCGCCACCGCGTTGTTCGCCAACTGCAAGCACGACCAGGAACCATCCGACACCCACGACCACGGCGCCGCCTTGTCCTCCAAGCTGCCAGCCGGTGTGAACCCAGTGCAGAATGAAATGCGCGTGTTGCATGAGGCCACTCGCGATTGGGTCACGGCCATTGCAAACAACGACCTGGCCGCCATTGCCGGGGGCATCAAGAAAGTGCACGGTGCGCGCACCCTTACTGAGACGGCGCTGAAGACCGGAAGCTATCGGCCGCCCAAAAACCCGGGCGATCTGCAGCAGTTCGAGAAGCAGGACGAGGCGTTCCACGAGCGGCTGGTGCGGCTGATGCGCGCCGCGCAGGCCAAGGATCTACCTCGAGCCACCCTCGAGCTCGGCCGCGTGCTCGAGGGCTGCACGGACTGTCATTCGAAATATCGTTTCTGATGCCTACGCTCGCGTCCAGGCGCACTCGACGTGGAGCTTGGTCGATGCGGAGAACAACTCAATGCAGTAGCTGCTCGCCGCCGACGAACTAAAGATATTGGGGACACTTGGCCTGTTCTTCGCGACCTGAGCCGCGGCCGGCTCGATGTGCCAGCCGGCGTCGGGCGATCCGCAGTCGTGGAATCTCGGCACCTCGTCCGCCGGTGTGAGGAGTCCGCCCACGGACAGGACGTGGTGCCCTAACCGAGCTGCAATCAGCGCGGTCAGCGCTACTTCGACGCGCTGCAGGTCGTTCGCCGAGCTTTTCCGCACGCGCGAAACGCGTGCTCGCCGCCGCGCGGCTCGAAGTGCGAATCTCAGCGCAGCTCACCCAGCGATATTTCTGCCGCCTGCGGCCGCAGTCGCTGCACACCACGAAGCGCCGACCACTCTGGCCGCAATCGAGAACCCGTCCGTCGAGGATCGTCATCCCCAGGAATTGGGTACGGGTTCCCTGACACTGGCAGACGCTGCTGACGCAAGCGGAACCCCAATTCCGCGCCCGTGAAGACCCGGGGTCGGACTCGAAAACCAGGTGCCGGGTCTTCCTCTATTGGCGAGCGCGATCCTGGTAGCTGCGCACAGCTCTAGCCGAGGCCGCTTCTCTCTTCCCGGCAAGGCCGGGAACGACCCTCAACAAGCGCCACGTTTTGATCGCGCGTGGCTCGGCTGATCCTGGCGGGCGGCCGCGCGCTACAAACTCAGCCAGCGGCCGCGCCGTGTTGAAGCTGGAGTTGCCCGCGGGCCGCGCCTTACTCGGCGGACGGCTCGCCGGCATCGAAAATGCCGGCGATCTCGCGCAGTGTGTCCAATCTGTGAATCGTGAAGCCGTCGGTGTTGGTTTCGAGAACGCCTTCAGTGGCCCAACGGCTCATCACCCGGATCGCGGTTTCGAACGAGGTGCTAACCAGCTCCGCGAGGTCTCGGCGGGACAGCGTCACGGGGATCTTGGACGTTTCGCTATAGTATTCGTCGCCGAACTGATCGTACAGCTTGAGCAACAAAGTGGCCAACCGTGCTTCGACTGAGCCCGCGCTCAGGACGTCGATCTTGTTGTGCAAGGCAACCAACTTGTTCCACATTCCCGAAGCGATGGACGCTGCCAGTGCCGGGCTTTGTCGCATCGCCTCCATCACCATCGGGCGGGGGATCTGCACGATGGTGGCGGTCTCCGTGGCGACCACGGCGCCTGCCGGGTAGGGCACGTCTTTGAGCAGCGCGAGGTCGCCGACGCTTTCCGGCGGGCCGAAGATGCCGCAGATGGCCGAGCGACCCTTGGGCGTGGGACGCACCACCTTGACCAGGCCCGCTCGCAGGATCGTCATGGTGCGGGCCGGATCTCCCGCCTGCCACAGGAACTCGCCTCGAGACAGCGTGCGCGTGGTGGCCAGGGAGGCCATGCGCGTGAGGATCTGGGGCTCGAGACCGGAGAGGGAGGGTGCCTTCGCGAGAATTTGGAGCGTGCCCATCGCTGTTCGTTCAAACAATTAGTACTCTCCACCCTGATTTGGTGAATTCTTTTCGTCGTTCTTGGCAATGGCATGCCAAATGCAACCTGCCCGCGGGTCGTCACTGACGACCCGAAGCGAAGTTATTTATCTATTGCACATGCCCGGAGGATTCATGCACAAGGTCAATGCCGCGGTCGTAGCCGGAGCCATGCTGTGCTCGGCGCTCGCGATCGGATGCTCCAAGTCCGAGAAGAAAACCGAAACCGGCTCCGCCGCCGCGACTTCCGCTCAGGCCGCAGCCGACGATCCGGCTGCCGAAGCCAAGAGGTATTTCGACACCACCTGTGTCGTCTGCCACGGCAAAGACGGCAAGGGCGATGGTCCCGGAGCCGCCGCGCTGAATCCGAAGCCCCGCGACTACACGGACGCAAAGTGGCAGGACGAGGTGAAGGACGACGAGTTGCGCAAGGCCATCCTCGAGGGCGGTGCTGCAGTGGGCAAGAGCGCGGCAATGCCCCCGAATCCGCAGTTGAAGAGCAAGCCCGAGGTCGTGGACGAGTTGGTCAAGATCGTCCGCGGCTTCAAGGGCAAGTGATGGGATCCATCGGGAAGCGATTTTTCCGTCGACCGCCGCTTCCTGAACTTCCCCCACCGATCATCTCACGGCGCGGTCCCAAAGAGCTTGGTCTGCTTCCCAATTCCGGCTACGTCGGGTTCGGTATGTCATGGCCGTCGTGGGAGCCGGCGTCACCGTTGTGTTTCTGCCCTCGTGAGGCCTCCGGCAAGCTGAGCAGAAACCACACCAAGACCAAGCAAGCGCTGGACCAGGCCACAACAGCGGCTTGCAGAAGGTACGTGCGAGGCAGACAGCGCGTGAGCCCCGCCATCAATCGTAGCCCCGTCGCGGCGTTAACGAAGATCGCGATGAGCAGCAATCGATGCGAGCGCTCGGGGCGTACGCCGGTCGTCATTGCCTGGGTGCGTCCCATCACAAGCAGGGTGAGTGCTCCGATCGCACCGATGGTCAAGCCGTGCAGCGCGTCAGTGGGTAAGACCCACAACGGATGCTGCCGTAAGGCTCGAAGTCCGAGTCCGACGGCCAGCCACAGATAGCCCGCGCCGAGTGCGCTGAGGCTCCACGACCCCAAGCAAGTCCAAAGACGCCATCGCAACCAGCGCGCCAGGGAGAGACCCGCAGCGACAATCGCGATCGCGCTGGTAACGAGCGCGGGGGCCCGAACCAGATCGCTCACAGCGAGGAGGAGAAGAACCATGAACACCGTCGCCTCGAGGCGCGGCTGGACGCGTGCGTCGAGCTGACGCCCGCTCCGGTAGTATGCGCCCGCAGCCGCCGCAGCGATCAGCCGCCCGCCCATGAATGTGATCAGGATGGCATACAGGTCAATCACGACAAGCAGCAGTCTCGTGCGGTGAGCCTGTGCAAACGGCGTCAAAACCGCCATTGCCAAGATTGCAACTACCACGAGCCCGAGTACCCGATTGCGTGGCTGGGAAGGTCCGCGAAGCAGCTTGGGTGCGGACAGGCCAGCGAGTCCAACGGCAAAGGTCGCGGTCGCCGTCGCGTGAACGGTACCGAATGGCTCGACCAGGGCCGAAACGCGGGCTACGAGCCATGCCACCCCAAGTCCGACAGCAGCGCGACGCGACACTGGACCGGTCAGAAATCCACCCACTACGGCGAGCACGTAGCCGAAGAGAAGCTCGTGCCCATGCCAATCCGCGCTTGCGGCTGTGTAGCCGCACTGCCGAAGATACAGCCACGCTGGGACGGCCGCTGCTCCAAAGACCGCGGCCGCAAGGAACATTGCCCGTTGCGGGCGGTGCCTTCGGGCTGCCACTACTACCGCACCGACCGTGGATCCCGGCTACCCCGAGCTAGCGACCATCCGAGCGAGAGGGCGACAAGGAAGCAGCTGAGCCACTCGGGTGGCACGAATCCTGAAGATGTTGCGGTCCGTGTTGAAGTTGAGTTACCTGACCGTGTTTGCGCTCGTACTGGTTCTTCCGGCGGCTTCATGCGGACGAGCACATTCTGTCGACGAGTCCGAGCGAGGACGAGAGGTGTACAAGCTCTGTGTGCCGTGCCATGGCCCCGAAGGCTCGGGAAACAAGGAACTCGGCGCTCCGGCGATCGCGGGCGTCGATGCTTGGTACGTCGGTGTACAACTCGTCAAGTTCAAGAGTGGGATACGCGGCTCGCATCCCGGTGACCTGGAGGGCGCACGCATGCAATCGGTTGCACGGAGCGTGCACTCCCAGCGCGATATCACCGCCGTCGCCAACCACGTGGCACAGCTGCCGCCGGCGCCAGCACGGGCAGTAGTCGAGGGCGATCCAGCGCGCGGACGAAGCTTGTGGGGGCGTTGTGCAGGCTGTCACGGATCCCTCGCCAGCGGAAATCGCGGAAGCGGCGCGCCGCCCCTTGACCGGACCGACGATTGGTATCTACTCGCACAACTTGAGAAGTTCAGGCGGGGCATGAGGGGGACACACGCAAAAGACACTTCGGGTGCGATCATGCGTCCCATGGCGCTCGGCCTGCCAGATGATCGAGCCATGAACGACGTCGTGGCCTACATCGCCTCGCTGCGGTGACGCACGGGTTGCCAGCCGCGAACTCAGTAACGCCGGACATTCTGGTCCATCGTCGCCCACGCGTCGATGCCGCCCACCACGTACCAGACGTTGTGGAAGCCCCGGTCGTAGAACAGCCGTGCTGCAGCCTTTGCACCGCTGCTGTGGTGAGCCAAGAAGACGAGCTTCGCGTCCTTCGGAAGCGCGTCGAGCTCCGCCTGATACGCTGGGTCAAGCTGCCGAGCGCCCTCGACTCGGGCCTTGGCCTGCTCCACCGCGGGCCGCACGTCAATGAGCTGAAGCTTTTTGTGCTCATTGCGCGCTCGCGCCACGTCGGCTGGATGAATACCTCTAATTGGGCGATCTTGATTGGGGTTGTCCAGCTTGAACCCTGGACCGGCTGCGCCGTCGACGAAATCGATCTTCAGGCCGTTCGCCCGTCGCGCGGTGCGTGCGTCCATGGCAAGCTCGAGCCCGCTGACGACGATGACAACGTCGTTCGGCTCGATTGCGGCGAAGTACAGGTCATTGTGGAACTTGGCATCGATCGTCAGCCGCAAGACCTCCCCGTCGCCGGCCTCACGTGCCGCGTCGCGAAACGCACTGAGCGCTATCTCGGAGATGCTCACCTCCGGCGGGGTGATCACGCTGGCTCCTTCCGGCCGTCAGACCGCGTGGTGATCAACCAATACGGTCTCTCATTCGCCATTGCCACGTTCTGTTGCCAGAATCGTGCCAGCCAAGGCGGCGGGATCTGCGCATCGCCTGCAGGGTGGAGATGTGTCACATTTGACAGTACTCATATGCCGCGACTGCCACATGTGGCAGTGAAAACCCATGCTCCTCCAGGTTTGTGGGAAGCTCCCGCCCATTGGCGATGCTCGACGAAACCCCGAGCCGGCGATCCTGATCGCGATGGATCACCGCCCGCTCCGCCCGACGGTGGAAACCGACCGGCGGCAGCGCGTCTTCCACTTACGGCACGGCGCGCTGTGGGGCCTCGATACGAGCTCGAGCCAGTCCGAGATGACCCGAGGCCGGGTCTCTTTCTAGAGCGCATCCGCGAGATCCGCGATGCCACGAGGGACAACTCGTCGGGCGCTCCGCCAGCTTTCTCCGAGCGCTCGGTCTCTTGCAACGAGCCGCTCCGAGCGTGGTACCAGTGTTGCTCTTCGGCGAATCCGGAAGCGGACAGGAGCTAGCTTGCACGTCCGCTCCGCCAGATGAGCGGGCGCAAGCAGCGCCCGTTCATGCCCGTAGAGTGCAGCACCTGCCCGAAACACTCTTCGAGTCTGAACTCTTCGGCTACGAATACTGCGCCTTCACTGGCGCGAACAGCGCGAACCGAGACCTCGTAGACGCGACGGTAGGCGGCACGCTATTTGTCGTTGAGATCGGCAACCGATGTCGTCGATCGCATGGCACTGCTACTGGACGACGAGGAGTTGCGCATCGAGCACCTGCCGCCGAAGCTTGCGGGCGTCGAGTTGCCGCGCTCTCACCCCGAGCAACCCCCCGAAACCTGCTTCGCGGTCTCTGAACTGCTCCCACTCGAGCAAGTCGAGGCAGATTACCTGCGGTGGGCCGAGGCTCGCGTGAATGACCGCGCGAGCCTGGCGCGGGCACTGGGGGTCCCGGCGCGGACGATCTACCGCAAGCGCGACAGCGCGCGCAGAAGCAGAAAGCGCTGATTCAGAGTTTGGCACCCCACGTGCATCCGGCGCGGCAGCATGCTCCCGACTACCGCTGGCGCCTTGACGGGGAGAGTTCCGCGCGTTCCGGCGCCAGGCGCCGGCTTTACCCCATCGAAGCTCGTTCCGCCGTGGCTCCCGGGTCGGCATTTCGTCGCTGCGCTCGTCTGCTACGCCGTCGGGGCTATCGGGCTCGTCCTCGCGGCGCCCGATCTTTCGCGGGGGCTCTTCTTCGTACCGCGGGTCGTCGCGCTGACACACCTCTTCACCCTCGGGTGGATAGCGCTGTCCATCTTTGGAGCGCTCTGCCAGTTTCTGCCGGTTGCTATTGGCCGCTCGATCCAATTCCCCAAGCTCGTCCATTTGTCTTTCGCGGCGCAAACGTTGGGCGTCGCGAGCTTCATCATCGCGCTGGTCGTCTCGAACCGCTCGCTCCTGCTCTTCGGCGCGTTCAGTCTCTCGCTCGCTTTCACCGCCTTCGGCGTGAACCTGGCCGCTACGTTGATTCCAGTCCGTGAGCGGAACCTCACGTACTGGGCGCTCGCCGGGGCGGTGGTCTTCCTGCTCGCCACGCCGGTCTACGGCGTCGTACTCGCATTCGACCTGCACGATGGCGGACTCAGCGACCGGTTCAAGACCGTCGGGCAGCACGCTCACGTAGCAATCGTCGGCTTCGTGCTCATGGTAGTCGTCGGCGTCGCGCATCGGCTTTTGCCGATGTTCTTGCTCAGCCATGGCGCAAGCGAGCGGGCTGCGTGGGCCAGCATCTGCCTCCTGTTCGGCAGCGCAACCTTGCTCATCGTGCCCTGGGGCGGTGGGACACAGCTCACACTTGCGGGCACGTTCGGCTGCGCCGGAGTCGTGGCGTTCATCGTGCAGGCTGCAACATTTTTCACGCACCGAAAGCGCAAAGCGATCGATCCGGGGATGCGCCTTGCCGCATCCGGCCTCATCGGACTCGGCGTCGGCGCCCTACTCGCTCCGTTCGCGCTCCTCCGTGGTATGAGCGACCTTCACTTGCTCACGACGTACTTCGTCGTTTTGCTCGGTGCCGTCACGCTGTTCATCGCTGGCCACTACTACAAGATCGTTCCATTCCTCGTTTGGAACCATCGATATGGACCGCTGCTCGGCAAGTGCAAGGTCCCTAAGGTCGCGGAGCTTTTCTCCGAGCGAGTCGCACTCATCGATGCCGCGCTCCTCGTGTCCGGCGTGGTCGGCGTGGCGGTCGCGACGTTCATTGGTTCGGAGGCGCTCGCACGCGTCGCCGCGATCGTGTTCGCGGCGGGTGCCTGGCTACAGGTCATCGTCATTCTCCGCGTCGCGCTAAGGAAGGTCGCATGAACGACAGCATTTTTCCCACGACTGAACCGATCTACTCCGCGCTGCGTGAGGTCATCGATCCGGAGATTGGCCTCGACATCGTGACCCTGGGGCTCGTGTACGACGTCGAAATCCACGGCGACTCGATCGACGTGACTTTCACGCTTACGACGCCGGGCTGCCCAATGGAGCGGGTCATCACTGACGGCATCGTGAACGCCGTGGGTGGCATTCCAGGCGTTCGCGAGGTGGTCCCGAACCTGATATGGGACCCACGCTGGCACCCTGGCCTCGCTCAAAGAGGGTCGCTGTGATCCGTGCCAACGACAGGTTGTCCTCGGTGTTCGCGCGCGACGAACGACTCCTCGACGTGCTCGTTGCTGCCGCGCCATCGCTGGAGAACCTGCGAAACCGTTCATTGCGCAAGAACATGGCGGCGCGAGTCACGCTCGAACAAGTGGCACAGATCGCTGGACTAGATGCGGCGGTGCTGGTCGATCGCTTGAACGCCGCCCTCGACGAGCAGCCGCTGGCGCCGGAGCCGCCCGCGCAGGCGACGTCAGCGTGTGCTCCGATACCAGTACCGGACGCGCTTCTGGCCATTCCGACTGAGCTGCTGGTCGACCTCGACGTGCGCGAGGATTTGCGTTCAGGCATCGAACCCTTCGCACGGATCATGAACGCCGCGCGGACAATGTCCCCGGCGTCGGTGCTACGCATCCGCGCCATCTTCGAGCCCGCACCGCTCTACGGCGTGTTCGCCAAGAAGGGTCTTGCGCACTTCACAGAGCAGCTGGGGGTCGCCGACTGGCGTGTGTGGTTCTTCCGCGGCGAATTCGACCGCCCGACCAAGGAAGTAAGCGCTCCGAGCGAGGACGATGACGTGATTGTCCTCGACGTGCGTGACCTCGAGCCACCGGAACCGATGGTCCGCACGCTCGAGGTGCTTGCGACGATGGCGCGCGGAAAAACTCTTCTGCAGCTCAACGTCCGCGTGCCGCAGTTCTTACTCCCCAAGCTCGACGAGCGAGGCTTCGCCTACGAAATCCGTGAACAATCGGCCGACCTCATTCGGCTATTCATTCGACACAAACCCGATTGAAAAGAGAGAAGTCCAACGAAATGTCCAACATCGAGCTCGATATTCGCATCGTTCCTCCGCGCGAAAAGCACCCCGCCATCTTCCGCACTTTCGACGCGCTCAGCGTCGGCGAGGCTTTCACGCTGGTCAACGACCATGACCCCTTCCCGCTTCGCCGGCAGTTCGAGGCGACTCGCCCCGGGAAATTCCACTGGACATATGTCGAACAGGGACCAGCGGTATGGCGGGTCCTCATCGAGAAGAGCGAGGCATGAAGCTGTCGCTGAGCGCTGCGGCAGCACCTGCCCTCGAGCTCGACGCACTCGACATCGCGTGCCGAGCTCGAGGGCTTGACGGAATCGAGCTCGTCGTTGAAACTGCGGACTACATCCAGTCCCTGGCCGCGCGAGTCCGTGCGGCTCGGGCCCGGGTCGTAGCGCTTCGAGCCGAGCGGGTCGAGGATTGCGCGGGCCTCCTTGCCTATTTGTCCGGCGAGCTCGGTGTACCGCTTTCAATCCCGCTCGACGCGGTGACCGGTGGCGTACTGCCGAACCTCGCGCAGGTGTTCGCTGACGCCGGAGGCACGCTCCTACTAGGCTTCGCTACGGACCTTAAGCAGGTTGTCGCGGTGACGGCAGCGCTGGAGAGCGCAGGCAATCCACCTTGCGTTGGACTCGCATGGGAGTTGCGCCCAAGCTCAGAGGATCTCGGGGCGTCCGGCGCAGTACTTCTCGCCGCAAGCGAGCACCTCCGCCTGGTGCGGCTGTATGGCGGCGGTCCGGAACAGCACCAGCAGGACGGGCGCGGCATTGGCCCGCTGTTCGTGGATCTCGCCATCTCTGGATACGGAGGTCCAATCGTTCTGACGCCAAGCACGCCCACGGAGCTTCCGCGTTGGCGCGAGTGGCTCGCCTCGCGCCAGAGTACCGGCTGCGGCTCGGCGCATTCGTCGGGCGAGCATGAGGTCGACGTGCGCGACGTCGAGCCAAGGGACCGACTGGGCACCATTCTCGGCGCATTTCGTGCGCTTCCCCGCGGCGCGACGATGCGAATCACGCTCGATCACGATCCGAGCTGCATGTACTACGCGCTCGAAGAGAGCGAGCCCGCGGGGACCTTTTCGTTTCGAAAGATTGGCGACGGCCCCGAGGTGTGGGGCGCCGAGGTCACGAAGACCTGATCGAACGCTGCCGCGTCGTGGCGTACGGCCGGTGGGTCACGTCGGCTGGATACGGCTGTGCAGCCATCGAACCGCTCGCTCGTGACCTCCATCTGGAGGGCGCCCGAAGTGCCCGAACTATTTTTCTCTCTTTCGCCGCGGAAAGCAGCAACGCCCCCGCCTCGGCCCTTGAACGGAAATCGGGAGGACAAGGCATGAGACGCCCCCTGACGGTCGCGAAAACACCGATCGACGAGGTGATCGACACGGACCGCCAGCTCACACGGTTGGTCTTCGCCCATATGGCAGGCGCCGCTGGTTGGCTCGTGTTCGGAACGCTCGTCGGTTTGTATCTGAGCCTGAAGTTCATCTGGCCCGACATGGACGCAGTGAGCTGGCTCGGTTTCGGCCGACTGCGACCGATTCACACCAACACGGTGTTCTGGGGCTGGGCGTCACATGGGATGGTTGGCTTGGCGTTGTACGTTGTGCCGCGCACGTGCCGGCGACATCTCTTCAGCTATCGACTGGGCTGGGTCGCGCTGGGATTGATGTCAGCGTCGGTCGTGGTCGGTGATGTGTGCCTCGCCGCCGGGCTCAACAATGGCGCTCAGGAATATCGCGAGTACGTGTGGCCAGCGATGGCATTGTTCGCTGCCAGTCTCGGGCTCACGCTGTACAACTTCTATATGACCGTCGCGCGTCGTAGCACGCGCGAGATCTACATCTCCAACTGGTACGTGCTGGCCGCGCTCATATGGACGCTGACGCTCGTGACCATCGCATACTTGCCATTCTACCAGCATGGGCTCGGGGAAACGGCGATCCAAGGCTACTACATGCACCAGGGCGTCGGCATGTGGTTCACGCCCATGGTGCTCGGACTCACCTACTACTTCCTGCCGAAGCTGCTGAACAAACCCATCTACTCGTACTCGCTCGGTGTGCTCGCGTTTTGGACGCAGATGCTGTTCTACACGATGATCGGCTCACACCACTTCCTGTACAGCCCATTGCCGTGGTGGCTGCAGACGGTCGCGGTGTTGTTCAGTGTGGGCATGGTGGTGCCGGTGGTTGCCGGCAGTGCGAACTTCCTCCTCACAATGCGCGGCAGCGGTCACGCGCTCCGCAGCAGCTACGCGGTGCCGTTCCTACTGGTTGGTGTCGTCTACTACCTCGTTGGGTCCCTACAGGGCAGCTTCGAGGCGCTTCGCTCCCTAAATTTGCTCTGGCACTTCAACAACTACACGGTCGGTCACTCGCACATCACGATGTACGGATTCGTGTCGTTCTTGATCTGGGGGGGGGCGTACGGCCTCTTGCCCCGGCTATCTGGTCGAGAGGCCCCGCAGCTTGCGATCGGGATTCACTTCTGGCTCGCGTTCCTTGGACTCCTCATCTACGGTGTCTCGCTAAGCATCGGCGGGACTCTCCAGGGCTTGAGCTGGAAACATCACGAGCCGTTCGAGAGCTCGGTGGTGTTGATGGCGCCGTACTGGCTCTGGCGGGCGATCGGCGGCACCTTGATGTTCACCTCTCATCTGCTGTTCGCGTTCAACGTATGGCGCATGCTGCCCGCACGCGCTGCAGCACCAGTCGCGCCGGAGGTGCCCGATGCTGCATGATTTTTACGAGCGACCCGCTCTGCTATTCGGCACGGTGTTTCTCGGCTTTCTCGCACTCAGCATGGTGGTCGCAGTGGGTCCCGCCATCGACGTGCAGGCCAAGTATCAGCCGCTTCCGGGTTCGAAACCGCTCTCCGCGGCAGAGCAACGCGGGCTCCACGTTTACGTCGCCGAGGGCTGCCCGGTGTGTCACACGCAACAAGTGCGACCGCTTCCCATGGATGCATTGTGGGGGCGACCCACGGTGGCCGCCGACTACGCGCGGCTGGGGCCGATGTCTTGGTTGCAGCAGACGCCGGGTGTACTCGGCTCCGAGCGCACCGGACCCGATTTGTCGAACATCGGCAAACGGCAACCCAGCGAGACCTGGCAACTCATCCATCTCTACAATCCACGTGCCGTTGCGCCGTGGTCGATCATGCCGCGATTCCACGGGTTGTTCGAGGTCGTCCTGGATCCACCCCACGATGCGAGCGTGGTGCCCGTGCCCGCCGCGTTCGCTCCGGAGTACGGCAAGGTCGTGGCAACCAAAGCTGCGCTCGATCTCGTCCAATACCTTCTCTCCCTGCAGCAGACGCCCCTGGACGGAGCGACGCCACTAGCGGCGGCTCCCGCAAGCGCAGGCGGCCGGGGCGAGCAGCTCTACGCTGCCAACTGCGCGAGCTGCCATCAAGCCACCGGGCTGGGTCTGGCGGGTACGTTTCCTCCGCTCGTCGGCGACCCCGTCGTCAACGCCAAAGATCCACGCGAGCACATTTCTACCGTCCTCCACGGTGCGCATGGCCGCGTGATCGGCGGAGTGACGTATGCCGTAGCGATGCCGGCATTCGCCGAGGTCCTCGACGATGATCAGATCGCGGCAATCATCAACCACGAGCGGTCGAGCTGGGGCAACAACGGGCCCGCAGTCACGCCGAAACAAGTTGCCAAGCTCCGTAACGAGAAGGCATCACCATGAGCCGGTGTCCGAACTGCGCCGTGGCGAATCCCACCGCACACTCCGCGACGCCGACTGGCACCTGGGAGTTCGGGGTTGTCGCCGTCGGACTGGTGCTGGTCGCTCTCGCGCTCGTGGCGG
Organism: Polyangiaceae bacterium; assembly: GCA_020633235.1. Classification (NCBI taxonomy): domain Bacteria; kingdom Pseudomonadati; phylum Myxococcota; order Polyangiales; family Polyangiaceae; species Polyangiaceae bacterium. Next base: position 1,423,941 of record JACKEA010000001.1, on the reverse strand, counting down.
CGTTGAAGCTACTTCTTCGACCTGGTGAACGGGCCCCGGAGCACATCAAGCGGACCATCCTCGACGATACCGCGGTGCCGCCCCAAGAGGGATGAGACATGAGTGACCACGCCGATCGTGTTGTCGCGTATCTCGACGATGCCAAGACGCCGTTGCTCAACGGACAGGCGCCAGTCGGGTTGAGCCTCGACACGCGCCAACTCGAGGACGGCGAGCACGAGCTCAGGATCGAAGCCTGGGACCAGCGCGGCCAGAAGGGCATCAAGCGAGTGCGATTCACCGTGCGAAACGGCCCGGCGATCACTGTGCACGGGCTCGACACAGGCGACGTGGTCGAAGGGCAGGTAGCGCTGGTCGTTCACGCTTTCGGCGGCGGCGGCGAAGAGAACTGGGAGCCGGCGCAGGCGGAAACGCCGGCTCCCGTACCGACCTGGGCGTGGGTCGTGCTCATCTGCATCGTGGCATGGGCGATGTACTACGTGGTTGCGTTTTGGCACCCTGAGAAGAGCGTCGCCGATTCCCCGACCTACCGACTATCCGGGGCGCAGCTCCAGACCTTCGTTGACACTCCGGCTTAGCGTTATTTTCAGGTAACGGACGCCACCTAGCTTTCGTGACCAGCCGTGGCCATCTTCCGCGCTAGTCATCAATCCTCGGCCGCGCCCGAAGCCGCACGGAAAGGGCCGTTCTCGTGCGGGAACAGCACGGGGCGCGCGAGATTGCCCGGAACTCTACGCGACCACCGTGAGGCGGTGGTAGAACAACTTGATATGCTGCCGCGGCCCGCGGCCCAGTGCCTGTTGAGGACCCGGATGAAGCGACACCCCACCTCGCGCTTCTGTCGCGCGATCATCACCACGCGCTGATCATGTCTCAGGCTCTCCGGCACGGCGCACCCGACCGTCTGCGGGCGGCCTACCCCACTGAGCCCAACGCCCTCATCGCCACCCTGCGACAGCGCTTCCAACAGGAGCTCGCACCCCACTTCCAAATTGAAGAGCTCGAGCTGTTGCCACGTTGTCGCGATCAGCCAGGGCCCCTCGGCGCGCAGGCCGCCCGGATCGAGCGCGAGCACCACCAACTCAGGACAATGCTTGCCGACCTGGCTCCAGGACCGACGCTCGCCGATCGGCTCGATGCGTTCGCGCTGCTCCTAGATGCCCATGTGCGGTTCGAAGAACAGAGCTGGTTCCCCAGCCTCGAGAATGCGTTGGGCGCGGCGGTCCTTGACAGGCTCGCGAGTCCGCTTACGCCCGATCAAAGCGACGAGGAGGTCGGTCAGCTTCGCGAGCGCGCGAAGGAGCTAATTTGTTTGTATCGTGTCAACGACGCCTTGCTGGACCGTTCCCATGTGCCACCGACGGTGTTCAGGGGCGTGCTAGAAGCCATACCGAGCGGTTGGCAGCGACCTGCGACGACGGCCGCGCGAATCGAGTACCTCGGACGGCACTATCTCGGTCCCGGCTTCAGCGACCGAGGCGCACGATTGCGGGCGGCGATTCGGACGTGGGAACGCGCCGTCGGCTCAATCGCAGTCGTCGACCGCGCTTTGGATGAGTCTGAAACGGACGGGTTTCTCCGAGAAGAGCAAGACCTCCTTGACAGCATCGCAGTTCGACTCGGCGACTACTTGGAGTGGAAACAGCAAGAGCTCATCGGTGAGCCCATCGGTGCGGCGGCAGCGCAGTGGAAATGGCGTCAGGCGTTCGCGGAGCGACTCGCACTTGCACTCGATCCGGAGCGCTTCGGCGTACGCGCAGTGTACCTCACGGGTAGCACCCAGCGAGGAGAAGCGGCACCGGCCAGTGATATCGATCTCGCCATCTTGTTCAGAGGAACACCGCAGCAGCGGCAAGACTTGTCATTGTGGCTTGAAGGCTGGAGCCTCTGCCTCGCTGAGGTCGCCTACCGGCAAGCTGGGATCGTGTCATCCTCCGGCCTGCTTGACGTGACCTGGCTCAAGCGCGACCCGACAGCCGTGGAGAGTGTTCGCTTTCGTGCGTTGCCGCTCGGTGCGAAGCCGTCGATTGACTGAACGCAGAGGCTGTCGGCTGTTACCGCTGACGCTGCGGAGCGCAGGTCTTGCGCAATAAGTCCCCCACTCCGCCGAGCGGATCGCCGGATCGGGCAGAAGGCTCCCATTGTCGCAGTCAGGCTTCGTCTTCGCCACGCGCCAGCCGGGCGGCGAGACCACCCTCGCCTCGCTGTCGACAGATCGGAATGGCAACGCACGGTGAAACAACGAAACAACAGTACCAATTCGAGCTTGCCGACAGCGGCTAATGCGAGCTCACGAGTGCCCCATCACCGCGGGCTCGGCCACAGGAACCAGCGGGCGAGCACCGGCACATCCAATGCAGGACTACGCGGACAGTGCCTGACCATCGACGCGAGCTTCCGCAACGATCACGTCCTGATTGACGTAGACGGCCTCAGGCGTGCACGCCGAGCCGATGGCCCCGGATGTTTCGCGCTACTGAGTTGCGACAGATTTCATTGTGGAGCGTGGACTCGTGATCGATCCAGGATGGCTCAAACGCCGCATCCCGAAGGGGTCTGGTAGGGAAGTGAAAAGCTTTGTCCCTGTTGTTTCCCGCGCTGTCCCACCGCTTGATTGTCGCGGAGAGCGCCCGCGGGCGACCGGTGGATTCCCGGATTGCGGGGCAGGGTTAGAGGCAAGGGAGCATGGTTTGAATGCAGGAAGCCCGGCGGCTAATGCCGCCGGGCTTCCGTCGTAGCGGAGCGACAGGGCGGTCAGAAGGGGATGTCGTCGCGGTGAGCGATCATGTCGTGGAGCGAGCCGAGGTAGTCAGTGACGGCGAGCTGGAGCGCGGTCGACAAGGCGGTGATGGACTGCGCTTGTCGCAACATCGAGTCGCCGGATGCGAGGGACAACGGGTCGCGCGGAAGGCGCGGGTGGCGGCTCTCGAGCGCCGCCGAGAGGGTCTGCCGTGCGGCGCAGGTGACCGCCGCTGCGCCGAAGATGGGGTCCTCGATCATGTGGCAATGGCGGATGAGCCTGGGATTCATCACGACACCTCCGCCATGGCAGCCTGGACCTGTTCCGCGGCGACAGCCTTGGTCTTGGCGAGCGCGGCGGCCATGAGAGCGTGGTGGGCAACGAGGTTGACCTTGCGGGGCAATCCGCTGCTTGCCTGGTAGAGCGCCTCCTGGGCTGCGGGCTCGAAGAGCGGCAGCTCGGTGCCGGCGAGGCGCAGGAGGTGTGCGAGGTAGGGGCCGAGCTCGTCGCGAGAGAGACCGGCGATGTGTGCGCGGACGACGACGCGCTGGGAGAGCGCCTCATGCACGGCCATGCCGAGCCTGCGCCGGAGCTCGGGGTGACCGACGAGGAGCAGGCAGAGGCGGTTGTCGGAGTCCATCGAGTAGTTGGTGAGCAAGCGCAGATCCTCGAGCACGTCGCTGCGCAGATGATGGGCCTCGTCGACGATGAGCAAGGGCTTCTGGCGCGCCTCGCCCGAGAGGCGCGTCACCTCGGCGCGGATCTGGCGGAAGAGTGCGGCGCGGTTGCGCTCGGTGGGCAGGCCGAATTCCCAGGCGATGGTCTTGTAGAGGTCCATGACGTTGCCCGTGGAGAGCGAGACGTACAGAACGCGGTGCAAACCGGCGTGCAGTCCAGCGACGACCTTTCGACAAGCGGTGGTCTTGCCGCTGCCGCTCTCGCCGGTGACGATGCCGATGCCGCGTAGATCCAGCAGGTGAGCGAGGCGCGCCTCCAACTCGCGGAGGGAGCCGGAGGGGAACAGCTCGTCGGGCTCGATGGCCTTGCCGAAGGGGTGGCGGGTGAGGCCGAAATGCTTGCGGTACATCACTTCACCGCCTTGTCGTCGTCGGCCGCGTTGGACTGGAAGTCGCTCATGCGCAGACCCTGTGCGGGAGGGTCGGGCGGGGTGTCGGCGACGGGCATGCGGCGGTCGCCGTTGCGACGGACGAAGCAGTTGGCGTAGGCATCGACGCGCTTGGCGAGCTGGATCTGGCTGCCGCGATGCCACACCTGGACGTTGCGACGGTCGCGGGGACGGGAGGGGTCGTAACGGAGCACGACGGTGTCGCCGACGAGCACGGCGTCGACCTCGTAGACGACACCATCGAGGGAGACGGTGCGGTCGGACTGCACCCGGCGTTTCTGCTCGAACAGGAACAGGTCGGCGACGCCTGGGTCGGCGAGGCGCACGTCGCTGGAGCGGGCTGCCCAGCGGTCGGCGGGCGCCTCGCCGTCGAGACCGCGGTGGGGGCTCTGGTGGTACTCGCCCTCGATCCAGGCCCAGAGGCGGCGATTGAGCGCCTCGATGGACTTGGTGTCGTCGGCGCCGAGTTGCACGAGCAGGCTCATGCGTACCGTGCGGAACCAGCGCTCCATCTTACCCTTGCCCTGGGGCGTATAGGGGCGGGCGTGGATGAGGGTGACGCCCAGCTTGGCGCAGACGAGGGCGAGGTGGCGCGAGCGGAAGGCAGCGCCGTTGTCGACGTACAGGCGCTTGGGGATACCGCGGCGACGGATGGCTTGCTCGAACACCGGCAGGAACGCCGCGACGCTCTCGCTCGGCGCGAAGCTAGCATAGGGGACGATGCGCGTGGCGTCGTCGATCATCGCGAGCAGATAGCTCTTGCGCTGTCGCCCCTCGATGCGCACGGAGGGGCCGTGCATCACGTCGCTCATCCACAGCTCGCCGGCCTGGTCGAACGAGAAGCGCCGGCGGTCGTTGCTGGTCGGCTCCCCCGGCTTCTTCTGCATCAGGCCTGCACGCGCTAACAAGCGGTGCACGGTGGACGGTGCGAGCACGACGTCGTCGGGTATCCGAGCGAACCTCGAAACGTGCTCGATCACGAGCGCGACGCTGAAGTCGGGATGCTGGTCCTTGGTCTCGCACAACACGTCGGCGACGCACTGCGGAATGGCGCGTGCCGAGCCTCGATCCTTGCGAGCCTTGGGTAGCAGAGCGTCGAAGCCGCCGCGCCGATAGTCGCGCAGCCAGCCGCGGATCGTCTCCGCCTCGACGCGGCGCCGGAGCGTGCCGGGGATGTCCCACTCCCGCGCGGCCTTGTCGCGCAAGAGCGCGTACAAGCCGCGGTGACCGGGCTCGAGGTGGATGAGGTCGGCGATCACGCCGTACCGGAACAGAGCGATCTGTTGGCGGCGCTCCGCATCGGCCTGCTCGTGCTCGCTGAGGGTGATCGGCGGCGCACCATGGGTCCTGGGCGGTCGGGGCTTTTCTGTTGTCATGGTCTGCTCCTGGGTGTGCGCCCCGGTCCTTCCGGGGTGCGCCCCAGGAGCTACTGGCCCCGCTCCGGCGGGTCCGGCCCCATGTCGTGTGGGTGCCCAACAGCACGCTCCGGTCGCCTGCGCGCCCGGGCTCCGAATCCGAGCGGCGCGGGCAATGTCCGCAGCAGGTGGGACGCGAGTCTGCGCAGCGCGACGAGCGCGCTCACCACGCCGAGCCGCTCACGCACGGCGACGATCGTCGGCGCGCAGCCGGACAGCACCGGCAGTGACGTCACCGCAGCCAGCAGCCCCGCCTCGACGGCTATCATACGTCGGCGCAACCAGCGCAGCACCGACGGTAGCGTGACCACTTCGCCGGACTCGGCGGGGCGCAGCAGGGCGGCTGCTCCCTCCGTCGTCCTGGCTGCCTGCGCCGCGGCGACAACCCCCTCTATCTCCTCCAGCGTCCCAGGCATCCGGGCAGCGAGAAAGTCGGGCAGCAGGCTGATGGTGACCCCTGACTTGGGACACAGCAACCGCGCGACCCGCACGCCAGTCGGGCTCTTGCGCGTGTAGCTCCCGTGCCCAACCAGGCCACAATCGCCCTCGGGATGCAGCGGGCATTGCTCCAAAGTTGCGCAGCGCCACGCCTCCTGCGTAACGTACTGCTCGCTGGTAAGGGTCGTATCCCAACGAATCTGCACGATCCTGCCGGCCGGGTCCGTGCGCGGCAACGCAGCGGACCAACCTTTCGGCGATCAGCGTCCCGCGGATCCGCCTCCCTGGAAAAAGGAACGGCGAACCTCTCCGGAATCCCACCCCGTCTCACTACGACCAACGAGCGCATCGGCCGGGAAGAACACGCCGGGGGATCACGACCGAACGTGAGACCCTACAGTCCCGTACGTGAGACCTGACTTGCGGGCAACGGCACCGAGCGTACGCCCCATCACTATCGAGCTGTTCGGCGAGGACTGGCACGCATCGCGCGACAACGTGGCGCAGGCGCCCGAGCATTGACGCCCGCGGAGAAGACAATCAACCGGGCGCACTTTGGGAGGTCGTGGGTATGTAGCCTCCGTCGTCCTCCCAGCGGAATATCGCTCGCGCGTCGAGGTGTTGGCCGAGGCGCACTGCCACACGAAGGGAGTCGCTCACCGAAACCTGTCGGACCGGACTCCGAGCCGCGGCCTCCAGACCGCGCCAGGCCCTCTCCAGCGAGTCGATAGCGCGTCGATCGAGAAGAGTAGCGAGCAACGTGGGCGGACACTCGTGCGGAGAGCCAGGGCACCCGTTGGCGAGCAAGCGTTGGCTCTCAGCGACCACGTCTGCGCGAACAGCGAAGTCGCCGCACTGATCGCAGTGCACGTCCAGGTAGAGATTCCGGAGTAGGTCGGACACACTGGGCTCCTTTCCTGCTGTCGGTCATGACTGAGCATCAACGGGTGGGAGTGCACGGCCCGTGCCACGGCCCCGATGGTTGTGGTGTCGATGTTGTACGCTCGCTCGTCGGTAGAGACCGATTCGCGTCCTAGAAACTCACTCGTCGCATGACGGAGCGCGGGATGACGCGGACGACAGCTAGAATCCAGCGCCACGCCGCCGGCGAGTAGACCACAGGCGTGCCACGATCGATGGCTCTCAGGACGTCAGCTGCCACCTGCTCAGGGTTCCCGGCAAACGGTGGCGGAACAAGTCCGGCGGTCATCGCGGTCTTCACGAAGCCGGGCTTCACGCAGACGACCTGGAGACCCGCCGTCCGGTACGCGTGATCGAGACTCTCGAGATATGCCGCCAGACCGGCTTTCGCCGCGCCGTACAATCCGACGAATCGTCGTCCGCGGTCGCCCGCAACCGAGCCAAAGACGCAAAGCGTGCCTCCGCCGTTGGCGAGCAGCCGCCGGCGTGCTTCTTCGCAGAACAGCACTGTTGCCCGAAAGTCGACCTCGAGCACTTGCGCGGCGAGCTTCGGGTTGTCTGCAAGCTCCTGCTGCGCTGCAAACATCCCCGCCGTCACCACAACCGCATCGAGTGCTCCGAGCTCGTGCTCAGCGTAGTCTAGCGCCGGCGCGAACGTGTCGAACTGTTCCAGATCGCACCGGGACGTCCCAACCACAACGCGGGGATTGAGCGCCTCGAGGTCGGCGGCGCTACGTTCTAGCTCCCGCTGATCCCGGCCGAGCAACACCAGCGCATCTCCCCGCGCAGCCATTCGGCGCGCCATCGCACGTCCCATGCCCTTAGTTGCTCCGAGGAAGGCGACTCTCACCGTAGATCTCCAAATAGGCGGACGGATTGTGCACTGCGTAGCCGGCGCTCCGGGTCGTATCGATCGCAAACGAGCAGCCAGTCGTCCAGGCGCTTTTCCATCTGACGGAAGTGAGCGGGCCGACTGAGAGCGTCCTTCGCGAGATAGATCCGCCCGCCCTCTGCAATCACCTGCTCGTTCAACGCGTCGACGAGACCGGAAGTCGTGTCGCGTAGCGGCAGGTCGAGCGCGAGCGACGTTCCGTACATCGGGAACGAGAGCATACCGGGGTCTTGTCCACCGCAGTCCTTGATGACGCCAAGGAATGAAGCCCCGCCCTGAACACTCAGTACCTCGAGTACGCGTGCGACGGCGTCTCCCCCTGATGCACGGGGGAGGACACATTGGTACTGCGTGACTCCAGCTCGACCGTACAGTCGATTCCAATGACCGACGGCGTCCAGCGGATAGAAGAATGCCTGTGGATGCACGATGGCCGCAGGGCGTCGACGGCAATGCGCGTGGTAGTAGAAGCCGTTGAACATCGCGACCAAGGGGCGGGACATTACGAACGCTGGCGCACAGAAGGGAACGGACGGCCGCTTGAAAGGCGACGGAAACGAATTGGGCGCTTCCTCGGGCCGAGCCCACCGGCCCCGGAACAGGATTCCGCGCCCGAGGTGACGTCCGCGCGCGAGACAATCGAGCCACCCGACGGTGAACGGCCAGCTCCGAGCCGAGTTCTCCAACGACTCCAGGAAAGTCGACAGGTTCGGTACGCGAACGGTCTCCGCGTAGATCCACGGCGACGGTACCTTCATGAGCTGAACTTCTACTTCGAGGATGTGTCCGGTCAGCCCCATTCCACCAATGCTGGCGTAAAACAAATCGGGGAGGCATTGGGGCGAGCACTCCACGATCACGCCGCTCGCCAACCGCATGCGGAGTAGGCGAACATGATTCCCGAACGTCCCATCGCGGTGGTGGTTCTTGCCGTGAACATCTGCGGCGACCATCCCCCCCAGCGTCACGTTCCATGTGCCTGGTGAAACCGGCGTGAACCAACCCCGAGGCAGCAGAACCTGGTACAAGCGTTTGAGCGACAGGCCCGCTTCGGCCCTCAGCACCCCCGTGTCGTTGTCGAAACCGAGCACGCGATCCGAAAGCGTGGTCCCGACGACGACGGGGTGCGACGACGGTGGGAGGGATGAATCGCCGTAGGATCGGCCCAGTCCACGGGAGAGCGGAACATCGCGGGTGAGGTGTTCCAGATCTTCTCCGACGATCTCGTACGCCCGAACTGCCCGACCTCCCCAACCCGAAATTTGAGACATTGGCCGGTCCCGGAATCCCGTTGGTGTGGGCTCTGCCTGAACCTTCATGTTGCAGTGGAGGCGACGACAGCTATCGCTCCGAGGTGGGCTCGGTACCGACGGAAGCATGCGCGTACCGTGCGAAGGCGCTGTAGCGCTCCTGGAGTCCGGATGGCGTTCAGCACGAAGCGTGTCGTGCCCGCGATGCCCTCGTCTTCGAGCAGGCGATCTAACTCCAGCAGACGCATGGGTGCGGTCGCGGTGGCTTCGACTCTGAATCCTGCGCTCTCGAGCCAACCTTCCCACTGTGACGGCGTTCCGATTCGAACTCCGACGTGTATCGTCGCAGACAGAGCCCTCTGGATCTCTGCAAGAAGCGCCTTGTCGATCGTTTCCGGGATGACGGCTAGCTCGTGCACTGCGTACCGTCCTCCCGGGCGCAGCAGCCGGTGAGCTTCCGACATGATGAGCAGTTTCTTTTCATGAGATTGCATGCTCAACATGGCTTCACCAAAAACGAGCGATGCTGCGCCGTTCGGAAGTGGAACGTCGGCCGCATCGCCCCTCAGCATCGGGATAGCGAGAAATCCTTCACGCGCGAGCGAGCGTCGGGTCAACGCAACTGCCCGCACATTTCGCTCGACACCGGCGTAACTCTTCGGTTTCCGGCGGAGGATCTCGCAGGCGGTCAACCCCACGCCAGGTGCGAATTCGACTACGTCGTCACACGGCTGGATTCGCACTTTGTCGAGCAGCCAGCGTGTAGTCTCGCGCCCGCCGGGGCGAAGAACTCTCTTGCCGAGGTGTGCCATCAGCCAATGGGCGGGCAGTTTCTGGATGTCGAGGTGCGCGACGAAGAGTTGCTCCTCGACGCCGACGGACTGAGCGGTCATGGCGCCTCCTTGATGTGAACTTCATGTGCAACTAGCGAGCCACCGGGAGAGGCTCGAGCCGGGCGCGTGAGGCGTCGCCGTTGACGGAAGCTCCCAGAAGGCCGATATTCCGTGTCGAAACACGATGAAACATCTGGCTGCGTGCGAAGAGCCCTTCCAGGATGGACAACTTTATCACGTGTACGGACTGCGCGCGGAAGTGGAAGGCACGCGGGCGTGCTGTCGCGTCGTCGCGCGCAGCCCCGACATGCGCGCGCTTCTCGGCAAGGTTAGCCCGGTGGCGCTCAACGACGCGCCAGTGGTCATCCGGGGGGAGAGCGGAACGCCCAAAGAGGTGTCGGCCCAGTCGCTCCACGCCAATAGGCTCGAGCAGCAACCGTCAGCGGGAATGTGGGCAACTCGGATTAGTCCTCGGGGGGCTGGTCCCTCCCGTCGCGCCATGTCTGCCAATCCTCGCCAAAAAGCTCGGCCGGGTGCGGCGTGCGCTCGGTGCCGTTGCCGCAAGTCAGGTCGCTGACGGGGCATAGCTTTTCGCAGCCCCAGCAGACCCGCTCGGGGTGGGCGGGGTTCAGCCATCTTGGGTCGATCACACACACCTACATAGCAGCCACCGTGCCATCAGTAACGCGAGGGGTCCGGGTCCATCGTCGACCAAGCGTCGATGCCCCCAACCACATCTCAGGTCTTCGCGAACTCGCGAACGAGGGGGTGTGTCCCGGGACGTACCGCCTCAGCGGCGCGTGGGCGAAGGTCGGCGGCGGACAGGCTCGGAGGTGCCAAATTTGGCGTGTCAGACCTGCCAGATATGGCATAACTGCTCGGTGTTGCTCCAGATTCGCAAGAAGCCACCACCAGTGAACGACGGCCTGCGAGCGATGCTCGACGGCGTCCCCGAGCCCGCAATCCTGCTCTCCATCGACCACGAAATACTGGCTGCCAATCCCGCCTATCGCGCCAGGTACGGCGAGGTTGGACAGTCGTGCTACGCCTCGCGCGACTTCGACTCACCGTGCGACGCCAACGGAGAACCGTGCCCGCTGCGTGCGACGCTAGAATCCGGCCGTCGGCAGCGCGTCTTCCACATCCAGCATGGGGCGGCGGGTCCACGACACGTCGATGTCGAGATCGAACCGATCCTCGATGATCGCGGTCGGGCCGCCTACTTCTTGGAGCGCATCCACGAGATCCACGAAACGCGCGGCGATCAGGGCGAGTTGGTCGGACGCGCGGCAAGCTTTCTGCGTGCGCTCGGTCTGCTACAGCGCGCAGCACCGAGCGAAGTCCCGGTGCTGATCCTGGGTGAGTCGGGTACCGGAAAGGAGCTCGCAGCTCGCGCTCTCCACCAGATGAGCGTACGCCGGCAGCGCCCGTTCATGCCGGTGGAGTGCAGCGGGTTACCCGAATCGCTTTTCGAATCCGAACTTTTCGGGTACGAGCAAGGCGCTTTCACCGGTGCGAACAAGGCCAAGCGCGGACTGGTTGATGCGACGGCGGGCGGGACACTGTTCCTCGACGAGATTGGCGACGTTCCGCCGCCCGTTCAGGTGAAGCTGCTCCGATTGCTCGAGTCTGGAACCTTCCGGAAGGTGGGAGGCACCCAGCCGCACCGGGCCGACTTCCGCCTCGTCTGCGCAACCCACCGTGATCTAGCCACGATGGTGCGCGACGGAACCTTCCGTCAAGACCTCTACTACCGCATCAACGCTTTTCCGGTGACGCTCCCGCCGCTTCGTGAGCGACGCGGGGACATCGCAGTGCTGTGCCAAGAATTCCTCGCGAAGAAGCATCCCGGCAAACGACTTCAGCCCGATGCATTGGCGCGTCTCGTCGAACACGACTTTCCCGGAAACGTGCGAGAGCTGAAGAACGTGGTCGATCGGATGGCGCTGCTCGCCGATGGCGAGGAGCTCTCGGTTGAACACCTGCCGTCGGACCTCGCGATTGGCGCGGCGAAGCCCTATGAAACTGACGCGACGACCCAAGCCAGGTTTTCCGTGGATGAAATACTTCCGCTCGCCAAGCTCGAAGCAGAGTACCTCCGTTGGGCTGAGGCGCGTGCGATCGATCGCGTGACCCTGGCGCGCGCTCTCGGGGTGTCGGAGCGGACGCTGTACCGCAAGCTGGACGAGGCGCGACGCACGGGTTGACTCGAGTTGGCATCCGACGTGCAAGGGCGACGGCAACATGCTCCGGACCATCGTCGGCCTCGCGCGACCAACTGTGCCGTCTGGCAAGTTGTCTCTTTCAAGTGTCGGATCGCCGCCGGCGTCTAAGTCACCGCCCGTCCATCCACGAAATTTCTGACACTTCCGCGGCTCGGGCTACCCCGTCCGGCGAGCATCGAGCCGAAGGACCGACTCGGGACCATCCTCGGGGCGCAAAACGTTGCACGCATCACGCTCAAGCACGATCCGAGCTGTATGTACTACGCACTCGAAGTCCGCAAGGCCGGTGAAGGCCCGGAAGTCTGGACTGCGGCGGTCACGAAGGTCTGACAGTGGGACAGCGCGGCGCGACTGAAATCTCCCGGTACCGTTGACTTGCTCGCAGACGTCGCTGCCCGCATCGGCCTCACGCCGCGACGGTACAGCGGTATGCCGCGCTCACGCTACTGGTGAGCGGCGCTGAGCACGCCCTTGTACCTGGCCAAGTGGCCAAGCGTGCCCCTCATTTCGCCGCGCAATGCCCAGAACCTGAGCGAGTTCTTCCGCCTCTGGCGCGCCCTCGACCACGAGAACTGTCGAGCGCCACGATTCGTGGCCCTTCGAGAGTCAGCGTGCGGGCGCCCGTCCGCGCATCGATGCCAATAGCGCCAATAGCATACCGACGAAGGTCGCAATCCAAGCCGCGAGAGCGAGGTAGACGAAGTACTGTGGAATGACGGCCAGAAACTCAAGACGGGTCGCGCTCGCCAGGCGGGCCGTGCACACCGTGTACATGGCGAGCGGAAACACCATGCCCCAATACTGCGGATCATACCGCAAGGGAAAACACCGGATGAGATGACGCCAGATCCCCAGGATGGTGAGCAATGGGATCCACCACGTTGCCGTGATCCAGAAGAACAGGGTGAAACCAATAATGAAAGGACGCAGGGCGTTCAGGAAGGTCCAGGAGTTGTCGACTAGGAGCAGAGTCGACCCGGCCAACGTGGTAATCGCCACTGCCCCCATGTTGATCCAATACGGGGGCGTCAGGCGCCCGAGCGTCATCTGTACGAAGGTGAAACGATAGAAGATGAGCGTGATGATCGTGAGGTAGAGCATCGCCCCGAGTAAGTACATGCAGAGCGTGAAGAACAAGACCGGTTCGCGCGCCGTCGACATGCCGGGTGCTAGCAGGGATCCGAGTATGGACACCGACTGAGTGGCTACGATGGCGATCAGCCAGGCACCGTTTATCCCGGCTTCGAGCGATGGCTTGTCCTCGCGGACCACGACGGCCGCGAAGAATCCGTACATGACGACAACCCAAAGCACGATCCCGACCATCCAAAGACCGAAAGCGAATTGGTCGCTGGTACCTATGAGCAGCAGTTGCGCTCCCAGGATGCACGTGCCGGCAACCACCGTGAAAAACCCGGGGCCGCGCTCGTGATCACACAGGTCCTGGATCACCCGCCTGGGGTACATCACAAGTCGAGCGATGAACAGCAGCGACAGAACGACATATCCGATCACGTTGATGGCGAGGAGGCATAGCGCCATCGTCGCCATGCCCAGGATATGAGCTGCAACCGACACGATTCCTGTGGCCATGACAAAGGCAAAGTACCCAGGAAATAGGTTCTTGATGCCGCTTGCCAACCGGTGGTCACCGGTGTCCGAGTCCGTACCCTCCATCCTCTGTCAGTCCAACCGATACAGATACCGCAGCAGCCAGAGGTTGACGCCCAGGCATGCGAGACTGGCAAGTGCTGCCGCCACCGACGCTGCCTTATCGCCGCCCAAGAAAGCGTTCATGGTGGCGGTCAGCAGCCAGAGCTGGAGCACAACCAAAATCACTGCGAGCACGAGCGCACCATTCACGATCGTCATGCGCTGAGAACGAGCGAATCGATTGTGGGTCATGACTCGGAGTTCTCCACGCCCGTGGCGTACACCGTGCCATCCACGACATCGAGCGACACGCGAGGCAGCGATCGTCGAGGAGGTCCGGCGAGAGGCCGACCGCTTTGCAGATCGAACCATCCGTTGTGACATGGGCAGTGAAGCTTGCCCTCGGCAACGGCGGGAACGACTGGGCATTGCAGGTGCGTGCACTGCTGGTCATACGCGACAAAAGCCTGTGGACCCGTCCGGATGAGCAGGCGCGGCGTACTCCCCTTGGGGTACTCGAAGGTCTTCGCATCCCCAACCTCCACTTCGTCGATCCCCGCAATTGGGACGCGGCCTGTGGCTACTTCGCGGCGCGCGAAGAACCCCCTCAGCGCGATCCACGCCTGACCGACTACGAACGCGCCGCTGGTCAGAACGATGAACTTGACCAGCTCGCGGCGAGAGACGTAGTCGTCTTCGGCCCAATCGATCGGAAAGTCGCGCCGCCAGCGGGGTTGTTCTTCGGGCACGCCGCGATCCGGCGGGACAGAAGGCGTACCCATGATTGCCGAAGGCGGATCCTTTTGCCTCATGGCTGTTCCTCGCCAAACACGTCGTCGAGGACGTCGTGACCGATTGCAGGCTCGTACATCGCTGCCGTGACGTCGACATGTTCGTCGGGCCCGTCCTTCGGGACCATCACATTGACCTTGGTGCGGATGGTCTGCTGACCGAACTGAAAGGTGTTGACCGGCTTCGCGTTGGGACGCAGGCGAGCCATTTCTTCTCGGGTGCCGAACGCAAGGGCCTGGCTCGGACAGACGGAGGCGCACATCGGCTTCAAACCGACCGATGTTCGGTCGTAGCACATGTCGCACTTCATCATGAGGTTCATCTTGGTGTTCATCTTGGGAACCCCGAAAGGACAAGCAAGGACGCAGTTGTTGCATGCGATGCAGCGGGGCTTCCGTGCCGTCTGCACGATGCCGTCCTCGTTTCGCTTGATCGCGTCGGCCGGGCAAACCTCCGCGCAGGTGGGAGAGTCGCAATGCATGCACACGACGGGAACTGTCTGGGTCGACCCGGCGCGGTCGATGAAATCCAACTGGATCATCGACTGCCCCTTGTGGGTGTCGCACTCGGTGCACGCCTGAATGCAGGACTGGCAGCCAATGCACCTTCCGGGATCGACGAAGAACTCGTGCTTGTCAGGGACGGGCATCGTAGGTGGGGATTCCTTTCACTGCTGGGCCTCGAGCACACCTGCGTACTCCGGCGGCTCGTCCGATTTTCTGACTCTCACGGCGCAGACCTTGTACTCCGGGATCTTGGAGATGGGATCCTGCGCGGCGATGGTGAGCTGGTTCGCGCTCTTTCGCCCGCCCCAGTGGTAAGGAAGAAACACTGTGTCGGGTCGAATCGTGCTGACGACGGTCGCCCGCACCGTACAGCGACCTCGGCGACTCTCGACGGTGACCCAATCTCCGTCGCGGATGCCGAGCCGTGATGCGAGGCGCGGATGGAGCTCGCACTTCGGCTCCGGATAGTGGTCCACGAGTGGTCCGATACGCCGCGTTTGATTGCCCGATAGGAATTGGCTCACCACGCGCCCCGTGGTGAGGATGATGGGGTACTCGCTGTCCACGTCCTCCGCTGGCCCTTGATAGGGCGTAACGTTGAAGCGAGCCCGTCCGTCAGGGAAGTAGAACGGGCCGGTACCCCGGGCGATGGGATTCCATGAGCCGGGCTCGAACAGTCGAGGGGTGCCCTGCGGGCCTGGTAACGGCACGCCCTCTGGCGTCTCGTCCGGGCAGGGCCAGAAGACGCCAAAGTTTTCCTCCACGCGTTCGTACGTCACGCCCGAGTAGTCGTTGACCCCTCCGCGAGATGCAGCGCGCAGCTCCTCGAAGATTTGCTCGGGGCCAGCAAATGTGAGCCCTTCCGAGCGGCCGAGTGCGTTGGCTATATCCTGGATGATTTGCCAGTCGGCTCTCGCATCGCCCGGCGGCTCGACGGCTTTGTTGATCCGGACGATGCGCCCTTCGACCTGGGTCACCGTTCCCTCGTCTTCCTCCTGCAAGGACCCAGGAAGCACGATGTCGGCATAGCGCGCGGTCTCGCTCATGAAGAAGTCGATGGCGACAAAGAAATCGAGCTTAGAGAGGGCCTCTCGCACGAAGTTGTTGTCGGGCAACGAGACCACTGGATTGAAACAGATCGAGAGAAGCCCCTTGATCTCACCCGAGTGCGCCTTGCGCATGATCTCGTAGGCATCCACACCTGGTTGCGGGAGCTCGTCAGGGTCCATCCCCCAGACCTTTGCGACGAACGCCCGGTGTTCCGGGTTGCCGAGATCACGGCCACCCGGAAGCTGGTCGCACTTCTGTCCGTGCTCCCGGCCGCCCTGACCGTTCGCCTGGCCCGTAATCGTCGCGTAACCGCAGCTGGGTCGGCCGATGCGTCCCGCCGCGAGCACGATGTTGATCGCGCTAAGCACGTTCTGGACACCATGGCTATGATGTTCGATGCCCCGGGCGTGCATCAGGAAGCTCGTCTTTGCTTGCCCCCACCATTCGGCGGCCTGTCGAATCGTCTTCTCTGCGATGCCCGTGACCTCGGCCGTTCGGCGCGGGGTCCATTCGCGCACGCTTTCAGCCACGGCATCGAAGCCAACCGTGCAGCGATCGATGAAGTCGTGGTCAAGCCAGTCGTTCTCAATCATCAGGTGTAGAATGCCGCTGAACAAGGCGGTATCTCGGCCTGGCTTGACTGGTAGAAAGAGATCGCACGTGCGGGCGATGGGGGTGATCCGTGGGTCGACCACGATGACCTTCGCGCCGTGCTCTCGCGCTTGCCAGATGTAGTTGGTTGTGATCGGCGCACATTCGGCAACGTTCGCGCCGGAGACGAGCACGACCTCGGCTCCCAGGATATCGCTCCACGGGTTGGCGGCTCGGTCGATACCAAACGCCTTCTTGTTCCCCGCGCCGGCGCTCACCATGCAAAGCCGCCCGTTGTAGTCGATGTTGGCCGTTCGCAAGCACATGTGAGCGAACTTGCCCATCAGGTACGTCTTCTCGGTCGTCAGACTTGCGCCCGAGAGTACCGCGAAGGCGTCTTGGCCGTGGTCTCGCTGAACCCGCTCGATGGCAGCAGCGACCTTGCGGACCGCTTCATCGTATCCCATGGGTCTAAACCCCGCCGCAGCGTCGGGAGCACGTTCGTAAGCGTGGAGGAGACGATCGGGATGAGCTTGCTGGAGGTACCGCTTGACGCCCTTCGGGCACAGCATGCCCCGATTGAACGGGAACTCGTACCACGGCTCGACGCCGATCACGGTGTTACCTTTGACCTTGAGGTGGAGTCCGCATTGCTGTCCGCAGAAACAGCAGTGGGTCTTTACGTACTTGTCCGGCTCGACCCCAGTATCCACGCGGATATCGGTCGCATACGCACGGAATGGTCCGAACTCGCGGATGGTTTCCAGGTCGAGCCCAGGAACAGGAAGGTCGGGGGTGCTGGTCGGGCGGCTCATGGATGAAAGTTCTCCTCGTCCTCGATACCCAAGGGCCCTTCACCGATGCCCGCGTTCACTTGAACGGGCATTGCGATGACCTCTTGCTCACGCAATGACGCGCCACCGCGTGCTTCTCGCCAGAGCAGCGATTGCGCCAAGGCAAACGAGGTGCGACGGCAGGGCGGACAGATCCACTGATAGTGCTCGGCGGGGCTCCCCGGGATCTCGTAGCGATACCCGAGCGCGCGCTCGACCTCGATCAGATCCATCGCGTGCATCTGCGAGGTGAACTCGTGTCCACAGCGCCGACACCGAGCCCGTTCCTCAGCCCTGCCGATGTCCTTATAGAATCCAACGCCGATCTGCGCGGGACGCTGGAAGATGTGAAAGAACTTGCCGAATGGCAGCCAAACGAAGGTCGCAATGACGGTGATGGCATGGAGGATAGAAATGAAGGTAAAGCCGTAGCCTTTCATCCACGTGTAGCTCGCAGTGAGCATCAACCCGGTCAGGCTGACCGCGAACAAGAGGATGAGCGGCATGAAGTCTTCCGCAAACCGCTGTACGGCTCCGGCCCCTTCGTCGCGCATGCGCCGGCGCACCGCCAAGAACACGCCGCCGATGACGAGGAACGACGCCCAGACCAAGCCATGAAAGAGAAAGAACCCCGCCGCGGACGCATGTGGAAAGCGAAACGCCGGAAATCCGAACACGACGGCTTCGTAGAGCGAGAGGTCACCGGGAACGGGGCGGAAGTGCAGCCAACCGAACACGAGTGGGAACGTGATGGCTACCGCCAGGATGCAGCCCCACATGATGAGGAGGTGCGTCAGTCCGCGGAGCCGGTCGCGCCGAAGGATGAAGCGGTTGGCGAGCAAGTCCTCACCGACACGCAGCAGCCAGAATCGCGCGTTGCGAAGTCGCCAACCACGCTTCCAGAAGGCCTGCCAGCCACGGCGCCAGTACAGCGCCGTGGGCGGCCTCGAGAGCCACATGCTGTAGCGGTACGTCAGGCCAAAGGTTGCGAAGAGGATGGAGAACGTATAGGCGACCAGCGCGGCGTCGAAGTGCGCCAAATTGCGTGAACCAACGAGGATCGCGGTTCCCAACAGAACCGTCGCGACCAGTCCTCGCACGAGGGCTTTCATGACCTCAGGTCTCATCGGGGCCCATCCTCGCACAGTGTCATCCGAGCCTCAAAGGAAGCGAAGCCCAACCATTTTCGGGGAAGGCAAGCCGCCTGGGTGAGCGCGTTCCCCGGCACGCAAACGTCAACGCCTGCTCCCCAGAGGAGGCTCGCGCGTTGATCCCGATCGCTGCGCACGGAGTCGGGACTCTCGAACACGGTCTCGTCGCGGTTCGCGCTGATCCACATCAGCGACACCCGTTCGCCAGCCGCCATGCAGAGTCCACCCAGAGTGACGTCGCGGGTCACCCGTCGCCGGTTGGACACCAGCGGGCCTGGGACTCGCAACCACTCCTCTGGTATCAGGCCGGCACATCGCGCAGGGTTCGGTGGAGCTCGGGTGAGCGGGCAATCTGGTCGGCGCAGATCACGACCTCCTGGCACAACGCCAGGTCGGGAGTCGGCACGAGCAGCGAGGTGAGCGCCGCATGGTCGATTAGCTCGTGCGCTCGAGCGAGTGGCGTTCCCCCACGCGCCTTCCGAACCGCCGGCAATCGCAGTTTCCGCTCGATCGCCATGTGACGCAGCAATCCACGCCGAAAGTCAGCAAACGCTTCCGGCTCGATCTCCGGTTTCTCCATGGCGCGGTTCAGAAGCGTGAGCAGTCGCGCGTGGTCGGCCACCAGGTAGCTCACGATGCTCTGACTCACCATGGCGTCCCCCTGACGAGCATCACGCCGGCGGCCACGAGGATCAGCGCGAGAAGCACATTGACCCGACCAAGCACCGATGCACGCCGACGTTCAAGGTGAGCCTGTGCCGCGCGAGCGTCTGCCGCGATCGCCCTGGTTGCGCGTGGGCCGACGACGAAGTCGTGGGTGGCGCTCACTATCAGCACAAGCACGAATGCGCTCAACTTGACGAGGCTAGTCTTACCGAACGACGATTCCAGCCACTCGGCGCGTGCAAAGTCTCCTAGCCGGACGCCCCGAACCCATAAGTTGAAGGTCCCAGTGACTAGCAACAGTCCAAAGCAGACCCAGCCGACATTGCGGAAGCGCTCCCCGGTCTCACGTAGAAAGACGGCGGCATCCGTTCGGCCACCCGTTCGCAGCCAGGGGACGACGACCAGAACCAGGAACAGCATGCCCCCGATCCAGACAGTCGCCGCGAGGATGTGGACCCACACCGAAAGCAGGTAGAGCACGTGCATCATCGTCCCCGTCATCGCTTCGCTCGCGCATCCAAGTACTCCTTCAACGCCACGGCGTTGTTGTGCGCGGGGTCCTTTGCGGCGAACAGCAGGGTAAGGGTGCGTGCATTACAGCCGTCCAACAGCTGCTCGATCGCCTCTTCTCGTTCGTCGAGTTCGCGAAAGTACCTCCACTTGAAGGACGCCCACCTCGATGGCTCGTGGCTAAACCATTTGCGCAGCTCTGCACTGGGGGCGATACCCTTGAACCACGCATCGAGCTCGGCGCCATCTTTCGAGAGGCCACGGGGCCAAATCCGATCCACCAGCACGCGACGCCCATCTGAGCGAGTCGGTGGGTCGTAGACGCGCTTAACCTGAAGCCTTGGACTACTCGCGCGGGGCATGGTCGTGCTCCGCGCCAAGGACATCGAGCGCAATCAGGGAATGAGCATACGCGCCGCCCGCGCGCATCTCTGCGGCCACCCAGATCGCCTCCATCAGCTCCTCGGGCGTGGCGCCTTCGCGCGTTGCAGCGGTGGTATGCCCACGAATGCAGTAGGGGCACTGGGTCACATGCGCCACGGCCACCGCGATAATTTGCTTGTGCTTGCGCGACAGGGCACCTTCGCGAAACACGGCCTTGCTGAAGTCGTGGAAAGCAGACTCCACGTCAGGAGCCAGGCTCTTGCGGCGCTTCGCGAGATCGGCTGTCGGTCTTGGGAATGTGTCGTCGCCCATATCTAGTCGCTTCCTTCCCGTGGCTACGACGCCGACGCCGACGCCTGCACACGGCATACTTCGCATACGGCTTCGAGACTCGGCGTCACTCAACCTCTCCTGCACGGCCTCGAAGGCCATGCGTTCCTCGAATCGGACCTGATCTCGCAGCAGAGTGCCGAACCGATCCAGTGTGGTCGCACGGTCGTGTCTGTCTGCGGACACGGTCCGGCGAAGCTCCACGTGTTCGTCTCGCGTTCGCTTTGCAAGCGCAGCACCTCCGGGTCGTTCCAACGCGGGCTGCATGTACTGCTCCTCGACTGAGAAATGGGGGGCAGCTCGCTGTGGAAGCGGCGCGTGACCTCCTCATAGGGCAGCCAACACCTCGGGCTTCACGGAGGCCGCCGACGTCCGCGCGCCGCGCAAGGACCAGCGCCTGGTGGTGATGGTCGCTCAGCTTCATCTTCCCGTCCCTTGCGGCCTGCGCCTACTTGCTTACGGGCCAGCCCAGCGTCAGTACGAATGTGCTATCCGTCTCTGCGTACACGTCATGCGGCAGACCAGCTCCCATCACCAGGAGTTGGCCCTCCGGAACGTCTATGGTCCGCTCCGGGAGCTGCAGGCGGATGTGGCCAGACAGGGTCTGCACCGATGCGGTAACGCTCGCGTGGTGCTCGGAGATTGTCTTTCCGTTCTTGAGCGCGACGACGACGATGCGCAGGTCCGGAGTACGAATCAGGGTTCGCGCAGTCTGCCCTTCGCGAAGGTACGGCTCCTCGGCACGTAGCTCGCGCGCGACAACCGCGAGGTCAAAGCGCACGCCGTGGTCCGGCGGTGCAGGTTTATTCATGACTGCTCCTCCAGCGGGGGTCGGTATCGGCCCCGATTGTGGTCGACTGTTGTGTCCCCGCCTTCGAAGCTCATCGATGATCGTTGTTCGGGTCCCTGACGACAGGAGCTCACGAATGGCGGGGAAGCTTTCCTCGAGGCGCAAGTGATTCTCGAACTGCGCCTCCAACGCCAGGGCGGTGTTCGCGACCTCGTCTCGGGCCATTCCGTCATGCGGGTTGTGTCGAAGCACACTCGTCGCGCGAAGCAGGGCCTCCAGCTCGGGCTCGTGCCGCCGGTGTTGCTGAGTCACAGCATCGAAAGCTTGGTCCACAGCCAGCGACAGTCCACGCAGTCGCGGCTCGATGCTCTCTTCCCTATCTGCGACATGAAGCGGCAGCGCCTGGGTGAAGTAGCGCCCCACATCGATACACGCCTGGGCGATCTGATCGACGGGGACATCCTGCCGCGAACCGGCTTCATGGGCCAAGGTGATGAACCGGCGGATCCTCTCGTGGCAGTCGCCGAGGAGATCGACTAAGTTCTCGCCACTAGTCGCGCGATGTCTGGAAAGCTGCGTCAGCATCACGCGCGTCACGCCTTGGCTGGAATGTAGCCGCCGTGGTCCCACCACCGGGCGATGGTGCGCGGATCCAGCTTGTTGTTCGTGCGAGGCGCATCGGGCCGCCAAATGTGGAGCGAGATATGCCGGCCCGGCTCTCGCGTGGCGCTCTCTAGCCGGTCCCAATCTGTTTGAAGAGACTCGAGAGCGAACTGCGGCAGGAGCGTGGCCAACAACTCTGGTCGACATTCGTAGGGAGACGCCCGGCACCCTTCGGCGAGCAATCGCTGACTCTCGGCGATCACGTCCGCGCCCATGTTGAATTCGCCGCACTGGACGCAGTGAGCGCTGACGCTGAGTGCCTTCGAGACGCCGACCACAGCGTGCCTCCTCTCTCGTTCACGCGTTTAGCGCTCGCGGAAACAGGACGTTGTTCTCGAGGTGGATGTGTTCCATCAGCTCCGACTCCAGCTTCTCGAGCCCGATGTAGAGGGCTCGCCATGTTGCGCACGCCTCCGGTGGCGGGCTGAAGTCCGTTGCGAGCTCGCGAAGACGATGGAGGTTTGCCCCGTGGTCGTCGTGCTCCTGCATCATCACCCGGATCGGCATATGGACGTTGGTGCCCCCAGTCCCGGAACGAAGCGCCGGAAAGAGCACCTGTTCTTCCTTGGCGAGGTGCTGTCCGATCTCGGCATCCAACTGTTCCAACAGCGACGCCAAACCATGAGGGCAGCTGTCCTTCTTTGCATGGACGCGCTCGACTCTCCGTGCCGCGTCGAGCAAAGTGGGGAGATCCGACCGCAACGGCTCGTGGTAGCGAGTGAGGATGAAGTCGAGGAGCTCTGGCAACGGCCGTGTGTCCCAACGCTCGGGCGTCCGTGCGGTGGCTTCAGCGCTAATCTCCTGGATGACCAGCTCGGGATCGAGGCCGGCTGCTCGACACGCGTCGCCAAGCTTCTGGCCACCCCCACAGCAGAAGTCGAGCCGGTGCCGAAGGAAGACCAGCGTCGATGCGGGATGGGTGGTCGCGACCTCGCCCAGGGTATCGTTGGCGTCAATCATGGCGTCTCCTCGTTCTTGTGGAACAAGCAAAGCTTATGCCATATAAAATTATAAAGAATATCAAAATGTTACGTAGCCATGTTATGTTACACATGTTATCTTCGCCATAACGAAGCGTTACTCTAGTAATAACCATGAGTGACCAGGATGCGCTTCTGACAATCGCGGTGGACCTGACGGCTTCACTCGCCTCGCAGGATCGTCTTGCCCGCCTCCTTGAGGCAGCGAGGCGCTCCATCCCGTGCGATGCCGCCGCGGTACTGGAACTGGCTGGCGACGACCTCGTCCCGCTCGCCGCGCATGGCCTGGCACCGGAAGTGCTCGGGCGGCGTTTTGCGCGTCGCGAACACCCCCGCCTGGACGTCGTCGTCGCGCGCAGGGCCCCGGTTCGCTTTCCTTCGGACAGTCCGCTGCCCGATCCCTACGACGGTCTGCTGCTCGTCAACCCGGATGCCACACGTGACGTGCACGCGTGTCTGGGCTGTCCGCTCATGGAGGAAGACCGCGTCATCGGCGTGCTCACCGCCGACGCGCTCGAGGCGGGAGCGTTCGACGACCTCGACGAGGGATTCCTTCGGATGCTCGGCGCACTCGCTGGTGCCGCCCTTCGCACAGGGCGAATCATCCACGCACTCGAGGTTGCTTCACGTCGCCACCAGCAAATCGCGCACGCGCTGCAACGAGACGCCGCGCAGCGGGAAGGCGGGAACCAGATCATCGGGACCAGCGCTGCCATTCAGCGCGTCCGCGAGGAAATCGAACTCGTCGCTCCCTCTGATTTCGCGGCTCTGATCACGGGGGAAACGGGAGTCGGCAAGGAGCTCGTCGCGCGATCGGTTCATCAACATTCACGTCGTAGCGAGCAGCCTCTCATCTGCGTCAACTGTGCGGCTCTTCCAGAGATGATCGTCGAAAGCGAGCTTTTCGGGCATCTCCGCGGCGCCTACACGGGAGCGACCGCCGACCGCGCGGGGAAGTTCGAAATCGCCGATGGTGGTACCCTTTTCCTCGACGAGGTCGGTGAGCTCCCGCTGTCCGTCCAGCCCAAGCTCCTGCGGGTACTTCAAGAAGGCGAGATCCAGCGTGTTGGGTCAGACAAGCCCCTGCACGTGGATGTGCGCGTCGTGGCCGCAACGAATCGAGACCTTGAACGAGAGGTGGAAGCCGGCCGGTTCCGCGCGGACCTGTTTCATCGCTTGAACATGTATCCGATTCACGTGCCGCCGCTTCGCGAACGGCGTTCGGACATTCCTTTGCTCGCCGGCCTTTTCCTGGATGTGTATCGACGGCGGCTCGGCTTGGGACCCGTACGGCTCAACGAGCCGGCCCGGCACGCACTGACAACCGCTGAATGGCCGGGCAACGTGCGCGAGCTCGATCACCTTCTTGGCCGGGCCGTCCTGCGCGCCAGTGTCCACGCCACACGCGATGCACCGGTTCTGCTCGGACTTGAGCACCTCCAGCTTGAGGCTCCCCGCCCCGAACCAGGGAAGTTGGAGGCCCCGTGCCCACCTCCTCGCGAGAGCCCTGTCGTCGTCGCCATAGGGCGTATGACTCTGCGGGAGGCGCTCGAAGAGACCAAACGCGCCATGGTCCTTCGCGCCGTGGAAGAGAACGCAGGTAATTGGGCCGCGGCGGCACGGTCGTTGGGTATGGCGCGCAGCAACCTGCACCGCATGGCCGAGCGGCTGGGACTGCGGAAGTGACTCTGAGGTCGAGCGCGTACACGTACGTGATTTCAACGGTTGTGGGGGGCTCCTCATACCAGCACAGGACGTGACAGCGAAGAGTCACCCGAGACGCGCTCACCACGCAACATGCTCGATTCGTAGATACCGAACACCACGTTCTGCTTCCAGGGTGTCGATGATCTGCTCAAGGTCGAATTCCACCGGAACGCGGATATCGAGCGTCATCGATTGAGTGTCATCTTCTGGCTTTCGCTCCTGCACCAGCGTTGAGACCGTGAGCCCCATGCCTCGAAGTTTCTCCGAAATGTGCTTCGCCGAGCCGGTCTGCCCAAGGACGAGGTCTATCTTGTGTCGCTGGGTGGTCCGAGCATCTTTGTCCTCAAATCGCCTAAGAATCGTCAGCGCTAGAACGCCCAACAGGGTGACAAGGGTCGCTACAGCAAACATCCCCGACCCAGAAGCCATCCCGATTGCGCCCACGAGCCATAGTGCCGCCGCAGTCGTGAGCCCCTGCACGGAGATTCCGGTGCGGAGGATGGCACCTCCTGCCAAAAACCCCATGCCTGTGACGATTGATGCTGCGATGCGCGATGCGTCTACCTCGACTAAGGTTTGGTGCTGAAACTGCTGATAGTCGACAAAGGTTATCGATATCACCATGAACGTCGTCGACGCGAGGCCGACGATCATGTGAGTGCGTAGGCCTGCTGGTCTGCCGTGCACGTCCCGCTCGTAGCCAATGACGCCTCCTAACAAGGTGCCGACGAAAATTCGAAGAAACAACCTCCAAGGCATCGCACTTGAAATCCAGGCAATCGTTGCTGGCATCAAACGTCCATCCTCCGCCCCAGAAGAGTCAACGTTCAAATCGGACGGTAATTGGGTCTTCGACGATCAAGTTCCTCGCCGCTCCTCACGCTTCGCGAAGCCAACGCGCCTCGTGCGTTCGACCCGGGTTGTGGCGATAAGTCTAGGCTGATGTGCTTCGAGAAGATCGCTTCTCGTGATGATGCCCAGCAAACGTCGCCCCTCCATGACGGGGAGGCGACCGACACCTTCCCTAAGCATGGTGTCGGCAGCCTCTCGAAGAGAAGCGGACCGAGCGATTCCGATCAGACTCCTGGTAACCAGCGCACTCACAGGTCGATCCACGGCTCGGCAGGCATAGATGTCACGTTGGGTAACCACGCCAAGCACTCGCCCGTCATCGTCAACGACGGGAAACCCATGGTGCGCTGTCTCAGGCGCTCCAGAACGAAGCCACGCCTTCACGGTTGTGATTTGGTCTGCGTTCTTCAGGGTAACGACCGAGCGTATGCCCACGTCGCTGACCAGCACCTGCTCGAGCTGATCTGCCGAGTACTCGGCGGGAATCGGTCGGCCGCGACGCGCGATCTTTTCCGTCATGATGGATGTCCTCATCATTACGCAGGACAACAGGTAGGCGGCCCCGCACCCACCGAGCAGCGGGAGCAGTCCGAGAGGCTGGCGCGTTGCTTCGAACGCGAACACGACGCAGGCTAGGGGTGCGCGCGAGGCACCAGCAAAGAGCGCGGCCATCCCCACGAGTGTACCGATACGAAGATCGATTCCGGCCGATGGTACGATGGCCGCGAGTCCCGCAGCTGCCGCGTATCCGACACCGCCGCCGACGGTGAAGAGCGGCGCGAGCGTTCCGCCAGAGGTTCCACTTCCGAGCGAGAACAGCCACGACACCAACTTGCACGCACAGAGCACTCCGAGAGCCTTGCCGGTGAACCCGCCGGAGATCATCTGCTCGATGTTGTCGTAACCAACCCCCATCGTGCGCGGGACAAACATGCCGATGATGCCCACTGGTATGGCGCCGAGCGCCGGCCACCACATCCAATGGATCGGAAACCGTTCGAACAGGTCCTCCACCGCATAGACGGCTTTGGTCACTGCAACGGACGCGATGCCTGCTATCGCTCCGACGGCGACATAACCAATCAGTCCATAGGGTGTAGGCGCTGGCAGGTCTCGAACCGAAAAGGCCGGCGCCATGCCATCAAACCCAATACGCACGCCCGTTGCAGCGACAGAAGCGAGAATGACCGGGATCAAAGAGCGAGGTCGGTACTCGAACAAGAGGAGCTCTACCGCAAGGAGAACAGCGGCCACGGGGGATCCGAATGTGGCGGCCATTCCGGCGGCCGCGCCGGCGGCGAGCAGGGTCTTGCGCTCATCGGCTGAGATCTTGATGAACTGACCGACGAGGGAACCCAACGCTCCCCCGGTGGCGATGATGGGACCTTCGGCCCCGAACGGTCCGCCCGTACCGATGGAGATCACGGCCGACAGAGGCTTGAGCAGGAGCACACGCGCCGGGATGCGGCTTTCGTTGAACAGCACCTGCTCCATCGCTTCGGGGATACCGTGGCCGCGGATCGCAGCCGACCCGTACCGAGCCATCAGTCCCACGACCAACGCACCGGCCACCGGAACGACGATCACCCATCCGGAAAGTGAATTTCCGGCCGGCGATGCGTTTGCAAAGGAGAAGGTTCCGTAGAAGGCTAGATTCGTGATCAGGGCGATGGCGGCCGACAAGAGCTGCGCGATCAACGCTGCCGCGATCCCAATCAGCGCAGCGATGGCAGCAATCCCTGTAACCCGGCGGTCGACGGCATACTCGCCCGGCCCACCTCCGACAACTTGGACGACCGGTGCCATCGATGGCGCGATGGGAAGTCCGGCGTTGAGGGATGCCTGTTCGACCTCGCTAGCCACGACGTTTTCTCCGGCTGCGCGACGGCGCAGAGTCTTCGAAGAATAGAGGCGCCGTACTATGGCTCTGCTTTGAGCCGTCCAACAGAGCCGACAGTCCGAGGTGAAGCTGCCGCAGGCGTTGACGGGGAAGAGCCTGCAGGGCAGCGAAGAGCTTGGCCTGGTAAGGCTCGGGGGAACGCCCGAGGACTGCCTTCCCGCGCATGCTCACCGAGAGTACGTTGCGACGACCATCCCCAGGGTCGCGGCGCCGATTGACCAAACCACGCTCGGTGAGGCGTGCGACGACCACCGACACAGAGCTCGGATCGGTCATGGTCCGCTCGGACAGGCGGCGAATCGACACGTCGGGCTCCGCGGCGAGTTCACGCAAGACGAACAACTGCGCGCCCGTTAGTCCGACATCGTCCTCGACAGCGTGCGAGGTGGCACGGAGACCGTGGACGAGTTGCCGGAGGCCTTTCAACACTGAGGCCGCCTCCTCGTCTCTCGACAAATGCATGGAATCCCATGTATCTCGGAGAGAGGCTTTCAGCAAGAGCTATTGGCACTCCGCCTGGGATCTGGAGGTTGCTCAAGTCGAAGGTGAGCGGCCGGCATGATGGCCATTCATGAGCCCTACAACGTAGGTCCTCGCCGTGCCCCATCGTGACGTGATCGGCGCGACCGCCGAGACTGCGGGTGATGGACGACAATTACTTTTGCAGGGTCGGCCGCCGTCCTGTCGGGTCGTGCGAGAGTGCGTTTCCTAGGAAATTCCGGCCACGTAGCCGGGGCTCCAGGAGGCGAGTGCTTTCGGACAATCAGGTCAGGCAGCTGAGGAAGAAAGTGGCCGAAGGAAAGCAGTTGAGGCCGCCGCTGCTGCGGCCGGAATGAGTGAGCCAAGCGCGTATAAGTGGAAGGACACGGGCCCGTTGCCGTGAAGCCGCCCAGGGGAGGATCCGTTCGAGGCCGTGTGAGCAACGGAGGTCGTGCCGCTGTTGCAGGCTGACGAGCGCGGCGCGCTCGACGCGACGACGGTTCTGGATGTTCTGCGCGAGCGGCACGGCGACAGGTACGGTCAGGGCCAGCTGCGGACACTGCAGCGGAGGATTCGAAAGTGGCGAGCGCTGCACGGCCCGGGCAAGGACGTGAAGTTCGAGCAGGTGCACGTTCCCGGGCGTGAAGCAGCCCCTGGCTGACGGGCGGCGTGGCCCTATACGGCATCAGCGTGCTCACCTGGCTGAGTGTGCTCAAGCGCACGCCCTTGGCCGTGGCCGCGCCCTTCGT
Source organism: Polyangiaceae bacterium (assembly GCA_020633235.1). Lineage (NCBI taxonomy): Bacteria > Pseudomonadati > Myxococcota > Polyangiales > Polyangiaceae > Polyangiaceae bacterium. The sequence goes on along the minus strand of JACKEA010000001.1, from coordinate 1,395,514 downwards.
GGCCCTGGTCTACGTGATCGTGCCGCTACTGAGTCGCAGCGTATTCGGCGACGTCATCACCCACTGCATGTGGATCGGCATGGGCTTCGTGGTCCTCGGAGTGCCGCCGGTCGACCGCCGCTGACTTTGTTTGTCGCTCCGCCGCGGAACGGGAGCCCGCACTCAGTCCTTATCGGCGTCGCCGATGGCGTCGGAGGGTCCGTCGCCGGGAGCATCGCCATCGCCGGAGCACACGTCGGCGGTGATCACGCTGCCATATTCTTTTGACGTGCACTCGAGAAATCCGGGGACCGTCTGCATGCCACCCTGGGGAACATAGAAGAGCTGATCGTCCTGCTCTCGCTTGACGCATCCCGCATCCAGCGTACGCGGTCCCGTCGGCAGGGTGCAGGAGGCGACTTGCGGCTCCAGGCAACCTTCGGGCGTCAGCGCCTCCAAGTGGATGGTCGGGCACTCGGCGGGACAGGACAGCGCCGCGCCGGGACAGCTCGTCGTGTCCGCACCACCCGCTCCGGCGGGGCCCGCCATGCCCGCGGCACCCCCCGTTCCGACAGCTCCTCCTGCGTCTTCCCCGCTGCAAGCGACGCTCAACAAGACTGCGCTCAATGCGACACCCAAGCAGCGCTCACCCCACATGACGCGAGGATAGCACGGAGTGGGTCGGGCTCCGGTCCCCCGGCGGACCGACAAACTCCCCCCGGCTACGGCCCGGTCTGCTGGATCTCCCGAAGAGAATCCTCCTCGCCTCGTTTCAAGCGACGCGGACAAGGCGTCCACGCGCAGGGGTGCTCGCGCAGTAGGTCGTCGGCGTCCTTGCGCAGCCGTTCGTCGAGCCGCTGGCGGGGCGCTTCCCTCAGGGCCGTCGCGAACATCAGCGCCGACGAGAAGCGGCCGCTTTGTCCTTGGCCAGAGCCAGGGCCACCAGATCCCCCGGCCGGACGGGCTGGACGTGGACCACGTTGTGCAGCGTGCTGACGCTATCCGGCGCCGCGAAGGCGGGCCGGCCCGTGAGCACGCGATAGGCGATGACCCCCAAAGCGAACACATCCGCACGGTGGTCGACCTCTTCCCCGCGCGCCTGCTCCGGCGACATGTAACCGGGCGTGCCGACCGCGCCCATCGCCAGGTTGCTGGCGTGTCGATCATCTTGGAGCCCCCGAAGTCCAGCACGCTCGGCTCCTTGCCCGATCAGGAACAGGTTCTGGGGCTTCAGGTCCCGGTGCACGACATTCGCCTCGTCGGCAGCTGCCAGCGCCTGCGCAACCTGGCCGACGAGTCTCGAGGGTGGCGCTCATGCCCAGGCGCTTCTTTTCCCGGAGCTTCTGGGCGAGATCCATTCCGGAGAGCAGCTCCATGACCAAGAAGGACGTCGTGCCATCCGCGACGCCGGTGTCGAGGATGCGCACCACGTGACGGGAATCGATCTTCGAGGCTACCTCGGCCTCGCGCAGGAAGCGCTCCATACTGCCGACGTCACCCACCAGCGCCGGGTTGAGAAATTTCACGGCGACGTGGTGCCACTTTGCAGCCCCATGGGACCACCGGGTGGCCGTGCTCGCAGCGCGCACCGCTCTGGCCGAATTTCAGCCCGTCAGCTCAGACCCGGGTCCCGGTGTCGTCGGCGAAGGTGGGGTCCATTCTGGTCGGTGGCAGCAGGCCTGCTGCGGTTTCTCGACGACCCGGCGGTGCCCATCGACAACAACGCCACGGAAAGAAGCCTTCGCGGTGTGGTGAGGTTGGTTTCATTGTGCGCTCCCTCTTCAAGTGCCGGGAATCGTGAGTGTTCGATCATCGCGCGAATTGCGGGCGGTCTGAGCGATGTCGGCATCGGCGTAGGGCCTGCTGGACTTCCGGGCGGTCCAGATCGACTGCGAAAATCTGCCAGGGAGCATCGAAGACGACCTGGCGCGCGGGCAAGATTCCTGACTGGAGCAACTTCCGGGTCGCGTGACACGACACGCCCGCTTTGGCCGCGGCCTCGACCGTCGTTGTTCGACGGTACGGGCCGACGCGGATAGCGTTCCAGGCCTGTCCTTGTCCAGTCGGCAACGCCATTCGGTTGAGCGTGGCCGCGATGTCCTCGTCGGACCAGCGACCCGCCATCTCGCGGATGACCTTCGCGGCCGCTTCTGGGGCCCGCTGCGCTCCCGAGTCTGTCGAAGAGGCGAAACACGCCCCGAATTGCCTCCTGCACTCGACGATCCGGATCCAGCATCAGCCCGGTGTCGCGAGGCCACACGTAACCCACCGGAACAGGCATGCGTAGTTCCCCACGGCGAGCCTTGGCTTGCGCGGCTTCGAGAAGTCGTCGACGCAGTACCGTGAGTTCGAACTCGCTCATCGTTCCCTTCAACCCGAGCAGTAGCCGGACGTTTGGTGCACTGGGATCGTAGATGCCGTCGGTGTCGACGGCGCGCGTGTGGACGAGCGCGCACAGCTCGAGCAGGTGGTGCCAGTCGCGACCGTTGCGGGCTAACCGCGATGCCTTGAGGCAGAACACGGCCCCGATAGCCCCCTCACAGATGTGGCCGACCAGGTTTCTGATGCCTGGTCGGTCTGTCGTTCCGCTGGCGGTGATGCCCAAATCCTCGTCGATGACGGCGACGTCGCGAAACCCGTATTCGCGCGCGAGGTCCGCGAGTTCGTATTCCCGGCGTTGGCTTTCGAGATTCTCAGCGACCTGCACTTGCGTCGACTGCCTTACGTATACGATTGGGCGAGGAGCAAGCACATCGGGAGGAAGGTCACGTCGAGTCATGTCGTCCCTCGTCTTCCGTTCGATTTCGCACTACCTCGAGCACGAGTCGCGCGAGCAAGTCGACGACGGTCCTGCGGCGCCTCGCGTCGAGCGTTGCTACTTGTTCCGGATTCAGCAGCAGCCTCAGCTGGGCCGCTACCTTCGAGGTCCCGGGACGCGTTCGGTCTTGCATCGGCGTTCTCCTCCGCCGCGATCTCCCGGCAGCTGAACACCCATGGAAACCGAGCTTCCGGTCTGCCCAGCTACATCTTCGTGCACGCGATTGGATCGCACATCCAAGCGGGTATCATCACGCTCGAGTCGTTCCGTACTAGGCACACGTACACTCTTTCGTGTCGACGGACCTCCTCGTAAGCAACGTCGACCTCACCGCCGAAGGGGGGATGCCACCGGTACCCCACGCGCGCGCGAAACGCGACATGGACAGAATGAGCTGGGGTCTGCCGTCGGCCGAAAGAATCACTACGGGTCCCGATCACGCCGCGCCACCGAAGTCGCGGCCCTCTTCTACACCCTGATCAAATCCGCGAAGCTCGTTGGTGTCGGACCTGCGCGCTGCGGCCGAACCTCGCGCCGCAACGGCGCCGTGCTCTTGCCGCACGAGGTCGCGTAGCTCCGCGGGAGCCGCAACCAGCGCTCGTCCCTCAAGACGGGGCCGGCGAGGACGTGCCCTTGCAACGGCCCCGTTAGGGCCGCCCTTGGGCTTCCTTGGGCCCACTGGGGCTCCTTTCTTGCTGAAGTTCCGGCTGCTACGAGCGGGCGTACCCGCACCAGACGCGCCGAATCGACAACATCAAACACGCGAAGGAGCGCCTCTGGAATAATCCTTAGAGCAAGCACGTCGCTAATCACTTGCGAACTGGGCGTTAGTCCGCGCCTGCGAATGGGGTGGTCAGATGGGGCCGCGAAGTAGAATCACGCCGTCCAGGGGAATCACGCCGCCCAGGAGGAAGCACAGCGCCGAGTTTCCCCCGGTATTATCGGAAAAAGACACGCAAATGCACAGCTCTAGAGCAGTGCAAGTCCATCGCAAGAGCAGTTCAAGTGGGCAGCAGAGTTTCGCGTGCGCGCACGTCTGGGCCACCAACGGCGCGTGCGGCGTCAAGTGGTACTCAAAACCGTCTGAGTACCACCTCGAGTACCACTTTGGCGTAACGGCTGGATCGTCCGGGTAACGCCTGTTGTGCAAATTCAGCTACTTATGTTTTCGCGTAACAGCGGGAAACGGCTTTTTGCCCTTTTGCCAAGGTGGACGTCGAGGGTTCGAATCCCTTCTCCCGCTCTATCACCACGCTGCGCGTCACGAGTCCTCGTGGCGCGTTTTGCTTTTGTCTGCGCGGCTGCCCTTTCTTTCGGGGGATGTTGGTCCGCCGCGGAACCACGCGCGCCGGACGGATTTGCGCACACCCGTCAAGTGACACACCGCGGGCACCACTGCCCCCCGACGACCGTCGACTCCGGCGCGCGCCACACGTGGCCGCTCGCGCAACGCCAGCGCAGCGGCTTGCTCGGGTCGCGATGCTTGGACGACAGGCAAACGCCGCCGTGCTCACGCGCCAGCGCGCTCACGCGCGCAATGCCCACATCCGGCGGCGTTTCCATGCACTTCGGACACCACGAGCCGCTCCGGATCACGAACGGCTGCGCGCGCCAGCGATGTCCCTGCGCGCACTCCCATGTGAGCTTGTCGCGGACGCCCTTGTACCCCTTGGATAGGCAGCGCCCACCCCTGTTCTCCGCCGACCGCTGCATGTCCTCCAACGTCAGCGGCTGGCGCCCCGAGCACACCGGGCACCACGAGCCATTCCGGATCGAGAGCGGCCGCGCTTCCCATTCGTGACCGAGCCCGCAGCGCCAGGTCAGCGGCGTCTTGTGGCCCAGGTACTCCTTCGACAGGCATGCGCCGCCGCGCTCTTCCGCCTGGAGCTGCAGCTCCTCGATCGTCAGCGGCTCGCGCGCGCCGCCGCGCCGGCGTGCGCACTTCGGACACCAGCAGCCGCGGCGCACGTTGAGCGGCCGCGTCCGCCAGCGGTGACCGTAGCGGCACTCGAAGCTGAGGGGCGTCGTGCTGTTGATGTAGCGCTTCGAAAGGCAGCGACCACCCTGCTCGCGAGCGGCGCGCTGCACCTCCTCGAGCTTTGGACGGCGCGTGTGGGCGCACTCGGGACACCAGGTGCCGTTCACGATGGCTCCCGGGCTCGCTTCCCACTCGTGGCCAAGCTGACAGCGCCAGCGGAGCGGGGTCAGCGCATCGACGTAACGCTTGGAGAGGCACGTACCGCCGCGCTCCCGGGCGACGCGTTGGTGCTCGGCGAGCAGGAAGTCGCCGATGCCTCTCGAGCCACGCCGCAAGCAGTACGGGCACCAGTGTGAGCGCTTCGCGGACGCCGGCGCCATCTCGAACTCGTGTCCGGCAGCGCAACGCCAGCGCAGCTTGGCGGCAGCGTTCACGTACTTCCGCGAAAGGCACTTGCCACCGCGCGACCGGGCCAGTTCGCGCATCTGCGCGATAGTGCCGAGCTGACGTCCCCAACACACCGGACACCACGTCCCGGTCGTCGCGACCTGCACCCCCGTCGCGGTCCAGGTGTGCCCTTTGGCACACTGCCAGCGCAGGTGGTGGTTCATGGTGACGAAGCGCTTCGAGACGCACTGGCCACCCTGTGCCGCAGCGACAGCTTGCATGTCCGCCAGCGTGTAGCGCGGTGCGCGAGCACACTCCGGGCACCAGTTTCCGTGCTTCACCCGCGACGGCCCCGCCAGCCACTCGTGGCCTTGGGCGCAGCGCCAACGAACAGGCGTGTGTGCGCCGTGGACAGTCTTCGCCAAGCACTTTCCGCCGCGCGCCACCGCCACCTTGCGCAGCTCTGTCAGCGTGAGCGGAACGTTGCCGGCACAGCGCGCGCACCAGCGGCCGCCCCGTATGCCACCCGGCGGCGCCAGCCAGCGATGGCCCTCTGCGCACTGCCATTCGAGCTTCACGTTCGAGCCGAGGTAGCGCGGCGACAAGCACTTGCCGCCGTGCTGGCGCGCGATGCGCCGGAGCTCCGCCAGCGCTTCGCCAGCGGGCAGCCGGCCCACGCACTTCGGGCACCAGCTGCCGCCCTGGATCTGATCCCAGCTCCGACTCCAGCGGTGCCCTTGGGCACACTCCCACACGTAGTCGTCCTTGGCCTTGGCGTATGCGGTCGCCAGACAGCGCCCGCCGCGCTCCCGCGCAACCCGGCGCATGTACGCGAGCATCTTGGCCGGGGGCCGGCGACCCAGACTGCACTCTGGGCACCACGATCCGTTGAGCACCAGGTATGGAATGGTCTTCCACTCGTGCCCCTCGGCGCAGCGCCACCGGAGTTTGTCGTCCACGCTCCGGTAGCGCTGGGACAGGCACTCCCCGCCGCGCTTCTTCGCCAGGGCGCGCATGGACTCGATCGAGTGCGTGCGTCTTGTCGATTGCCTACGCCCTGGGGCGACTACCATGGTCGCCGAGTGTACACGCTGGCGCGAGGGGGAATGCCTCCCCGGTAGGGCCGGCTCCTCCTCGCAGAGCGAGCTGTGCGTTGATAGTGGTCCGAGGCGCCTCACGGACGAGTGCGGATCTGCTTCGAGCATTCGCCCGGACGGACCGACCGGAACTTCCTGGGCAACAAGAGCGCTTTTGACGTCGCGTTCAAGCTCGAGCCAAGCGGCGGTCCGCTCGGAGACATGGGCGTCGAAACGAAGTGTCGCACGTGCGCCACCGGACGCGCCCGTGCCACTGAACGCGCCCGAACCACTTGTGCCCGCGCCTCACCGACCAACCCCAAGCCCTGCGGAGCTTGATGTGCCTTCGGCGGATGCCGCTAGGACCGCGGCGCGAGCGCCAAGGACGCGCAGCAGGCCGGCGAAGCGGGACGACGCACGGTGAGGACCAAGAAGCGGGGCGGACGGCGGTAGCCCCCACGGCCCACCGCCATCCGCTCTTCGGTCCTGAGCAATTCTCCGCACATGCGGGCGTTTCTGCGACAGGTGCGGTCGCAGGAGAAGGTGCCGGGGCGTGAGGTATCGGCTCCGTCAGTTCGCCATCGGTGTCTTTTCGCGCAACTGCGGGGCGAGCGACCCGATGGCCCCGTCATGACCTGTCATGGATGCCAGCTCGCGGACCTCCCCACAGGAGGAGTAAGATGATGAACGGCAAGGTGGGAGCGGGACCCGGGGAATCAGAAGTCGTGGGCGTGCTCGTCGTGGATGACGACGAGCTGTCCATGAAGAGCACAGTGAGCCTGCTCAACCGCCACGGGTACTTCGTCATGGGGTTCACCACCGGCGCTGAGCTCCTGGAGCGAAACGCGGTAGATCCGTATCAAATCGTGCTCTTGGACATTGCGCTGGACCAAGGGCAGAGCGGCATAGAACTGGGCCAAGTGCTCCGCGACCGCGGCTACGACGGCCAGATCATCGCGCTGAGCGGAAGCACGGACCCCGAGGTGAAGGCCGCCGCGCTCCACCGCGCCGCCGACCAGTTCGTGATGAAGGGGGACGGGCCGGACGTGCTGCTCGGGGCCGTTGCGGCCGCTGCTCGGCGATGCGGAGCACAGCTCCAGCTGCCGCTCTTGGAGGTTCTCCGAGACGAAACAACCGTGCGGGTGCGTGGACGAGTGATCCGACTCCGGCAGCAGGAGCATGCCTTCTTGCGCGTCCTGGACGAACATCGCAACGAGATCGTCACATACGAGCGGCTCAACACTGCGCTGAAGCTCAGCAAACACGCTTGCCACACCGTGAGATCGCGGATCTGCGACGCGATCGGACCTGCGTCAAAGCTTGTCTGCAACATTCCGGGCGTCGGCTACTCGTTGATGGGCTAGCTGGCACGCCGCACGCGCACACCTGCGCACACGTTTGCTTGTGAGAATCATGTGAGTGGACTTCGTGCGCCAGGTGGCGGAGGGATCGGCGTACGGGAACACGAAGCGACACGCTTCACAGCGGGCAGGAGAACAACATGAGGCGGCAGAATGGGTTGGATGTCGCTCGACCGCCGAACGCGGCGCCGAGCACGGAGAATCTGAATGCCAAGGGCGAACCTCTCAAGCTATCGCGGCACCGGGCCCGGCCCTCAGGTGTTCTCTTCTTAGCAGTAGGCAGCGCGCTCTTCGGCTGCAGCACTGACGGAACCAAGCCGCAGCGTGGGCCAACACGATACCCGGACACAGTGCAGGTACCTGGAGGTCAAGTCGTGGTGGGCACCAGGAGCGCACAGCTAATGACCAAGGCGTCTGTATCCGCGTTCGCCATCACCCGATCGCCGATCACAGTTGCCGAGTACCGAGATTGTGTGAGCGCGGGGGCTTGTGCGCGTCCGGCAATGGGAAAGGCCCTGTGTGCCCCCGGTCCGCGTTCCGCTCAAACCTACACCGCGCGCGCCGCGAAGGCGGAGACCGTGCCGGTGACCTGCGTGAGCGTAGCGCAGGCGGCTGGCTACTGCGCCTGGCTCGGCGCGCGCCTTCCAAAGGTCGAGGAATGGCTGCTTGCCGCTCGGGGGCCGGACGTCCACGAGTTCCCGTGGGGCGACGACGAGCCATCGTGTGCACAACACCCCAACGCAGTTGCGGCACTCACTGACCCAAACTGTTGCCGCGGCCAGTGCACTGCTGAGCAACTACTCGGTGTGGGGAGGCATCCAGCCGGCGCCGCGCCGTCAGGAATGGAGGATGTCTTGTTGACCAGCGCAGAGCTTCTCGCTTCTGACTCGGGAGCCGCGGTCCGTGCATGCGCGGGCAAGGGCGGATGCAAGGTGACCTCACTCCGCGGCGCGTCCATCGATGCCCTGCTACCCGCGGCGGCAGCAATCGGCGGAAACGCCCAAGAAGGCGCATGGTCGTTCCGATGCGCGCGAGACGTTCAATGAAGCCGAGCGGAAGTTGGGGTCTTGTCGCTGCCTTCTTGGTCATCTCGTGCGGCCAATCCGACAGTGGTGCCAGCGAAGGATGCGAGCCCGGCCAGACCAGAGAGTGCGTAGGACCGGCAGCGTGCAAAGGCGGCCAACTGTGTGATGCAAACCGCGCGTGGGGAGTCTGCAACTGCGGAGGCTCTGGTACCGGTGGTCAATCCGGGGGCGGCGGCACCGGAGCGAACACCGCGTGCCCAACTAATCTCCCGGGGCCGCCAATGGTGGAGGTGAGCGCCCCGGCCGGCGGCTCCTACTGCATAGATGCAACTGAGGCAACTCGCGAGCACTACGCCGCGTTCGTGGCAGCGAACCCGGACCCCTCCGCCGCGCAAACCGGTTCATGCAAGGATGCAAACAAACAGTGGATTCGCGAAGACTGCTGGCCTGGCGGCTTCGATGCCACTCCATCCGACTACCCGATGCTTTGCGTCGACTACTGCGACGCGAAAGCGTACTGCGAATGGGCTGGCAAGCGTTTGTGCGGCAGGATCGGTGGCGGCACGCTCGTGGGAAATGAGTATGCCGATCCGAACGTAAGCGAACGATTCAATGCCTGCAGCCTCGGAGGCACACTAGCGTTCCCCTACGGTCAGGTCTATTCCGACAAATGCGCCACGTCCCTGACCGTGGTCCCGGTTGGCAACCCTGAATGTGCGGGCCCGCTCCCCGGCCTGTTCGACATGGCGACGGGCGCCTGGGATTGGATAGACAGCTGTGATCCGTGCAAGGCGGTCGGCGGTTCGATCGACTCGCCTACATCGTTACCCCTCTCGAAACCAGCTTGTGCCGGGTATCTCTCGATCACTCCCAACCAGCAACTCCCTGACCAGCCACCCTACATGACGGGAATTCGGTGCTGCCATGACTAGTCGTGCAAACACCCTCGTGCGCACCGTCCGCGTCTGCGCCTGCATACTGGTTCTGTTCGTCAGTTCCTGCGCCGTAGATAGCGGGCAGTCAGACACGCAGCTAGGCCACTACTCGTTGACGGCGCCTGGACTGACGCCGGTCCCGTGCGCGAACAACAAGATATCGTGGAGGGGCACGAGGGTTCAGCTGCTGTTTGCTGACGCTGCGGCCGCTTGTGTTTCCGATGACATCGATTTTGCAGGCGAGTTCTCCAACAGCGATCGGGTGTTTCAGAACGTCATCACCCGAATCTCCGAGGTCATGCCGCCCACCGGGCTCAAACCGCTGAGCCAGTGGGTCGAGTTCAGGGCAACCAAGGCGAACAACTGCGACCCGGACAATCCGCAGCTGACTCGGAGCGTCGGAATAGAACCCACACCGGTGAAAGAGTCTTTCGTGGATGCGCATGCGGGCGCGTGGGGCGCTTCGTTCGACCTCGCCAATACCGATCTGCGTTGGGCGGGAATCAATCTGTGCATTGCGCAACACCTACGCTCACTGGCGCCGGGAACAGCCGGCGCGGAAGCACTCTTGATGTCGAACTCGGAGCAGCTTGAGCTACTCGAAACCACACGCGAGCGCGCTCAGATCGCCATGCTCCACTATGCACTACTCGGAAGTGTGTTCGCTTCGAACGGAGACGGCACCGCGCCCATTTGCCCCCCCACCCCCAACACGGGCCCTTGCGCTCCGGACCTGGTCCCGTACCGAGTCCCCTACCTTCAATGGTTCGGCCACAACGCACCGACCGGCGTCCTGGAGAACATGGGCCGGGACTTCGCAACGTCCGTACAGCTTCACTCAGATCTGACGGAAGAGGTGCTCGGGCTCCTTGCGCGCAGTCGAAGTGCGCGGTTGCCCCACGGCGGCGCCCCAGAGACTCGAGCAGACGAGACTTGGGGGGCAACGTCCTGGCAGCAAAGACTGATGCTGGCGGCCTATGGAGGTGACCCGCTTGCAGCGCGCGGAGGCACGCCATGGCGGCATCCCGCCGGCATCGGCACTCCGGCAACGGGTTGGCCAGACAAGAAGGTGGTCCCGTACGTCGGTGTGGACAGCGATGACCCGCGTTCGCGCACAGCGCTCGCTCTGCTTCAGCATTTTGATCTACTTGACCTGACAGCGAGCGGCCGCTTCCAGCAATGCCCAAGCATCGACGTCGCGTCCAGCGCGAGCAAGATGTACGATGCCCTTGAGCGAAGATTACGCGAAACGCTGTGCCTCGACTTCGATCCCGTAACCGAGTCCTGCTCTAGCGTTGCGATACCAGCTGATCCCGACGAGCATGCGCTCTGGCGCTATGCGCGCGTTCGTCGCGAGCATGTTGACACAGTGGCCCAACAGCTCGCCGACGCAATCGGGCCGCAATTGGACCTGTCGCCCTTTGACCCGGCTGCAGGTTCCCCGTGCCCATACCAGCGTTATGGCAGCCACGTCGTTGATGGCGACCTCACCCTCGGCGCGAACGGAATCCACATCTCTCCTACCGCGCGGCTTGTCCCTCGCCCACCAGCCGATCTGTCTGGAACGTACAGCAAGAACTCGCACCTTCGCCTCGCAACAGCGACAGACCTCGACCCGCTCGCACCTTCACACCAGCAAGGCTTCTCGACGGACTACGAGTGCGTTGAGCTATTCGGCATCTGTAACCCATTCCTCGGCCGTCCTGGAGGCCTGGCCGCAGAAGCCGAGCGAACGATGGGCGCCATCCCAGCCATGGCGGCGGTACGGGACTTGGTAGTCATCGCGGTGGAGCGCCTCGGAAGCCTTGGTACTGCGGATCCGCAGCGGGCGAGACTAGATGACTACTTCCAGCATTCCGCTGCCATTGACAAGATTGTCTCCACATCGGTAGGCACGTCAGTGACGCTCCGCCCAGTGACCACATTCGATGCCACGAGCAAGACTCTTGTCGTTAGCGGAGACAGTCAGGGCAGCCCGCGCTGGTCCGCGTCGGTGATTGTTGATTCACAGGACGACTTCTGGAGCGAACCTGTCAATGGGGAGTTGCTGGTGCTCCTGGCGGCCCCTAACGACGGATGGGCTGCGACCTTCGCGCAAGCTCAGAACGCTCACGTATTCGGTCGCAACGCCGCCGAACGGTTCCTAGCTTCGCTACTCGCTGGCCATTTCGCGGTCCTTTCGCCCGCGACCAACAGCAGCGTCGTGCACCTTGTTTCGGCTGGACCGATGCCACTGAAGTCGAGCGAGAAGTGGTGGACGTTCTACGCCTGGCGCGGAACCGGTCCCCAGCTGATCAACGTGTTCAACGGAAACGTTGATGGCCGATTCGCGATCGTGGCAAATGGGGTCCGCACTCGGACCGACGACGGAACGCCGGAACGTGTAGCGGAGTATTTTGCCCATGGCGGCGCAACTGGTGGGTGGGTTGCGCGACAAATGCTTCCAGACGACGGCAACCCTGCCGAACCCGCCTACGACGGATTCGGCCTGCCGCACAGGTGGGTTCCGCCCACGAACTCCGAGATCCTCGGCGGTCAAGCAAGCGTCCCAGCATTTCGCTACTACCTCGATGCCGCCGACACGGCTGCCAAGGACGCGACGGATGCGGTCGACAAGGCCGTGGAAGGCTTGCTTGCGCAGCAGCTGGATGAGGCGCAACTCCAGGCGGAGTCGCAGAAGTCAGCGCTTCTCATGAAGCAGGCGTCCCAGGAACTGTGCGGGTACGATAACCCGTCGTGCAGCGTGAGCACGACGGAGACGAACGTTCTCGGCGCTTGGTATCCGGCGCTCAAAAACTTCCCAGCGCCCACAGAAGCCGAATGTCAGGCTGCTCTGAACGCGCCACAGGCAAGCAGCGGCAGCGCGGCAGAGGCGCAAGCAGCAGTGCTACTCGGATGCATCGCACGGGCATCGGTCGAACGACTGCTCTCGACACGTTTCGCGTTGGCCTCGCCGCTCAATGCAACGCTCACGCTCGAGACGTCGCCAACCTTTGCGGACTACAAGGGCGGTCAACTCCAGTCGGCCTTTGTCGAGCAGTGGCAGGCCATTCGAGCGCCTGATGACCGCTTCGACTTGCTCAAGAAGCAGATCGCAGCATCGCTCGCCGCCATCAAGACCGCATCAAAGGTGCTGTACAAAGCCAACCTGCTCCGAGCGCACAACTGCGGCGTCGATGACTTTGTCAAGGACATTGCGAAGGGGGCCGCGACCGGAGCGGCACAAGGCGCGGTGTTTGGACCGGGTGGGATTGCCGTCGGAGCGGCTTGGGGAGCAAACGACGCCTACGAGCAACACATGGAGAAGTGTTCAGAGCTGGCGGCTGACATCGGCGTCGCAGAAGCCTCGCAAATGCAGGCAGTGAAGACCAGCCTCCTCAACGTTACTTCCGTGCTTTCGGGACTGGGGGAGGACCAGGCCAGGATCATTCAAAGTGGGGTCGCAGTGGACCAGCTCGTCAACTCCTCGCGGCTCGAACGAGAGCGATACGCGCTGGAACTCGACCTGCTCGGACAAACGCAAACAACGTCATTCGGGCTCTATCGTCGCTACCGCGCGTACGATGCATGGCGCGCGAAGGCTCTGCTGGACTCCGCGCGTCGCTATGCGCTGACCGCACGCCGAGGGATCGAATCCCACTACGTCGCGGACCTCTCGCGCCTGTCCCAGAACGAGCCGTTCGTCGCGAGCCCCGCGACGTGGGCGGACGGCGTGTACGAGTATGACCTCAGCCTTCCCGCAGCCGTGGGCTCCACCGTAGGCGACAACGTGCCCGGAGGCATCTTCGCGAACAAGGTGAGCGACTACGTCTCCAATCTCCGGGCGTTTGTTGATGGATTTGCGGTCCAACGTCCAAGCGCAGTCGCCGGGGAGGACGTTGACATCGTCACCCTCAAGGGCCTGGCGCCTGGCGATCCTGTGCCCTTTGACACCGGGACAGAGACCATCTCCCTGTTTCCGGATGTCGGGGTCTGGCAGGTCCAGTGCCCACCGCAGGGGATCACGGACGCGGAGTGGCGAGCCGTCCCGGCGGCCGAACTCGGCGGGGTGACGGTCGCATGCGCCGATTTCGCTGGCTGCGGCTGTCCGCCCGAGGACTTCGAGTGCATCACCGAATCGTCATGCGACGTCCCACGCGCGCTGGCCGCCCGCACAGTGTTCCAAATGGACCCATGGGGACGGCTCGACAGCACGAGCGTAGTCCAACCGTTCAGCGTTAGATACAACGCACGATGGACCCGAATGGCTGTGAACCTAGTTGGGACCGGATTGCGTGACTGCCAGAAGGCACCAGATCCGGCCACCTGCTACTCGCAAGCATTTCTCCCGTTCAACCTTCGTCACTTCGGCACACCCATTGTGACGGACTTCACCGGCGACTGGTGGACCTTCAAGTTCCCACCTGGCCGGATCGAAAGCGGCAAGGCACTCGCGGCTGAGCTCTGGCTCGATCCGCTGAAGGACGGGTGGAACACATCCTACGTGGGCGCCGTCTCGAGGAGCGAACTGTACTGGCGACCCTTTGGAGGGAAGTACGAACTCGAGCTCCAAGCGGGCCCGGACGTGAGGCTCGAGCGACTCGAGCGCATCCAAATCTTGGTTGGCTCCTCCTATTGGGTCGCTCAACAGTAGCGGAGATGCACGATGCGTTGGCATCTCTTGGACCTTGCGCCCGCAGCAGTGGTGGGTGTTTTCGCTCTTGCCAGCCCACTTGCATGCGGACCATCTGGCGGTGGAGGCGGTGGCGGCTCGGCTGGCGACGCTGGGCCGGATGCCAGTGGGGGCAGTGGTGGAAGCGCAGGTGCAGCGGGCGCTTCGGGCGCTGCCGGCCAAGGCGGCGCGCCCGAGGACGCCAGCCCCGACGGGACCTCCGGCACAGGCGGATTCTCCGGTGCCGGAGGGGCTGCGGGTTCGGGGGGAACAACTGACGGCGGCCCGCTCGACGCCACACCGGACGCCGTCTCCCTCACTTGCGGTGACGGGATCCGTGGGCTCGACGAGGAATGCGACGACGGGAACAGCCTCGACGATGACGCATGCACTTCCGCGTGTGTTGTCACCGACTACCTCGTTGGCCAGGCGCAACTAGCGGAAGGCGGCGTGCCTCCGCCTGGACGGTATCTGGGCGAGGGACGTCACCCCGTAGCTGCTGGAACCGATGGCTACGCGATCGCCTTCGTCGAAGCCGAACAAGTCCCGCCGCGTGTGAGTCTTCAGGCGTTCGACCCACAGGGCGTCCGCATCGGCGATGCGCTGAACATCACGCCTGGTGGGCCGGCGCTGCTCTGGAGCAATCCCGTCGTCGCCGCGCTTCCGGCGGGGAGGTACGCGGTTGCGTGGAACGACTTCAGCGGCGATGGCGACGAGGTCGGCGTCGCCCTGCGCCTTGTCGATCCGTCGGGTGCTCCGCCGAATGGCGCACCGCAGTACGCGAACACAACGACGGCCTTCTCGCAGCTGAACCCCGACGTGTTGCGTGTCGGTGGTGACGTCGTGATCGCGTGGGAAGACGACTCGGCAGTGGGGACAGGGCCGGACCTGCGTTTCCGCGTTGTACCGACATCATTGAACCTATCAGGCACCTCCGAACAAACGCTCGCGGCAACTTCGGCAGCAGAGACCGCTGTGTGCTTGGCCGCGTTCAGCGGGTCCTGGGCTGCGGCGTGGCGTCAGAGCGCGGCGGGTGGGACGGAGGCGGTCGCAGCGAAGGCCGGTGCACTCGCTTGGAGCGTCGGTCCGCACCTACCGGGGCCCGCATCCGACAAGCCGGCACTCGTCGAGCTGGACTCGACCACCCTGCTGCTCGTCTACACGGAGTCGATTGACAGCGCGGACGCTGGCGTTGCGAACGGTTCGCGGCTGCGCGGCGCGTTGCTCCGCACCGGTCAGCCGGGTGCCACGGCATCCTTCGTGCTCGAACCAGCGAGCCCACCGAGCTCACAGAGCCAGCCCGTTGCTACCGTCGTCGGCGGACGGACGTTCATTGCCTGGCGCAGCGCATCGACGGCGGGCGATCCAACCGCCGAGCAACTGTGGCTCCAGGAGGCGACTTGGGATGGCGCGACCCTTTCGCTCGCTACGCCGCTCGCGCTACCGCGCTGGCCCGCTCACGGGCAGGACGACCAGCGGTTCCCTGCCCTGGCGAGCTCTCCGCTCGCTCCTCAGGGCGCGCTCGTCGCCGCGTGGGATGACTACGGGCGCGTACTGGGCGGCATCGAAGGGGCGCCGGATGTGCTGTCCGAGTTGATTCCCGTCCCCATCCTTCGCACGGCAGCGCAGGACGGTGGGTCATGAGCCCGCCCGCACGCGAACGGTCTCGCCTTCTTCGCGCGGTGACCATTCTCGGAGCCGCAAGCGCGCTTGCCGGTAGCGTCGTGGACGCGGCCCACGCGGAGCCGTCCGCATCCTCAACCGCTGTTGCATCACCTGAGCACGCCGAGCTGGCGGAAACCGCGTCCGACGCGCCCGCAGACACTGCCGCCGCGAACCCCGATTCGGCAAAGTTGGCAGCGCCAGAAAACAGCAAGATGGCGGCCGCGCCAGACCCCGAGAAGCAGAACCAAACCCAGGTGGCCGAGCCACCGATCCCCGGATCTCGCGCTCCCAAGCCGGAAGCGCAGCCAGAGGGGCAATCACTCCCCACCGGCCAAGACAAGAGCGGCGTCACGAGCCAGGCGATCTCGATTCCCAAGGGCAGCGGCACCATCAAAGGAATGGACGAGAGCTTCTCGGCTCAGCTCTCCACGGGCATCGCAACGCTTACGGTGCCCATCGCCCTGCCCAGCGCGCGCGGGGGAGCGCAACCGGCGCTTTCGCTTGCGTACAGCTCCTCGCACGGATTCGGGCTGGCCGGTGTGGGCTGGGACGTACCTGTACCGTTCATTTCTCGCCAGACCGATCGCGGCATCCCCCGATACGACGACGGAACGGACTGGCATCCGAACCGCGACCGATTCGTGTTCAACGGCGGCCAGGAGTTGGTCCCGATCTGCCAAGTCGGGTCGCCGACCTACGGGTGCACGGGCAGGCTGCAGCCCGGCGAGGCGCTCCCGATCTGGGCGGTGGCCGGGACCGAGTACTACCGGGCGCGCGTCGAGGGCTCCTTTCTGCGCTTCTTCCTAGCCCCGAACAAGAAGACGTGGCGCGTTCAGAGCAAGGGCGGCGTCACGATGGAGCTGGGCGTCCCGCTCGACAACACTGGCTACACGGGCGCGACCGAGGCTAACCCGCAGGACGCCAGCGAAATCTACCGCTGGTGGCTCGTGCGACAGTACGACACGCACGGGAACGCCAACCCTTCGAGTGGGGTTCCAACACCCAGCAATGCTGTCGTCTACCGCTACGTGCAGGACGGCGCGCGTGCGTACCTGACCGATATCTACGACACGTCGCCGGCCAACAGTCCCGCCAGCGCGACCCTCACCGACTACGCACACCACACTCGCCTCTACTGGCAGGTGAGACCCGATCCGACGGTGTCGTACCGGAGTGGGTATCGGATGGAGCAGCGCTTGCGCCTGCAGCGCGTGGACGTCGGGAGCAAAGAGTTCGCCGGCAGCCTCACGGAGTTCAAGCGCGTGCGTCGCTACTGGCTCCAGTACGACGACTCGTTCCACGTTTCACTTTTGAAGTCCGTGCAGGTTGAAGGACGTTGCGCGCCGCATGAGCAGAACGCGCCGTTCGAGGGCACCACGACCAGCTGCGGAACGCTTCCGCCGATGGAGTTCGACTACTCCCACGTGAAGCCGTCGCCGGACGCCTTGGGATACGAAGCCTTCGACGAGACGCTCCAGCAGCTTGCGAATAGCCCCAAGTACTCGCTGAACGAGGGGCTGACCGACCTGTTCGACGTCAATTCGGACGCGCTGCCGGACGTGATCGTGACGGCGCCGGCCTTCTTCAACGGGAAACACGGACTGTTCCTGAACGGCGTCGCCGCAGGGGCCAGCAATCCGCTCGGGCTCGGGTTTTCGGCGTCGACGATCGGCGTGAACCCGAACGGCGTGCCTCCCGGGACCGATGAGAACATCCTCAAGCTCACCAACACGAACGTGTCTCCCTTCGATCTCGATGGGGACGGGCGCGCCAACCTGGTGCACATGCCCATAGCGAAGAAGTACGAGGTCTTCTCGCCCGTGCTCACCAACGGCGGATGGGAGTGGCAGGGCCGGTCCATAGCCACCGCATCGCAACAGGACGTGAAGATCGACTTCACGAACGAGAACTCGAAGATCCGGGTGCTGGATGTGAACTTCGACGGTCTGGTGGACGTCGTGGTCACCACTGGTACCGAGGTGGAGACGTTCTTCTCGCTCGGCCGGTATCCGGGGGGCGATGGACAGTTTGGGCACGCCGAGTGGACCGGTCCTGGCACCGCCACCATCTCCAACGACCCGGTGACGAGCTGCCTCCCGTGGAGCGCGACGCCGGTCCAGTTCAGCGACCCGGACATCAAGCTCGCCGACATGAACGGCGACGGCATCACCGACATCGTTCGGGTTCGCTCCGGCGACATCCGCTACTGGCCAGGCCGCGGCAACGGTTTCTGGGGAACCGGCAAGCGCGACGACTGCCCTGCCAGCGGCTACGGCCAAGATCGCCACGTCGCAATGGACACCAGCCCGAACTACCAGGTGGTTCAGGGCGACTCGCTGTTGCTCGACGACGTGAATGGGGACGGCCTTGCGGACCTGGTCGAGGTGCGCTTCAACGCCGTCGACATCTACCTGAACGTCAACGGCACGGGCTGGACCGATCGCCACATCATCTTCAATACGCCGCCAAACCCGGCGTCCATCGATCGCGTGCGCCTCGTGGACATCGACGGCTCCGGCACGCGGGACGTGCTGTGGGGTGACGGCTACGAGTACAAGTACATCGACCTCCAAGGCGGAACGCGGCCGTGGCTTCTGACGGGCGTGAAGAACGGCCTCGGGAAGCAGACGACCATCGCGTACTCGACGTCCACCGCTGAGATGATCGCGGCGGAGAAGACGGGGGCAGCGTGGTCGTCCACCATGCCGACGGTGGCGCACGTCGTGAAGTCCGTCACCGAATCCGACGGCCTCGGCGGTGTGTACACGACCGAGTACACGTACGCCGACCCCGCCTACGACGGCCAGCAGCGCGAGTTCCGCGGGTTCTCCAGGGCCACCGCCAAACGCATTGGCGACGCCAATAGCCCAACGGACCTTTCAGAATCCAGGTTTCTACTGGGCGAGTGCTTGGACGAGGACGCCTCGGACGGGGTGGATGCCTGCGCCCTCGGCCAGCGCTGGCGTGACAACCCGAGGGAAGCGCTAAAGGGCCTGCCACGGCTGACCGAGCAGTACGACGAGGACGGTCATTACTTCAGTACTTCCTACGTGCAGTACCGCCTGCGAGGGCTCTACGTGGGGCTCGACGGGCGAACGGTGCGACACGCGTATGAGACCGGACGGACAACGATGCTGCACGACACGGCCGTGCCCGTTTCCGCGTCACCGACGTACCTGTCGAAGCCCGCCGTCGAGCGTGAGCTCGTCTATCCCACAGGAACCGCAGAACCCGCTGCGCCCGACACCTACTATCCGGTTCCAGTACGAAGCACGTCGGGACGCGCAGACGTCGCGAGCACTGCCGAGGTCGACGTGTTCGGAAATCGCACCGCTGCAATGGCAATGGGGTGCATCGGCGGGGCCGCTTGCCCGCAACCGGACGAAACCATCCAGACCCACACGGTACCGGGGCGGCCAACCGGCGAGCCCACGGGGTGGCTCTGGAGGACCGTTCGCAGCTACGTGACGGGCAGCCAGCACGCCGGGAACCGCAATGACACGTCCACCACGTACGACACTCACGGCGATCCGCTGCAGGTGACTGCGCAGCTTTGGGGCACGGAGCAGCTGGATCGCTTTCATGAAGCGAACCTGGCAGTGGCGCCGACGCCCGCAGACGCTTCCTCCGACGGTACGATCGTGGTGGGGAACCGCGAGTACGACACGCTAGGGAATCTCACGCGCGAGTCTGCGCCAACGGGCATGGCGGGCGACGAGCGATGCCGCGACGTGGACTACGATCCGCTCTACGCGCAGCTTCCCACGAAAGAAACGCTCTACGTCGCAGGCTGCGACAGCGCAAATCCACTCATGACCAGCGCGTCCTACGACCGCGGTTTCGAGGTCATGGCGGTGGCTCTCGACATGAACACCGAGCCCACCACGATGGAATACGACGAGTTCGCGCGGTTGACGCGCGTGCTCCGTCCGGATCCTGCAGGCGGCCCTGGGGCCGTGCCGAGCCTCAAGATCTCGTACTACCTCCCGCCCGACTTAGGAAAGCCGTACTCCGCGATCCTCTCCGAAGCGCAGGACGGCTCAGACCCGACGGTGGCGCAGTATCTCCAATCGGTCTCTCTCATCGACGGCATGGGACGCGCACGCGCAGAGCTAGCTGAGGCGGACCCGACTGCCGGTGACGGGGGCGACTGGATCGTCTCGGACTTCGTGGACTTTGATGCCAAGGGCGCCGCACAACGGAAGTACCTCGAGCACTTCTACACAGGAACGTTCCAGCAGTTTCCTCTGTCCTCCGCGCCAAGCGAGCCCTACGGACGCCAGCGCTACGACGCCTTCGGACGTGCTATCGCGACGTACGATCTGGATGGCACGGTGACGTTGGTCACCAGCTACCACGCCCTGTCCAGCGAGATGCAGGATGCGGCGGACCTCGGGCCGGGACCGCACCAGGGAACGCCCGCAACTGCGATCACCGATGGCCACGGCCGCGCGGTGAGCAGCGTTGAGCGCTTCCGCGAAGACGGCATGATTGTGGAGCGCGAGGAGCGGATCAGCTACCTCCCGACCGGAGAGCCCGAAGTCCTGGAAAGGCGGCGCGTTGGAACCACGGCGAAGGTTACGCGCTGGATCCGATACGACTCCCTGGGCCGCATGGTGCTCAACGTCGAGCCCAACACGAGCAAGAACTTCACCACAGACACCACGGTGGATGCGACGCCCCAGCCCAATGGGCTGAAGGCGTGGCGGTACGCCTACAACGACCAGGGAGATCTCGTCGGGACCAGTGACGCGCGGGGCTGCGGAGCGAACTTCCACTATGACGCGGCCGGTCGTTTGCTCGCAGAGGACTACTCGCCGTGCACGAGCGCTCACGACGCGTACACCCCGACCACCTCGCCCGACGGCTACGAGACCCTGTACCTGTACGACAAGACGCCAACGACCCTGGCCGCAGGACGCGAGCCTCCACCGGGATTCTCGGCGGGCGCTGGCAAGGGCCGCCTCGTCGCAGCTTGGGACCGCGCGTCCGCATCCTGGAACAGCTACGATGCTCGAGGACGTGTCACGGACGAAGCCACCCAGGTGGCGCAGCCTTCGCCAGGCGTCGGGTTTGCGAATCGGTATGCGCCTCGCTGGTACACGCGCAGCCACGAGTTCGACGCTGCCGATCGTCCCACGACATCGTCAACCGGCGCTACGGTTCCGGAGCTCCTCGGTGCGGGGAACGCGAGCAACGTCGATGTCGCGTACACAGCACGCGGAACGCTCGGAAGTGTTTCTGGCAGCTATGGCAGCTTGGTCACCGGCGTGCAGCGCGCTGCAGACGGCCTAGTGAACGAAATCGTCTACGGCGACGCCGCGCATACGACCACGGGGTTCTCATACGACAATCGTCGACGTCTCAAGAGCGTGCAGACCTATCGCGGTCCTCCCGGATCCTGGTCTGCGCCCCCAAGCGACTATCAACCCCAGCCCGCCCCGGGACCGACCAACCTTCCGACGTTCCAGCTCCTTCTCCAAGACGAGGATCTTTCGTACGACGTCGTCAACAATCCCGTCGAGATCCGCGACTGGCGCATTCCGGACGAGTGGCCATCCGGCGCCAAGCCCGTCACGCGCAAGATCCAGTACGACGATCTGTATCGCGTCCGCCGTGTCGACTACCAGTACACCGCCGGCGATGACACATGGAAGTCCCCGTTCGAGGCAGAGAACTCCGGCGACCCGGATCTTCAAGACGACCGCCGCGCGCAACCGAGCCCGCACGTCTCCTTCGACAAGCGAGTGCTGTGGCAGTCCTACGGCTTTGACTGGCTTGGCAACACGTCTGCTTCCGACGACGACGCACACGGATTCTACGATCGCTCGCTTGGAAGTGTTAGCAACAACTCGGCAAAGCCGTATCAACTGGAGAGTGCAGACAGCGGTGCTGCTGGAGGATCACGCACTGGATCGCTAGCCACCGCCTATGACGATGCTGGGAACCTGACGGAGCTTCGCCTGAAGCGCGCCGGTCCTTGTCTGCCGAGTGGCGCCACCTGTTCGCAGATCTTCGGATACGACTGGGACGAGGTCGGGCGCCTGGTCCGCGCGCGCCGCTGGGACGTATCCGCCGCCCAGGTTGGCGCCCCCGGAGATCCACTGCCGACCACGCAGGATCCCAACGTGGCGCTCCGCTACGCCTACGACGCGGGGGACCAGCGCGTGCTGAAGTCGGCTTCCGACGGCGCCGGCGCCGAACGCCACACCGTCTACATTTTCGATTCCCTCGAGCTACGGCGAGCGCGGTGGACTGCGTCCGGCGGCCCTTCGGATACGATCGACTACGAGCGGACACCGCTGACCGAGGTCGCGTATCTGCAGGCCAACGGCGTCCGACTCGCGCGCTTGGTCTACGAGCCGCCCAACACCGACGGCTTGCCGCGAGTTCCCACGATCGGCACCGCGCACCTCCACGTCTTCTTCGAGCTTGGCGACCACCTCGGCTCGACGGGCGTGGTACTCGACAAGGCGACGAGCGAGCTCGTGGAGCGCAGCACCTACGAGGCATTCGGTGCGACGGAAAGCGACTACCGGCCCGATCGCTGGAAGAGCTTCCGCGAGGACTACAAGTTCACCGGGAAGGAGGACGACGTAGAAGTAGGCCTGACGTACTTCGGAGCCCGATTCATGAGCGCCCCGCTCAATCGCTGGGCAAGCGCCGATCCCCTCGCCATTCACGCTATCGGAGGCGATCCAAACGTCTACGCGTACGTAGCAGGACGCCCGCTTCAGGCGGTCGATCCGGTTGGGCTCAGCGCCGTGCCGAGCGGGGTCCCACAAAACGCGCCACCCACAAACGCCCCTGGCTGCGAGGGTGGAGGCTGCGGCGCCTCCCCTCCTCCTCCACCCGCACCCGCTGCGCCTCCGGCGCCTGCGCCCAAGTCGCAGCCGCAGCCGGCGCCGCAACAAAGCGCAGCCGGAGAAGCACTCAAGGCGTACAGCAGCCATACGACCGCCCAGTTGGAGCAGTCTGCATCAACTGCCATTCCGTTCCTTCAGCCAATTGGTCAAATCGACAACGCGGTGAAGTCGCTGCGCACAGCCGCTGGCGCAGCCCAGAGGGGGGACCTTGGCGAAGCTCTGGCGTATGGCTTTCAGGCCACACCACTCGGCGGGCAGCTAGCGGCGCTGGGAGGAAAACTGGGCGGCAGCGTGTACAACCTCCAGCATGCCAACACAGTTGGCGCAGGCGTAGGCGCAGCCCTCAACCTCAAGCGCGGAATCGAAGAGACCGGGTTTCAGATTGCGGGTATCTTCTGGCTGAGGGGCGGCGCGCCAAGAGCACAGCCAGGAGAAGGGATTGCGCTTCGGCCCGGGGAGCTCGCCGCCAAGGGTGATTGGTTTGGTCATCACCTGTTCCCACAAGCCGAAGAGTTCGCACCGTACTGGGCCGAGGCAGGCATAGACATTGAACAATTCCGAGTCCAAGTGAGTGAGAACACTCATCTTCAACTGCACTGGAAGGGGGATCCGAGATTCGGCCCTGGCGGCTACTGGAACGCCAGTTGGCGGGAGTATCTGTCCGGTGAACGCGCCGCTGGCCGGTCGATCACTCAGCAAGGGCTGTTCACCAAACTCTCGGAAATGGTTGAGACTGTAGGGCTGAAGTAC
This sequence comes from Polyangiaceae bacterium, assembly GCA_020633235.1. NCBI lineage: Bacteria > Pseudomonadati > Myxococcota > Polyangiales > Polyangiaceae > Polyangiaceae bacterium. The sequence goes on along the minus strand of JACKEA010000001.1, from coordinate 1,372,023 downwards.
TATTCGCCACTCTGAGGCCAGGATGGGACACGAACTTACCCCACGTCACGGCGGAGCGCTCGCTGCTCAGGAAGTCGTGAAGAGACTAGGCGCCGAGTTTCAGTACGTGCGAGTCGACGAGGAAGAGGGCTTGGCGCGCGCTCGTGCGATGGCAGCTTGGCTCCGAAGAATGTCGGCGAAGCCGTTCCTGGGGCGTGAGCAAGAAGCACTGCGACAGGCCATAATGCTTGAGAATCTCCATCGCGGCGAGGCCCTAGTGATCGAGTTTGGCGATACTGCCGAGACTGCCCGCAAGCTAACTCTCTTGCCAGAGAATCCGATCCAGTTCAGCTACCAGGGGGAGGAAGACGAGCGAGCGGCTTCTCAGCTGGTACGTAGATGCGCACGCGCGCTGGATTGCGACGTCGAACGATTTTAGCTCAAGGTGCTTGGGCTTTCTGCTGGCTCTCCGGGTGTTCCCGACAATTCGCGATCTTGGGTGAAGGGGTTCAAGGAGATGATCACGGCAGAATTGGACGATTTTCGATGCGGATCCAAGCGAGTCAGAGCTGCACAGATCGGCAGTACGAAGGACGGCGGGCGCACGAGCGCCTGGCTGCGAAGTGGACCCGAGCGAGTCGCGTTCAAGCGACGTTGCGCAGCGAGATGACGGGGAGATGAGGGAGACCCGGGGGATGGCAGAGGACCAGTCGAAGCTGTCCGCCACGGCGTCCCCGAGTGGGCGCCAGCGGAGCTGCGCAGGGAGCGCAGTCGGGGTATCTTGCCCGCGGCTCGAGCCGCGGGCGCGTACCCGTTCGGCGGACCGCTTCGCTTCAGCTCCCGGATCAGCTCTGCCCACTCACTCGCGCTGCGTCGTCGTCTTGCCATCCATCACGCGCCTACCAGCTTCCCCCGTCGACCTGAAGAACGCGGTCCGTGTCCGCCGAATGTCTTCGCGTAACAGCGGGAAACGGCTTTTTGCCCTTATGCCAAGGTGGACGTCGAGGGTTCGAATCCCTTCTCCCGCTCTATCACCACGCTGCGCGTCACGAGTCCTCGTGTACGTCCTCGCCGTGGCCGCAACCGTTCACGGGGGTGGTCTCGTCGAATCGGAGCACGCGTAAGTGATCGATATCGCTCCATTCCCGAGTTCTCGCTTTCCATGAGCCCCAGCTTCAGGCATTGCGTTTCCCGTGGAGCGGGACTGGCGCGACGATCGGATCGAGGAGCTGGAAAACCAGCTTCGCGACAGAGATGCCGATGTCCGAGTCAGGGACGAGCGCATCGCTCAGCTTGAGCAACAGGTCGCGCTGCTGAAGAAGCAGGTTGCAGAGTTGCTCGCGAAACTCGGGCAGAATTCGAGCAACTCGCACAAGCCACCGTCCACCGATACACCCGATGAGCGGCGAAAGCGCCGCAACAAGGACAAGGCGAAGCGCAAAGAGCGCAAGCGCGGTGCCCAGAAGGGCCACGCTGGTGCGCACCGCGAGCTGGTGCCTGCGGACAAGGTCAACAAGTTCGTCGACCTGTTTCCGTCGGAATGCGAGAATTGCTGGAGCGCGCTACCGGAAGTCCCCGACCGGTCGGCGAAGCGCTATCAGCAGACCGAAATCCCGCCAATCGAGCCGTACACAACGGAGTGGCGCCGGCACGAGGTGACCTGCCCGTGTTGTGGCTACCGGACGCGCGCCGCGTTCGACGGGGACGTGATCCCGACGTCGGCGTTCGGTCCCCGGGTGATGGCGATGATGGCGCTACTGACGGGCTTCTACCACTTGAGCCGGCGCAAGGCGGCGGACTTGCTCTCGGACATTGTCGGCGTCCGGGTCTCGCTCGGGGCGTTGAGCGCTGTCGAGGAGCGTGTGAGCGACGCGGTCCAGCCGGCTGTGGACGAGGCGTGGCAGCTGGTCGAGCACGCCGACATCAAGCACACCGACGGTACGAGCTGGTCGCAGGCCGGGGCCACCATGGCGCTATGGGTGATCGCCTCGGCAACGGTCACGGTGTTCAAGATCGTGGCCAACAGCGCCAAGGTGACGCTCCAGCCGCTGTATGGCGCGCTACACGGGATCCTGGTCAGCGACCGCGCGAAGGCGCTCGGGTTCTGGGCGATGGAGCGGCGGCAGATTTGCTGGGCACATCTACTCCGCAAATTCGTGTCGTTCTCCGAGCGCGACGGACCTACAGGCAAGTTCGGCAAGGAGCTGCTGGACTACACGGGGCTCGTCTTCGACTACTGGCGTGAATTCAAGGCGGGCAAGCTCGACCGCGACAAGTTCATGGTGCGCATGCTTCCCGTCCGCAAGCAGATGGAGGCACTGATCGAGCGCGCGGCGGGCTCGAAAGTCGCGGGCTTGTCGGGCTCGTGCGCCGACATCTTGGCGCACAAGGCCGCGCTCTGGACCTTCGTCGAGACCGAGGGCGTCGAGCCCACGAATAACCATGGCGAGCGCGAGATCCGTGCCTTCGTTCTGTGGCGGAAGCGATCGTTCGGGACCCAGAGCGAGCGCGGCAACGTCTTCGCCGAAAACCTGATGACCGTCGCCCACACCGCCCGCAAACAGAACAGGAACGTGCTCGAGTTCCTCACCGCGTGCTGTGAGGCGCAGCGCGACAAGAAGGCCGTACCGTCCCTGTTCCGCGCTGCGACCGCGTGAGCAACGCGCTCAAGAATCCCTTATCGGGAAGTAGCGTGTGAGGTGGCGGCTGCCGACAGTCCTCACGCGGCCAGCGCGACGGAGTAGCGTCACCGACCGGTGAAGCTCCCGCGCCGATGCGCCCACATCCGCCGCTAGCACGGTCATCGGCTCCCCCGGTTTCTCACACAATGCTTGGTAGAAACGCTCGCCAAGCGCGGCTATTTCATCCGAAGGCCGCTTCACGCCCGACGACGACCGGACCCGGCGTGCCGGCTTCTCCGCACCGCGCGTGCTCGCGCTCGTCGTTGTCGTAAACGCCCGCGCGACCGCCTCCTGCGCGCTGGCGCGGATCGCCGCAAGCTGCTCCGCAATCATCTGCTCTATACGCTGGCCCAAATCCTGGGCGCTCGGGGTGTTGCTCATGCCGACGCAATCGCACGCCCCGCGTCAGACCCTCAACCCCACCCGTGTACCCGTTCCGCGGACCGCGTTCTTCCCGGCAAGTGGGTGAGCGTGTACGCGCCTGATGGATGGCTGGACGGCGACGCAACGCAGCAGAGTGGGCAATCCTAATTCGCGAGCTCGAGGCGAGCGGCAAACCGTTGCCTGCGTTTGCGCGCGCGCGCGGCATCCGACCGGACACGCTGAAGTGGTGGTGCTGGCGTCTGCGCACGAAGCCGCAGGCTGCGAAGTCGAAGTCCAAGGCGGCGCGGTCAAATCGCGACGCGCGGGTGAAGCTGATCTCGGTGGCGCCCGTGCGCGACTGCCCGCAGGGAGAAGGAGCGGAGGTCACGCCGGTGTGGGAGTTGGTAGCGCCCACCGGACATGCACTGCGTGTCTACGACCGCGCGGGCCTCCGCGTGCTCAAGGCAGCGTTGTCATCGGTTACGGGCAACCGCAGACGATGAGGCGGCTGCCGGCGACGGTGTACGTCGCGATGAAGCCGGTGAATCTGCACCTGTCGTTCGACCGCCTGGCGGGGATCGTTCGGTCCGAGCTACGCGGCGATCCCCGCGGTGAAGCGGCATTCGTCTTCCATAACCGCCGCGGGACGCACCTGAAGATCCTGTGGTTCGACGGCTCGGGCTACTGCATCTTCTACAAGCGATTGGACCGGGGCATGTATCGCATTCCCTTGGCCATCCCCGCCGGTGCAACGCGCGTGTCGGTCAGCAGCCGTGAGCTCGAGTTGCTGTTGGAAGGCATCGATCGGCGCACACTGCGAGCGGCAAGACGGTCAGTACGATCGTCGCGAATTCGATCGGTCGGCCGATCTTCCAAAAAATGATCGCCCTGGGCTTGCGCCAGATCGCCGCGTACTTATCGCAGAGTCGTGAGCAAGCGGGCATGCGATCGTTGCGCGTCCACGAAGCGTGTACTGCGCACCGCGCGCGCGAAGATCGCTGTCCTCGAGCGCACCGTCGTTGAGCTGCAAGCGGAGTGCGCCGAGTTGCACGAGCAACTGGCCGAAGCTCTGAAAGAAGCCGAGTTGCAGCGAGCAGATCTGCTCCGCTACGAGAAAGCATACGAGTCGGCTCGGCCCAACCATCCAGAACGCGTACCCCGAGAGCAGCTCCAGCTCGCGTTCGATGAAATGGTCGCGATGCTCGCTGACGACACGCCGCCCGCCAACGATACCGAGCCGGCGTCTCCGGCACCCGCGCGCGGAGACGACGCGGGACCGCCCAAGAAGAAGCGCCATGCGCACGGCCGGCGCCCCCTCGAGCAGTGCAATCTCGTCACCGAAGAAGTCGAGCTCATTCCCGACGAGGTCCGCGCCGCCGGGGGCAAAGGTTTCAAAAAGGTCGGGGAGGAGTGCTCCAGCCGCATCGCTTTTCAACCCGCGCGCTATGTGCGCCTGCTCATTCGGCGCCTGAAATTCCTCCCCATCGATGAAGGGGGCTTGCAGTCTCCCGGTTTGGACCCGGCTGCGCCCGAGGCGACCCGCGTTCTGGTCGCGCCGCTGCCCGGCAGTGTGTGGCCCAACGTGATGGCGGATCCGAGCGCCATCGCACACGTGATCCTTTCGAAGTACGACGACATCCTGCCGCTTCATCGCCAAGAGCGCATCAGCGCACGCGACGGGTTCGTGCTGCCTCGTTCCACCCAGTGCGGCTGGCTACGCCAGGCCCACGAGGTGACCTACAGAATTACGGATGCGATGTTCCTGGACGCAAAGCAAAACGCCTTCTGCATTGCCACTGATGCGACAGGGGCCCCGATCCGCGCGCCGGACAAATGCCAGTCGTGGGATACCTTCGTGTTTCTCGCCGACCGAGACCACGTCGTATTCCGCCACGTTCTACAACATGCCACCAGCGAGAGCATCGCGAAGTTGCTCCAGGGATTTCGCGGCCACCTCCTCGCCGACGCGGCTCCCATCTACGATGCCCTGTTCGCCGACGGCTCCATCGTCGAGCACGCTTGTTGGTTTCATTGCCGCCGCTACTTCTACCGAGCTCTCGAAACCGACAAGGACAGAGCGATGGGGCCGCTGTCCCTGATCGCCAGGCTGTTCAAGATCGATGATGAGTGCAAGCTCGCCCCGCTCGCAGACCGCACCGAGCTTCGAGCCAAACGTGCTGCACCTGTCCTCGCCATGCTCGACAAGTGGGTCGAAATTCACCGAGACCAAGTGGATCCGCGCGGGCCGCTGGCGGCGGCGATCGGCTACTACGAAAACCAACGGGACGCGCTCCGGCGCTTCCTGGCCGACGCGCGCATCGCCATTCACAACAACCTCGCGGAACAACAGCTCAGAAATCTCGGCTTGGGGCGCCACAACTGGACCTTCTTCGCCAACGAAAATGGTCTGCGCTGGTACACGACCTTTCGCTCGCTAATCGCTTCCTGCTACCTGCACCAGCTCAATCCCCGAGAGTATCTGGAAGAAATCCTGCGACTCGCGCCCCACTGGTCAGCACGTCGCGTCCTCGAGCTGGCTCCCAAGTACTGGGCAGCCACCCGCAAGAAGCTCGACGAATCCCAGCGCAAAATCCTGCTCCCCCCTTGGGACATCTCGCGCGACCTGCCCCAGCCGCTCGCTGCTGCCAGTTGAGCTCACTCCCCGTCCGCACCAAACAAGGCGCCCTGCACGGTGGGGGCTTCATCCTGCCCTAACGACATGCCGCCCCAGCGCTCGATGACCCGCGTTACCGCGTCGGTCGTCTCTCGTTCGATGAGCGCGGCCATCGATTCCACTCGCGGCCACATTACCTCATGCATGAAACCCCGCGGGACGCGTACGCACATCGTCGTCTTGCGCTGCCGTGGCGTCCGGTAAGCCGTCAGCCCGTAACGCAGGCACCACGCCAGCAGCACCCGCTGCGCCGTCGGAGACGGCACCGAAACCCGAAACTCGATGTCCGTTTCTCGCTCTCGCCAGCGCGCCAGCGACGCGCGCGCAGCGTCCGCGCCCGCCTCTCCGAAGCTGCGCTCCACCTCCTGTAGCTTCTTCACCAGCAGGTCTTCGTCCATGCACACGTCCTCGCCCCGCGGGACGCAGGTGTCCATGCCCTTTCCGTAGCCCTCACCTGGCTGCGATCCCCCGGCGCCACCACAGCGCGCAGCTACCCCCGCTGATCACACCAGCGCGGCCTCCGCCCCACAAGAACGCGGTTCGCCGAACGGGTACCCACCCGTGAACGGTTACCCGTGGCCCGTCTTGACGGCTGAGGTTGATCGCTGGGTGCGGCTCGCGCGGAGCTACGCGAGTTCGTGCGGCAAGAGCACGGCGCCGTTGCGGAGCGCAGCTTCGGCCGCAGCGCGCAGATATGTGTGCGGTCCGACACCAACGAGCGTAAGTGCTCTCCGGACCCCGTCGTGACAGGCGGGGTTGGTCGTGCTCGCGTCGTCCACGAAAGGACGGTGCCAGATGGCAGGAGATTCACGGGGTCTGAAGAAGGAGCTTTCGCGGCATGAACGCGGCCGTGGCAAGCGATATCCGCCGGAAATGAAGCAACAGGTGGTGGCCTGGGCGCAGCGGTGGCGAGCGCAGGGCGCGTCGTGGGCAGCCATTGCTGACGAGCTCGGGCTCGGGCTCGACACGGTCCGCCGCTGGTGCCTCGCAGCGGCGAAGAGCGCCAGTCCGTCCCGGGCGATGGTTCCGGTTCGCGTGGTGGCTGAGCCGGCTGCCCCGCAGCCGGCGACCTTGGTGTCACTGTCGGGCTGGCGCATCGACGGGCTGACCGTGGCGGAGGCCGCGGAGATGTTGCGGTCGCTCCGATGATCTTGGGCACGAGCCGAGCTGTGCGCGTGTTTGCGTACCCGGAGCCAGTGGATCTCCGCAAGGGGTACGACGGGCTGTACGGCCTCGTGAAGACCGGGCTCGGGCGCGACCCGCTGAGTGGTGACCTGTTCTTGTTCGCCAACAAGCGGCGACACGCTTGCAAGGTGCTCGTGTGGGACGGCACCGGGCTGTGCATCTTCCAGAAGCGACTCGAGCGCGGTCGCTTCGCGAAGCTGTGGAGCGACGACGGGCGCACGGTGGAGCTCACGTCGACCGAGCTGGCGCTCTTCATCGAGGGCTGCGATCTCGTCGGTCGTCGCGTGCTGTCGCCCGGGATCGTGAAGCCGAAAGTTCTTGCGCTCGATCGCACGGCGTGATCTACCGTTGATGTGGACCTGCGGCGCGAGAGCGATGTCGAGCAACTGCGACGAATCGCGCTCGCGCAGCAAGTGCAAATCGAGCAACTTCTCCGCGTGCTCAACGCGAAGTGCAAGGAGCTCGAAACGCTCAAGGGCGACCCGAAAGAGCTGCAGCGAACACTCGAGCTACTCGAGACGCTGACGAAGAAAGCGCAGGAGGCTGCGCCTCCGCCCAACGCCCAGCCCAGTCGCGATCGCTCGAAGGACAAGCCACGCAGTAAGTTCGGGCCGAAGCCGCAGCCCGCTCTGCCGTTCGAGCCGATGCTGTTCGAGCTCGACGACGCCGATCGCGTTTGCCCGAGCTGCGGTGGCGAGCTGCGCGCGATGGCCGGGCAGTTCGAGGCGTCGGAGATGATCGACGTGATCGAGGTGAGCTACCGGCTCGTCCAGGTCCAGCAGCAGAAGTACGTGTGTCGATGCGGAAGCTGCGTCGAAACCGCGCCGGGACCGGAGCGCGCGACTCCGGGTAGTCGCTACTCGCTCGCATTCGCGATCAAGGTCGCGATCGACAAGTACCTCGACCACATCCCGTTGGCGCGGCAGTCGCGAATCCTACGTCGCCATGGTGTCGACGTGACGACGCAGACGCTGTGGGGCTTGCTCGAAGTGGTCGAGCGGCGGCTCCGGGCAGCGGACGGCGCGCTGTTCCAAGACGCGCTCTCGGAGCCCGTGATCGGACTCGACCAGACGAGCTGGAAGCGACTCGACGACAAGCACAAGAAGCCCTGGCAGATTTGGTGCGTGACGACACCCAGGGCCGTCGTGCATCGGATTCGAAAGGATAAAGGCAAGGAGACCTTCACCGAACTCGTCGGTGCGTACCGCGGCGTGATCGTGTGCGACGCCGCACAGACACACGAAGCTGGCGCGAGAGAGAGCGAGCACATCCATCTCGCCGGATGCTGGGCGCACGCCTACCGAAAATTCGAAGAGGCGGCACCCGATCATCCCGAGGCGCAACTGGCGATGAAGTGGATCGGCCAGCTCTACGAGATCGACGAGCGCGCCGGCGATGACCTGGCAGCGAAAACCGAGCTGCGTCGCACGGAGTCTCGTGCGGTGCTCGACCAGCTAAGGACGTGGCTCTGGAGCCAGGCCCTGCTCAAGACCCTGAGCATCGGAAAGGCCGCCGCGTACGTGATCGCCAACTGGGAGCGCCTGACGCGCTTCGTGGACGACGCGCGCATCCCGCTCGACAACAACGCAACCGAGCGGGGCATTCGCGGGCCGGTTGTCGGGCGCCGGAACCACTTCGGCTCGAAGTCCGAGCGCGGCACGCAGGTAGCGGCGACCTTCTACTCGCTGATCGAGACTGCCAAGCTCCACGGGGTCAACCCGGCTGAGTATCTGCTCGAGGCGGTCAGAGCCGCCGACCGCGGCCAAGTGCTCCTGCCCTGGCAGATGCCCCGCTGAAGCCCGCGCTCAGGTCAAGATGGGGCGCCAAGAGCACTTACCCTTCTCCCGCTCCGAAAACGCGTCGCGATTGCTCGCGGCGCGTTTTGCTTTTGTCGGAGCTCGGCTCGCGCAGGCCAGTCGAGGGTTCGCTCCGCTGCTATCCTCACGCGGAAAGGAGCCCAATGAATACGCGGCTTAGCCTTCGACGCTCGACCCGCGAGCTCCAGGCGTACGGCGCGGCGTGCATTGCCACGTACTCGTCCGCGCTTGGCTTGAGGTCGAACGCAATACGCGAGCTCGTGGAGCATTTGCTGCTGCTCCTCACGGCAGAAGATCTGCCCGATTGGGAAGGGGGCACGCACGACCTGGCCCTGCTAGACGACGAACTTCCCGAAGCTTTCCTTGCGGAGCTACCCGAATCCGCAGCACAAACATGCGATAGGCTCGTGGATCTCGTCTCGGAGATCGGACTGATTGACATGTACGGCGCCAACACCGAAGCGCCACTGCGACACGCGGAGCAGGCCGTTGCCCTCCTCCAGCAGGCCGGCGTTCCTCCACCTCCAGTTGTCGACGTGCTCGGAGAGGAGCAAGCGGACGCGCCCGTAGAGCCACGCTGGGGAGAGCCGGTGCCTCCGGAAGTCTATCTGCGAGCACGGGATTGGTGCATCAAGCGTCTGGATTCCAGTACCCGCATGGCTTGAGGTTCGAGTCCTTTCTCCCGCTCGGAACGCGCGTCGCGCTCACTCGCGGCGCGTCTTGCTCTTGTCTGCGCGGCGTCCCCTTCTTTCGGGGATTGTTGGCTCGCCGCGAAACCTCGCGCTCGCGCCTCAAGGTACGCCGCGGTAGGTGTCTCCAGGTGACGAATGCTCTTTTCGATCAGCTGGGAGACATCCGAGAATCCTACGCGCGCAACGCGAGGCTGTTCGCGCCGGGACGCTCACCACGCGCGTGGCTGATCGCTATCGTCGGTCGAGCGGCGGGTGTCGTCCTCCCGATACGCGAGGGCATGAATCTCATCGGCCGCTCGGCGGCTGCTGGCTACGTCCGCGAGCCGCACGCGCTTGCAGGGGTGATAGAGGGGGCGCAGTGGCGCATCGTCTGGACCCCTGAGACAGCAACCGTCGAGGATGCAGGATCGACAAACGGCTCCGCGTTGGTTGCCAAGTGCTTTCGAGATCAAGTCCCCCGTGAGCTCGGCGACCTGCGAGACGCTGCCGCAGCGCGCTGGTTGGGTTGGGACGGGGTGACGACTCATTCGGACGCGCTAGAGTTGCACGATGGCGACGTCTTGGTGAACGTCTACGGTTCGTTTCTCTATCGCCGTTGCTAGCCCCGGTGGCCGTAGTTCGTCCGGCGCAGCTCAGCCCACTTCTGGGAACTATCAAGCTCGCGCGCGCAGCGCACACAATGACAGCCCAGGTGCTAGGATCGTCCAACACACCAACGGGAGGACCGCTTGCGTGTCTGGAACGACGAGGGGCGCGCCATGCGGGAGGCGCCGTACGAGGCAAAGACCAGCCGCGTTTTTCGGAGGCTGACGAGGCTCGCACCCACGTTGGTAGCCCTGTTGCCTTCTTGCGAGCGGCCAGCCGCTCCCACGGCTACACCCATACTGAGCGCCCCTCAGCCACCGGCGAGCGCGCCTTCGGGAGAACGCAAGCGAAGCCCGTTCTTCGTCGTAGCGGAAGGAATGAATGGCGACACGGACGGTCCGAGCACACTCCGACTCTGCCCGCTCCGCGGTGCGGTGGCCCTCTGCAGTCCAGCGCTGGTCTTCTCGGGCAATCGATTCGTCAACGTTGGTCTTGGCAGCGGTGGCATCATGGCCGAACGCGTGCCCAAGTTGAGCGGAATGCGCACTAGGATCGGGGCGTGTCCAGAATGGCCAAGGCAATCACGCGGTTTCGGCAAATGCCGCATCACAAGTACGTCGACAACCCGTTCAACGCGACCTCGACCATTGCGCAACCCGCGAGTGACGCACAAGTTGCAGCAGCTTGGAGCGGCGTCAGCGTTCCGCAGGACGTTGCTGCACTATGGTTAGAATGCAAATCGGCACGGCTGTTCGAAGATACCGACTACGGCCAGTGGGGCCTAGTTCTCCTGTCCCCCTTGGCCAGCGCGCGACGCACCGCGGAGGAACGGAGGTCAAGACCGGAAGACATGAGGGAGGGTGATGTAGTTATTGGCGAATTCCTTGGCGACCAAGATCTGCTGGTAGTCGCGCCATCGCAGGGCACGGAGTGCCGGGTGCTCGTCGCGCTGCCGCTCGACCCTCGAGCGGAGTGGTACGCGGTCGCAACCGATCTAGAGAGCTTCCTGGAGCGCTACTTTGACGCTGGAGGAGAGAAGTTCTGGGAGCGGCGTCACCCGTGACACGTCAACGTCGCCCTACGGGTGATCCGTGAGTCGGCGCTTCGTGCTCCAGGCGCCAGGCACGAAGTGAAGCGCTGCCGGACTGGGGTCAGGGCGCGTTGGTGATCCACCCGGTCCGTCCGAGCCCTCCAGGAAGTTCTGGGGTGGGATTGAGGCGTGGCGCGAGGCGTTGCACCTGGGCGTGCATGAGTCGGAGGTGTTCGGAGTGTCGATCGCGGTTTGAGCCAGCGGTGAAGGCAGCGGCGAGGCAGCGCGTGTGCGCCAACAGCCGCACTCCAAGCAAGAGCATCGCGCCAAGAAGCGGCGGCAATCCATTGCCGCGCATCCGCGAAGGCTTGCGCACGAGACGATGCTGAGCATCGCTCCGCCGTCGAACGTCAGAACCGCGAACATCGAGAGTGGCTCGACGGTGTCGGAGTAGGGCCCGACGACGTCGATGACGACGTCCTCGGCGCCATGAAGCACGCGTTGAACGACCTCTGGCAACGGCGTACACTGGGAGGCACGACGGCCGGGGAGGCATGGCGACAGAAGCCACAATTCAGGAAAATCGCGCTGCACTGCGCGCCGAAGTCGACTCGCTCGCCGCTCGACTCGAGCGGGAGCTCGTCGACCACCGAGACATCGCGCATCGTGCGCGGCGTCTCGCCATCCAACACGCACTCACGACACGAGGTTACCTACGCTGCGACGAAGGGCGATGGTGCTAGGTGATTCCTGAACCAAAAACCGCTCATCAAACCTGGCGAGTGACAGCGATCAACATCGATCTGGTATTCGTGGACGGTTCAACCGACGAGATCGAAATCTGGTGCCGCGCACTTGCGGTTCTTCGCAGGCTCGGCGTCGCAGAACCCCACTATTCCGTGGACGGACGTCGGCCTATTTCCGCAGATAGAGTGGCCAAGGCCTTGGCGTCCAAGGACATCTACCGCGTGTTCGGGGAGCGCGTTCGAGTCCATCACGCCCCAGCGCCAGGAGGCGCGGACTGTTTCACCACTGAGTTTCTGCAATCACTTCGGGCGGAGGAAATGGACGTGTGGGTGGGCGAACTGGAGACGGCGGGACGCCTGGTCTACGCGCGGGCGTATGACGGTGAGTACGACTACTGGCAAAACGTAACTTTCACCGACACCTTCGAAAGGAACAATCGAAGCACGGATAGCATGAAGCTCGTCTGGGACGACGACTTCCAGGTGCGCCGTGTGGACGTTAGCGCCAATCCCGGGCGGCGAGCGCCCGGGTTGGGGCTCATGGAAGCGATTGGGCACATCATGTGGCTGCCCGCGGAGTTTTGGGACGCGACAGGCGCAAGCCGGACTGATCTGTGTGCCAAGTTCACGTGTGAGCAGGTTGGTGCGTTGACCAAGGTGACTCTTTCTGACCGGCCGTTTGACGACGAGAATCCGGCGACCGAGGCAGCGCGGGCCTTGCTGTTTCCGCGAGGACCTATTGCCACGCGCTAGGCGCATCGGAGACCGGTGGCGCATGAGAGAAACAAGAAGCGCCCGGGGATGAGTAGATGGCTAGTGCGGCTCTCCCCAGCATTTCGGGCCCCGTCCCCTCCTCGGTGAATCCGTCGCCAGCTGTCTCGTGTGCGCTCGGCGGGTGGAGTGGTTGGTGGTTCCCTACGTGCCAAGATTGGGAAAGATTCTGGTGTTGACGGCAGGAAATGGAACGGCGAGGCCAGATCCGATCTCTGCAATTCCAAGCACATGCGACCATCCCTGCGACAGATGCGGTCGCAGGAATACGTGCCGGTGCGTGAGGTAACTCCTCTACGGGTTCGGCCAGCAGCATCGTCTCCGCCAAGCGGCGGCTCAGGCACCGGTTACGAGCCGTCATGAGCCTTGATGGATGCCAGCTCGCGGAGCCGCCACATGGGGTATGCTAGTCAGCGGCAAAGTGGAAACGGGACACGGGGAATCAGATGGGGTTGGCGTGCTCTTCGTGGATGACGACGAGCTGTCCACGAGGGGCAAGGTGAACCCGCTCGAGCGTGCTGGTCCCTCGGGAATGGAGGATGTCTTGTTGACCAGCGCAGAGCTTCTCGCTTCTGACTCGGGAGCCGCGGTCCGTGCATGCGCGGGCAAGGGCGGATGCAAGGTGACCTCACTCCGCGGCGCGTCCATCGATGCCCTGCTACCCGCGGCGGCAGCAATCGGCGGAAACGCCCAAGAAGGCGCATGGTCGTTCTGATGCGCGCGAGACGTTCAATGAAGCCGAGCGGAAGTTGGGGTCTTGTCGCTGCCTTCTTGGTCATCTCGTGCGGCCAATCCGACAGTGGTGCCAGCGAAGGATGCGAGCCCGGCCAGACCAGAGAGTGCGTAGGACCGGCAGCGTGCAAAGGCGGCCAACTGTGTGATGCAAACCGCGCGTGGGGAGTCTGCAACTGCGGAGGCTCTGGTACCGGTGGTCAATCCGGGGGCGGCGGCACCGGAGCGAACACCGCGTGCCCAACTAATCTCCCGGGGCCGCCAATGGTAGAGGTGAGCGCCCCGGCCGGCGGCTCCTACTGCATAGATGCAACTGAGGCAACTCGCGAGCACTACGCCGCGTTCGTGGCAGCGAACCCGGACCCCTCCGCCGCGCAAACCGGTTCATGCAAGGATGCAAACAAACAGTGGATTCGCGAAGACTGCTGGCCTGGCGGCTTCGATGCCACTCCATCCGACTACCCGATGCTTTGCGTCGACTACTGCGACGCGAAAGCGTACTGCGAATGGGCTGGCAAGCGTTTGTGCGGCAGGATCGGCGGCGGCACGCTCGTGGGAAATGAGTATGCCGATCCGAACGTGAGCGAACGATTCAATGCCTGCAGCCTCGGAGGCACACTAGCGTTCCCCTACGGTCAGGTCTATTCCGACAAATGCGCCACGTCCCTGACCGTGGTCCCGGTTGGCAACCCTGAATGTGCGGGCCCGCTCCCCGGCCTGTTCGACATGGCGACGGGCGCCTGGGATTGGATAGACAGCTGTGATCCGTGCAAGGCGGTCGGCGGTTCGATCGACTCGCCTACATCGTTACCCCTCTCGAAACCAGCTTGTGCCGGGTATCTCTCGATCACTCCCAACCAGCAGCTCCCTGACCAGCCACCCTACATGACGGGAATTCGGTGTTGCCATGACTAGCCCCGATCCGATGATGCTCAGGCATCATTCTGGAGCGCTCGCTCGATCTTGCCGTACCCAAGCGACGTAGTGTGGGTGTTCACGAGGCGGAGCAGGTGAGGACAGACTAGCGCTCGCGAGCGCCTAGCGCGCTCGGCACGGAATGTCTTGGGCCGTCCGTTGACCCTCCACCGACGACCCGGCAACAATCGACTTGAGCAGCAGGGCTCAGGGCGCTAGCTTCCGCGCCAAGAAGGCCTTGCCCGATCGTTCTCTCTCTCACTCGGACGCGCGGGCGCGGCAGAAACGGCTTGAATCGGCGCTCGAGCACTCGGCGGAGGTTCTGCCGGCGCAAGGTCCGATCGGGATCTTCGTCCATCACAACACGCTGCACGCCTACGAGCGGCTGCCCTTCGAGCTGGGGGTGGAGGAGGCGGCGCGGCGCTACGGAGCGGAACCGTACTGGTCATTGGAAGCGTTCCGCGCAGAGCTCCTGCGCGGGCGCATCACACGGGACGACGTGACGCGCGAGCTCGGCTCCGACGAAATCGTGGCTGGCGGGCTCACGCGGCACGCCATCGCGCTCCACCTGCTCCTCGACGTGGACGAGGAGCCGCGAGCGAGCGCCTTCGAGTGGTCCCTCGCGGAAGGCCGCGAGCTGGCGGACCTGTGGGCCGCAGCGCAGGATGCGTGGCAGGCGCCGACCCCGGTGCCGACGGCATCCCTGGCTAGGGGCGGCGCCACGGGGCCGTGGGTGCACCCGCTCCTGATTCGCCTGTGCGCCGCGTTCCTCGATCAAGGCGTGGCGTACTGGCGCATGCCGAGCCTCAACGAGGGATTTCTCACGGCCACGGCGCGCCTTCTCCGCCAGCCGTGGGGTCCGCCGGAGCCGTGGATGCGAGCGCTCCGAAAGAGCTTCGCGGAGATCGAAGGCACGGACGCCGCGGAGGTCGTCCTCCACTGCCTCGACGACCTCGGCGTGCGCGAAGCGGACTGGGTCGACTACCTGTCCGATCGCTTGCTGGCGCTGCCAGGGTGGGGCGGAATGTTTCGGCAGCTCGAGCTGCGTCCCGACCGCGCGCCGGTGAAGGCGCCTCCAGCTCGATTGATCGACTTCGTCGCAGTTCGGCTGCTCATCGAGCGCGAGGTGGAGCGCGCCGGCTTCGGCGAGCCCGCCGAGGCTTCGCCGAGCGAGCTGGCGTCGGGTCCGTACCAACTCTACGGCTTGGCCAAAGCGGCGCGCTGGAGCGCCGCCAAGCTCCAATCCCTCTCCGCTCGGGAGCGCGAACAGCTGGCCGGGCTGATCTCTCAGCTGGACGAGACAGCGCGCCGAAGGCTCTTCCACCGCGCCTACGAACGACACTACCGCGAAGAGATCTTGGACGCGCTCGCGGCGCACGAGCCCACGCCCACACCGAAGCCCCACTACCAAGTGGTCTGCTGCATCGACGAACGTGAGGAGTCGCTGCGGCGCCACCTGGAGGAAATCGCGCCGGACGTCGAGACCTTCGGCGCGCCGGGATACTTCGGCGTGGCCATGGCCTACCAGGGCATCGACGACGCTCACGCGCGGCCGCTGTGCCCGATTTCGATCACCCCCGACCACCACGTTCAGGAGCTGCCCCTACCGGGACTCTCCACCCGCTTGGAGCGGCGCATGAAGCAGCGCCGCGCACTGGGCAGTCTGGCGCGCGGGGCGAGCGTCGGTTCCCGCACCTTCGTTCGCGGCACGTTGTGGAGCAGCGCACTGGGGCTCTTGTCGGCGGCGCCTCTCGTGGCGCGGGTGCTCTTTCCTCGCGCAACGGCGTCTCTTCGCAAGAACGTGTCCACGGTGTCCTTGGCAAAGGTGGACACACGACTGGACCTCTCCGCCTTTTCGCTGGAAGAGCAAGCGACCATCGTCGAGGACCAGCTGCGGGACATGGGCCTCACCGAGCTGGCGCCGCTGGTGATCGTGTTGGGCCACGGCTCGCACAGTCTGAACAATCCGCACGAGTCCGCGCACGACTGTGGCGCCTGTGGCGGAGGCCGCGGCGGGCCCAACGCGCGCGCCTTCGCGCAGATGGCGAACGATCCCTCCGTGCGCGCCCGCCTCGCTGTGCACGTTCCGGAATCGACGTGGTTCGTGGGGGGCGTGCACGACACCGCGGACGACGCCATCGAGCTCTTTGACCTGGATTGCGTGCCTGCTTCGCTTGGAGACCGCCTAGCCAGAGCCCGCCGCGATCTGGACGAGGCCCGAGGCCGCGACGCCCTGGAGCGCAGCCGCCGCTTCGAGACCAGCGCTTCGAGCCCGGAAGCGGCACTCCGACACGTGGAAGGCCGCGCGGAGGACTTGGCGCAGCCGCGTCCCGAGTACGGCCATGCTTCCAACGCAACCTGCTTCATCGGGCGCCGCGCGACCGTGCGCGGCCTGTTCCTCGATCGCCGCGCGTTCCTCATGTCCTACGATCCCGGGCAGGACGCCAGTGGCGCCATCCTCGAGCGGGTGCTCGCCGCGGTGGTGCCGGTCGGCGCAGGGATCAACCTCGAGTACTACTTCTCCTTCGTCGACCAGCAGAAGTACGGCGCCGGGACCAAGCTCCCGCACAACGTGTCCGGCTTGGTCGGAGTGATGGACGGCCACGCCAGCGATCTCCGCACCGGCCTGCCGTGGCAAATGGTGGACATCCACGAGCCCATGCGTCTGCTGGCGATCGTGGAAGCCGAGCGCGAGACGGTGCAGAAGGCGGCCCAGGCCACGCCCGCGGTGTGGCGCCTGGTCAAGAACGAGTGGCTCACCATAGCCACCCTCGATCCAAAGTCCCGAGAGCTCCATCTGCTCGACGGCGGTCACTTCGTTCCATACTCCTCCGATCGAAGAGAGCTCCCCGTCTTCGCGAGCTCGGAAGAGCGCTTCCGTGGACGCAGGGACCACCTCGCCCCCGCGCGCATCGAGGCCCGATGATCGAGCGCCTCGCAATGCTGGTCGTCATCGCGCCCCTCTTGGCGTTCGCGCTGCTGGGCCTGTTGCGCCGCACCTCCGAGCGCGTGACCGGCTTCGTGGTGGGCGCCGCTTTCGGCTCCGGTGTGCTCGCAACCCTCGCGATCATCACGCTGATGGCGTCGACCGGACGCCACGTCGTGGTCGCGCACCTCGGCACTTGGTTTTCGACCGGCGACTACGCCTTCGAGATCACGCTCTTGATCGATCGCCTGTCGGCGCCGTTCATGCTGCTCACCACCCTCTTGTGCGGCACCATCGGCGCGTTCTCCACGCGCTACTTGCATCGCGAGCGAGGGCATCGGCGGTTCATGACGCTGCTCTGCCTTTTCGGCGGCGGCATGCTGCTGATCTGCACCGCCGGCGGCTTCGACGTGGCCTACGCCGGTTGGGAGATGGTGGGCCTCACCTCTGCGCTGCTGGTCGCGTTCTTCTACGAGCGCGAAGCACCGCTCACCCACGGCCTCTGGACCTTCGCCGTGTACCGCGTGTGCGACGTCGGGCTCTTGCTCGCCGCGATCTTGGTGCATCACTGGTCCGGCACCGGCGAATACTCCAGCGCCACCGCCTGGCCCGGAGGCGTCGCCGCTTTGTCTGCTCCGCAGGCCACCGCCGTCGGTCTGCTCTTGGTGTTCGCCGCCATGGGCAAGTCGGCGCAGATCCCATTTTCCGGCTGGCTCCCCCGCGCCATGGAGGGCCCCACCCCCTCCAGCGCCATCTTCTACGGCGCCCTCTCGGTGCACGCGGGTGCCTACGTGCTGCTGCGCGCCGCACCCATCTTCGAGCAAGCCCCCGTCGCCCGCGCAGCGCTGCTCGTCGTCGGCATCAGCAGCGCGATCCACGCCACGCTGGTGGGCCGCGCGCAGACCGACGTCAAGAGCGCCCTGGCCTACGCCTCCATGACGCAGGTCGCCCTCGTGTTCGTGGAGATCGGTCTCGGCTGGCACTACTTCGCCCTGATCCATCTCTCCGGGCACGCTCTGGTGCGCACGCTGCAGTTTCTGCGAGCCCCATCGATCCTGCACGAGCACCATCAGCAGGAGGCCGCCGTCGGCCGTCATCTGGCGCGCACCGGGACGCACCTCGAGCGGATGCTTCCCGAAGGCGCACAGCGGTGGCTGTACCGCCTGGCCCTGGAGCGCGGCTACCACGACAGCTTCCTCCGCGTGGTGATCGTGAAGCCCGTGCTCGGAGTCTTCTTTTGGTTGGATCGCCGCGAGCGCGCCTGGGTCCGGCTGCTCGGAGGGAAGCGATCATGATGCTCGCCCTGTGCGTGCTCTTGCCGGCCTTCGCGTCGGTGTTCGTCTGGCGCACTCGAAGCAGCGAGCGCGCGCGAGCCGGCGCCACGGCCGTCACGTCCGCCATCGTCGTCCTCGCGCTGGCTCTTTCGCGGCTGGGCGGCGCGGGTCTCGGCATTTTCGAGCTCGACGCGGTGTCGGCGCTGCTCCTCCCGTTCGTCGCGCTCATGTGCTGGATGCTCGTGCTCGCCGCGCCCAAGCGCTGGGCGCGGCCCGCCGCGCTCGCGCGGCTGCTCGCGAACGAGTCCCTCTTGCTCGCCGCCTTCGCGGTGAACGACGTGCGGCTGTTGGTCGCGCTGTGGGCGCTGAGCTACGCGCCCGTGCTTCACGCGCTGGCCACGGACGACGCCAACCGCTCGGTGTTCCGCGCGTTCCTGCTCTACGCGGCGGCCAGCACGGCGGCGTTCACGGCGGGCACGCTACTGCTCGCGTCGCGCCCGCTCGGCGAGCATTGGAGCGTCTTCGAGTGGTCGGCGGTGGCGCGGCCCCACGCCCTGGGCGTCGCGCTGGTCGTCATGGCCGTGCTGATCCGCAAGGCCACGCTACCCTTCCACTCCTGGCTTCCGGCGGTGTTCGACGCACGGCCCACCGGCCCCACACTGCTCTTGATCGCACCCATGCTGGGCGCCTACTCGCTGGTGCGCATCGCGCTGCCGTTGATGCCCGCCGTGCTAGGGCAGCATCTGTTCCTGCTCGGTCCGCTGTCGCTGCTCACCGCGGTGTACGCCGCCGGGCTCGCCCTGGTGCAGACGGATCTGCGCCGCCTCGTCGCGTGGCTGGCCATGAGCCAGTCGGCCCTGGTGCTGGTGGGCCTCGAGTGCCCCCACGGCGACGGCCTCACCGGCGGCATCGTCACGTGGCTCTCGGCGGGCATGGCGCTCACGGGCCTCGGCCTCACCGCCTGGCTCATCGAAGCGCGCTACGGACGGCTCTCACTGCGACGCCACCACGGCCTGTACCGGCGCAGCCCCCTACTCGGCCTCGTGTTCCTACTCTCGGGCCTGAGCCTGGTCGGATTCCCGGGCATGGCCGGCTTCATCGGCAACGATCTTTTGCTGCGCGCGGTGCTGCGGGCCTTTCCGTCATCGGGCCTCTTGATGTTCGTGGCCTCCGCCTTGAGCGGCATCACCATCCTGACGGCGTTCTTCCGCGTCTTCTACGGCACTCCAGAACGCGGCCGCGTGATCGACCTCCTCCCGCGCGAGCGCGTCGCCCTGTTCGTTCCCCTCGCGTTGGTCGTGTGGCAAGGCGTATCCCCCACGGCACTGGTCAACGCCGGCGATCGCGCCGCCCAAACCATCTTGAGTCGCGCCCGGCCGGCGGAGCTCCATCCCTAGCGCGCCGGCATTGGGCTCAGCGCGCGCGTGATGCCGCTGGCGATGCCCGGAAATCGACTCGCGAGGTCGTACAGCGGCGGGTACACCACGCGGGCGCGCTTGCGCTCGCACGCCGCCACCACGCGCTCTGCCAGCGCCGCTGGGTCCCCCGCCGGCGCGAAGCGCGCGAGCGTGGTCTGGCGAAACTGGCCGCGGGCGCGGCTCTCGAGAGCGGAGCGCACGGGGCCCGGGTACACGGTGACCACGTGCACGCCCCGCTGCGCGAGCTCGAGGTGGGCGATCTCCGACGCCATCGCGAATCCGGCCTTGGCGGCGCCGTAGTAGGCGCAGCCACGGAGCGGCGTCACCCCCGCCATGCTGGCCACGTTCACGACGGTGCCGCGCTTCGCCGCCGTCATCGACGGCACCACCAGCGACATCAGCCGAAGCGGGCTCTCCATGTCCACCCGCAAGAGGCGCGCTCCCAGCGCCCAGTCCGTCGCCGCGAAGGAGCGCACCTCCATGAAGCCGGCGCAGTTCACCAGCAGGTCCACCGCGCCGCGATCGCTCACGAGCTCCCGTAGCCGATCTTCGAGCGCGTCCGGCTCGGCGAGGTCCCATCCGAATGCGGCGGCGTCACCGCCGAGTCGCTCCGCCGCGTGCCGCGCACCCGCCTCATTTACGTCCACCAACGACAGCCGAAGCTCCGGCTGCCGCGCGCGGAACGCTTCCGCCAGCGCGGCGCCGATGGCCCCCGCCGCTCCCGTGATCAGCGCGTGGGTCACGACGGCGTGCGCTCGCCGATGGGCCGCGCCTGCACGCGCGTGTCCAGCGCGAACCACAGCACCAGCGTGCGCGCGGTGTCCGTCTTCCACATCGCCGGCCCCAGGTACAGGCCCTCGTCCACCAGACGAACCTCGTCGTGGATCGCCCGAATGACTCCGGGATTGTCCGGCAGGTCGTAGTCCAAGATCACCGCCGGCGCGCCGTCCATCGCAGACGGACCCACGAGCGTCTCGAAGGGAAACAGCTGGTGACGCCCGCCGAGGTGCACGCGATTCACGCCGGTCCCCGCCGTCGCCGTCAGGGCGCTGAAGCTCTTGCCGCCCCAGGGGAAGCGCGCCGCCGCCGCAAATCTGCGCAGCGCACCGAACGCGGCGCCGCGGTCGAGCCCGCGCACCGCGAGCATGCGTCCGCGCGGGTGGCCGTCGAGCTCCGCGAGACTCTTGGGCACGCGCCCGCCCTCGAACAGCGCGCCAAGCTCCCGCGAGCTCTTGTGCGCCAGTGCATCGAGATCGAGAATGCGCCGCGGAGCCGAGCGCTCTGCCGTCTGCGTGGATTGTTGCGTTTGCATGATTCCTCCCTACTTCCGGTTGCTCTCCGCGGAGTCGTTCCCCGCGGCAGAAATCGCGAAGGCGCGCCAGCACGCCTCCCGTGCGCCTTCCAGCGCCTCGTTCGTCACCGCGACCGAGTGCGTGCGCTCCGCCTTGAACAGACCGACGAACGCTCCCCAGACCAAGGCGATGATCGTCTCCGCCGGCAGGTCCTTGCGGAACACGCCCTGTCGCTGGAAATCGAGACACGCCAAGTAGATGGGCGCCAGCACGCCGAGCTCCAGCGCGCGGCTCTCGCTGTCCAGGTAGGGCGCGTGGTCCTGCAGCTCCAGAAAGTGGAACGCCACCGGATCCTGTCGCGCGAAGCCCGACAGCCGCTGCCAGAAGTCCGCGAACAGCTCCCGCGGCGGTTGCTGCAGATCCAGCCCCGCCAGCGCCGCGGCCAACCGCTGCTTCGCCTCGCGAAACACGGCGTTGACCAGCGCCTCCTTCGAGCCGAAGCGCCGGTACAGACTGCTCGCCCCCACCCCGGCGCGCTCCAAGACCATCGGAACGCTCGTTCCATGGAAGCCCCGCTCCGCAAACAGCTCCAGCGCCGCCTGCATGATTGCCGCCTGTTTCCGCGTAGATTCCGAGTGGACCGCGCTCTCCGTCACTGCGGAATGTTCATTCCACACCTGGACCGGTGGCGCAAGTCTCCCCTGCCCCGCAGGTTGAATTCGGGTGTCGGTCCGCCGCGGAACCTCGCTCCCCGGCGCCTCGCGGGTACCGTTGATGCGTTGCCTCCCTCGAAGCACCGAGTGGGCGGCGTTCTCGTCGCCCTGGTGGAGACCGGCACTGTGCCCGATCTCGCGGGAGCGCTGGCTAGCTACGATCCGTCGGACGCCGGCGCCGCACGGGCGATGCACGCCGCAGCGCGCCTTGGCCGGCTGCCGATGCTGGCCGCGCTGATTCGAGCGGGAGTGTCCGTGGAGGCGACGGACGCGCCAGCATCGTGGCGTCCCGTCCACACGGCCGTCGAGCACGGCCAGCTCGAGTGCGTTCGAGCGCTGTGCGCCGGTGGTGCTGACGTGAACGCCCCAGCCGACGCGGGGATGACGCCGCTTCACTTGGCGGTGGATGTGTGCGCCGACGCCGCAAGCCAAACGGCCTCTAGCGCCGACCTGAGCATGATTCGCTTGTTGCTCGAGCTGGGCGCAGACGCCAACCGGGCGGATGCCCACGGCCGCTCGCCGGAGGACTGGGCCCGCGAGGCAGGCTTGGATGCTTTCGGCCTCACCAATCCCCACGTTGATCGAGCTGGAACGCGGCCAGCCGTGAACCCCCGACTCCACGCCGCGGTCGCGAGATTCGCGGGCCTCGAGGTTCCGCGGCGCACCAACAACCCCTTCAGACTGATCTGCTCGGTGTCGGATCCGGCAACGGAAGCGGAAGTCGCGGCGGCGTGGCCAGCCGGGAACCTGCCGCATGAACTCATGGACCTGTGGCGCATTGTGCGCACGGCGCGGCTGTTCGAGGACGCAGACTACGGCCAGTGGGGGCTGGTACTGCTGGCGCCCCAAGCGAGCGCGCGACGAACCGCTACAGAGCTCCGTGAGCGCCCGGAAGATCTGCAATCCGGAGACGTCGTCATCGGCGAGTTTCTCGGCGATCAGGAGTTGCTCGTGCTTGCTCCGGCCGAACGCGGGGCGCGGCGCCTACTCGTTGCGCTGCCTTTGGACCCGCGAGCAGACTGGTACGGAGTCGGTGCTGGGCTCACGCCCTTCCTCAGAGCGTACTTCGATGCGGGCGGCGAGAAGTTCTGGGAGTGATAGCCGCCGACGCGCGCGCTCGACAGCTCGAATCGAGCGCTAGCCGTAGACGGTGACCAAGTGCCGCGCCGTCCTCGAACCTCTCACCCTGGCTCCTCGAGCGCGCGCACCAACCAGCTCACGGTGCGATCCAATTCCGCGATGCGGCCGTCCTGCGCAGCCGCCACCAGCCGCGGCGGACACCACCGCGCAGTCGAGTCGTGAAGCAGCTCGTCTTGCCGCTGCCGGGCGGCCCAGCCACCACGATCATTCGCGGTCGTGCCACGGGGGCTCACCCGGTTTCTAGCGTAGTGTCGGAGTCGGACAGCATGTCCTGCGGCAACTCGGTGGACACGGGTTCGCCGCGTGCGTCCACCACCCCAAGTCGTTGCAAACGCGCGCGTGCCATGGCGAGGCGGGCCGCCGCAAGAGCCTCCAGCCGCCGACGCCACTCTTCGCGATCCTCCGGAACGTCGAGATCGAGGTCGTCGATTCGTGCAGCGTTCGACTCGTTGGCGGGCGCCGTCATGCCTTCATCATGGACGAAGCGGTCACCCTCAGCAACCCGACGCATCGACGTCCAGAGCGCTCGCGCCGATCCCCGGAGCGTGCCAGCCGGCCTGCTCCGCTTCGGCGCGGAAGCATGACAGTGTGGTTCCGCGGCGGACCAACAACAAATCTATCCCCGTCGAGATGCTCGTCACGCGAACCTCGAGTCCGCCAGGAGCGTCCATCCCCGGCCCCATGTTCTTCTCAGGAACATTTGGAGCGGGATGGATTCGCGCCCGAAGCAGTGGCGGAAGAGGACGACTCTGAGCGACACTACGCACATGAGAGGGATTGGGACGATCGCGGTGGTGCTGCTGGCGATGGGGTGCAGCGCTAGAGTCTGTTGACAGTTTCTGGATGGGATTGGTGCTGAAATCCTGCCTCGATGAGAATTTAGCTTGACATGCGTTCAGTTATTGATAGGCTGCGCGAATGGGGGTTCGAGTCGCGCTTTCCGACGCCGAGTGGGCACGCATTGCGCCGTTGGTTTCCGCTCTCACGTCACGCGGTCCAAAGGGCAACGATAATCGTCGCTTCATCGAAGCAACGCTGTGGATCCTACGGACGGGCGCACCCTGGCGAGACTTGCCGGAGGTGTTTGGGAAGTGGGGCAGTGTGTATCGGCGCTTTCGGCGCTGGGCGCTGGCGGGTCGCTGGCACCAGCTTCACGAAGTGCTGCAAGTGCGGCCTTCCGATGACCTGTTGATGGACAGCACCATCGTGAAAGCGCATCCACATGCGGCGGGCGCGCTGAAAAAGGGGGCGGGCAATCATCAGAAGGTCTCGGCCGTTCTCGCGGTGGCTTTTCCACAAAGGTTCATGCGCTCGTTTCAGCCGAGGGCGCGCTGGTGCGCTTCATCGTCACGGGAGGCGAGGCGGCTGACGTGACGCAGGTGAATGCACTCGTCGTGGAGCGGGGTGCGGGACAGGCTGTCATCGCTGACCGGGCCTACGACAGCAATGCCGCACTGGCGCATATCCAGGCGTCAGGGTTCGAGGCGGTCATCCCCTCGCGCAGGAATCGCAAGGTCCAGCGCGAGCTCGACCGCGACAAGTACCGGCTCCGCAACACGGTGGAGCGCTGGTTCGGGCGAGTGAAGGCGTTTCGCCGCGTGGCCACGCGCTACGAGAAGACCACGCGGAGCTACGCCGGATTCGTGATTCTTGCGGCTGCTCGCGTTGCTCTCACGGGGTGGCCCGGGTGACTCGGCACACCACCTTCAGCTTTACGCTCCAGCCAACGCGCGAGCAGGAGGAGCTGCTCCGGCGGCACGTGGGAGCGGCGCGCTTCGGCTTCAATCAGTGCCTGCGCTTTGTCATCAACGCCCTCGAGGCCGAGGAGAAGCCGCCATGGTCGGGCTTCGATCTCATCAACGACTTCAATGAATGGAAGCGGTCGGAGCGAGCCGGGGTGGACGAGGACGGGCGCGTGGGGCTCTCCTGGCGTACCGACGTCGTCCAGCAGGTGTTCGAAGAGGCGGCGGTCGACTTGGGGCGGGCGCTGCAAGCGTTCTCGGCAGGTCGCAAGGGAGAGCGCACGGGCAAGCGTCCAGGCTTTCCCCAGTTCAAGAAGCGGTCGGAAGCGCGGCAGTCGTTCCGCATCCGCAACAAGAAGAACGACGTCCGCGTGGGCGAGGCCGACCCGCGCTCCGTGCGGCTGCCGAAGCTCGGCAGCATTGCCGTGCGGGAATGCACGCGCCGGCTGCGCCGCATGCTGAAGAGCGATCGCGCCAAGGTGCTGTTCGCCACGGTCAGCACCCGCGAGGGCGGCCGCTGGCGCGTGACCTTGAACGTCGAGGCCGCCGAGCTGCATCCCGCGCGGCGCCACAGCAGCGCGGAGGCTCCGCCGGTCGGCATCGACCGCGGGCTCAAGACCTTCGCGGTGCTTGCCAGCGAAAGCGGCGAGCAGGTCGAGCACATCGAAAGCCCACGTCCACTCCGCGCCGCGCTACCGAAGCTGCGGCGCAAGAGCCGCAGCCTGTCCCGGAAGCAGCCGGGCTCGCGCAATCGGTACAAGGCGCGCGCGGCGCTCGCGCGCGTGCACCAACGCATTCGCAACATCCGACACGATTTCACCCATCGCCAATCGAGCCGACTGGCCCAGACCCACGGCCACTTGGTCATCGAGAAGCTGAGTATCTCGGGGCTCATCAAAACCCGACTCGCCCGCGCCATCGCGGACAGCGCCTGGGCGCTGTTCGGAGCACAGCTCGCCTACAAAGCGAAGTGGTACGGCGCAACGCTCACCGTGGCTGACCGCTTCTACCCCAGCACACGCCGCTGCAGCGCGTGCGGGGCCATCGGCGAGCGGCTCGACCTCGGGGAGCGCACCTTTCACTGCAGCAGTTGTGGTCACGAGGCCGACCGCGACGAGAACGCTGCCGTGTGCTTGGCTCAGTACCCTCGCGTACTAGGCCAAGGAGACTCGCCTCCTCTCGCCGCGAAGCACGCGGAGACGCAAAACGCCTGTGGAGAGGGAAGCTCTGGCGAACCACCGCTCTTGGTGGTCCGTGAAACTACCCTCGTCGAAGCAGGAAGGGCCTATGCCCAACGCCCGAGAAGGGCGGTGTTGGCCAAGACTGTCAACACGCTTTAGTGATGGCGGCAGCAAGCCGAGTGGTACCGGCGGGGCGAGCAGCGGTGGCAGCGCGGGGGATGCGTCGGTGGATGCGTCCGGCGGCAGTGCCGGCGCGGGGAACACCGGCGGCACGGGTGGCACCAGCTTGGTGGATGCGGGAGACGGCAGCACCGGCGGCAGCGGTGGTTTGCCGCCACAGCCCGATCCCACGACCTGCGCGGAAGCAGCCACGCAGAAGTCGTACGTGGGGTGCGACTTCTGGCCCACGGTGCTGGCGAACCCGGTGTGGAGCGTGTTCGA
This sequence comes from Polyangiaceae bacterium, assembly GCA_020633235.1. Classification (NCBI taxonomy): domain Bacteria; kingdom Pseudomonadati; phylum Myxococcota; order Polyangiales; family Polyangiaceae; species Polyangiaceae bacterium. The sequence continues at coordinate 1,345,726 of JACKEA010000001.1, read as the reverse complement.
CTTCACCGTCGTGGTCGCCAACGGCGGCAAGGATCCGGCCGACGTTTCCGTGATGAAAGACGGCGCCGTGGTCACCACCGCCACGGTGGCGCCCAACGGCCTGACGCCGCTGTACCTGCCATGGGTCGATGCGCTCAAGGGTCCGGACTCCGACACCTGCGCCAGCGGCACGCCGCCCACGGCCAGCACGCTGAGCGCGGGCGGCGCCTATCACCTCACGGCCACCAAACCCGTGACGGTGTACCAGTTCAATCCCCTCGAGTACCAAGGCACCGGCGGCCCGAGCGGCAAGGACTGGTCGTCGTGTCCTGGGAACCAACCGTGCGCCGCGCAAGCCGGCTTGCCCGTGGGTTGCTTCTCGTTCTCGAACGACGCATCGCTGCTGCTGCCGAGCACGGCCATGACCGGCAACTACCGGGTGACGAGCTTTCCCGGTTGGGGCGCGGAGAGCGTGCCGAGCTACATCGGCATCACCGCGACGGAAGACGGCACCAGCGTCAAGGTGCAGGTGAGCGGCACCGGGCTCATCGCCCAGGGCACGGGCGTCACCGCCACGTCCGCTGGCGGCGTGCTCACCCTGAGCATGGACGCGGGGGACGTCGCCGAGCTGGTGGGCGGCACCACGTCCACATCGGATCTCAGCGGCTCTTTGGTGCAGGCCGACAAGCCCGTGCAGGTCATCGCCGGTTCGTCCTGCATGGCGATCCCCAACGCCGCCGCTGCCTGCGATCACTTGGAAGAGAGCGTGCTGCCCGCCGAAACCCTGGGCAAACACTACTTCGTCACCCGCCCCACCGGTCCGTACGGCCAGCCCGTGGCGCACGTCGTTCGCATCTACGGCAACGTGGACGATACAAAGCTCAGCTACCCCTCCGGCACTCCGGTGGGCGCCCCTGCTTTCGTGAACGCAGGCCAGGTGTTCGACATGGGCGCCGTGAGCACCGACTTCGAGATCACGGGCGACCACGAGTTCGCCATCGGCACCTTCCAACAAGGCGGCAGCATCGTCGATCCCGGCGCACTGCCCGGAACGCGCAAGGGCGATCCGTCGCAGAGTCAGGTCATCGCCCAGGAGCAGTGGCGGCAGAAGTACATCTTCATCGCGCCCGTCGACTACGACGTCAGCTACCTGGACGCGATGATGCCCCTCGGCGCGCAGGTCATCCTCGACGGCTCCGCGCTGCCCATCGCTCCCGTCGCCATCGGCAGCTCGACCATCGGCGTCGCCCGCACGCCGCTCCCCAAGAACACCGGCGGCGTGCACCTGGTGGGCTCGGACCAACCCTTCGGCATTCAGGTCGTCGGCTACGGACGCAACACGAGCTATCAGTACCCCGGCGGCCTCGCGCTACAAGGCATCGCGCCGCCCCCACCGCCGATAAAGTAGCGTTTCCGGCCGTGCGCCGCCGCGGAAGACTGCATTCAGGGCGGGGGCGGCAGCGGCGGCAGCGGCGGCAGCGGCGCGACGGGCGGCTCCGGTGGCTCCGGCGCCGACTGTTCCGTCGGAACCTGCTATTCCCTCTCGGGCGACGCAAAGGCGTGCCTCGTCGGCGGGGATCTCCCTCCCGGCGCGGAGAGCTGCAGCTACGGCAACCCGTGCCCCACGGGAAAGTACTGCATCGAAAACTCCACGGACTCTGGCTGCGTGGAGCCCTGCGGCGGCTACCAGCCGCCCGGGGGCTGTCCTTCGGAGTGTCAGCTCTACGGCAGCTCGGTGTGTTGCGGCGGCGCGTTCTGCTCCGGCGATTGCATCGGCAGCCCCTGCTGCTGACCTGGCAGCCCCTGCTGCTGACGTGGCAGCCCCTGCTGCTGACGTGGCAGCCCGATCTGCGGCCGACGTGGCAGCCCGATCTGCGGCCGACGTGGCAGGCCGATCTGCGGCTGGATGTTGGTCCAACGCGGAACCTCGCGTATCCGACGACGCGCCGCGGCCGACTTACTGCAATTTCCGTTTCCCGCTATCCTGAGCGCTGATGCAAGCGCACCCCACCATCGCCCCGGGCACCGTGCTGGGCGGCGATTTCCGCGTGGACGCGCCCCTGGGCATGGGCGGCATGGGGTCCGTGTACCGCGCGCAGCAGATCTCCACGGGCAAGCCACGCGCGGTGAAGGTGATGCATCCGTCGCTCGTCACGTCGGCGGAGATGCGCGAGCGCTTCGTCCAGGAAGCGCGCATCGGCTCGATGATCCAGAGCGACCACGTGGTGGAGGTCGTCGGTGCCGGCGTGGACCAGGCGACGGGCGCGCCGTGGCTCGCGATGGAGCTCCTGCACGGGGAAGATCTCGCCGCGCACGTGGCGCGCCGCGGCCGGCTCTCGGCGGATGAGCTCGTTACGGTGATGCGACCGGTGTTCCACGCCCTTTCCGCGGCGCACCAACAACAAATCGTCCATCGAGACATCAAGCCGGAGAACATCTTCCTGGCCACGGCCCACAGCTCGACGGCCGCCATGACGGTGAAGGTGTTGGACTTCGGCATCGCAAAGGTGGCGGCGCAAGCGCTGGGCACCGCCACCAGTGCCATGGGCACGCCGCTGTGGATGGCGCCGGAGCAGACCGAGCAGCAAGCGCGCGTGTCCCCCGCGACGGACGTATGGGCCCTCGCGCTGTTGGTGTTCTGGGCGCTCACCGGCAAGAACTACTGGCGCACGGCGCAGCACAGCGGCGGCTCGGTGCCGCAGCTGATGCGCGAGGTATTGTTCGAACGCATGGTGCCTGCGTCGGAGCGCGCTCGCGAAGTGGCGTTCGGCGTGATGCTGCCCAGCGGCTTCGACAAGTGGTTCGCGCGCTGCACCGCCCGGGAGCCCGCCGAGCGCTACCAGAACGCGAGCGCCGCCGGCGTGGAGCTGTTCCAGAGCGTGCTCGGTGTGAGCACCGGCCTCCCTGCTGGTAGCGCCATGGTCACGATGCCGTCCGCAGCGGGCGGCTTCTCCCCGCCCACGGCGCCGTCCGCAGCAGGCGGCTTTTCCCCGCCCACGGCGCCGTCACCCTCCCGCGCGCCGTCGTTCGGCACCGTCACCGGAATGCCCGTCGCCGCGCCGCCGCCAAGCGGCAGCGCCGGCAAGGTCGCCCTGATCATCGGCGGCGTCGTGCTCCTTCTTGCCGTCGGTTTCGTGGGGCTCGCCGGAGTGGGCGGCATGCTCTGGTTCCGCGCGAGCGCCGCTCCCGCGCCGCCGCCGATGGGCGTCCCCGCATCCCCGCCAACGCCCGGAGCTCCCGCCGGCGCGGATCCATCACCCGCGGAGCCGTCGCCCGTGGATCCATCGCCCGCGCAGCCATCGCTCCCCGCGGTCCCGCCCCCATCTCCCACTACACCGTCGGCTCCGCTGCCCGCCGCCGACCCCACGTCCACCACGAAGAAGTCCGCCTACTCCGCCGGACAAAAGGTAGATGTGCTGTGGGGCGGCAGTTGGTGGCAGGGGCAAATCGTCGCCGTGAAGAACGACAAGTACCTCGTGCACTACATCGGGTGGGCCGCATCCTGGGACGAGTGGGTGACGACCGCGCGCCTCCGCGCGTGGACCGGCAGCGCACGCAGCAAGTAGGCGACGCGCGCGGCACGCGGACATTTGGCCGAGCACGCAGGTCCTTCGCCGGCCTGGGCGGCGATCTGCGAGGTTCCGCGCCGTCCCGACAATAATGAAGGACTACTTCTTGAGTTGGCTCGGCGTGTTGGGGTGTTGAAGGAGGAGCTTTCGGAGCTGGGGCTGGCGGCGCACGAAGGGCTGCTTGAGCAGGTGCGCGAGGAGCAGGGGCGGGCAGGCCGAAAAGCGCGCGAGATTCTGGATGAAAAGGCTGGAGTTGTACTGCCGGCTGCACAGAATGGTGGTGGTGCGCTGATCGAAGGTCTGACCGATGAGCAGGGTGAGGCAGCGACCCTCGGTGGAGACCACGAGATCTGCGCGTTCCTCCGGCTGCGCCTGGGCGAAGCGGGTGCGAAGCAGGGCGCGGCAAGAGACGCGGTTCTTCTCCGGGAGCTCGCGATCGATGCTGAGCTTGTACACGTCTCGCAGGGGCTTCTGCCCGACCAAGCGGCGGAGCACGCTCTCGGGGACGAGGGGATTTTGCAGCAGCGCGCGCTGCACTCGAGGATCACGGAGGAACTGCGCGCGCTTGGCGACCATCTCGAGGCCGACGCTGGTGGCGTGGTGGCGCGCGACCATACGCGCGTGATCGAGCCCGGCGCGGGCGTTGTCGAACAGGGCGTCGATGACCTGAGGCTCGGGATCGAAGCACAGTGCGAGAAGGCGCGGGCCCTCGAGCTGGTGCGCCAAGGCCAGCCGTTCGTCGCGTGGGAGCGGACGAAGCTCGAGCTCGTAGAGCTGGCGGGGATTCTTCGATGCCTCGTCGTCGGTGCCGATGTCGACCTCCACGATGCGGGCGTGTGGAAGCTCTCCGTCGACCTCGTCGTCGGAGATTTCGTGCTCGGGGCCGAGCACCATCGGCTCTTCGTCGTCGCCCATGCTCGCGGCGAGCTTAGCGCTCCGTCAGCGCACGATCACGCGATCCCCCGGGCCGCGGCCGAAGGTCTCGGGATCGTACATCTCCTCGGCCTTTGGCGGAGGGACCACGAAGGTGCCGGGCGTGGTGGCACGCGCCACGTAGGTGTAGTCGTAGACACCGCCGTAGAGCAGCGAGGCGAAGGCTTCGACGCGCTCGTCGCGGAGGTTCTGGTGCTCGTACCAGACGCGCGACCACCACCACGGCGTCTTGGAGCTGGCCGCCTTGGGATCCCGCGGCACCGTTTCCGTCATGGCGAGCGCCGGATTGAGTGGCTCGAAGCCGGCGGGGATCGGATCCACGAGGGCCACGTGGTACCGCCGCGCCGGCGCTACCATCGCGATGCGCACGCGCACGCGGGAACCGAGCTTCACGTACCAGGTGCCGTCCTTGCCACGCGTCACGTCCTTGGCCTCGTCTGCGCCTTCGTACACCCGGCTCACGGAAAAGCCGTGTTCCGCCGGCGGCGGGCGCAGATCCCGCGGCACGTATTGCATGCCGATGCGGTAGTAGAGGCGGCCGGCACCGTCCTTCTGGAGCACCACCCGCGAGGCGTCCTTGGCCTTGGCCAGGTAAGAAAGCGGGATCTCGACGTGCTGGCGCTCCGTGCTGCGGCCCTTGAAGGCGTGCTCGAACGCTGTTTGATTGCCGAGCCAGGCGCGCGCCACGAAGTCCGGCGTGACCTTCTCGTACTCGTTGAAGAAGCGATCGAGGGAAAGCAGCACGAACACGTTCTCCTGCGTGTTCAGCCAGTGCCCTCGCTTGCGGTGAGCGAGCAGCGCCTTCGCGATCTTGGTAATGGCGTCGCTCTTGGGCTGATCTTCGATCATGGCCTCGAGCAAGATGCCGTCCGTGCGGCGGTTCGAAGCCAGGGTGACGTGGGCTGCGTCGTCGTAGTGGGTGACGAAGTGCGCCTTGCCCGCGGTCTCCGTGATGCGATTGTTCAGGAGCTTTCGGATACCGGTAACGGTCTCCGTGCTCGCAGGGTCCTTGTCCAAGATGGGCAGCAAGAAACCGATGGCGTCGAGGCCGAGGCCCTTGTCCCCATTGGCCTCGCTCCACAGCTGACGCGCTTCGGTGGCGACGTTCTCGCCGTTGAGCGCGCGCACCCGCAGTGAGTACGCCCGCACGGTGCGCCGCGCCCACTCGGAGTACCACGGGGGGAAGTGGCTCTTGATGTTGCGCAGGTATCGGATCCCACCGGAGAGCAGATTGGGCGGCACCTTGAAGCCCTTCTGCTTGGCGCGCACCAGGGCGTGCGTCACGTGCACGCTCACCCAAGGATCCGGCGTGCGATCGCGGCGCCAGTAGTCCCAGCCACCGCTCCAGTGTTGGCGCTGACCGAGCTTTTCCATGTCCTGGGCCACGCTGGCGATCAGCACCTTCTTGGGCGGCAGACCCTTTGCATCGAACGCACCGAGCACGTCCTTCAGGGCGGCGATGCTCAAGACGCGGCTCGAGATCTGCTCGTTGCAGTCGAAGGGATAGTGCACCAGGTACAAGACCGCGTCCGTCAGGCCCTGCAGCGCCGTGCTGGTGGTCGTGATCTCGAGTTGGCCCACCTCGGTGTACACGCCGCGCGGCATCTTCACCGGTTGGGCAATGGCGCCCTGGTCGATCTCGCCGTAGGTGGCAAAGGCTTCCGTGGTGGCCGGCGTCCAGGTCGGAAGCTCGATCTCCGCTGCGTCCACACCGGCTTTGCTGACGGCGCCAATCTGGAAGCGCGCCGTGCCCGGCTCTCCCGCCGCCGCCGGGAAACGGACCTCGACGCGATCGTTGGCGGGCACCTGCACGCGCAAGGCGTCCGGCGCGAACAGCTTGGCGTTGCTGGCGCGGATCGCCACGTCCGCGGTGAGCGGTCGCGAGGTCTGGTTCTGCAACACCACCGGCAAGGAGAACGTGTCGCCGAAGTTCAAGAAGCGCGGCGCAGACGGTCGCACCATCAGCGGTAAGCGCGCCGTCACGTCGCTCTCGGCGGAGCCAAAGCGGTTCTTCCCTTCGGCAGCGACCGCCATGATGCGATAGCGCGTCAGGTTGTCCGGCAGCTTCACCCGCGCCACGGCGTGACCGCGAGCGTCCGTCGTGAGCTTGGGCACGAACGCCGCCAGGGGATTGAAGTTCGAGCGCATGCGGATCTCGGGCTCGGCCTCGCCGGACTTCTTGTCCGCGGCGGTCTCTGCCATCGGCACCTTGGGGGAGGGCGCCGCGGAAGGCATGGGTGCAGGCTTGGCGGTGGCGCGCATGACGGCACCGCTCTTCCCAGCGCCGTAGCCGTTCAGCATCTCCTTCTTTGCCCCGGGGGCGCTGTCCTTGCGCTTCGCCTTCATCTCGAAGCGCGCGGTGTCCGGACGCATCAGCGCGATCCGCAAACGCATCTCGAAGTCCGAAACGCCGTCCGACCGCTTCGGGTAGAGCGCCGCAATGGGGTTCGGGAGATCGTAACCCGCGAGCGCGAGCACCGACTCGTCCACGACGACCAACGCGACCGCGGCTCCGGCGACGGGCTTGCTCTCGTGCGTCACGTCCACGGAAATGCTCGTCGAGCCACCGGGGGACAGCGCCTTGAGCTTCGGCTTCACGTCGATGTCCAAGGTGCGTTCGGTCGGCGGGATCTCGAGCTCCGCTTCACCCGACGCCGCCGCGGGCCGCTTGGGCAGCGACGAGTCCGGCTCACCGTTCTCCCCTTCCCTCACCCGCTGCCCGACGAGATCCACGCGGGCGTACACGTTCGGCAGCCACGCCGGATCGAGCTTGACGTCGAGGGTGGTGGTTCGCTTGTCGATGTGAAAGCGCGTCAGCTGGACCACGCCGTCGCGTCGCAACGTGAGCACCCCCTCGGCCGGCGCGAAGGGCGCCATCACCAGGAGCTTCGCCGTCTCACCGCCGGCGTATTCCTTCTTGTCCGGCAGTATGTCGACCCGATCCTGCTGCACCGTGGGGTTCAACGCGGGGTCTTGGCCCAGCACGTAGAAGTCCATCTCCGTGCGGCTCGGCCGCCCCCACTTGTCCTTGACCATGGCCCAGATGCGGTGGAGTCCGCCGTCTTTGGTGGGCAGGCTGCAGCGCACGGCCTCGGCAGCGCTCTTCACGTCGCAGGTCTGCTCGTCGACGAGCTTCTCTTGCACTTTGCGTCCGCGCCAGGTGCGGTCCACGCGCGCCATGTGGACCTGAACGGCGCTCCCTTCCACGAGCGCGCCCTCCAAATCGGAGACGATCACGTTGACCTGCGCGTTCTGCCCCGCACGCAGCAGCTGGCTCTCTTGTCGAAGACCGACGGTGACGGAGGCCGGGTGCACCAACAGGTCCGTGCGCGCCGACCACGACTGGCGGTTCACATCCGTGATTCGAGCCTCCAGGTCGATCTTCCGCGGAAACGCCGGGGACAGAGCGTCGAAGTCGATCCGGAGGCGATGGCTGCCGTCGGCGTCCGTCTTCGCCTTCCAGGTTTCTTCAGCGCGGCGTTCGTCGGCGTCTCCTGAGGACCACCAGGACCAGCGGTGTGGCTTGCCAAAGTGGTAGCTGCTCTGATTCGGCGGCGTGAAGTAGGCGTCCTGCGCCGTCACGTTCCAGGTCACGTCCGCGTTGGCCAGGCCGCCGCCGGCGAAGTAGCTCGCCGACACGGTCGCGATCGCGTGCTTGCCCACGGAGTGTGGGCCTTCGGAAACCTGTGCGCCGACCTCGAACTCCGGCCGGCGAAACTCTTCGATGGAGAAACTGTGGGTGTAGACGTCGCCCCAGGCGCTGGTCGGCACCGCGAATCGGACCGACGCCGTGCCCGTGTTGGCGTTCTTGGGCAGGTCGAAAGAGAGGTGGAAGCCGTCGCTCTCGTCCAGGGTGGTGGTTCCCTTCGCCAGATCCGCGCCGCGCGGATCGCGCACGGTGTAGGAGACCTGGCGGCCGTGGGTGGACAGGCGGCCGAGATCGCCGTGCTTGCCCGACTGCTGCAAGCGCACCCAGCCCTTGACGTTCACCCGCTCGCCCGGCTTGTACAGGTGGCGATCGTCGAAGACGAACCAACGCACCGTATCGCGGTGGGTGCGCGCGGTGAATGTGCCGGACAAGCGCGAGCCCGGAACGAAGACCAGATCCTTGCCGCGCGCCGCGGTCAGCTGGTCGCCATCGGGGCCGAGGGGCAGCTTGGCGATGCCGTCGCTCCCGGTCTTGGCGCCCCCCGGCAGCGGCAGCACGTGCACCTCGGCGTCGCCGATGGGCGAGCCGGTCGCCAGATCCGTGACCCAAGCGTAGGCGTGCTCGTCGTCCTTGAAGGCGGTCAGCCCCAGCTTGGTCACCTGCAGCCAGGCCCGCACCCACTCCCGTTCGCGGTAGCTCCAGCGGTCGCGCGGCTTGGGCTGCACTGGCGGTTCCACGATGGCGATCACCTGGCCGACGCCGTCCGTCAGGGCGGCGGTGAGGTCGATCTGCGTTTCCGTCAGCTCGTCCCGCTCTCCCTTCGGGCGGACCGTGGTGGTCTTTATCAAACGCCCTGGCGGGTTGGTGATTCGGCCGTCCCAGTCCCAGGCTTGCCGGAACTTGAGGTAGGCGTCCCAGTCCTTGGGCGAGACCTTGTACAGCCGCACCTTCAGCGCATTGCGATTGACGCTGTACACGCTGAGCTTCGGGTCGAACGCCGGATCCAGGACCATCATCGCGTCCTGTTCGGGGAACAGCATCGGTTCCGCTTCACCGACCTTCACCGTACCCGTGGCCGGCTGGTCCAGCGTCTGACCGAAGACGTCCTTGATTTCCGAGGAGAGCGAGACCGTGTACGTCGTGCGCCCTTTGCTGCGGCCACGCACGGTGAGGTAGCGCCCGCTCACGTCCACCTTGAGTCCCGGCAGCTCTGGCGTGACCTTCACCATCGAGGTGTCGAAGGTGTCTGCGTCCACGGCGTTGGAGAGCTCCACGCTCCACGGGGACAGCGGCGGGCAGCCGTCGTACCAGCCGCAACGAATGTTTCGGAGCTTCAGCGGTCCGCGGACGTTGAAATCCGCCGTGAGGTCCTTGTCCGTGACCTTTGGACCTTCCGCCGATGGCGCGCCGGCGGAGATCAGGATTTCGGCGTGGGAACCCTTGGGCAACGGCGCTTCCGGCTTGAGCGCGACGAAGCGTCCTTCCTCCGCCTGCTGCACCAAGCCGCGTACGTCATCGTCCTTGGCGATCTCGTCGGCGGTGGCGAGCCGCACGGCGTGCTTCTCCGTCCCGGTGCGGACGCTGAGGTGCGGCAACAGCGCCTCGGGATTGATGCGCTGATTCAGCTCCAGAAACATCACCGGCTCGAGATCCACCGGGTCGCCCCAACGTTCGGGGAAGGCGTCCTTGATCGCCAACGTGGGCGTGGAGAACGTCCAGCTCTCCTCCGCCGCCAGCGTGCGACCGGAGGCGGCGCGGGTGGCCGCGGGGATCGTCACCCGGTAGTCCGTGCTCGCCGGGAAGCGTTCGTCCTCGGGGTCGAAGAACACCGTCTGCGTTCCGACCCAGCGCCACTTGCCCGCCGGCTCCGGCGTGAGACGAACCGGAATCGGCTGCTTGGAGAGCTCGTCGTGCGACGTCACCGCCACCATCGGCTCCGAGAAGGTCACCGAGAGGTTCGGTGCCACCGGCACGTCACCCTCTGGCGCGTGGCGCAGCACGGTGAGCTTTCCGCCCGTCGGCGCGACTGCGGGCGGAGCGCCTGCGCTCACCTTCGGCGGGAATGCGTTCTTGATCGTCTCCCCAGGACGCGGAGCAGGAATGCTCTTCGCGCGCATCGCGAAGCTCTTCTTCTGTCCCTCCACCTTGAACTTCGGCATGCGCGAAAGGACGCGGCCCTTTGCCTTCGCGTCCAGCGGCGTGGCCTTCACGATGCTGGCGCGATCGGGCTTCTCGGGGTCGGCATTGCTGAGTCGGAATCCGAGACCGGACTTCGACTCGCGCCAGACCACCTTCTCTTCTGGTTTCGAGTGGGCCACCGGCTTGCCCGGAGCCTTGGCCGGCGGCGGCGTGCCCGGGCAAGCGGCCATGAAAAGCAGCACGAAGGGGAACAGCGCTCTACCAAGACGCATCTCTCGATTCCTCCGCGGGGACCGTAACATTGCAGCGAAGCTGGCGGGAGCTATGCTCGGGCCATGACGCGACTAGCTTATTTCGGGGCAGCGGCGCTTCTGTGCGTCGCCTGTGGTGGCTCTTCGGACGACGGCGGAACCGGCGGCAGCGGCGGGGCCACGGGGGGTAGCGGAGGCCAAGCCGGCGGAGCTACTGGAGGCGCGGCCGGCAGCAGCGGCGGCGCGGCCGGCAGCAGCGGCGGCGCGGCTGGCAGCAGCGGCGGCGCGGCTGGCAGCAGCAGCGGCGCGCGCCGGCGCAGCGGGCAGCAGTGGCGGCGCCGCGGGCGCGGCCGGCGGAGGTGGCGCGGCGGGCGCTAATTGTGCGCCGCTGTTGAAGGCCGTGCAGGACACCCTGGCGGAAGCAGTGGCCTGCAATCCGGCGATCAGCAGCATCCAGTGCGACGGCAGTGCCACCAGCCCGGACACCTGCGACTGTCCGGTACTCCTGAACGAGAAGACACCGGACAAGGTGAAGGCCGCACAGGACGCCTACAAGGCCTGGACGACCGCTGGCTGTGGACCATTTCAGTGCGGCAAGGCGTGCTTCGCCGGCACCACCGGTGCGTGCGACGCGACCACCAGCACCTGCCAGTGGAAGTAACTACACGCGCTCGACGGCGACCACGCCGTTGACCTTGCCCAGCGCCTTCATCACGTTCTTGAGCTGACCGATATCGCTCACCTGGAACGTGAACACGTTACAGGCGCGCCCGTCGTCACTGGCGCGGCAGTTCGCTTCGCTGATGTTGATCTTCTGCGCGCTGAAGGTCTGGCTCACCGTAGCAAGGATGCCGGGCTTGTTCGCAGTGGTGACCTTGAGCTGCACCGGGCGGTTGATCTTGGCCCGCGTGTCCCAGCTCACGTCGATGCGCCGCTCGGGATCCGAGCTATCGAAGGCCTTTGGGCACTCCCGACGGTGCACCGTGACGCCGCGTCCGCGCGTGATGAAACCGATGATCGCGTCCCCGGGGAGCGGATTGCAGCATTTCGCGTAGCGCACGAGCACGTCGTCGATGCCGCTCACCCGGATGCCGCTGTGATCGCGGCCCGTCACCTTGCGCACGATCTGCTCGATGCGCCCGGTCTTGAGCTCCTTCGGCGGCTCCACGCCGCCGTCGGGGTGCTTGTTCCGCAAGGTGGAGAGCACGTCGTCCACCGGCAACTTGCCGTAGCCGATGGCGAGCAACAGCTCCTCCCAGGTGCCAAAGCGATGCGCTTCCCATACGCGACGCATCTCGTCGTGGTTCTTGCTCAGCTTCGCGTAACTGAGACCCGCTCCGCGCATCTCCGCTTCGAGCAGCTCCTTGCCCAGGTTGATGCTCTTGGTTCGCTGCTCGCCGCGTAGAAATCCGCGAATCCGGTTTCGGGCTCGCGTCGTTACCGCGTAGTCCAGCCAATCTTTGCTCGGATGCTGATTGGGATTGGTCATCACCTCCAGCACGTCACCATTTCGCATCTTGTAGCGAAGCGGGACGATCTGGCCGTTGGCGCGGGCGCCGGAGCAATGATGACCCACGTCCGTATGCACGGAGTAGGCAAAATCTATTGGGGTGGAACCCCGCGGAAACACGCGCAAGTCGCCCTTGGGCGTGAACACGTAGATCTCGTCCAGGAACAGATCGATCTTCACGCTCTCGAGGAACTCCGCAGGGTCCTTCAGGGACTTCTGGTAGTCCGCGAGCTCCCGAAGCCAGCCGAACTTCTCGGCGTCCTGCGGGTCTACACCACCGGAAATGCGCTCCTTGTACTTCCAGTGGGCGGCCACACCGTGCTCCGCCACGCGGTGCATCTCATGGGTGCGGATCTGGATCTCGATGCGCTGACGACCGGGACCAATCACCGTCGTGTGCAGCGACTGGTACATGTTCGGCTTGGGCAGCGCGATGTAGTCCTTGAAGCGCCCCGGCACCGGCGTCCACTTCGAGTGGATCACGCCGAGGACCGCGTAGCAGTCGCTGACGGACTCCACGCAGATCCGAAACGCGATGGTGTCGTACACCTGCTCGAAGTCGCAATCCTGCGCGCGCATCTTGCGGTAGATGCTGTACACGTGCTTCGCACGGCCGGTGACGTCCGCCGCGAACCCTGCCTCCGCCAGGCGCGAGGTGATGGTGCGACACACGCCTTCGATGTAGCGCTCGCGCTCCTTCTTGGTCTTGCTCAGCTTCTGGACGATGGCGCGATAGCCCTCCGCGTCCAGGTACTGGAAGCTCAGATCCTCGAGCTCGCTCTTCAGCCGCTGGATGCCGAGACGGTTGGCGAGCGGCGCGTAGATCTCGAGCGTTTCCCGGGCGATGCGCTCTTGGGACTCCGGCTTCATGTGCTGGAGCGTGCGCATGTTGTCGAGCCGATCACACAGCTTCACGAGCAGGACCCGGATGTCCTGCGCCATGGCCACGACCATCTTGCGGAAGCTCTCCGCCTGCCGGTCTTCCTTGCTGGTGAAGTTGATCTTGCCGAGCTTGGTGACGCCATCCACCAGGGTGGCGACCTCCTGGCCGAAGTCCCGAGTGATGTCGACCAGGGTGCTCGGGGTGTCCTCCACCACGTCGTGGAGCAGGCCGGCGACCACGCTGGCCGTGTCCAGCTTCAGGTCGGTGATGATCTCCGCCACGCTCACCGGGTGGATGAAGTAGGGGTCCCCACTCTTGCGGCTCTGCTCGCGATGCGCCCACTCCGAGTAGTGGTACGCTCGGCGAATCAAGTCCGCGTCCGCGCTGGGCTGGTAGCTTTGGACTTTTTGGACGAGCTGGTCGGCGCCGAGCATGGTGTCTCCGGCAAAATGTGCCGGGGCGTGACAAGTTAACACCGCTACATGTCTTCAGCAAAGGACCCTGGGAAATCCCCGCTGGGCGTCTATGTCCACTTCCCGTGGTGCCTCAAGAAGTGCCCCTATTGTGACTTCCTGAGCATCGCCCGGGAACGGGGCTCCCTGCCCCACCAGGCGTACGCTTCGGCGGTGCTTGCGGAGCTTTCGAGACGCCGTGAAGCGCTGGGTTCCCGCCGCCTGGAGAGCGTGTTTTTCGGGGGTGGCACGCCGTCGCTGTGGGAGCCCGCCGAGCTCGGCCGCGTCCTTCGTGGTGTGCTTCTCGCCTTCGAGCCCGAAGCCGACGTCGAGGTCACGGTGGAGTGCAATCCGACGAGCTTCGACGCCGAGCGCGCCCGCGCCCTCATGGATGTGGGGGTCAATCGCGTGAGCATCGGGGTGCAGAGTCTCAGCGAGGAGCGCCTCCAGTTTCTGGGCCGGCTCCACGACGCCTCGGGGGGTCTGCGAGCCGTCGAAGCGGCGGTTCGCGCGGGCGTGCCGCGGGTGAGTGCGGATCTCATCTTCGGTGTCGCAGGGCAGTCCCCGGACGAAGCCGCACAAGAAGCGCGTGCCCTCGCCGACCTCGGGCTCGAGCACGTCTCCGCGTATGCCCTGACCATCGAGCCCGGTACCCAGTTCGGTGCCCTTGCCCGCCGCGGCAAGCTGCCTCTAGCAACGGACGACCGCGTCGCCGAGTGCTTCCTCGCCGTCGACGACGCGCTCACCGACGTAGGCTTCGAGCACTACGAGATCTCGAACTATTGCCGCGGCGGCGCCCGCGCACGCCACAACGTCGGCTACTGGGTGGGCAACGAGTACCTCGGTCTCGGCACCGGTGCGTGGGGCACTTGGCGCACCGTGCGCGCGGGCCGCCAGCGCTACAAGAACACTTCTATCCCGGAGCGCTACCTCTCCGAGGACTGGGACCGCGCCGACGTGCACGTCACCGGTCCGCTCGTCAGCGCCATCGAGCTGATTGACGACGAGACCGCGCTTCGCGAGCGGCTGCTCCTCTCGCTGCGTCTCGCCGAGGGCATCGATCTCGACGCCGCCTGCCGGGACCTCGACGTCGATCCGTTCACGCCAGAGCGGGTCCGCAGCATCGAGCGGCTCGTCGCCCACGGCCGCCTCGTCCGCGACGGGGGCATCCTGCGCATCCCGAAGTCTGCCTGGCTCTACGCCGACGGCACCATCGCCGAGCTCTTCTAAGCGAAGAAGCTCCGCTTCCGTCAACACCTTGCGACGCGGGCTGCCGAGGACGCGGACATCTGGCCCCACTTCCGTCAACACCTTGCGTCGCGGGCTGCCGAGGACGCGGACATCTGGCCCCACTTCCGTCAACACCTTGCGTCGCGGGCTGCCGAGGACGCGGACATCTGGCCCCACTTCCGTCAACACCTTGCGTCGCGGGCTGCCGAGGACGCGGACATCTGGCCCCACTTCCGTCAACACCTTGCGTCGCGGGCTGCCGAGGACGCGGACATCTGGCCCCACTTCCGTCGCGACGTCGCAACCCTCACTCGACGCGGACATCTGACGCCCCACTTCCGTCGCAACCCCACTCGACGCGGACATCTGGCCCCGTCCCGAGGTTGCCCCCGCACGACGCGCACATCCGACCCCGCGACCCCCCACTCGACGCGGACATCTCGACACGAGCATCTCACCCAGCTCCATCGCGACCCCCACTCGACGCGGACATCTGGCCCGCACCTCAACACCGCCACCTCGCTCGACGCGGACATCTGGCCCCACTTCCACCGCCACCTACTCGACGCGGACATCTGGCCCCGCTTCCGCCGCCACCCACTCGACGCGGGCATCTGGCCCGCGCCTTGACACCGCCACCTCGCGCCACGCGGACATGTGGCTTTGCGAGCCGCCACCCCGCTCGACGCGGACATCTGGCCCGCACCTCGACACCGCCACCTCGCGCCACGCGGACATGTGGCCCCGCGAGCCGCCGACCCATCAACCCGGACACCCGACCTGCTAGCCCCAGCCTTGCTCCACGCGGACATTTGGCCCAGCCGCCGCAGACGGTGGGCTCACACCATCTTACTGCCTGAGCAACGCCGCCTCGCAAGGCCTGCGACAACCTTCGTCGCAGCCGCTCTACTGTTGGTTCCGCGGCAGACCAACCCAATCATTCAGCTATGCCAAACAACGCCACCCTGCCCCTTGCGCATACTGCTCGGGTGGCTAGGATGGCGACATGCAATCGGGGGTGGAACAACAACAACGCAAGCTTCGCCGTCGGCCCCACCCATGGGGCTTCGACTCCGGCTCTCGGCCAGGGGCCGGCGGAGTTCACCGGCCAGAGTCCTCGCGCACCGCTCTGATCGCGTCTTCACCTCGTGCTGCCGAGTCTGGGAGGCGATCTGGGTTTCTCGACAGGATGCGCGCTTGCTCGCGACGTGCGCTACTGCAAGTTCGCGAGGAGTCGCGGTTGGATGAACGCGGGCCGCCTGGGGTGGACGCGGACGGGCAGAGGCAGGCGTCGCGCCACCACGTCGGGCTTGCGGGGCGCATCCGGCGGCGCACCGAGCGCGATGTCACCCCGGAAGTCCCGTTGGAAAGGATCCGAGCCGCGGACGAGCGCCTGTTCGAGCTGGCCCTGGGCAACGGGCGCGACCGGTTGGAGCTCGGGACGCTGCTGAACGAGTTTGCGCGAAAGAGCTGGCATCATGAGCTCGGGTATTCGTCGCTGGAGGCGTACGCGCTTCAGAATTGCGGGCGGAGCGCGCGCTGGGTGAGCGAGACGCGGACGTTGGCGCGGCGGCTTTCGGAGTTGCCCGCGCTGCGCCGGGCGTTGCTCGACGGACGCGTGGGCTGGTCGATGGCGGAGCTGGTCGCCCGGCATGCGTCGGCCGATACAGATGTTGCGCTCGCCGCGTTGGCTTCGCGATCGACGGTGCGCCAGCTGCGAAGCCTGTTTGCGGCGGTGTCCGCGCGGGCCGAGAGCGGACAGGTGCCGATGCCGGGGTTGAACGCGGGCCAAACGTCCGCGGACTCGGAGGTAGTTGCAGCAGGCCAAATGTCCGCGGGTCACGACTCGGCCGGCCAGGCGTCCTCCGAGGCTGACGCGGAGGCGGGTGCAGGAGGCCAAATGTCCGCGGGTCCAAAGAGCGACCAAGGCCAGATGTCCGCGGGTGGCCGCGTGGAGCCCGCGCCGAGCG
The DNA here is from genome assembly GCA_020633235.1 of Polyangiaceae bacterium. Lineage (NCBI taxonomy): Bacteria > Pseudomonadati > Myxococcota > Polyangiales > Polyangiaceae > Polyangiaceae bacterium. Next base: position 1,329,161 of record JACKEA010000001.1, on the reverse strand, counting down.
ACATCGTGGGCCAAATGTCCGCGCGGTTGCTGGCGGCCGCGGAGGCGGACGTGGAGTGCACGCTCAGGGTGACGCTGAGCACGAAGGACGCGCTGCTGTTCGCCTGGACGCATCGCTTCTTCGAGCACCTCGTGGGCTCGCGGCAGGGGTCGGACTTCTTTCTCGAGGCGATGCTCGCCGAGGCCGCGGAAGAGCTCACGCCGACGGACATCGACCGCCTCATTCCCATGGAGAAGGCCGCTGCGGGTCTGGACGCCAAGCGGCTCGCGTGGCTCGAGCAGCTCGCCGCGTGGCGCGAGGAGTCGGAGCGCCTGTGCGAGCACAACGTCCCCGCTCGTCAGGCGCTGGAGATCCCGGAGAACGTCTCGGAGGGCGACCTCCACGAGCGCATCGTGGCCCTCAACAAGAAGATGACCGCGCGCGAGGTCGCGCTGGGGGAAGCGGCGCAGTCGTTTCAGCGCATGGACGGGTGGCTCCGCCTCGGCTACGCGAGTCTCGCGCAGTACGCGCGCGAACGTCTGGGCATGAGCGCGTCGTCGCTCAAGTCGAAGCTGACGCTCGCGCGCCGGCTGCACGCGCCGGTGAAAGAGGCGCTGCGCAGTGGGCGCGTCGGTCACGCTGCGGCGATGGCCATCTCGACGGTCGCGACCGCGGGCAGCGCCGAAGCATGGGTGGACCGCGCGCGCCGCCGCACCGTGAAGCACCTTCGAGAGGACGTGAACGCCGCGCGGATGCTGAACCAGAGCACGCCGCCGACGGACGAGCAGGTGCGACAGGTGCAGGCCATCGAGACGCGCATCCTTCAGGGTGACCACTCGGCCATGGAGGAGCCCAAAGGCCAAACGTCCGCGGGGGCGCCGATCCGCTTGAACCTACGGGTCAGCCGCGACATCTCCCGCGCGCTGCGTTGCTTCGAGCGCGTGATGGGTCCGCGCCTGGACGGCAGCACGATGCGCTTCTTGTGCAACAAGTTCTGGGATGCGTGGAAGCACATGTGCAACCGCCGCGAGAAGTGGTCGCACATCTACGCCCGCGATCGCTACGAATGCACGAGCCCGGTGTGCTCACGCCACGACATGACGCCCCATCATCTGCTATTCCGCAGCAAAGGCGGCACGGACGACCCCTTCAACATGGCGGGCGACTGCCTCTGGTGCCACCTCGAAGGCATCCACGGCGGTCGCATCACCGTGACAGGCACCGCCGACGACATGACGTGGACCATCGGACGCAAGCATCCCCTGCGTGTCGAAGGGAGGGAGCTGATCACGCCCGACAGCAGCTAGTTCCATATTGATGTCGGTCCGCCGCGGAAACCGCGCTTCGGCGCCTTAGCGCGGCTGCCAGCTCTGCAGATCGCCGAGGGCACGTTCGGCCATCTTCTCGTACTTCGCGCGTTTCTTGAGGCGCTGCCCGTTCCAGGGTTCGAGGTGCGAGAACGTGATGTTCGACGGTTGATAGTCGTTCGCGTTGCGGCCCAGGTGCGTCAGCAGGCCGCCATGGGCAGTCGTCTTGGGCGGGAGCACGGGCTCGCGTCCGGCGAGACGCTCGGCAACGAAATGCGCTGCGAGCCAGCCGCCGGCCGCGCTCTCGACGTAGCCTTCGGTGCCCGCGATCTGTCCGGCGAAGTAGAGCCCCGGGTCGGAGCGGAGCTGCATGGTCTCGTCGAGCAGCCGCGGCGCCGCAATGAACGTGTTGCGATGCACGGCACCGTAGCGCAAGAACTCCGCCTGTTCGAGGCCGGGAATCGTCCGGAAAATTCGCGCTTGTTCGCCCCATGCCATGCGCGTCTGGAACCCGACCAGGTTGTAGGCCGTGCCGGCCTCGTCCTCCTTGCGCAGCTGTACGACCGCGTGGGGCCACCGACCGGTGCGAGGATCCGTGAGCCCGACGGGCTTCATGGGGCCAAACGCGAGGGTGCGTTCGCCGCGCTCGGCCATCACCTCGATGGGCAAGCAGCCCTCGAAATAGCGGACGTCCTCGAAGGCCTTGGGCTCGACCTTGCGCGCGTCACGGATGTCACGGACGAACGCTTCGTACTGCTCGCGTGTGAGCGGACAGTTCACGTACGCAGTCTTGTCCTCTTCGCTCTCCCCCTTGTCCCAGCGGGAGGCGCAAAACACCTTGTCCCAGTCGATGCTGTCCGCTGCGACGATGGGCGCGATGGCATCGTAGTAGGCGAGCGCTTCGCTGCCGACACGCGCTGCGATGTCCGCCGCGAGGGCATCGCCGGTGAGCGGCCCCGTTGCGATGATGCATGGGCGCTGGTCCGGGACGGACGTCACCTCGCCCGCCACGACCTCCACGAGCTCCGCCTCTTCGAGCATGCGCGTCATTTCCGCGCTGAACAGCTCGCGATTCACGGCCAGGGCGCCGCCCGCCGGCACGCGCGTCTTGTCCGCCGCGCGCATCACGAACGACCCGAGACGGCGCATCTCCTCCTTGAGCAAGCCCACGGCGTTCGACAGCGCCGCACCGCGGAACGAGTTGCTGCACACCAGCTCGCACAGGCTGTCGCTCGACTGCGCCGGGGTCCGGCGCAGCGGCTTCTGCTCGAGCAAGCGGACATGAACGCCGCGGGCCGCGAGCTGGAGCGCGGCCTCCGAGCCCGCCAGGCCCGCTCCAACCACGGTCACCACGTTCGTCACGGGCTGGCGGCCGTGGCGGGAGCTTCGCTCTCCACGCTGCGCGTCTCTTTGCTCGCCTTGCCGGCTTCCGCCGTGGGCGACGGCTCGTCCACGCCGCGGGAGTAGCCACACTCTTTGCCACGGGGGCACACGATCTTCGGCGTCTTCTTGGTGCCGCCGTACACCAGGAACGGGTGCTTGCACAGCGGGCACGGCTCCGGCAGGGGCTTCTGCCAGAGCTTGAAGTCGCACTTGGGGTAGTTCATGCAACCGTAGAAGGTGCGTCCGCCCCGCTTCTTGGCGCGGACTTCCACGATGTCGCCGCCACACTTGGGGCACGGCACTCCGAGGGGCAACGGCCGCGAGCTCTTGCACGTCGGGTAGCCGCTGCACGCCAGGAACTCACCGTAACGCCCGGACTTGATGACCATCGGCTTGCCACACTTCTCGCAAGCGATGTCCGTAACCCGCGGCTGTGCCGGAGCCGCCCCGTCCTTGCCCAGATCTTGGGTGAACTTGCACTTCGGGTAGTTCTCGCACCCCAGGAACCAGCCGTTCTTGCTCCAGCGCTTGAGCATGGTGCCGCCGCACTCTTCGCAAGTGAACTCCGTGCGCTCAGGCTCCGGCGCCCAGCGCTTCTGCTTCTTGGCAGTGTCGAGCACCTCCTTGAAGCGCTTGTAGAAGCGGCCGAGCAGCGCCACGCGGCCGAGCTTGCCGGCTTCGACCTCGTCCAGATCTTCTTCCATCTTGGCGGTGAAGCTCGGGTCCATGAAATCCAGATCCGTGCTCACCAGGCCGTCCACTACGATCTTGCCGAGCTCCGTGGCCTGCATCTGCCCGCCGGGCAGCTTCTCCACGTAGTCCCGCGCCTGCACCTTGCTGATGATCTCCGCGTAGGTGCTGGGCCGACCGATGCCGCGCTTCTCGAGCTCGCGCACCAGCGATCCTTCGTTGTACCGCGGCGGCGGCTGCGTGAACTTCTGATCGGTGACCACGCCCGGAGGGGTCACGATCACCATCTCTTCCCCTTCGCCGAGCTCCGGCAGGTTGCCGTCCTCCGAGTCGAAGGTGAACGCGACGGCCTTGCCGTTGCCGTTGCCGTTGCCGTTCGCGCCGGGCTCGGGCGGCAACACGCTGTCGCTCTGGTCCCGCGGCGTGGTCTCGTCCTCCCCCGCGAGCGTCGCCGTGGTGCTGTCGAAGCCGTCTTCCCCCTTGCCGTACTGCGCGAGCCAGCCGGCGAACTTGAGCACCTTGCCGCTGACGCGCAGCATGTACACCTGGTGGCGCCCACCACTGCGGGTGGGCTTGGCCTCGATGTCCACGCCCGTCTGGTCGTACACCGCCGGCGCCATCTGCGACGCCACGAAGCGATCCCAGATCAACTTGTACAGTTTGTACTGCTCGTCCGAGAGATGGCGCCGCACCAGCGCGGGCGTCAGCTCCATGCTCGTCGGGCGGATCGCCTCGTGCGCTTCCTGTGCGCTCTTCTTCGACTTGAAGGTGTTCGGCTTGGCGGGCAGATAGTCCTTCCCGTACGTCTCCGAGATGAACGGCCGCACGGCGTCGATCGCGTCTTGGCTCACCCGCACGCTGTCCGTACGCATGTAGGTGATGAGGCCGACGGGGCCGCCGTCTTTCTTGAGATCCACGCCCTCGTACAGCTTCTGGGCGATGCTCATGGTCCGCTTGGTGGTGAAGCGGAGGTAGCTGGTGGCGTCCTGCTGCAGCTTGCTGGTGGTGTACGGAGCCGGCGCGTTGCGCTTCTGCTCCCGCTTGGTCACAGAAGCGATGCGATACTTCGCGCTCTCCAGATCCGCGCGGATGCCACCGGCGTGCTCGCCGCTCCGGACCGTGATCTTCTCGCCGTCCACCCGCGACAGGCGCGCCGACACGGGCTGGCGCGCCTTGCCCATCAAGGCCACGCCGATGTTCCAGTACTCCTCGGGGACGAACGCCTCGATCTCGCGCTCGCGCTCCACAATGAGCCGGAGCGCCACGGACTGCACGCGCCCGGCGCTCAGGCCGAAGGCGAGCTTGTTCCACACCAGCGCCGAGACGTCGTACCCCACGATGCGGTCGAGGACCCGCCGGGCGCGCTGGGCATCATAGAGATGTGCGTCCAGCTCCCTCGGCGCATCGAGCCCCTTCTGCACGCCCTTCTTGGTGATCTCGTGGAACTCCACCCGCGCCAGATCCAGCTTGGGCCGCTTGAGCTCCTCCGCGATGTGCCACGCGATGGCCTCTCCCTCGCGATCCGGGTCGGTGGCAAGCAGCACGCGCTCTGCCTTCTTCGCCGACGACTTGAGCTCGGCGAGCACCTTCGCCTTGCTCTCGATGACCTCGTAGGTCTCCTTGAAGCCGTGCTCGACGTCGATCCCCATCTTCTTGGGCAGATCCTTGACGTGGCCCTTGCTGGCGAGGACCTCGTACCCCGGCCCAAGGTACTTCTTGATCGTCTTGGCCTTGGCCGGTGACTCGACGACGACGAGCGTCTTGCTCATGAGCTTCCTCGGTGTCCTTTCCCACCACCTAGTGCGATGGTCGGAGCGCCTGCGCAACCCCTGTTCCCAGAGGCGCACCCCTAAAACGTAACAAATTCATCGGTTTACGAATTTCACGGCTCCCGATGGGTCGGCTACTAAGACCCCATCTTTGGCCAGCGTCAAGAGGAGTTCCTCAACTTTCGTGGGCGCCAGCCCCGTCCGTTGGGCAATGCCATCCACGTTTCCTGCCCCCGCCGAGACCGCCGCCAGCAGCGTTCCGGCCGGCGAGCCGGGCGGATAGGTGATGAATGTTCCCAGGGTTTGTTGGTCCGGCGCGGCAGGCGGCGCGGGCGCAGGGCAGCCCGCGGTGCGCACCCCGCCGTCGGCCATGGGCAGCCAATGAAACGCGGACTGACTCAGCACCCGGAGCACGTCCTTGGGTCCGGCCAAGGGCCGCGCGCCCAGCTTGAGCTCGGCGATGCAGCCGACCCCGTGGGGATTCCAGGGCACGGCGGGCACCACGAACAGCGGACGCCCGAGACGGCGCGCCCACTTGGCGGCGTTCCGCGCGCCGCTGCGGATGGGAGACTCCACCACGACGAGCACGTGGGCCAGCGCCGCCAGGTACGAGTTCCGCGGAAAGAACTTGGGGTTCGCCGCGGGCGTGTGGGGCGGCTCCGCCGTGATGTGCCCGCCGCCGTCGCGAATGATGCGCTGGAACAGCGCGCGGTTCTTCTCGGGGAACGGCCGGTCAAACGCGGACGGCGCCACCACCACCGTCGGTGCACCAGCGGAGATCGCCCCTTCGTGCGCCGCCGTGTCGATGCCCTCGGCGCCGCCGCTCAGGATCACACAGCCGGCGGCGCCGAGCTTGGCGGCGAGGTGCCGCGTGTACTCCACGGCATCCGCCGTGGGGTGCCGCGTGCCGACGATGGCGACCGCGGACTGGCGCGGCAGCGCTCCCACGAGCCACATACGCGACGGTGGAGACTCCAGATCGCGCAAGCGATGTGGCAGCTCACCGCCTTCGAGCAGACGAGGCACGAAACCCATGCGGCCCCCCTCGGCCGCACCAGCGCACAGTTGTCGGTTCCGCGCCGGACCAACAAACCTGAAGGACTACTTCGAGTAGACCTGCGCGCCGACCAGCCCCGTGCCCTGCACCACGTGCATGTCCACCTTCACCTGGAGCGGTGCGGGGTACGGATTCTTGATGCAGGTCTCGTTGGGACCGACGGTGGGAGCGGGGCTATCGGCGCCGCTTTGGGCCAACACCTGAGGCGGCGCCGGCGGCGACGAGATCAGGTTGATCTGATAACGGAACACGCCGGGGTTGCCGAAGCCGATGATGGTGTAGCACTTGTTCGGCTGCAGCATGAGGTCGGCCTGGGCGTGGCCGTCTTGCTGCAGCTTGGCGCTCATCAGCTGGCCGTCGGACTTCATGCCCTTGGCGTCGCTCTGGGCCTTCATCTTGATGCCCTGCTCGATGATGTTCATCTCACCACCGGTGAGAGCGCCCAAAGTCGCGGCGCCACCGGAGAGGGCCCCGGCGATGATGTTCTGCAGCGAGGCGGGATCCCCGCTGACGGTGCCGAGGGGCGGCTGGGTGCCCTGCTGCGTCGCCGAGCCTTGGGGCGGGGGCGTGGTCTGCGTGGTTCCGGCGGTTCCACCCATTCCCTGCTGGGGATACTGGCCCTGCTGGTACTGACCCTGCTGGGCCTGCTGGAATCCCTGGGCGTTCTGGGCGTCCTGATCCTTCTTCTTGCACCCCACGACGGCCGCCGCAAAAAGCCCAAAATACAACCAGTTACGCATCATGGTTCCTTCTCCCGGCCGGGCTGCCCTCCGGCGCCGGCGAGCTTACACCTACATCATCCCACAAGACCAGGCCTGTGCTAACTAGACGTACGGTGAAGGTCGTCGTTGCAACTCACGGCCACTGTTTCGACGGATTGGCCAGCGCGGCGGTGTTCACACGCCTGCTCCGCTCGGTCGAGCGGCCGACGGAATTCGTCTACCGCGCCTGCGGTTATGGCATCGGTCAAGCGCACCCGTCGCCCAAGATGCTGACCGGCGATCAGAACGCGATCCTGGATTTTCGCTTCGCTCCGGAAGCCGCGGTCACCTGGTACTTCGACCATCATCGGACGGCCTTCGCCGATGCCGAGGCCCGCGCGGTGTACGACGAGCGCGCGGAGTCCGAGCGCTACTGGTTCGACCCGGCCTACTCCTCCTGCACCAAGCTCATCGCCGACATCGCGCGCGAGCAGTTCGGGATGGAGGATCCGCTGCTCGCATCCCTGGTTCATTGGGCGGACATCGTGGACGCGGCACGCTTCGACAGCGCGGAAGACGCCGTCAGCCGCGAGAACCCCGTCAAGCGTCTGGTGAGCGTGGTCGAGCACTACGGCGACGACGCCTTCCTGCAGCGCATGGTCGGGCGGCTGCTCGAGCAACCGCTGGACGAGGTCGCCGCGCTGCCGGAAATCCAAGATCGCTACAAGCCCCTCGGCGAGAAGCACATGCGCTTCGTCGAGCGGGTGCGCCAGAACGGACAGCGCCTCGGTCGAGTGGTGCTGGTGGATCTCACCGAGAACGTCCTCGAGACCGTCGGCAAGTTCGTGACCTACGCCTTGTATCCGGACTCGGTGTACTCGGTGCTCATCGGCCTGCTCAAAAACGGCGTGAAGATCTCCGTCGGCTACAACCCCTGGAGCGGTGCGCCGCTGGACACCGACATCTCGGCCATTTGCGCGCGCCATGGCGGCGGCGGCCACCCAGTGGTGGGCGGCATTTCCTTCCGCACCAAGGAGCTCGACCGCGCGCGCAGCGTGGCCCGCGAGATCGCCGAGGAGCTGGCCGGCTGAGCGCGTGGCATCGCCCCGCCGGCGCGCGCCCCTGGGTGCTCGGCCATCGTGGGGCGCGGCGCCGCGCTCCGGAGAACACCCTCGCGGCCTTCGAGCTCTCGCGCAAAGAGGGCGCCGACGGCGTGGAGCTCGACGTACGGCTGGACGCCGCGCACGCCGTGGTGGTCTTTCACGACGCCACGCTCGAGCGCATGACCGAGGGCCGCGACGCGCGCAGTGTGGAGCGCCTGAGCGCGACGGAGCGCGCCCGCGTGGAGCTCGTCGGCGAGCGCATTCCGACCCTCGCCGACGTGCTCGACTGGGCGCGCCGCCACGACCAGCGCGTGAACGTCGAGCTCAAGCGCGACGTCCGCGAGCGCCGCGTGTTCGTGAACGCCGTCGCGCGTTTGCTCCAGCGCGAGCCGCCGGAGCGCATCGTGCTCTCGAGCTTCGATCCCATGCTGGTGCGCGCCCTCGCCCAGCGCCTGCCCGCCCTGCCCGTCGCCTGGCTGGTGCACGCGAAGCAGCGCGTGCTGCGCTTCGCGCCCGGCTACCGCCTGCTGGGCGCCGTGGGCGTGCACCCGGAAGCGCCGCTGGCCACGCCGAAGCGCGTAGCGCGCCTTCACCGCGCCGGAGCCTTCGTCAACGTGTGGACCGTGAACGAAGGAGCCCGCGCCCAAAAGCTCGCGGCCGCCGGCGTCGACGCCATCATCACCGACGTGCCCGCAGAGATCCTGCAAGCTCTCTCTACGGGTTGATGTTGATCCGCCGCGGTGCCGTCACGCCGAGACGCGTCCGCCCCGGCGCGTGCTCGGCGCGGGCCGCGCGCTCCGTCGCGTATCGGCGATGGACGCCAGGATCTCCTGCAAGATCGTCACGCCGAGCATGCTCGTGATGCCCGTCGGATCGTAGGGCGGCGAGATCTCGACGACGTCGAAGCCGACGATCTCCGCTCCCACCAGGGCGCGCAGGATCTGCTGCAGGTCCCAGGTGTTCATGCCGCCCGGGCTCGGAATGCCGGTGCCCGGCGCGTACGCCGGATCCACGGCGCTCACGTCCACGCTGACGTACACCGGGCCTTTGCGCACCATCTTCCGCACCTGGCTCACGGCGGCGTGCAGGTCCCACTTCACCTCGTCGATGCCGACGATCTCGAACCCATGGGACAGCGAGTAGCCCGTCTCCCCTTCCGAAGAGTACGGACCCCGGATGCCGAGCTGCAGCGTGGCTCGCGGCACGATCAGGCCTTCTTCCACGGCGCAACGGATCACGCTGCCGTGGTGGAGCTCGCGTCCCCAGGCGGCGGTCGCGGTGTTGCAGTGGGAATCGATGTGGATCATGCCCACGCCCTTGAGCTTCGCGCGTTGGATGCCGCGGAGCGCGCCCAGGGTGACGGTCTGATCTCCACCGACGAAGCCGCCCACCACGCCGGAGCGGGCGATGGCTTCGGCCCGCTCCGTGACCATCGCCACGGCGTGCTCGACGTCGTGGGGGCTCGCCGGGATGTCGCCGCCGTCGGCCACGCGGAGCTCTTCGTAGATGTCGATGCCGAGGGCCGCGGAGAAGCTCCGCGCCAGGCTCGAAGCGTCGCGCACCGCGCGCGGCGCGAGGCGCGCACCCGGACGAAAGCTGCTGCCCCCGTCGAAGGGCACGCCACACAAGAGCACGTCCACGTCCGGTACGGTCCCGAGCTCTTGCAGGATCGGAAGCCGCAGGAAGGTCGGCACGCCCGCAAAGCGCGGCATCTTCTCCGACGAGACAGTGCGGTAGCTCGGCGGCTTCTTCTTCGGAGCCCCGCGCGTCACGCGCTTCTTCACCGTCTTCTTTCGGACCGGAGCCTTCTTCGCGCGCTTCGCCACGCCGGCATCATAGCGCAGGGGCGAAGCCCTCGGACCGGCCCGAAGTGGGCCCGCGAGCCGGCTCAACCCCCGCAGGCGCTGTAGCGGGTCTTCACGCCGGGACGCGGGGATTGCTGGAAGGTGCCGGCGTCGATGGGCGGATTGTGGACGACCTCCTTCACCCGGAAGATGACGTCCTGGTCCGTGTCCGGCACCTCCAAACGCATGCGCCGCGGAACTTCCGCGCTGCACGGCGGGCCGCTGGGCATGACCGTGGGCGAGAGCCCCTCGGGATCCACCCAGGGCTTGGAGGTCTGCGCCGGCTCATGGTCGGCGAGCTCCGCGTGATAGAGGTCGTAGCCCTGCTGCGTGACGGTGACGCCCAGCACGCGCACGCGCTGTTTCTCCCACGGCAAATTGAAGTCCGCATCCGTGGGCTCGAGCTCGATCTCCTGCTGTGCGTCGTGCTTGCTCTGGATCCGGACCACGTAACGCCCGCCCTCCCAGGCGATCTGCGCGGTCTGGGGCGTGTGCACCAGCACCGGCGCTTCCCCCCGCAAGAGCTGCGCCATGGCGAAGGGCGGCACCGGCACCCGCGTGAAGCGCGCCACGTTGCAGGCGTTGGCAGGCCCGGTGAGGAACGCCTTCTCTTTCAGATCGTAGAGAGCGAACTGGGTGCCGTCGCTGGTGAGGGTGGAGAGCGTCACGCCGAAGGGCGAGAACACGTCGAAGCGGAGCTTCTCGGGCAGCGCCGCCTTGTACAGCACGCTGCCCCGCACCCGCCCTTCGTCGCTGAAGTAGTCTATTTTCGCCTCGCCCTGCACGCCGCGGCTGCAGGCGTAGGTCTCGTGCATGCGCTCGAGGGCCTTGTCCGCCGTCGGGAACTGACTGGGCGGCGGGCTCCGCACGCAGCCCGTGAACGCGGGCAAGAGCAGCGCCAGAGCGAGGCGTCGCATCAACCGTTCCTGAGCGAGTCGAGCAGCTCCAGATCCGGCAGCGGCAGCGCGATGCGCGTGGGCGCCACGGCGATGCCATGGTCCTCGCACAGCCGCGCGAAGGCGGTGCCGTCGATGAGCGTGACCGGCGCGGCGCCCGCAGCGGCGGCTTCTTCGCGTGCGCCGCTCAGCACCTGTCCGGTGGTGACGATGAGACCCGCGGTGGCCGAGCCGTAGTGGTGTAGCGCGCCGCGAAGCTCCATCACGCGCTCGCGCCCGATCTCGCGACCGTCGCGACGCACCACGATGGCAGTGCGGATGTCGCCCAGGGCGCCCTTCATCTTGCCGGCCAGGTGCAGCTCCGAGCCCGGCGCGCCGGCGCGCCGCACGGGGCGAAGCTCCGACACGCCGATGCGCTCGAGCACGAGCAGCACCAGCTCGCCGATGGCGCGGTGCGGGAGATCCGACACGCGCTTGGCGAAGCTCCGGCGCGCCGTCTCGCGGTAGCGCTCCACCAGCGTGGTGATCTCGCGCTCGAGCCGCGACAGCTCGCCGTCCAGCAGCCAGTCCGTGAGCCCGATGCGATTCCCTTGCAGCCGGAAGCGCGGGCGCTGCCCTTCGCCGCTCCGGCGCAGGTTGTCCGCGCGGGCCGCCGCCAAGAGCGCGCTCTGCACGTGATTCAGATCACCGGCGACGCGGCCCCGGCGCTGCGCGGTCTCCGCCAAGCGCTGGGCGCCGACCAGGCTGGTACCCTTGTCATAGCCGGCCAGGATCTGCGCCAGGGCGTCGGCCAGGGAGCGGCCGGCGAGCTCGTCGATGGCGAAGTCGTCGCCGCCACCGCCGCCACCGCCGCCACCGCCGTCGCGACCGCTGAAGTCGTCCAACAGCGCGGGCGCATCGCTGACGGTGTAGCTCGGCAAGTCGTCCCCGCCGCCACTGTTGCCGCCGCGCGACTCGCGCGAGTCGCGCGAGTCGTCCCGGTCGCGTCCGCCGCGACGACGACGACGACGACGACGGCGCGAGCCACCATCGCGATCCGAGTCGCGGTCGCTCTCGTCGTTCTCTTCTTCTTCCGGCGCGCCCAGGATCGGCTCGTCGTCGTCCTCTTCCGCTTCGAACAGCGCCGTCGCCTGCGCGGCGATCTCCGCGCGGACCTTTTCGTCTTCATCGGGCGGCGGAGCGTCCTCGCCCATTTCCTCGCCGGTGATGTGCGTGGGGGACGACGCCAGCGGCGCCTCCTCTTCCTCGGCGCCTTCGGCGGGCGTCTCCTCTTCCGTCGTCTCGCCAGCGCGGTTCGCGAGCTCGATGGCCGGCGTGCGATCTGCCAGGCCCTTGTCGATCGTCTTCTGATCCCACTCCCGCAGGGCGAACACCCCGGGCTTCACGCGCACGAGGGGGTTGTCCTTCTCGGCCTTCTTCACCAACGCCGCGAGGCGAGCGCCCATGGTGACCTCGGGGCTCTTGCCCACGTGGCTGAGCAGGTTCTTCTCGATCGCTACGTCCGTTATTTCCTTGTAATGCAGAGGTTTCCCGACCAGGCGCAACACCTGCGCCGCCGCTTCCGTGAACGTCATCTATGAGTCGTCTTTCTGTTGGGGGAAAATCGTTTTCCCTCGTCACAGGACCACCCTACCGGGGAAGCGCGTATCGCTCCCGCCGCCGGCCCAGGCGTCCGCGACGGAGCGCGACATACCACGCTCCGTCCGCGGCTCAAATATCGCGCGCCGGGGCGTTACCGCGGCGGACCGACAAGAAGGGGCCGGGGAAGGCGCGGGGAAATCAGGTTTCGGAGCCGAAAATGGCTTCCGCGGCCTGCCGGTAGGCGGCGACCGTTCGTTCGTCGAAGAGCATGAAGCGGCACAGGGACGCGCCCGAGGGGGCGAGGCTCTCCCGGACGGCGCCGAGGGCGATGGGGGCCGCCTCCGAAAGGGGATAGCCGTACACGCCGGTGGAGATGGACGGGAAGGACACCGAGCCAATGCGGTGCTCACGGCACAGCTCGAGGGCGGAGCGGTAGGCCCCGGCGAGCAGCTCCGGCGCGGCGTCGCCTTCGCGATCGTAAATGGGGCCGACGCAGTGGATCACCCACTTCGCCGTGAGCTCGAAGCCGGGAGTGATCACCGCGCGGCCAGTGGCGAGAGTGCCGCCCGGAAGCTCGCGCTTGAGATCGCGCAACGCGGCCATGAGCTCGGGGCCGGCGGCGCGATGGATGGCACCATCCACACCACCGCCGCCCATGAGCATGGAGTTGGCGGCGTTGGCGATGGCTTCGGTGTCGGAGCGCGTGATGTCGCCCTGCACGAGCTCGATGACCGCCGAGCCGAGGGTGTAGCGATGCATGCGCCCCCTATACAAAAGCGGCGCGCCGGCCACCAACGCGCTCGCGGGAGCCCGCGAAAATGCTGGGCTTTGTCCATCGCGCCGGCGCGACCCGGGAGGGTCGGCTACTCTAAGGGTGGTGGATCCGGCGCGCCTGGTGGACGAACTGTCACACATCGCGCGGAAGCTCGGCATCGAGGTCCGTGTCGAGCACATGCGTCTGCCTACCCACTCGAGCGGGGGCTTGTGTCGCCTGAAGGGTCGCCAGGTGCTGCTGCTCGACTCGAAGTCCAGCGTGATCGATCGCGCCGGCGCCTTGGCGGAAGCCCTCGCGCGTTTCGACATTTCCGCCATCGAGATGAGCGACGACACCCGCGTGGTGATCGAGAACGCCCACGCGCGGCAGGCGCGCCTCGCGTCCGGCGCCGCCACTCCCTCCACGCCGCCGCCGACGGTGCACACGCTGCTCCGACCCAAGCCGAGCCTTCGCCGCTGCGCCCCTCGCCGTCGTTCCTCTTGATGTCGGTCCGCCGCGCCCACACGCGCCGCGCCGCGTGGTAAGACCCGCGGCGTCGTGGAACCCGAAGAGCACGTCCCCCTCGCGGAACGCACTACGCTGCGGGTGGGCGGCGCGGCGGAATACTACGTCCGGGCGGACAACGACGCGACGGCGATCGAAGCCGTGCGCTGGGCGGACCGCTACGGCGTGCCCGTGCACGTGCTGGGCGGCGGCAGCAACGTCGTGGTGAGCGACGCCGGCGTGCGCGGCCTGGTGCTGGATGTCGCGATGCGCGGCGTGACGCGCACGGACGACGGACTGACCGCGGCGGCGGGGGAACCGTGGGACGCCTTCGTGGCGGAGAGCGTGAAGCAGGGGCTCGCCGGGCTCGAGTGCTTGAGCGGAATTCCGGGGCGCGTGGGCGCAACGCCGATCCAAAACGTGGGCGCCTACGGCCAAGAGGTGGCGGAGACCATCACGCGGGTGCGCTGCTTCGACCGGCACAGCGATGCCGTGGTGGAGCTCCCTGCCGAGGCGTGCGCGTTTCGCTACCGCGACAGCCATTTCAAGAGCGAAGCGCCGGGGCGCTATTTGGTACTAGGGGTGAGCTATCGGCTGACCGCGGGCGGCGCGCCGGCGCTGCGTTACCCCGAGCTCACGCGCCGCGTGACGGGCGCCGCGCCGAGCCTCGCGGAAGTGCGGAGCGCCGTGCTGGCCGTACGGCGCGAAAAGAGCATGGTGCTCGATGCCGCAGACGAGAACGCGCGGAGCTGCGGTTCGTTCTTCGTCAATCCCGTGGTGGACGCCGATCGCGTGAGCGCCATCGAAGCCGCAGCCGCGGGGGCAGAGCTCCCGCGCTATCCGCAGCCGGACGGGCGCGTGAAGCTGCCCGCCGCCTGGCTCATCGAACGCGCCGGCTTTGCCAAGGGCACCCGCGACGGAGCCGTCGGCCTGTCCACGAAGCACACCCTCGCCCTGGTGGCGCACGGCGCCGCCCGCGCCAGTGACGTCGTCGCCTTCGCGCGCAAGGTCCGCCGCGGCGTGGAAGCGCGCTTCGGCGTGCGGCTCGTCCCGGAGCCGAGCTTCTGGGGCTTCGCCAGCCTCGACGACGGCCTCCCGGACGAGCGCTTGGCGTGATCCAAGCCCTCGGGCGCTCACCCCTGAATATGGCCCGGCGTGCCCATGAGTATGCATTACGCGCTGCGACATGCCATACTGCGACATGCATCGAACCACATTGGTCATCGACCCGCGCAAGCTGGCCAGGGCTCGAAAGCTACTGGGGACCAAGGGGATCAAGGACACGATAGAGCGGGCCCTCGATGAGGTGATCGCCTACGAGCAACGAAGGAAGGCCGTGGAGCAGCTCCGGGAAATGGACGGGCTCGAGCTGGATGATCCCGAGGTGACGGCCGACGCATGGCGCTGAGGTACGTTGCCGACAAGAGCGCCCTCGCTCGGCTCAAGCAGCTGAGCGTCTCCGCCCGGCTCGCGCCACTGATCCTAGGCGGCGACGTGGCAACCTGCAGCGTCGTGGAGCTGGAAGTGCTGTTCAGCGCGCGGTCCCACGCAGATTTGGCGAAGACCCGTCGCATCCGCAAGAGCTTGCCGCGGGTCGACCTCTCACAAGTCGACTTCGACCGCGCGGAGGACGTGCTCGAAGCGCTAGAGTCTGTTGACAGTTTCTGGATGGGATTGGTGCTGAAATCCTGCCTCGATGAGAATTTAGCTTGACACGCGTTCAGTTATTGGTAGGCTGCGCGAATGGGGGTTCGAGTCGCGCTTTCCGATGCCGAGTGGGCACGCATTGCGCCGTTGGTTTCCGCTCTCACGTCACGTGGTCCAAAGGGCGACGATAATCGTCGCTTCATCGAAGCAACGCTGTGGATCCTACGGACGGGCGCACCCTGGCGAGACTTGCCGGAGGTGTTTGGGAAGTGGGGCAGTGTGTATCGGCGCTTTCGGCGCTGGGCGCTGGCGGGTCGCTGGCACCAGCTTCACGAAGTGCTGCAAGTGCGTTCTGACGATGACCTGTTGATGGACAGCACCATCGTGAAAGCGCATCCACATGCGGCGGGCGCGCTGAAAAAGGGGGCGGGCAATCATCAGAAGGGGGCGGGCAATCATCAGAAGGTCTCCGCCGTTCTCGCGGTGGCTTTTCCACAAAGGTTCATGCGCTCGTTTCAGCCGAGGGCGCGCTGGTGCGCTTCATCGTCACGGGAGGCGAGGCGGCTGACGCAGGTGAATGCACTCGTCGTGGAGCGGGGTACGGGACAGGCCGTCATCGCTGACCGGGCCTACGACAGCAATGCCGCACTGGCGCATATCCAGGCGTCAGGGTTCGAGGCGGTCATCCCCTCGCGCAGGAATCGCAAGGTCCAGCGCGAGCTCGACCGCGACAAGTACCGGCTCCGCAACACGGTGGAGCGCTGGTTCGGGCGAGTGAAGGCGTTTCGCCGCGTGGCCACGCGCTACGAGAAGACCACGCGGAGCTACGCCAGATTCGTGATTCTTGCGGCTGCTCGCGTTGCTCTCACGGGGTGGCCCGGGTGACTCGGCACACCACCTTCAGCTTTACGCTCCAGCCAACGTGCGAGCAGGAAGAGCTGCTCCGGCGTCACGTGGGAGCGGCGCGCTTCGGCTTCAATCAGTGCCTGCGCTTCGTCATCAACGCCCTCCTCGGGGAGCGCACCTTTCACTGCAGCAATTGTGGTCACGAGGCCGACCGCGACGAGAACGCTGCCGTGTGCTTGGCTCAGTACCCTCGCGTACTCGGCCAAGGAGACTCGCCTCCTGTCGCCGCGAAGCACGCGGAGACGCAAAACGCCTGTGGAGAGGGACGCTCTGGCGAACCACCGCTCTTGGTGGTCCGTGAAACTACCCTCGTCGAAGCAGGAAGGGCCTATGCCCAACGCCCGAGAAGGGCGGTGTTGGCCAAAACTGTCAACACGCTTTAGCTCGCTCCGGTCACCACCGCGCGGCGGGCATTCCCGATCTTCTGATCGCGGCCGTCGCCGAGCGGAACCGCCTGACCGTGATCCACTACGACAAGGACTTCGACCTCGTCGCCAACGTTACCGGCCAGCCTACGGAATGGGTCGTCCCCGCCGGCAGCGTCCCCTGAGCGCGAACTCCCTCGATATTTTGCTCACCAGAGTGATCATTTCCCCGACTTGGTCGACCATGCCCCCCGAAGTGATCACTCTCGCGAGCAGATTCTGACCCTACATTTTCTCGCCTCCGCCTCCGCTCCCGCTCCCGCCTCCGCTCCCGCCCCCCGCTCCCGCCTCCGCCTCCGCATCCGCCCCCGCAGCCGCATCCGCCCCCGCAACCGCATCCGAGCCCGCAACCGCAACCGCATCCGCTCCCGCGTCCGCATCCGCCCGCGCTCCCGCATCCGCATCCACCCCCGCTCCCGCATCCGCCCCCGCATCCGCGTCCGCGTCCACATCCGCGGGCGAGCCGGACGCGACGGCTCCAGGCTCGCCCGCACGACCTGCCTACCGCGCCGTGGAATGCGCGAGGCGGTACAACGTGCCGATGATCTTCTGCGACCGATCTTCGAGCGTTGCATCGAGCGCCGGGATGTACCGGAGCCGCACGCTGACCTCGAGCGCGGCGTAGCTCTCGCGCATTTCGCAGAGCGCAATAGTGTACTTTGCGCTCTTGTTGCGGCCCCGCGCATCCATACCTTCAGCGGTATTGAGCACGACCGAGCGCGATGCCCGCCGAAGTTGGCGCGCCAAGTCCGGGTCATGCTTCTCGATTCGAGCGATGAGCTCCACGAGATCTTCGAGCCAATCGAGCATGTCCGAGTAGATCCTGAGCATTCGAGTTCTCCGCGTTCATCCGCCCGCGCCCACCGCGCGAGGGGTGTCCCACCCTCACCGGCGAGTCGCAGGCGGGGTCCAGGCTGGCTGCGTCAGCAGCCACCGGCGAAGCCGGCTTGGCCTGGACGCCGCCGAGCACGCCGGTAGGCTCGGACAGCCCGAGCGAAGCCCCCCTCCAATTGTCGGCACCGAAGTGCCCTCCTCCGGCGATGCGCATTGGATCGCCAGCGCGAGTCGGCACGCCCCCGCATCCGCTCCCGCATCCGCTCCCGCATCCGCCACCGCCCCCGCATCCGCATCCGCCCGCGCCACCGCGCGAGGGGTATCCCACCCTCACCGGCGAGTCGCAGGCGGGGTCCAGGCTGGCTGCGTCAGCAGCCACCGGCGAAGCCAGCTTTGCCTGACGCCGCCGAGCACGCCGGTAGGCTCGACAGCCCGAGCGAAGCCCCTCCAATTGTCGGCACCGAAGTGCCCTCCTCCGGCGATGCGCATTGGATCGCCAGCGATCCGCTCCCGCATCCGCTCCCGCATCCGCCACCGCCCCGCATCGCATTTGCCCGCGCACCGCGCCCGGGTCCCACCCTCACCGGCGAGTCGCAGGCGGGGTCCAGGCTGGCTGCGTCAGCAGCCACCGGCGAAGCCGGCTTGGCCTGGACCCGCCGATCCGCCCCCCGAGCGAAGCCCCCGCAATTGTCGGCCACCGAAGTGCCCTCCTCCGGCGATGCGCATTGGATCGCCAGCGATCGCGCGAGCGCGAGTCGGCACCCCCGTCCCCGCCCCGCATCCGCATCCGCCCCGCATCCGCCCCCGCCCCCGCTCCCGCATCCGCCCCCCGCAACCGCAACCGACCCCGCAACCGCAACCGACCCCGCAACCGCATCCGCCCGCGCCCCAAAGCGCGAGGGTGTCCCACCCTCACCGGCGAGTCGCAGGAGCGCGAGTCGGCACGGTCACCGTCACCCGCAGACATCTGGCTCGCATGAAGCGGATAACGCCGAGAGGCGGGAACGCCGACGGTCGCACGCTTCGCCCGAAATCTATCCCCGCTCCGATGTTCGCCGAACGAACCTGGCAGCGGGATAGATTTTCGTCGCCCGCCCGCCCCGCATCCGCCCCCGCATCCGCATCCGCATCCGCTCCCGCTCCGCTCCCGCCCGCATCCGCCGCCGCTTCCGCCCCCGCTCCCGCATCCGCCGCCGCATCCGCCCCCGCCCCCGCTCCCGCTCCCGCTTCCGCCAAGGGCGACGCGTGCTTCCGCGCCGCCCCGACAAAAGCAGACGTCAGGAGAATCGGTACACGGCTTCGATCGCTTCGTCGAGCTTGTCGACCTCGGTGCCTCCAGCTTGCGCCATGTCCGGTCGACCGCCGCCGCTGCCACCGACGATGGCGGCAATGGGACGAATCAGATCGCCGGCCTTGAAGCGCTGCGTGAGGGGCTTGGCGACGGTGAGCACGAGCTGCGCCTTGCCCTCCGCTTCGGAGCCGACGAGCACGATGCTGTCGCCGAGCTTGTCGCGGAGCTGCTCGGCGAGCTCGCGCAGGGCGCCGCGGTCGCTGACCTCGGTGCGGATGCCGAGCACCTTGACGCCGGAGACGTCCCGCGCGCGCCCGACGAGGGCGTCGAGGCCTCCGCCTCCGCCGCCCGTGAGCAGCTTCTTTTGCAGATCTTCGACCTGTTTTTCCAGGGCGCGCTCGTGAGCGACGAGCTTTTCGATCTTGTCGACGAGCTGGCTCACGTTGCTCTTGGCCGCTGCCGCAGCCTGGCCAAGGTTGTGCTCGACGTCGCGCAGGTACGCGAGGGAGCCCTCCCCGGTAGTGGCAAAGATGCGCCGCACGCCGGCGGCGATGCCCTGCTCGCTCAGGATCTTGAACAGGCCGATGTCCCCGGTAGCGCGGGCGTGGGTGCCGCCGCACAGCTCCACCGAGTCTGCCATGGTGAGCATGCGCACGGTGTCTCCGTACTTCTCTTCGAAGATCATCATGGCGCCGCGCTGCTTGGCCTGCTCCATGTCGAGCACCTCGGTGCGCACCGGGGAGTTTTGGAGCACGCGCTCGTTCACCATGTCTTCGATCTTCTGGATCTCTTCGGGGGTGAGCGGCTTCTGATGGGTGAAGTCGAAGCGCAAGCGGTCTGGCCCCACCAGAGAGCCCTTCTGCTGGGCGTGGGCGCCCACCACCGCGCGCAGCGCGAGGTGCAGCAAGTGCGTCGCGGAGTGGTTCCGCCGGATGGCCTCACGGCGTGTCACGTCCACCTCGAGCAGCACCTGGGCGCCCACCCGGAGCTCGCCGCTCTTCACGGTGCCGCGATGGGAAACGAGACCGGCGATGGGCTTCTGCGTGTCTTCCACGGAGATTTCCAGGCCGTCTGCCCGGATCACGCCGTGGTCGCCGATCTGGCCGCCGGCTTCTCCGTAGAACGGCGTGCGATCCGTGATCACCTCCACGCTGTCGCCGCTGGAGACGGAGTCCACCAGCGCGCCATCCTTCACCAGCGCGACGACGCGGCCTTCGCCCTCGTCCCGCTCGTAGCCGGTGAAGCGCACCTGGCCGCCGTCCACCTTGCCGAGCGCCTCGCGGTAGACCTGCTCCACCGCTTGCTCTTGACCCTTGAACTCGCTCTTCTTGCGCGCCTCTTCCAGCGCGGCGTCGTAGCCCTTCTGATCGACGGCGTAGCCGCGCTCCCGGCAGATGACCTCGGTGAGATCCAGCGGGAAGCCGTAGGTGTCGTACAGCTGGAAGGCGTCCGCGCCGGCGAGCTCTTTCTCACTGGCCGAGTCCAGCGCGGCGAAGCGCTCGTCCAGCAGCACCAGGCCGCGCTCGATGGTCTGACGGAAGCGTTCCTCTTCACCTTGGGCGGTGGTCAGGATCAGATCCCGCCGTTCGCGAAGCGCGGGGTACTGCTCACTCATCAGGTCGATGACCTTGTCCGCCACGCGGTGCAGGAACAGCTCCGCGATGCCCAGCCGGTGGCCGTGGCGGATGGCCCGGCGCATCACGCGGCGGAGCACGTAGGGACGCCCGGTGCGATCCGGCAAGATGCCCTCGGACATCATGAACGCCGTGGTGCGCGCGTGATCCGCAATCACGCGCATGCTCACGTCATCCGGCGCCATCGTCGCGCCGTAGCTCTTGCCGGATGCCTGCGCGGCGACCTCCACCAGCTCTCGCAACAGATCCACGTCGTAGTTGCTGCTCTTGCCCTGGGCCACGCAGGCCAAGCGCTCGAGCCCGGCACCGGTGTCGATGCTGGGCGCCGGCAGCGGCGAGAGCTGGCCGTCGCCCCCGCGCTCGAACTGCATGAAGACCAGGTTCCAGATCTCCATCCAGCCGTGGCCCTCGGCGGTCTGCTCTTCTCCAAAAGTGTGGAGGTTCACCTCCGGGCCCACGTAGTAGTGCAGCTCGCTGCACGGCCCACAAGGGCCGGTGTCCCCCATCTGCCAGAAGTTGTCGTCCTTGCCGAGGCCCAGGATGCGATCCTCGCCGAAGCCGGTGACCTTCTTCCACAGATCCCGCGCCGTCTCGTCTGCCGGCACGCCATCTTCCCCGCGGAAGTAGGTGAGGATGAAGCGATTGGGATCCAGCCCCACCTCTTTGATCAGGAAGTCCCAAGCGAAGACGATGGCTTCTTCCTTGAAGTAGTCCCCGAAGCTGAAGTTCCCCAGCATCTCGAAGAAGGTGTGATGCCGCGGCGACGGCCCCACGGCTTCCAGATCGTTGTGCTTGCCGCTGATGCGAATGCACTTCTGGCTGGAGGTGGCGCGGCTGTAGCTCCGCTTCTCCCGCCCGGTGAACAGATCCTTGAACTGCACCATGCCCGCATTGGCGAACATCAAGCTGGGATCGTTGGGCGGAACCAAGGGGCCGCTCTGCACTACCTCGTGGCCGCGGGTGCGAAAGAACTCGAGAAACGCCGAGCGAAGGTCGTTGGCAGTGTTGGACATTTTCGGAAGTGGGGGTCTAGCACGAGTGACCGCCGGAGGTCTTGCGCCGGCGGCCGCCTGTCGCTAGGGACCTTCGACGTGGCAAGCAAGCAGAAGAGCGGCTGGTGGGGCAGCGCCCGGGTGCCGGTGGGGCGCCGGGCGCGCTGGCGCATCGGCCCGCTGACGCTGGACGTCACGCGGCTGGAGCGCGAGTGGCTCGTCACCCACCGGTCCACGGAGAACGGGCACGACGACCAGGTCCAGGTGGAGCCCGAGCTCGAGCCAACGGAAGAGCTCGAAGCAGGGACGCAGGTGGCTCGCTTCGGCGTCAGCCACGATGGCGACGAGATCGAGCTGGTTCCGGTGATGCCGGATCGCGCGGTCGTCACCCGGCCGGAGCACCCGGTGACGGTGCCCGCGCGGGAGAGCGCGACGATGTACGTGGGCGCGCCGCTCTGGATCCGCATTCGGGAGCCCAAGAAGGACCGCACGCTGCTGGATTTGCCCGCCGTCCGACCAATCCAGACCTTCTGGGGCGTGGACACCTGCGAGGGGGAGCTGTGCTACGCGACCCGCACCTACGGTCGCTTGCGGCTGTCGGACGCGCGGGTGCCGCCACATCGAGTGTTGACGGCGGTGCGCATCGAGAACGACGAAGCCACTCCCTTGCTCATCGAGCGGCTGCATCTGCCGGTGCGGGTGCTGAGCGTGTACTCCGACGACCAAGATCGCCTGTGGAGCGAGGCCGTCACGCTGTCCCGCAAGCAGGGGGAAGAGTTCGCGGAGCTGTCGCTCGAGAAGAACCCGGGGCCGGAAGCAGCGAACGCCCAGCGCGTGAGCAAGGCCCGGGAGAAGGCCGAGAAGAACGAGCTGGTGCGCGCCTTCGGGAAGTTCTTCAAGTTGTGAGAAAGCGATGATGGACGAGCTTCACAAGCTGATATCGCCCGAACGCCTGGGCCCTCTGCTGCGCGCGGCGGGCATCGTCGTCGTGGGGTTGGTGCTCGCGCGATTCGCCGGTCGCGCCATGGCGGGCCTCGTGAGCCGCCGCGGGGACGGCCAGCCGGTGCAGCTCGTGCGCCGCCTCACCGCCTGGGGCGTGTTCTTGATGTCGCTCGCCTGGGCCATGCAGGAGCTCGGCTTCCAGCTGGGCGTGTTGCTGGGCGCCGCCGGCGTGGTCACCGTGGCCATCGGCTTCGCCTCCCAAACGTCGCTCTCGAACCTGATCAGCGGCTTCTTCTTGTTCGGCGAGCGGCCCTTCCGCGTGGGAGACATCGTGGAGGTGGAGAACACCACCGGCGTGGTGCTGGCCATCGATCTCTTTTCCACCAAGCTCCGCACCTTCACCAACGACTACGTGCGCATCCCCAACGAGGTCATGTTCAAGACCAAACTCACGAACATGACGCGCTTTCCGGTGCGCCGGCTCGACGTGTTGCTGCCGGTCTCTTACGAGGAAGACCTGCAGCGCGTGCGGACCATCGCCATGGCCGTCGCCGCAGAGAGCGCGGTGTGCCTGAGCGAGCCGGCGCCGCTGTTTTTCGTGGACCATTTCGGAGAGTCCGCGGTGGTGGTGCAAATCTCCGTGTGGTGCCAGACGCCGGAGTACATCGTGCTCAAGTCGACCTTCCCTCCGGAGCTCAAGGCGGCGCTGCACCAGGCCGGCGTGCGCTTGCCCTACCCGCACCGCGTGCTGCACCAGCCCGCGGCGTGAGTCACAGCGCTTCGCGGAAGTCGCCGACCTCCGGGTACGTGCTCTGCGTCCCCGAGAGCGCCGTGGTGGCGCCCGCCGAGCAGCTCAGCGTCTCTTCCAACGCGGCGGTGGTCACGCCACGCACGATGGCGAGGCCATCCTCCGGCGCCAAGTTCTCGGCGGCGCAGCCGTCTTGCGCCAACTTCACGATGGTGGCGGGTACGTCCACACCGTGGTCCACGGCGATCTGCAAAATGCCGCCCTTATCCGCGCCGAGGGTGCACAAGTCCGTGGGCAGCGAGTGCCCCGCTCCGGTCACGCCCACCAGGCGCTTCTTCGTGGGCGAGCCGTCGTAGGCGGGCACCACGGTGTCGGCGAACTTCACGATGCCGTCGGCCATGCCGCTCACCAGCAGCGACGACGCCAGCGCCGCGCCCGGCTTGGTGCCGCCGGAGCTCATCGAGATCAGCACCTGGGCGCTGTCGCCGAAGCCGCTGATGGCGCCGCCGCCCGCGCTGTGCCCCGCGAGCCCGATGCGCGCCGTGTCGAGGTGGCCCGACAGGAACGCGAGGTCCCCGCTGGCCGCGGTGATCTCCGGCAGCATCTTGCTCACGTCGCCCACCTGGTCCGCCGTCTCGCCGGTGGGCTGACCGATGAGCAGCGAGAGCAAATGCTTGAGGCGAATGCCGGGATGATCCGCCGCTACCACCACGAAGCCCCGGCTCGCCCAGTGCGTCTGCAAGCTGAGGCTCAACGTTCGGAAGGACGCCGTACCGTGCACCATCACCACGATGGGATACGGACCATGCGCTTCGTCCAGCGGGAGATCGCGGTAGCAGTCGCACTCTTGCAAGGGCGCGTCCGCGTCGGGGATCTTCTGCGCCTCGCTGTCGGGCAGCTGCTCGCGAATGTCGTAGCCGAGCTTGGGCTGACACTGCTCGCTACCGAGCTGTGCCGGGTACCAAACCTCCGCGGGTAGGCCGGCAATGGTGGCGAGCCGCGCGCCCACCGGCCAAGGTCCGCGGGCGCTCTCGTCGACGGGCACTTCGAAGCGCCCCGCCCCGTCGCAGCCGCTGGCCTCCGCGGGGGGCGTTGGAGTGGACGGGACGCAGGCCCCGCCGCTCCCCGACGCGCCGGCCGCCCCGCCGCTCCCCGACGCGCCGCCGCTCCCCGATGCATCCGATTCCGAGCCGCACGCGCACAGCGAGAGCGCGACGACCAATCCCACGATCCGTGCCGCCATGCTCCGAATCCTACGCCGCCGCGCGCCTTCCGTAAGGGTGGTTCCGCGGCAAACCAACAAAAAATCGAGCAGCTTGGATCGAGGGTTTGTTGGTCCGACGCGGAAACGTCCAGGACACCCCTCTCGACATCTCGCGCCGAGCGGCAAAGGATCAGCGCGATGGATCCCCTGCTCGCCTACGCCGATGTGCACGAACTGGGTCGCGTGGACGACCGCATCGCGCTCAAGGGCAAGCTGAGCCTGTCGGCGCACGCGTCCGCGGCGGCGGAGCTGATGCGCACGACGCGCGGCGTGTACGTGGCGGCCGCGCGCGACGCGCACACCGGAGTGGCCATCGACCTGAACGCGCGGCCCGACGCTCGTTACGAGGTGGGGCGCGTCAGCGATCGCATCCTGCTCGGCGAGATTTCGCTCGGCATCCCGGCCGGCAAAGCGGATGCCGCCCTGCGCGCCATCGCCTTGGGGCGGCTGGGCGCCGGGGATACGGAAGCGCTGCCGCGCTTCCTCGAGCATCGCTATCTGACGGAGCCGACGTTGATCGAGCGGGCGTACCTGGCCAACAAGCTCGAGGTCGGCGAGCTGCTGCTCGCCTGGCTGCGCACCTCCACGGAGCTGCCGGTGGATTCGCCATGGGTGAGCGAGGCTTCGGCGTCGGCGGTGTTCATGCTGACGTCGGACGCGGCGCGGCTGGTGGCCATCTCCGCTTGGGGCGACGTGCGCGAGGACGCCATCGACGACAAGGCGCTGCGCGTGGAAGGCAGCGTGGGGCGGCGCGAGATCGTCACTGCAGCGCATCGCTTCACGAGCACGCTGAGCAACGCAGAGCGCTGGAACGAGCTCGCTCCGGTCCTGGCGCTCAGGGATCGCGAGCGGGACATCGAGCTTGCGCGGCTCTTGTGGGTGCACGGGGGCGATCCGGAGTCGCGGGCGGCGGCGCGGCGGCTGGCGCGGCGGGGGAGAGAAAGAGAACACGCGCCGAGCGCGGCGCTGGCTCCCATGCTCGCGGCGGAGTCGGGGGATCCCCTTGGCGAAGTGCCGACGGCGCTCGACGGCATCGATCCGGAAGCGCTCGCGGAGCTGTGGACGCGCTTCGAGCTGAGCCCGGAAGCCGGGCTCGCGCTCTCCGACGCGCTCGCGGAAGGCGGCGTGGAGCCGTGGTCCGTGCGGCTGCACGCCCGCGTACACGCCCGGCTGCGCGAGCTTCGGGAGGATCCGGCGCGGCTGGCGCAGGCGGATCTGGATCTCGCCGAGCACTTGCTCGCCGTGGGCGACGACGGAAATGCGACCACGCTGCTCGAGCGGCGCATCGCCGAGCTGCCGAGCGAGGTGCTCGAAGAGCTGTTGCCGCCGAGCGACGCGGATCTCACTCGCGGCGCGGGCGGTCAGGTCCTGCGCATCAAGAGCTACGACCTCCTGGCGCGGGCGCGCGGCGGCCCCGAGAGTGACGACCCTCGCGCCATCGCGGAGCTGGCACGCTTGCAGCCGCTGGTGCTCTCCCGCGTGGAGCGCCTGGCGGAGCGGGGCGAGGAAGATCTCGCGGCGCGGGCGCGAGAGGTGCTGCGCGTGCTCGCGCCCGGCGGCCTGCAGGCGGCGGCGGAGCCGAGTGACGGCGCGCGGCCGGAGTCTTTGGGGGACGAGCGCGTGCGGCGCGTGCTGCGCCACCCGGTGGCGCGCGAAGGCAGTCCGGTGCTCGGGCGCTTGCAGGCGATCTTGGCCGCGGTGCCGGTGCCGGATCAGCGGCTGCTTCGCGACTACGTGGAGCAGCTCAAGGTCGAGCGCCAAGCCGACGCCGCCCGCGCGCTTTCGGATGCGGCGCGGCTCTTGGGCATGAAGACGGTGGAGGGCTACGTATCCCGCGGTCGCAAGGCCTTGGGCGTGCGCTCCTACGAAGGGCCGCCGCCGTTCGTGATCATCGGCGGGCGCCATTTCGATCCCGACGAAGCCGCCTATCTCACGACGCCGGAGCTACGGTTTGCGCTGGGCGCGGAGGTCGCACACCTGCGCTACGGCCACAGCCGGGTGACCTCCAGCGAGGTGTGGGCCGGCGCCTGGGAAAAGAGCAAGCAAGGCCTCGACTTCGCGCTGGGCGTGATGCCGCTCTTGAAGGGCTGGAAGATGGTGGAGCGCGTGAACCGCTTCGCCGGCAAGATCCCGACGGGCGCCATCAAGCGTGCCTTCAGTGGAGCGAAGAGCCTGCGCCGGGAGCTCGACAAGCACGAGCCCATCGACACCACGGCGCCGCCGCCGGAGACGCTGAGCGCGCTGAACGAGCAGCTGGTGGCGGCGCACCGCGTGATGCAGCTCACGGCGGATCGCGCGGGGTTGCTCTTGTGCGACAGCCCCTGCGCGGCGGTGCGCGCGATGCTCCTGGTGCGGCCGGACACGGTGGCGCTGTGCCAGCGCGTGGAGCAGGAGGGCATCGAAGCCGTGCTCGCGGAGCGGGACGACGAGGGGCGCATGGCGCATCAGGATCTCGCCGTGCGGGTGGCGGCGCTGATGTCCTTCTACTTGTCGGAAGACTTCGTCGAGCTACGCGACGCCGCGCGGCCGTGACGGCCGGCGCCGCCGGCGAAGCGCGCGGCGCCCAGGGCGGCCTCGGCGAGCACTTCGCGGCCGCGCTCGCCTTCCACGCGCAGGCCCTCCTCGAGCGAGAGGCTCAGGCCATCCAAGAGCGACGCGCGATCCGCGAGCACACAGGCGAAGGGAAACTCGGCGATCTGCTTGGCGAGAGCCACCGCCTCGGTGAGCGCCGCGCCGTCGTCCACGACGCGGTCGACGAGGCCGATGCGCTCGGCCTCCGCGGCACCAAGCAAGCGCCCGGTGAGCACCAGATCCAGCGCACGCCCGAGGCCGACGATGCGCGGCAGCCGCTGCGTCCCGCCATCGATCAGGGGTACGCCCCAGCGCCGCTCGAGACAGCCGAGCTGGGCGCTGCGGCCAACGACGCGCAGATCACACCAGACCGCGATCTCGAGACCGCCGGCCACGCAGTAGCCTTCGATGGCCGCGAGGGTGGGCTTGGCTGATCGCAAGCGCGTGAAGCCCATGGGACCGGCGTCCCCGACGACGTCGTTGTCGAGCGCCTTCAGATCCGCTCCCGCGCAAAAGGACTGCCCGCCCGCACCGGTGACCACCAATACGCGGAGCGCGTCGTCGGCCTCGAAGCGGCGATAGCCCTCGAGCAGCGCGTTGGCGGTGGCGCGATCCACGGCGTTGCGCCGTTCGGCGCGATCGATGGTGAGCACCGCGACGGGGCCGTCGGTTTCGTAGCGTACGCTCATTGCGCCAGCTCCAGGTACAAGTCCTCGTAGGCCCGCGCCACCACCGGCGCGCGATGCCGCGCTTCGATCCCGGCGCGCTGTTCTTCGATGACGCCGGCGCGAAATGCGGCGTCTTGGTGGACGTTCACGGCGGCGCCCGCCAAGCCGTCGGCATCTCTCAGCTTGACCACGCCGGCGAGGTCCCGCAGCGGTCCCTGATCGAGCGCGAGCACCGGAACGCCCAAGCTCATCGACTCGAGCAGGACGATGGGCAGGTCCACCTTGCCCCACAGGTCGTCGACCGGAAACAACACCGCCCGCGCTTCCTCGATGAGCACCAGCACGTCCGCGAGCTCACTCTCGACGCGCACCTGCTTCGGCGACAGGCGCGCCTTCAGATCCCGGGCGACGTCGTGCGCCTTGGGCGTCTTGGGGCGGTAGGCGAACACCACCACGGCATCCGGGATTTGGGCGCACAGCGGCTCGACGGCGCGCGCCACGGCCTCGGCGCCGCCGCTGACCTCGAGATCGCCGGGATAGACGAAAATCGGAGCCTTGGCGGGGATGTCCAGCGTCTGGCGGAGCTTGCGGCGCGCGGCGAGGGGCCGGGACTCGAGCTCGGGGACGGGGGGCGGGATCACCTCCACTCGCGGCGGCGCGGTGCCTTCCTCTTCCGCAGCCTCCAAGATGCGCTCGCGGGTCCAGTGGCTCTGGGCCACGACGACGTCCCCGAACAACAGGGACTCGATGGCGCGGAACTCCCGAGGGGGCGAGGCGACGGTTTGCAGGACCGGAACCCGACGCAGGCGCTTGAGCATGCGGCCGGCGCCGCTGGAACGCGCGTTGGGCGCGAACACGAAATGCCACACCGCCGCGCGGGAGCGCGCGGCGAGCCAGGTCGCCGCGCGGAGGTTGTCCGAAAGCGCGGGCGCGAAGCTGCCGGCGCCGCGATACGCGGCCACCATCTCCACGCCGGGAGCGAGTGGCTCCACGTTGGGCGCGCTCATCACCACCGGAGAAACGCGCGTGAGGTGCGTCGCGACGTCACGCACCAAGCACTTGGTGCCGTCGTGATAGGGCGGCACGATGGGCTTGGAGACGAACAGGACGCGAGGCGACACGACAGGCGTTTTCCCATCGCGGGGGCACGGCTTACAAGCGTCTCGTCACTTGGCGGCGGCGAACAGCGCTTCCGGGGCGCGCTTGACGGCGCTCTCCACCGCGGCGGCCAACACCGTGCGTTTCAGCTCGAAAGACCGCCGCTTGTCCCGGGCCTCGGCCCGGCTGGCCTTGGTGCTGGCGGAGCCGGAAACGGTGCCCGCGATGGCCTGCTCGGGCATCCGATGCACGATGTACTCGACGCTGGCGGAGTACACGACGTCCGAGCCCTCGCGCGAGGTCCGGAGCTTTCGCACCGACCCCGTCACCATCACCAGCGGGATCTTCTCGTCCGGAGTGCCATCCACCACCTTGACGCCGGGGAGCTCGTCGAACTTCTGGCGAGAGGTCTGCTCCATTTCGCCGAGCAGCTTGCCGGTGCGGACGCCCTTCGCGTCTTTCATCTTACCGAGCTTCACCAGCACGCGCGTCTTCTCCGCGTGGACCACGGCGCGCAACGCGGCGATGCTGTGCTGCACCTGCGAGCGAACCGCGGGAGAGCTGTCCTTCTTGTGACGCTCCAGCGCGGGGATCGCGCGCTTGTCGCCGAGCGCCTTGAGCGCCGCGGCAGCCGCGGCGCGCACCGCAGCGTTCTCGTCGTCGAGCGCTTTCTCGAGAGGCGCGCGCACGGTGCTGTTCTTGGTCTTGCCCAGCTCCAGTGCTGCCTGCACGCGGACGCGGAAGTCCTCGCCGTGCTCCAAGCGATCGATCAGCAGACTGACGTTGGCCGCCGGCGCTGCTGAGCCAATGAGCAGCATGACAGCGCATGCGAGAGCCGCGATCAGGATCCGAGCAGTGGAGCGCACCTCGCTTTGGAGCTTAACGCGTTCACGTTGGCCCTGCGACCTGCGCACTTCCCCCACATGTAGGGCGCGCGACCTACAGCAGCGACTCTACTTGCTGCTCGATCTCTTTCTCTTCACCGGAGTGGAAGCCCGAGTGAACGAAACGAACGACACCGCTCTTGTCGATGATGAAGCTGGTTGGCATCGTGCTCGGCTCGTACTGGCGCGACAGAGCTTGGCCTTCATCCCATGCCAATGGAAACTTCGCACCGGTCTGTTTCGCGAAGTCTTTGATGCCATCCGGCTCGTCGTCCACACTGATACCGATCACGGCGAGCTTGCCCCCAAACTTGTCGACCATGGCCTGGTAGTGCGGAAACGACTCCTTGCAGGGGTCGCACCACGTCGCCCAAAAATCCACGATCACGACCTTGCCCGCTTCGCTGCCGAGGGACACGTGGTCGCCTCCGGATTGCGCGGCCAGCTCGAAGTCCGGCGCCTTGGCACCGAGCAGTGGGTGATCCCCGCCCTCTGCAGCAGAGGACGCAGGCCCCATGCTGCCACCACAACCCGTGAGCGATGCGCTCGCGACGGCGAGCGCGACGAGCATGACGAATCGACGCATCGACTTTCTTCTCCTGAGGGGCCGGGAGCTTACTTCTTCTTCTTGTTCTTGTCCGCCGGAGCTTCGTCGGGACAGCCGTCTTCGTCCTCGAAACCGTTCTTGGTCTCCGGCTGGTCCACGCACTCGTCGTCGTTGTCCAAGATGCCATCGCCGTCGTTGTCGGGATCCGGACAGCCGTCCGTGTCCTGGTAGCCGTCGGTATCCTCGGCTTCGTTCGGACACTTGTCGCGGGAGTCCGGCACGCCGTCGTTGTCGCTGTCCGGCTCGTCGGGGCAGCCGTCGTCGTCCTTGTAGCCGTTCTTGGTCTCGGGCTTGTCCGGACACCGATCACGGTCGTCGTTGATGCCGTCCTTGTCGTTGTCCAAGTCGGGACAGCCGTCGGTGTCCTCGAAACCGTCGGGATCTTCGGGCTCCGTGGGGCACTTGTCGGCGCTGTCTTGGATGGTGTCGCCGTCGTTGTCGAGGTCCGGACAGCCGTCGCTGTCTTCGACGCCGTCCTTGTCCTCCGCCTCCGTCGGACACTGATCGTCCTGATCGTAGATGCCGTCGCCATCGCGATCTCTGCGTTCTGCAACGTACATGAGCCCGGCGAAGCCGCGCACCGCGGGCACGCCCACACCCTGAATCACGCCGGTTCCCGCGCCCGCCAGGATCACGAACGACGAGTCCGTCGGGAGGATCTGAAAGCCGCCGTCGACCTCCAAGGTGTTGGTGCCGTTCTTGGAGCTGAACTTGGTCGCGCCGAAGCCGTCCGCCACGATGCGGATCACCGGGCTCACGCGGAAGCCCGCGGCGACGCCGTAGCGGAACTCCGGGCCCAGCGTGGTGGAGCCCACGCGGCCCTCCCCGCGGTACACGCCCGCCAGGTTGCCGCCGAAGGAGAATGGCCCCGCGTCGCCGTCGAAGATTCCGCGGATGCCCACCGTCGGCGTGGCGTCACCGATGAAGTTGCCCTTGGCCGTGGCGTGGCCGAGCGGTCCGGTCGCGAACAACCCCGCACCCACGACGAAGGGATCGCTCAAGTTGCCGTACAGGCGATACTTGCCCTCGACCTGGGCGTCCCCCATGCCGACGGCGCTGAGGCCGTTGGGGTCCGTGGTGCCGCGGTCCGTGAGGCCCTGCCCTTTCACCCAGGTCACCGGGACGCGCAGGCTGACCTGCAGTCGGGGGATCGGTGTGAGCGAACCCATGAAGTCCCCCGTGATCATGTTCTCGACGACGGGCACGTCCTCCGGATTGCTGGCGTTCGGGTCGTCGCAGTCCGTCTCCGAGCGACAGCTGCGCACCACGAAGGGCTTGTAGGCGTAGTTGATGACCAAGCCACCGCTCCACGCCATGTTGCCGTCCGTGCGGACCCCGCGGGTGGTGAAGTAGTTGCGAGGGCCGGGCGCCGGATCGAAACGCTGGACGGTGAATTCGTTGTCGATCGCGTCCTGGGCCGCCGCGCTGGCGGCCCAGACGAGGAGACCGGCCGAAAGCGCCGTAACCATGGTGATTCGGCGACGTTTCGGCGAGGACATCGAAGGGAGCATTGGCAACTTGGAGTGACTCATCCTCGGCTCTCCGCGGATTGGGGCTACACGACCAGAGCAAAGCCAAGGCTCGCACAGGCCGCAAGCCCTCTGCAAGCAGGCCGCAGGTCCGGCCCGAGTTTGTCAGGCGGTGCGGCGAATCGGCTATCCTGCCGCCGTGGCCGTCTGCGGGTCCTGCCGGAACGTCATCGAAGACGTGGCTCAGTTCTGCCCCATGTGCGGCGCTCGCGTGGCGAAGGCCACGCCTGGGGCGCGCATCGAGCCGGGCTCCGAGCTCGACCTCTCCTGGGCGAAAGTGGTCGTGGGCGACCGCATCGGCGAAGGGGGCATGGGCGTCGTGTACCGCGGGTGGATGTACTACAACCCCGACGGCCCCCAGGCGAGCACGCCGGAGCACCCCGTAGCGGTCAAGGTACTCCACCCGTTGCTCAAGAGCCGCGAGCGCGCGCGCCGGCTGTTCATGGGAGAAGCCTCGGCCTTGGGGCGGCTGTCCCACCCCAACATCGTTCACTTCTTCTCGCTGTGGCAGGAGGCGGGGCATCTCGCCATCGTCATCGAGCTCGTGGAAGGACAGCCGCTGAACGAGATCATCGAGCGCCACATTGCCAGGGCCCGCGCCGGCGGCCTGCCCTGCATGCCGTTCATGCGTGCATGGCACTACTTCTCACAGCTGCTCGGCGCGCTGGCGGCAATCCACTCGCTCGGGATCATCCATCGCGACGTGAAGCCCAGCAACGTGCTGGTGCGCACGGACGGCGTGGTGAAGCTGACGGACTTCGGCATCGCGCGCCTGCCGGCCGACGAAGCGCGGAACACCGGCGGCATGGCTCCCGGCACCGGCGCGTACATGGCGCCGGAGCAGGTGCTCGGCCGCCATCTGGATGCGCGCACGGACCTCTACAGCGCAGCCATCGTGCTCTACGAGATGCTCACCGGAGTGACGCCCTTCGACTCCCCCACCAAGAACGAGATCATGGTGCGCACCAGCCAGGTGGAGGACACGCCGGCGCCGATCACCAGCGTGGTGCCTCAGTCCCCGGCGGTGCTCGATTTGCTCTTCGCCCGGGCGCTGGCCAAGGACCCCATGCACCGCTACGCGTCCGCCATCGACCTGGGCGAGGCATTTCGCAACGCGCTGAACCTGCCCGAGACCGAGGGCTGGGACGCCCAGCAGCGGCTGGCGGAGAACGCGCGGGCTATCTCTCAGCTCGGATTGCCCGCCTCTGCGGCGGCGGCCACTGCAGAGGCCGTGCCTGAAGAAAAGGCCGAAAAGCTGCGCACAGCGGTGATGCAGGCTTACCGCGGCTGACCGGCCGGAAGCCTGCGGAACACCGTCGTTGACAGTGTTCCGCACCGCATGCGAGACAAGCGGCCAGCTTTATTTGCGGAGCCCCGGGGCGCATGAAAACGAAATCTCCGATCGTGGTCGCTGTGGGCGTCGTGCTGCTCGCGGCCACTGCACAGGCCCAACCCGCACCGGCCAAGCCGCCGGCTGCCAAAGCGCCCGCCGAGAAGCCGGCAGGGGACAAGCCCGCGGCCAAGCCGCCGGCGGCGAAACCTCCGGCAGCCAAGCCTCCGGCAGCCAAGCCTCCGGCGGCCAAGCCGCCTGCGGCGCAGCCCGACGAAGAAGACACGACGGACGAGCCCACGGACGAGCCCGGCGCCGAGCCCACGGACGAGCCCACGGAGCCGCCGCCGGAAGAGCCGCCCACTCGTCCCCGTGCGGGCACCGCGCCCACGGCGACGGGTACGCCCACGATGCCCGGCTTCCAGCCGCTGCCCACGTGGCCCAAGCCCGGCAGCGATTCGCAGGCCCTGGAAGAGCAGGGTGAGAAGCGTCCCGAGGAAGCCAAGAAGGACGACAAGGATCGAGTGTACGCCGAGGACTGGTGGTCCCACGCACGCCCCATCTTCGAGATCCACGGCTACTACCGCCTGCGCGCGGAGCTGTTCCACAATTTCTCGCTGGGGCGGGTGGACGCACCGGGAACCGCGATCTGGCCCATTCCTGCAGACAACCGCTACATCGGGCCAACCGGGACGTACGGACCCGCGTTGTGTACGGGGAAGCAGTCCGGGGTCAATGACAGCACCGACCCCGCCGAAGGGCTGTACTCCTGCAAGGACAAGACGCAAGCCGGCGCCAACATGCGCTTCCGGCTGAACCCGGAGCTGCACATCTCGGACAACCTGCGCGTCATGAGCCAGATCGATCTTCTGGACAATCTGGTCTTGGGCTCCACGCCAGAAGGGTACGCC
The DNA here is from genome assembly GCA_020633235.1 of Polyangiaceae bacterium. Lineage (NCBI taxonomy): Bacteria > Pseudomonadati > Myxococcota > Polyangiales > Polyangiaceae > Polyangiaceae bacterium. The sequence continues at coordinate 1,295,312 of JACKEA010000001.1, read as the reverse complement.
AACACGCCCGATCAGGACGGCGGCTACCAAGTAGTGAAGCGCGCGGGCTACACGCCGCTGGGGGCATTCGACACCACTCAAGAACCTCCCAGCAACGGAAGCAACAGCTTCCGCGACAGCATCCGCGTCAAGCGCGTGTGGGCGGAGTACCTGACGCCGGTCGGCCAACTGCGCTTTGGTCGTATGCCCAGCCACTGGGGTCTCGGCATCTTGGCCAACGCGGGGGACGGCTACGACGACGACTACCAGACCACCGCAGATCGCATCATGTTCGTCACCGGCATCAAGTCCTTGGACTTGTACTTTGCCGGTGCCTGGGACTTTGCCAACGAGGGAGCGACCAGCCAGAGCCGCACGCAGCCGCAAGGGCAACCGTACGACTTGTCGCAGCTCGACGACGTGAACCAGTACGTGTTCGTCGTCGTGCGCCGCAAGGACCCCGAGCTCACCAAGCTGAGCCTGGCCAAGGGCAACGTCGTGCTCAATGGCGGTGCATACGTCGTGTATCGCAAACAGCTGTTGGCCAACGACCTCAGTGGGGCATGCAAGGCCGGAGCGGCAACTCTGGGTTGTACGACGGCAGACGTGCAGCAGGGATACGTCCGCCGCGGCGCCCAGGCATGGATCCCAGACTTGTGGCTCCAGCTACTGTACAAGAAGTTCCGCTTCGAGGCGGAGTTCGTCACCATTCAAGGCTCGATCGAAAACACGCTGGCGATAGGGTCGAACTACGTGAACACCATCGAAGGCGAGAACGGCTGGAAACTTCGCCAGTACGGCTACGCCCTCGAGCTCGAGCAAAAGCTGGTGGAAGACCGCCTCCGCTTGGAGTTCATGCACGGCTGGGCCTCGGGTGATGCGGAGGCCGTCACCGGCGGAACGACCAACAACCTGAGCCCAGGCAACGCGCTACAACCGCAGGCAGGTGACAACACCTTCTCCACCTTCCGGTTCAATCCGAACTACAAGGTCGACCTGATCCTGAACCGCAACCTGCTCACGCGGATCCAGGGCACGTACTATTTCCGCCCCAGCGTGGAGTACGACTTCGTGCGCAATCCGAATGGCCAGCGTTTCGGTGGCGGCTTCGCGGCCATCTGGACCCGCGCCAGTCAGTTCGTGCAGACCCCGGGCCACAAGCGTGACCTGGGCGTGGAGCTGGACCTCTCGCTCTATTTCCAGTCCAAGGACGGCGCCCTCAACGACGATCCGGACAAGATGGGCGGTTTCTACACCATGCTGCAGTGGGGTGTGCTGTTCCCCTTGGGCGGCCTGGGTTATCAGTCGACTCAAGCCGACCGGCTGGACAACGACTTTGGTGCGGGCACTTCGGACCTGAGCACCGCCCAGATCCTCCGCTGGTACCTCGGCGTGATGTTCTGACGCTCAAGTTCGCTCAATCCGGGCAACGTCAGGTCGAACAACCAGGCGTCGTAGCGCCATTCGTGCGATCAGAGCCAGTACACCACTGCGAGAGTTCTGATGCGCTTTGCGCTGAATCCGCGACCAATACGTGCGCACGGTGCCGTGGGCGCAGCCGAGTTTCGCAGCAATAGCGCGATCGCCGAGGTCAACCAAGGCTAGGCGCAGCACCTGCTCCTCCCGCTCGCTGAGAGCCAACTCGCGCAGAAACTCAGCAGGGAGCTCTTCGGTTACCCCAAGGAAAGCATGAGGATCCACGACGACGACATGGGTGGATGCGTCCAGCAGGATGGGCGTGTCCTGCACACCCGGCGCGCAGACCACTGCCGGAATTCCGCCCTCGCGTGCTGCGCGAACCCATGGTGCAACTGCCGCAGTCGTCTCGTTGTTGACGTAGACCATCAGGAAGTCGAACTCCGCTACCCTTGGGGGATCGCACTCGGCGCCTGTCCTCTCGACGATGGCAGCGCGCGTCAAAGCAAGCGGCGCTACCTCCCCGACCCAGAGGACACGTCGCACCTTCATAGAGTCGGCCACCCCGAGTCACCCACGTGCCCGAACTGTACGCGAGTTGCGCACGGAGGCAAGCGCAACAGTTTGTGCAGAAGCCGCGCAACTTGATCGCAGAGGCGTACGCAACACGCCGACGCGACACAATTTGCCGATCCGCTACCATCCGCAGCGAAGGAGGTAGATGAATGGTGCAAAAGGCGATGGCTCTCATTGCGTGCATGACGACCGCTACTTGGTTCATTGCCGGTTGCGGGGGGGCGGAACCGCGTGAACCAGATGAGGGGAACGGCGGGGCAACCGCGGGCGAGGTGCTTTCGAAATCGCAGGCGGAGTTGACCACATGCTCTCCGGCCACGAACTGCGACTACTCGCACGTTCTGACGTACAGTAGCTCAAACAACGACGGATTCATCATCGGGCCCAACCCGGACGACTATCTTTGTTGGGCATCGACGGTGGCCTCGAGGGACAGCCCTGAGCGAGGCCCCCACACTGAAGTTGGCTGGATCAACTTCACCCTGAAGTACTGGTTCTTGATAGGGAAGGGATCCATGTCCTGCGTGAAGCGCTGCTGCTTTTCAAGCAACGGCGGCGCTAGCGACGTGAACTGGCTGTCCACTGCCTTCGTCACAGACGCCACCAACAGTGGAACGTCGATCTACACCAACGCATGGTGGGGTGATGCCGCAACGATCGTACAAGGGTTCACTGCCGCCACCGACTTCAACGCCAACAAGGATGTCTTTGCTCAGTACTTGACTCGGACGACGCCGACGCGGGTTTGGGCATCGGCCGGCACAAAGACCCAAGCATATTCGTTCTTCGTCGGTATTCCTGGCGGTGGACACGTTCGAAAGGTGTCGGGATTCTTCAGCGTCTATGAGGGCTCGTACAACAGACAGATGATCCGTACCACTGACGGCATCTGCTACTTCCACTCGCTTGGCCCGTTGATTGACCGTGAGCAGAGCAGCGCAGAACGGAAAGTGTGGATCTCCCCAGAGTACGATGCCCCTCAAGGCGACTACTACTGGCACCTGCGCACCACATCGACAGACCCCAGCTACACGGCACCGAAGGCCACGGCAGAGTGCTACTACTACAATCAGAGTCAATAGTGTGGATGGGTTGGTCGGCACCCGGAGTGCCTATCAACTGCTAGTGCCAGGTTCGGACAACAGGTGGCGTGATGTTCTGATCAGTCCTGCCACGCGATTCGGAACGCGCACTCGGGCGCTCCCAGCGCGCGGCAGGATTGCTCCTCCACCACGACGTTCGTCCGCGGGCCGACCTCCAAGGAGCCCTGCACCCAGCCGGCGATGGCCAGACAGTGGGCGCGGTGCGGCGATGGGAAGTCGGCGATGTTGATGAGGATACCGTCGCCGACGGTTCGCGTGCGGAGCTTGCCGCCGTCGTAGTGCGAGCCCCACAGCCCGGAAGCGATGCCCAGGAACGTGGACGGCCGCATGTGACGCATCACCAGGCCACGCCACACGCCCATGTTGTGCGTCGCAGCGAAGCGGCCCATGTCCCACACGAGCCGCAGGTCCCCCTGCCCGAACAAGCGATCCGCGAGCACGTTGGCCTCGATGAAGAGGTCGAAGTCCACCCAGCCACCGGGCGGCTCTGCAGTCGACGACAACAGCTCCCGGAGCGCTGACGTCGCCTGGGAGCGATAGCGCTGGCGCGCCGCAATCCCAAAGCGCTCTTCCACGAACGCGTCTCGCATCCGCACCGTCTTCGCCTGAACCCGGGCTTTACCGGAAACCCCACTCATCGCGGCCCACCGTGCACAGTACAGGGTACGCCCCGACCACCCCCGCGGCCACTCGGCGAAAATAGGCTGAAACCGCTTGCTCGCCTCACCGTAGCTGGAATACGCCGCCCTTGGCGGGTAAGTATCCCCAAAGGACGGGAGACGACGATGGCCTGGCTTCGTACGACATCTTTGGTTTTCGCGCTGGCACTCGCTGGTTGCGGCGGTGGGGACGACGGCGCTGGCGGCAGCGGTGGCGGCGGCGCCACGGGCGGCAGCGGAGGAACCGGTGGGGCCGCGGGCTCCGGCGGCCAGGCCGGCGGCGGCGCCGGCGGCGCCACGCCCCAGTGCGCCACGGGCCCCGGCTACAAAGAGACCCCCGCGCCGATGCAGGTGGACTCGCTCAACGGCAAGGTCACGGACCTGGATGGCAATCCCGCCGGGGACACCGTCACCACCGTGTGCGGCACCGACATCTGCATCTTCGGCAGCACGGACACGCAGGGCACCGTGGTCACTTGCGACAAGGCCACGAGCATTTGCACCCCCGGCATCCTGCCGGGGCAGGCGATCGACAAGCCGGCGTTCAAGTACGGCCTCGGCCTCAACTACGCCAAGTTCGCGCTGCTCTTGCCCTCGGGCCAATCGGTCTTCGATGTCGGCACGCAAACCACCGCGAAGTTCCCGGCCATGGGCAGCGGCGCCGACCTCAGCGCCGGTTCCGATGCTTCGAACAGCGGCGTGACCGTGAGCATCCCCGCGGGCGCCAAGATCAAGCTCGAGCCGGACTACATCACGGCGGAAGAGAAGCAGTTCCGCGCCGTCGAGATCCCGACGGCCAAGGCACCGGAAGCCGTGGACGCGACCCTCGGCTTCGAGATGCTGGTGGCCACCACTCCGGTGGACACCCACTTCTGTCCCAACGCCAAGCTCACGGTGCCGAACAGCCCGGGCTGGGTCGCCGGCACGGAGGTGGAGTTCTGGGTGCACGGAGTGAACACCGAGGAGGACTGGGCGCCCTACGGTGGCTGGGGCAAGGTCAGCGCCGGCACCGTCTCCAGCGACGGCAACAGCATCGAGACGGCCGACGGCGAGGGCATCCCGCTGCTCAGTGTCTTCGGCATTCGGAAGAAGCAGTGACGCGGATCCGCCCTGCCCTGCTGCTGCTGGCCGCCCTCGCGGCGGGCTGCGGCACGAACCGCCCGGACATCCCCAAAGAGCTGCTGCAACCGGTGGGAGACGCGGGCGCCAGCGGATACCCGGCCGGGCCCTACGGCAGCGCGGAAGGCGCCACCGTCGAGAACTTCCTGTTCACCCAGGGCTGGATGGACCCCGAGGCGGCCGGCTACGACCCCGCGAAGCTCGCGCCCATCCAGCTCAGCGACTTCTACGATCCCGACGGGACGAAGGGCATCGAGATCCTGCTGATCAACACCGCCGCCGTGTGGTGCAGCGCCTGCAAGGCGGAGCACGGTGGCAGCGGGTCCACGAAGAATCTGAACGACCACTTCAACGAGCTCTCCCCGAAGGGCTTCCGCATCTTGAGCCTGCTGTTCCAAGACGCGCAGAGCCAGCCACCGACCGCGGATCACCTGGTGGCCTGGACTACGTCCTTCGAGACGCACTTCCCGATGGCGCTGGATCCCGAGTTCCAGATGGGCCGCTACGCCTCCGCGGAGACGGCGCCCCTCAACATGGTGGTGGACGCTCGCACCATGAAGATCCTGAAGAAGTACATCGGCGACAAGAGTGCCGTAATCTGGCCGTACATCGAGAACGAGCTCGACAAGCGCGCCGCCCAGTAACCCATGCGCGCTCGTGCCCTCCTCTTGCTCAGCATCGGCGGAGCTCTACTCCCCGCGGCTCCGGCGGCTGCTCTCGAACCCGGCAGCATTGGTGACGAGCCGGTGCGCGTCGACATCACCGACGCGAGCAGCGTCATCTACAACGTCGACAACCGCGACTCCAAGCCGAACCAGGTCTCCACCCGCGCCAACGACGACTGGGGCCTGTGGTACAACCGGCTGAACATCCAAGGCAGCTGGGGCAAGTGGAACGCGGGCTTGAGGCTGGATAACGCCTGGTTCTATCGCTCGCCGTACCCGGAGCAGATCGCCCTCGATCTGGTGAACGAGCGGCCCGCGAGCCCCGGCGCCCTGTCCGCCCCCGTCTACTTCCGGCAGAAATTCCAGGAAGCCGGCGAGGAGCTCTCCAACCGCTACATCAACTGGCTGTACCCGGCGAAGTACTACGTCGGGTACTCGACGCGAGACGTCGAGATCACCGCTGGCGACTTCTACGCCCAGCTCGGCCGCGGCTTCGTGCTCTCCGTCCGCAAGCAGGACGAGCTCTCGAGCGACACCACCGTGCGCGGCGCCCGCGTCACCGGTCGCGTGGACGCGAGCGACGTCAAGCTGCGCCTCACCGGCCTCGGCGGCGCGATGAACCCGCTGCGCATCGACGAAGCCAGCGGTCGCTATCTGGGCGTGACCAGCGACGTCGCATCCAACGAGCTTGCCATCGCCGAAGCCGGCATGCCCCGCGCGGTGGATACGGACTTCTTGGATGCGACCCCCACCTACGCGCCGGACCGGATCGTGGCCGGCCAGATCGAGATCGCGCCCAAGGGCGTGCGCTTCGGGACCCAAACCTCCTTTCTCAAGCGGCAGGATCCACTCGACGCGGACGTGACGCGCCAAGCAGACACCATCCTCACGGGCAGCCAATCCATCAATGTCGCGGACTTCGATGGCCACGGCGATGGCTACCTCGAGGTCGCCTACCAGAGCCTGAAGAACACCAACCCCGAGCATCCCGGCCAGAGCTCGAAGGTCGTGGACCCGGGCTACGCCGTGTACGCCAGTGTCAGCCTGATCCAGCTGCCCTTTTCGCTACTGATCGAAGCCAAGCACTATCGGCGCTTCTTCCCGCTGAGTGCCAACGTGAACGTCTCCAGGGCGCGCGAGTTCTCGCTGGTACAATACAGCGCTCCTCCCACGACGGAGGCGTTCTGGGTAGACACCGAAGTGAACGGCTTCAACACCTGCGTCACCGGAGGGCGCGCCAAGGCGGACGCCCACGTCGGCAAGACCGAGTCGGTGTTCGCCTGGGTTGGCCGGTATCACACCTGGGCCGAGAGCGTCACCAACGAGAACTGCGACATCTCCGACCAGAACCTGAACCGCGTGTGGGACGTGGCAACCGGCTTCGAGATAGCAAGCCAACAGCGCAAGAGTCGCGCCAACGTTACCGTGGGCGCTCGAGTGGACGAAACCGATCGCGAGTTCGTGACGGGGTTCGGTAGCACTCACGTGTTCTACCAAGAGAGCTACCTCCGCTACGACATCATCCGCTACCTCACGGGTCCCTTCTCCTTGCAGCTCCAAGGCTGGCATCGGCGTCGCACGGAAAATCAGGGCGGCCCCGAGGAGCCCTGGTGGGAAGGCCAACATCTCACGGGCTTCGACTGGGCGCCGCACCTCTCGGTGGCGTTCGGTGTGGAATACGACACCCAGCCGCAGACGGCGGACACCTACTTCAACGGTCAGGTCACCTGGAAGTTCACGACCGACACCAGCGTGGCGCTGTTCGTCGGCCAGCGCCGCGGCTCGCTGCGTTGCGTGGGCGGTGTCTGCCGCGTGTTTCCGCCCTTCGAAGGCGCCCGCCTCGACGCCGTGGCTCGTTTCTGATCGTTTGATTGTTGGTGCGGCGCGAATCCCGTCGCGCGCCGGACGCGGGCGAAGCGACGCTCACCTCGACGCCCTGAGCTCAGGGACAGCCGATGGGCGACTCCGAGACCGCGATGTCGTCCAGCAGGATCCCCGGTCCGTTGCTGCTGCTGCTCGCGAGCCAGAACGTGTCGATGCCGAGGCTCTCGCTGCTGCGCAACCAGAGCCCGCCGAAGGGCCCGGCCTCCACGCCGTCGACCCAATAGTCCGCGGCCCCCGAAGCGCCGCTCGCGGAGGGCGTCGGCGTGCCGGCATCCAGCTCCATAGCCAGGCAGTACCAGCGGTTGCTCTCGACCACGGGCTTCGGGTCCGGCGCGAAGATGTCGGCGGTGCAGTCGCTCGCGGGATTGGGGCAGTTCTGGGTCATGCCGGGGTACTGCGCGCCCAGCTCGATGGCGTCCCCGGACACTCGCCCCCGCACCAGCACCGCAAACCAGTCGTCACCCTTGGGACGGCTGTTGTCGATCCCCACTACGTCGCGACCGCCGCCGTACAAACCACCCCGGAGGGCAATGCCCCCTTCCCAGCGCACGTACCAGCGCACGTACAGCTTATCGTAGCTCTGAGGAAGGAGCTTCAGCAGATCCGCGTTGGAGGTCAGCTTCATGACGTGGTTGCCCGTTCGGTCGAACGGGCCCGGATCCACCAAGATGGGGTTCGTGGAGTCGGGATTGCCGTCCGCGTCGGACCAGACGTTCTTGCTGCCCTCCTCGAATCCACTGCAGAAGACCGCGCCCGTCGGACACGCGCCCGTCTTGGGGGTGCCACCCGTCAAGCCGTCGAAATCGACCAGCGACTCACAACCGAGAAGCAAGAGTGGGAGCGCGACCACGCTGGCGCGACGAAGGGAAACAGGCGCCATGACAAGCTCTCCGACCGCGGAGCAGCCTACAACGCTCGCTGACTACAGGCAACCGACGCGGCTCTTCGAAACCACGACGTTGTCGTACATCACGCCCTCCACGCTGTGCTCCGCGTGATGGAACAGATTGAGCCACAGGATGCCGAGCTTGAGATTGGGCGTGCTGCGGAGCCAGAGGTCCGTCCACGGTCCGATCTCCTGCCCGTCGACCCAGTAGTCGATGCTACCGCTGGCGCCGTTGTCTCCGCTGCTGGGAGTACCGCCGTCCACCATCAGCTCCACGCAGTACCACTTGTCCTGAGTCAACGTCGGCGGCATCACCGTTTCTCGGTGTTGCGGCTTCTCGCAGTAGGTCGAGCCCTCGTCGAAGATGCACGGTAGGTGATCGCCCCAACACTGGCCATTGGGGTCGACGCAATCCTGGTACATGCCCGGGTAGTAGGCGTAGATGTCGAAGATGTGCGGATCGCCGTTCAAGTAGTCGATCCACGCCCCGAACCAGTCGGAGCCGTTGGGCTGCTGCCCGGAGTGCCCGAGCCAATCCCGATCGCCGGCGTGCAAGCCGCCGCCGTGGTTCGCCGCGCTGAAATCGAAGCCGGGCTCGTACTTGATGTACCAGCGCGCATAGAGCTTGTCGTACGTGTCCGGCAGCACCTTGACCAAGTCCGCTCCGCCGCGTCCCGGGGGCACGCGCAGCCGCATCGCGAGGTTGTCGGAGGCGCCTGCCGGCCCCGGATCGTCCACGATCAGGTTGGTGGAGTCCGGGTTGCCGTCGTAGTCGTCCCACACGTCTTTCGTTCCGCTCTGGAAGTCCTCGCAGAAGATCCAGTCCGGGTTTGGGCTCGCGCACTCGTCGGCGCTCTGTGCGCCACCGCCGCCCTGGCCGCCCGTGGTGGTGCCGCCAGCACCATTCCCGCTCGCACCCCCCGAAGGCACGCCGCCCGACCCGCCGCCGCTGCCCCCCGACGTCGTTCCTCCCGCCGCCGCTCCGGACGCGCCGCCGCTCGCCTTGGCGTCCTCGCCGGACGAAGAGCAGCCCGCCAGTGTCACTGCCAGCACCAAGAGCGTCGTTCGCAGCGTCGTCATGCCCCGGCTTCAGCAAGCCGCATGCCGCCCACTACGGCAGCATCCACTCGATCATTTTTGTCGGTCCGCCGCGGAACCTCGCGCCCTCCCCGATCCACGCGATCGGGGCTGCGATCACTTCGATCGGGTGCGTCGCCTCCACGCGCCCATGGCCAGCATCCCGAACAGAGCGATCCACGGCCACCGCGCTTCGGAGCTTCCGGCGCGCCCCACGACGCAGCCGCCGCCGTCGCCGCTCGCGTCGCCCCCTGACGCTCCCGCCGCCGCCGCGCTCCCCCGCCGCGCCGCCGCTGCCGGAGGCCCTGCCGCTGGCGGGACCTCCCGCCGCCGCGCCGCTCCCGGCCGCGCCGCCCGCGCTCGGCGCTCCGCCGCCGCCGGCGGGAGCGCCCTGCCCGAGCGTCACCGCGTAGCCCGTCGACGGCGTGCCGGTCGCGTCGAACACGTACACCCACGCTTCCGCTCCGTCGGCGAGCCTGCCCTGGTTGATGTCGATGCTGATGCTGCCGTCGGACCACGCCGAAGGGATCTGCGGCTCCACCACGGTGGCGTCCGCGTACGTTGCGGCATCCGCGAGCACGACGCGCGCCAATGAGTGGTCGTAGTAGACGTCCGCGTAGTAGCGCCAGTTGTTCTTGTACTCGTCGGTGGAGCCCGCTTCCCGCGCGTAGCCGCCGAACACCGTCTCGGCGCGCGCCGCCGGGGATCCCAGTTGATCGTCGTTCACGTCGGCGTCCCAGACCCGAACGTTGTCCTGGTACACGCGATGAAAGCCGTCGTCGCTGCCGTGTTTCAGCACCAGCTCCACCTTGTGCCAGCCCGTTTGCGGCGTGGGGACGGACACGGTGCCGAAGATCCCGCCCGTCGACGGATAGTAGTTCATCACGGCGGGATCCACGCCGAAGACCTTCGCGTTCATGCCCTCGTAGTAGTTCGCGCCCCAGGTCGAGCTCGACTCCGCGACCTGCGGCCGACCGAAGTACAGGTTGGGCCCCGAGCCCATGTAGCCGGTCCCCGCGGCCCAGTCGTACTCCTTGAAGTTGTGATCGTTTTCGGCAGGGTCGGGATTGTCGAACACGAAGTGCCAATCGGGATCGATCGCCGAGTAGAAGCTGATGTACGTGTACGTCGCTCCCTCTTGTCCGTTCTTGCCCGCGCACACGTTGTAGCCGGCGTGGGCGTCCGTCGGTCCGGAGTTGTAGTGCGCGCCCGCGAAGTAGCGCGTGACGTGCTCGTGCGGCAGCGCCACGCCACCCGTCTTGCCGCCCGCCTTCTGCACCTCGCCGGGCGTGCGGTACGTCAGGCGAAACTCCGGATCGTTGCTGTAGGGATAGACGAAGTCCCACTTCTCGCCGGGATCCGTTCCAGAGCAGTCGTCCCAAACCACCGGCGAGGCAGGGCTCTTTTGACCGAAGCCGCTGCCTTCGATGGTGACGCTGACGCCGTGGCTCACCGAGCCCTGGACTCCGCTCACCACGGGCTCGGCCTGGGCAGCGACGCTCCAGGTCAGACCCAGCGCCAGCACCACGGGTACGCGTCTTCGATTCGTCATGCGCACGGCGTTTGCAAACGCCAGGCCAGTGGTTTTCCCGCCCGCCCGCGGACGTCCCCCGATCGACCCGATCGGGGTGGTATGTTCGAAGGGAGCATGCCTGCACCCGAGTTCCCGCGCAGGGTCGGCCGCTACGCGATCTTCGACGAGATCGCCGCCGGCGGCATGGCGACCGTGCACTTCGGGCGGCTCATCGGCGGAGAAGGCTTCACGCGCCGCGTGGCCATCAAGCGCATGTTCCCCCAGTTCGCCAAGGACCCGGACTTCCTGGCCATGTTCCTGGACGAAGCTCGACTCAGCGCCCGCATCTTGCATCCCAACGTGGTGCAGACCCTCGACGTCGTTCGCGCTGGGGACGAGCTCCTGATCGTCATGGAGTACGTCCACGGGGAATCCCTCTCCCGGCTGCTTCGACGCGCGCGAGCGTCGAACGCTCCCAAGCCGTCCTTGGGCGTCAGTCTGCGCCTCGTCCTCGACGTGCTGAGCGGCCTGGAAGCGGCTCACTCGGCGAAGAGCGAGGCGGGCACGCCCCTCGGCATCGTTCACCGGGACGTGTCGCCGCAGAACCTGCTGGTGGGCGCGGACGGTCTGGGCCGGCTGATCGATTTCGGGATCGCCAAGGCCCGCGGACGCATGCGCACGACCCCGAGCGGCCAGGTAAAAGGCAAGCTCGCCTACATGGCTCCGGAGCAGATGTCCGGGGCGGCCATCACGCGCCAGTCCGACATCTACGCCGTGGGCGTCCTCACCTGGGAGCTTCTGACCGGCCGGCGGCTGTTCAGCGGCGAAACCGACGCTCAGACGCTGGCCCTGGCGCTGGGCAGCAAGGTCCCCGCGCCGAGCACGCTGGCCGACGTGCCGCGGGAGCTCGACGAGCTCGTCGCGCGCGCGCTGATGCGTGATCCGCGGCAGCGCTTCGCTCTGGCCAGCGAGATGGCCGGGCGCATCGAGTCCTGTGCAGCGCTGGCCAGCACCTCCGAGGTTCGCCGCTGGGTGGCCGCCGTCGCCGGCGAAGAGCTGAGCCGACGGGAGCGGCGCTTCGTCGAGATCGAGTCGGCCCCACTCGAAGCGCCGGAGACCGTCCCCGCATCGGCGCCCGCGCTTCCCGAGGCCAAGCCGCGAACCGTCGGGCACGACGATGCGACGGTCACCACGGCCGTGGGCGAGGTACGGCACGAGGACGCGGAGCCGGTGCGGCGGCGAGGCCGGCTCGTGGCGTTGGCGGCCGTGCTCGCCATCATCGTCATCGCCACGGGGCTCACCCTGAGCACGACACGCCGGGGAACGGCTCCCTCCGCCTCTGAAGGCGCCACCGGCGCGCCTGCGGCGCCGCCGGTCGCACTCCCCGAGGAGAAACCCGCGCCGAGCGCGTCCACCGCGGCGGCCGCCTCCGCGTCCGCCCCGGCGTCCGCCAGCGCCGCGCCCACCAAGCCCCGAGCAACGCCCCGGAATCGCCCTCCGGCGCCCACGGTCAAGAAGCGGACGAACTGCAACCCGCCCTACTACGTCGATTCGGACGGGATTCAACACATCAAGCGCGAGTGCCTGTAGCCCGGTTGCCCGACTATCACGCGGTCCCGCCGGCGATCTTCAAAACGGGAGCACGCGAGTGCATGCTATCCATCGGCATGGTGCGCCGCTTTCGTATCGCGCTGCTCGCCGCAGCATTCCTGTGCTTGGCGTGCCCTCCGGCGCGCGCCGATGACGCGAACGTGGAGGCCTGCCTGACGGCGCACACCAGCGGACAGAAAGCGCGCCGCGACGGAAAGCTGTTGGAGGCGAAAGAGCAGTTCGTTCACTGCGCGGCGCAAACCTGCCCGGACATCGTGAAGCAGCAGTGCGTTCCGTGGCTCGCTGACATCGAGTCGAGGATCCCCACGGTGGTCCTCGCGGTGCGAGACGCGAACGGCCGAGACTTGGCCAACGTCCGGGTCACGCTCGACGGCACGCCGCTCCTCTCGCGCCTCGACGGCCGCAGCGTGCCGCTCGATCCGGGCATGCACACGTTCCGCTTCGAAGCGCCCGGCTTCGCAGCCAGCAAGCGGAGCTTCATGGTGCGAGAGAGCGAGCAAGGGCGCCTCCTGCGCGTGGAGATGAAGCCGCTCACGAAGCGTCTTGCCTCTACACCTCCGGAGCCGGCGCGGTCCAACTTTCCCGTGATGGCCGCCGTCGTCGGCGGGGTGGGCGTCGTGGCCATCGGGGCCGGCGGCTATTTCTTCTTCGACGGCAAGAGCGACGTTTCCCACTTGCGGGACAGCTGCGCGCCGGGCTGCCAGGAGTCGGACGTGGATCGCGCACGCACCAAGATCCGCGTCGCAGACGTCTTGCTCGGCACCGGCATCATCGCGTTGGGCGTCGCCACGTTCCTCGCCCTCGACTCGGGCGGCGACGAGCGCCACGCGCGAGCGCCGACTACGGCGATCGTGTTCTGACCGAGGCACTGGTTCCATCCGGATGCAGTACGCTCTACCCTCACGGAGATGAGTCGGGTGCCTGACGAAGACGAGGGAACGCGCGTCCGCCCTCGCGTTGCGGTCGAGCCCTTGACGACGGCCTTCGAGATCTCCGTCGTGGATGGCCCCGACGCGGGCAAGACCTGGACGCTCGGCGAGGACGGCGCTCACGTGCTGTGCGGCACGAGCCCGAGCTGCGCCGTTCGGCTGACGGACCCGCAGATCTCCCGGCGTCATGCCGCACTCGAGCTGTCCGCGGCCGGCCTCTCGGTGAGAGACCTCGGCTCCACCAACGGAACCGTGGCGGGCGGGATCGTGATCCAAGATGCCGTGTTGGCCGGCGGAGAGTACCTGCGCTTGGGCGCCACCACCCTGCGCGTGGATCGGGTGAGCGCCGCGGTCACCCCGGCGGACCCCGACTCCGACGCCACCGCCTTCGGCCGCGTCGTGGGCGCCAGCCCGGAGATGCGGCGGCTGTACCCCTTGTGCGAGAAGCTCGCGGCGTCTGCCATCCCGGTCGTGATCGAGGGCGAAACCGGCACCGGCAAGGAGCTCTTGGCCGAAGCGCTGCACGAGCTCGGGCCGCGGGCGGCAGCGCCCTTCGTCGTGTTCGACTGCACGGCGGTTCCGGCCAGCTTGATGGACTCGGCGCTGTTCGGTCACGAGCGAGGAGCGTTCACGGGCGCGACCAACGCGCGCGCCGGCGTGTTCGAGCTGGCCGACGGCGGCACCCTGCTGATCGACGAGATCGGCGACCTCGAGCTTCCACTGCAGTCGAAGCTCTTGCGCGCCGTCGAGCGCTCCGAGGTGCAGCGGGTCGGCGGTAGCACTTGGCGCAAGGTGAACACCCGCATCATCGCCGCCACGCGTCGGGACCTGGACCGCGCGGTACAAGACGGCGAGTTTCGCGAGGACCTGTTCTTTCGCCTCGCCGTCGGCCGCATCGAGCTGCCCCCGCTGCGCCGCCGGCGCGGCGACGTCGAGCTCTTGGCCCGACACTTCTGGCGGCAGCACGACAGACCCGACGCCCCCTTTCCGGAGCGGCTCTTGGTGCGCCACGAGGGTTACCACTGGCCTGGGAACGTGCGCGAGCTGTCGAACCTGATCGCTCGGCACGTTGCCCTGGGCGACGGCGAAGATTTCAGCGCGGCGGCGGCGGGCGACGGCATTGCGGACGGTCGCGATCCGATCGCGGCCGTCCTCGGGCTGCCATTGCCGGAAGCCCGGCGCCGCGTGGTCGCCGAGCTCGAGCGTCGCTACGTAGCTCACGTCCTCGACAAGCACGACGGCCACGTCGGCAAGGCGGCCGCTGCGTCGGGCATCGCCCGACGCTACTTCGAGGTCATCCGCGCCCGCCAGAAGAAGGCGTAGCGGTCAGTTCACGATCAGATTGCTCGGCGCGTTGGGAGGCTGAATCGGCGTCCCGCCGCCGAAGGTGATGGGAAAACCGTCCTCGTTCACGCTGCCGTCGTCGGCCACGACATAGAGATACGCCGTGTCCGAGGAACCGAACGCGCCTTGATTGACGGAGATGGTGATGGTCGAGCCACTCCAGGCGCTCGGGATCTGGATCTCGCGCGACGTACAGGCGGACCACTTGCTCGCATCGCCAATCTCCACGCGAGCCCGCGTCCCCACCTGAACGAAGAGGTCGTCGGTCCAGGTGGTTTGCGACGTCTCCCCGTTGCCGATGTAGTTCTGCCACAAGAACCAGCGGTAGCGCCGACTGCCCGAGAAGTAGGACATGGCGCTGTCAACCGCCTTCTCCTGGAGCTTGCTGCCTCCGTCTGGGTCGAACAGCGTCGTCGTGTAGGAGCCGTCGGACGTCGCCAAGGCGGAGGTGTGCACCGTGTAGTCCATGCGGTACCAGCGGTCGTCCTTGCTCGGAAACGGCGGGCTCCAGTCCGCGGTGGCGTTGCCCTCCGTTCCCGGTCCCGGGCGGATGAAGTGCTGATTGCTGTTGTACCAGTTGAACATCACGATCTGCGGGTAGTCGTCCTGGATGTCGCTCTGCCAGTTGATGCGAAACATCTTCCACTGGCCGTTGCCGGCATGCGTTCGGCGGACCCACCAGCTCACGAAGATCCAGGTGTGCTCCGGAATGTCCGCACCGGAGTCGAAGCGAATGGGCGCCGCGTACTTGCTGCTGTCGTCCAGCTCGTTCTTCACGCTCTTCTTGCCGCTGTGAGCTTGATCGGTCGCCGCGACGTTGTCCGCCCAAGAGCTGGAGAACGTCCAGCCTGCCTTCTGGGGCACCTGGCCGCTGGCCGTCGACTCGATCAGGTCGCCGGTCCATTCGAACTTCAAGGCGTTGCTGCCGAACTCCGAGCCGCCCACGACGACCGTGGATCCGTCGCTGAACGTGCCGTTGGCAGAGGTGATGGTGGGCTTGGCCGACGCCGGGGTCGTGAGCAGCCCGACCAGGGCGAGCGGCAGGAATGCGAGGGGTGTTCGTTTCATCTGTCGCTCCGATTCAGGGAATGGTCTTGCAGCAATCGCCGTTGCCGCAGCCGGCCGTGGCGCTTTCGCCGGCGGGGTTGAATGCCTTGACGCTGAAGCAATGCGTGCCGGAGGAGAGATCCTTGGCGGTAAAGCTCGTGACGTTGCCCACTTCGGCGAGCACGCTGTACGCACCACTCGGAGAGTCTGCGTGGTAGATGCGATAGCCGGTGGGAGCGCCGTGACTCGCGTCGGCCGGGGCGGCGTCCCAGCTCAAGAACGCGGAGTTGCCGGCCGCTCCCGCCGCGCCGCCGCTGCCGGCTCCCGACGCGCCGCCGCTGCCGGCTCCCGACGTCCCAGCCGTGCCGGCATTGCCGCCCGTGGCGGCTCCCGACGTGCCACCGGTGCTGGCCCCCGATGATCCACCGGCGCTCGTCCCGCCGCCGCCGGCGGGATTGTTGTCGTCCGATGAGCTACCGCATGCGGTAGCGAGAAACACACAACACACCACGATGCTCGTTCGCATGGGGCAGCGGAAAAGCAATCCATGTGCCGGCCGCATCTTCGTGGATTCTTCGATGTGACCCCGATCGGTTCGATCGAGAGCGGCGTCGAAGGGCCGAGAGAAGCGCGATTGCGGGGACGCGCTCGCACCCGATCGCGGTGATCGGGTGGGCGATCCACTCGATCGGACACCGGGAGTCCCCGGGCTTTCAGTCCTTCGAGTTGCAGCCGGCCAAGGACCGAACGGACGTCGGGCACGGCGGTTGCTAAGCGTGGGGCATGCCCTTCCGTTTGCGTCCAGTCCCGCGCGTCGTGGCGGCGGCGTGCACGTTGGCGAGCAGCTCGCTGGCGGCTCCGAGCATCTCGACCGTTTCCGGCGCCGCGCAGCATGGTTCGTCCGTGACCATCACGGGGGATGGCTTCGGCACCAAGACCACCGCCGAACCGTTGAAGTGGGACGACTTCGAGGACGGGGCGCTCGGCAACGACGTCTCGACCACCGGCTATTGGGAAAACCACGGCAACGGCGACATCAAGTTCAGCGACGAGCACCTCCGCCACCCGTTCTCGAAGCGGAGCGTGACCGACAAGATGACCTACACGTGGCCGTCGACCACGCCGAACGGGAACTTCTATCACTTGAAGGCGTGGCCCAACGCCGGACGGAAGTACCTGACGGGCTACCTGTACATCGAGTTTCCCAAGTTGAGCACGTCCGGGGACTGGCAGGCCAAGCTCATCCACGTGCTGTCCGGCCCGGAGCACGCCGACTGGCCGGTGCTGGCGCTGCAATCGTGGTGGACCGAAGGCGGAGACGTCGGCAACAACGGCAACTACTTCGAGTTCCAGTACACCGGCGGCGCGTGGCCGAGCTCATGGAACGACTGGGCGCGAGCCGGAGAGTGGCTGCGCTTCGAGGTCGAGTGGAAAGACTCCACCAGCGCCAGCGCGAGCGACGGCATGGCGAGATTCTCCGCCTACCACCCCGGCGAGAGCGTGGTTTCCGTCACCAAGTCCGGAACGACGATGGGCAGCGACGGCGTGACCCTCTCGACGCCTCACTTCGGATACTTGCTGGTGAACGAAGGCGCCGGGCACCAGGTCGACACCACCTGGGACGACATCTACATGGACGACACCTGGGCGCGCGTGGAGCTGTGTGATGGAGCCACGTGGGAATCGCGCACGGATTGCGAGATCCAACCCCCGACGGCCTGGACGCCCTCGTCCATCACCGTCACGCTCAATCAAGGCGCGCTGAGCGAGGGGCAGACGGCCTACGTCTATGTGGTCGACGCCGCGGGCAGCGCGAACGGAAGCGGCTATCCAATCACCTTGAGTGCGGGTACGGCCGGGACGGGAGGCGGAGCCGGCGCAGGCGGCGGGAGCGCGGGCGGCGCGGGCGGCGGGAGCGCTGGCGGCGCGGGCTCCGGCGGCCAAGCGAACGATGGTGGAGCCGGCGTGCCCGCCGCGACGCCCAACGGCGACGACAGCGGCAGCTGCGGCTGCCGCGTGCCGTCGCCGGCCCCGACGTCGCCGCCGTTTCCGTGGAGTGCCGGCGTGCTCGCGCTGCTCGGACTGACGCTACGGCGCCGTGCCGCGGGCCGCGAGGTTCCGCGGCGCGGCGACATGAAAATGTAGAGGGCGCGGCTACTTCTTTGCCAGCGCCGCTTCGACGTCCCGCTCGACGGCCCCGGAGTCGCCCGTGGTGTAGCCTTCCTTCTTCGTGATGATCGAGCCGTCGCGGCCGATGAGCACGGAGTAGGGCGCGCTGGTCTTGGGGTTGTAGAGCGCGACCACGCTCGTTTCCTGGTCGAGCAAGATCGGGAAGGAAACGCCGAGCTTGGCGACGGTGGTCTTCACCTCGGCAATGGAGTCGGGCCCGTCGATCGAGATGCCCAGCACGACGAAGCCTTCGTCCTTGTGCTTCTTGTACACCTCGTCCAGGTGCGGCATGGCGGTGAGGCACGGGTCACAGAACGTCGCCCAGAAGTCGAGCAGCACCACGTCCTTGCCCAGGTGATCGCTCAAGCGAACGGTGTCCCCCGTGAGCGTGGGGAGCTCGAAGTCCGGCGGGCGCGCGCCCTTCGGCTCGCTCGCGGCGCCGTCGGTCGAAGCCGTCTCCGGTTCGGTGCCACCGGTGGTGGGACCGCCGCCGGAAGCCGCTGGGCCACCGCAGGCGGAAGCGAATAGGGCGAGGGGGAGGACGAGGACGGGGAGGGTCTTCATGGCCTGTGACATGCCACAAAAACGGTGACGCCGCCGACTCGGTTACGAGCCCGCGGCGTCACTGCAAGATACCGGGCTCTCAGCCGCCGGCGAGGAGCTTGTCGGCCTGCGCGAATAGCGCTGTAGTGTCGCCGCCGAGAACCTTTCCGACGATCTGCATGGTCTTCGCATCAACCAGCAAGTTCATCGGCGTCGCGTCCGCGGTGAAGAAGGCGCCCGTCTTGAAGCCGGGATCCAGCACCAGGGGGAACTTCACGTTGTAGTTCGTCCCCCACCACACCAAGTTGTCGGGCTTGGCGGGATTGGGCGGGCTGGCACCATCCTCGAAGATGGCACCAACGAACTGCATACCTGTACACACTCCATGACGACCGGTCTCATCGTCTGGATGGATGCCGTCCACGCACTTGAGACCACCGCAATCTGGCGCCGTGGCAATGCATCGCTGGCCCAGGTACGCACATCCGCCGGTCGGACCCTGGCCGTCTTCCTCGAAGACGTTGGCATGACAGGTGTTCCCGCCGCACTCCTTGTCCACATCGCCATTGGGATCGCAGCGCTTCATTCCGCCGCTGTACTTCTCGTAGATCTTTGCATCCTTGAGGTACTTGTACTCCGCGCGACACACCGTGCACCAGACAGCCGACGCGTTCACAAAAAGGAGCTGGACGCCCTTCTCCCCAGTGGGATCGTGGAAGTCAGCCATCCCGATGTTTTCGAAGGAATTCACGTCGTAGGCTGAAAGTGCGCCATCGTTCCAACCCAGCCACTCCAAGGGTGCGACTACCGAACCGATCTGCGTCCCATAGGGAGCAGCGGGATACGGCTTGGCTTCGAAGCTCGGCGCGGACACGGCGTTGCCGCCGGTGTTGTCCCCATGATCGAAGGCAACTTGGTCTTTGGAGCCCGCGTCCGACGAGCAGGCTCCGAGGGCGAACACGGAGACGAGGGCGGACACGGATAGAGCAACGATGTTTCGCATGGGTACACTTCCCCTGGCTGTGCTAGAGCGCCTTCGAGAGCTTAGCCGGCAGGGTGCCCCCGTCAAGTCGGCGCCGTGCCCCCTTTTCTCGCGGTCTCGGCCCGGTTATGGGCCTCCCGCCGGCCCGAGCGCGGCTGGTCGGTCATGCTTCTTCTGAATCCACCGGGGATCCGGGGCCCGCGGGCCCTCCCGTTCGAGGTCTAGGTCATGCGCAGTTTCTGGAAATCCCTTCTCACTCCTGCACGAGCGGCCATTGCGGCGGTGCTGGTGCTCGGCTCCCTGGTGCCCGTCGCCTGCTCCAGCAAGGACGCGGTGTGCGACGGCTACGAGACACCCGACGGACGCTGCGAGAAGAAGTGCAACCCGGCGGACTGCGCGGTGCCCGGAAGCGCGTGCCTCTACAACTACTGCGCAGAGCCGTGTCAGACGAACGACGACTGCGCCGCGGGCAAGAACTGTGTGCACGCCATCGCGCAGACCGTCGCCAACCCCGCAACCGATGGATACTTCTGTTACAAGCCGCCCTTCACCGATCACGACGGCGGCATCGGCCAGTTCGAGCCGTGTGAAACGAGCGCGGAGTGCGACGTCGCGCGCGGCTTCAAGTGCGTCGACGGAACCTGCACCATCGCGGGCTGCCGTACCCACGCGGACTGCAAGGGCGTGGGCCACTGCACCCCGGGCGGCAAGCTCTATCCGGACGAGCCGGGCGCTGCGGATCCCGGCCAGACGGTGAACTATTGCGTGCAGGGCGACGCCTACCCCGATGGGCAGTTCGGCACCGCCTGCCCCGAGCTCAACACGCCGGACTGCAACGCCGAGGGCAAGTGCGACAACCCCAGCCAGTTCTGCGATCCGAAGACGAACAAGTGCGACGACTGTGACAAGCCCAACGGCTTCTTGTGCGTCGGATCGGGCCCGGGCGACGTGGACGCTTACTGCACGAAGGACGAGTGCCTCGCCGACAGCGACTGTGCCACCGGTTACTTCTGCTCTACGACGCGAACAGGTCGAGTGACGTGTGAGGCGGCGTGCGGGTTTCTTCCGGCCGCCAAGGACTGTGTGGCCACCAACCTTCCCTGCGAAGCTGACGGTACCTGCAAGAACCCGAAACAGACGTGCGACACGAATACCAATACCTGTTTGGGGTGTCAGGACACTTCTATGGCGTGTGGTGCAGAGAAGAAGAAATGCGCGCCGCCCGGAACCGAATGCATAGAGGCGGCCAAGATCGGCGACGGCAAGGAGTACAGCTGCGGTCCGTTGACCCTGCTCCGCAACATCTGCCTCAAGCGCGAGTACTGCAACGAGTGCGAGACCGACGCGGACTGCCTCGCGGTCCAGGGTCAGGTGTGCGCCAAGGACACCAAGGGCAACAAGATCTGCACCGTGGAGTGCGACCCGAACCTACCCAACGCCTGCCCCTGGGGCTCCGCCAGCATCTGCGACGTGTGGGACCAGGACCTGGGCGTGGCCACCTGCGCCCATCGCTTCGGCAGCTGCAAGGGCACCGGCAAGAGCTGCGAGCCGTGTTTGGACGACGGCGACTGCCCGACCGGCCTGTGCCTGTCGAGCGACTTCAGCGGCGAGCGCTACTGCGTGGATCTGACCCCCAGCTGTGACTGCACCGGTTTGCCGCTGGTCCAGCAAGCCATCTGCACCGGTGGCGGCTGCCCGCAGACGCCAGGCGGCGCTGCCATGCAGTGCTACGGCGGGCCGCAGGTCCAGGCCGGGGGCAGCCCGCTGTACCAAAAGTGCGTGGGCGCCAATATTGCCGCCCCCAACGCGTCCCCCCAGACGGGGTGCTGGCCGCCCCTCTGACGCGGGGCGCTATCCGTACGACCTCATTCGAAAAGTCCGCTGGGGTTTGGACAGTCGGCCGCGCCGGGTTAGCCTTGCATCGGGTTGGGCGCCGGGTCGTCCAACTTCCCTGCGGGCTCGGCCCGCTCGGGTGATTCAGGGGAACAAGGAGTGCTTGAGTTATGAAGAAGACGAACTCTTTCCGGTTCTTGGCTGGTCCCGCCCTGGTGGCGGCCCTGGTCGTTCCGCTCGCGGGCGGCTGTAGCAGCGCCGAGGACGCGGCCAACGCAGCCAAGGGCTGCGACGGGTTGGATGTGTCCGCCAAGGCGGACGCCAAAATCAAGGCGTTCGCCGATGCGGCGGCCGACCTCAAAGCGGCTGCTCTGAAGCTGGAAGCCAAGTGGGCAACCACGTGCAACGCGATCAACGCTGACCTCGGGCTGGACACGAGCAAGACGGACGCTGCGGGCGCCTGCGGCGTGCTCAATGCCCGCGTGAAGAGCGCCCTCGACGCGGGCGTCACCGTCAGCGTCTCGGCCACCTACTCGTGCAAGGTGAACGCTTCGGTACAGGCCAACTGCCAAGCGAAGTGCGCCGCGGCCGCCAACTGCGACATCGCGGCGTCGTGTACGCCTGGGGAGCTCTCGGGCAAGTGCTCCGCGGAGTGCAGCGGCTCCTGCACGGCCCCGTCGGTCGCGTGTGAGGGCGAGTGCAAGGGCACCTGCGAAGCAACCGCCGCGATCAGTTGCTCGGGCTCGTGCACCGGCACCTGCGACGCACCGACCTGGGAAGGCACCTGCGACGCTGGCTGCAGCGCGAGCTTCAGCGGCACTTGCGAAGGCACCTGCGAAGGCACTTGCGACGGCACCGCCACCAGCGGCAGCGCTGCGGGCAACTGCAAGGGCAAGTGCGAAGGCAGCTGCACCGGTGGCGCGGCTTCGGGCAGCTGTTCGGCGCAGTGCAGCGGGAACTTCGAAGGTGGCTGCACCGGTCAGTGCACTGGCAAGTGCACGGCGGACGCCGGTGTGAACTGCCAGGGTACCTGCAGCGGCACCTGCGCAGTGACTCCCGCCACGTGCGAAGGCACCTGCACTGGTGGCTGCTCGGTGGACTACACCGAGCCGCACTGTGAAGGAAAGCTGAACTGCGAGGTCGACGCGGAGTGTCAGGGCTCCTGTGACGCTCAGGCTTCGGCCAGCGTGGACTGCGGCGGCGAGGCCATCATCAAGGTGAACGGCGACGCAGAGCTGTACGCGGCGCTCAAGGCGCACGGCGGCGACATCGCGGCCGCGCTCAACATGACCCTTACGCTCAAGGACCCGATCCTGAACCTCGCTTCCCAGGTGGGCGCGTCGCTTCAGGCGGCAGCAGACCTATCTGCGGCCGGCGCGGTGTGCTTCGCGGGCGCCTTCGATGTGGCAGGCCAGGCCTCCGCGTCGATCAACGTCTCGGTCAACGCCAGCGCCAGCGTGAAGGGCGAGGGCTCCGCGGGCTGAGCCCGATAGCCCCGTCAGAACGAGCCGGCGCGTCCTTCGGGGCGCGCCGGTTTGTTTTTGTGGGTTTGTCGGTCCGGCGCGAGCCCCGTCGCGCTGGCGATTCGCGAGGTTCCGCGGCGGACCGACATGCTCTCGAAAGCTCGGTAGGCTCTTTTTGCTCAAGGGCTGACGGCTCGGGTCGTTCTCTCCACATGGTGCAAAGCCATGACCCACGCTCGAGAGCTAGACCTGGTCGCTGGTAAGTACGCGCTGTGCGGAGAGCTCGGGGTGGGAGGGTCGGCCACCGTGTACGAGGCCGAGCACGCCCTGACGGGGCGGCGCGTCGCCCTCAAGATCCTGCACCGAGAGCTCGGGCGTCATCCGCAGATCCAGGCGCGCTTCTTGGCGGAGGCGCGCGCCGCGGCGACGGTGCGCCACAAGAACGTCGTCGACATCTACGACGTGGGCATCGACGAGCACGACGTTGCCTACATGGTGATGGAGCTGCTCAGCGGTGAAACGCTCGCGGAGCTGCTCGAGAGCCGCGGGCCGCTCCCCTACCCCTACGCCTGCGAGCTGATGCTGCAGGTGCTGAGCGCCTTGAGCGCGGCGCACGTGGCCGGCATCGTCCACCGCGACCTGAAGCCGACGAACGTGATGGTGACGCATCCGGAGCCGGACCGGCCGCGGGTGAAGGTGCTCGACTTCGGGATCGCCAAGGGCATCCTGGATCGGAGCGAGGACGCGCTGGCGGACGGCGCGCTATTGGGCACCCCGGTGTACATGGCGCCGGAACAGGTGCTCGGCCGCGAAGTCGATGCCCGGGCGGACGTCTACGCTGCCGGCGTGCTCTTGTACGAGCTCTTGAGCGGGGTGCGCCCTGCCAGCGGCGCGTCGCCCATGGAGCTGTTGACGGCAGTGGTGCGCGGGCGCCACACGCCGCTCGCGGAGCTCCGGCCGGACCTGCCCGAAGCGCTCACGGAAGTGGTGGAGGATGCCCTCGCCGTCGACCCGGACGATCGCCCCCAGAGCGCGAGCGCCCTCGGGGCGCGGCTGGTGCCCTTCGTGAGCTGGGAGTACCTGCCCAGCATGCGCTCCGAGGTCAGCGCGGAGCCGATCCCGCTGGTGGACGTGAAGCGGGCGCCGCGCTTCGACAGCTTCCCGAGCGAAGACACGCTGCATTTCGATGCTTCCGCGATGACCCTGTCGGAAGATCTGTTGTTCGAGCCCAAGATCCCCCGAGCGCCTTCCGCGCCCCACTTGGATGCGGAGTCCTTCGGGCTGGCCCCGGGGACTCCCCTTCCGGTGGGCCCGGAGGTGGAAGAACGCCACGCCTCGACGGCGCCTCCCACGCGAGCCTCCGAGCACGAGCCATCGGAGAAGGGTCGCCTGGCGCCGTGGCTCGCCCTGCTGGGCGGCTTTGGTGTGGGGATCGCGCTGGCGTGGCTCAGCGGCGTGCTGTGACGTTGACAGCCCCCGCGACTGGTCCTAACGAACCGGCATGTCCGAGCCCGTTTCCGGTCGCCCCATCGCCGACGGCGATCCCGTCCCCAGCGTCAAGAACATCATCCTGGTGATGAGCGGCAAGGGTGGCGTCGGCAAGAGCACCGTCGCCGCGAACCTGGCACTGGCGCTGGTGCGCCGTGGCTACCGCACCGGGCTCCTGGACGCGGACATGTACGGGCCCAGCGTGCCCACCATGCTCGGCATCACCGGCCAGCCGATGAGCGACGGCACCCAGATCAAGCCGCTCAGCCGCTTCGGCCTTTCGCTGATGAGCATCGGCTTCTTGCTGGAAGATCCCAAGAGCGCCGTGGTGTGGCGCGGCCCCATGCTGCAGGGCGCCTTGATGCAATTCTTGAAGGACGTCGCCTGGGGCGAGCTCGATTTTCTCGTGCTCGACTTGCCGCCGGGCACCGGCGACATCGCCCTCACCCTCTCTCAGCAGGTGCGCACCAACGGCGCCGTGATGGTGACCACGCCGCAGGAGGTGGCGCTGATGGACGTCTACAAGGCCGTCAGCATGTGCCAGAAGGTCGGCATCCCGATCACCGGCATCGTCGAGAACGAGAGCTACTTCGTGTGTGACGGCTGCGACAAACGCCACGAGCTGTTCGGCAGCGGCGGCGGGCAAAAGGTCGCGGAGCTCGCGGGGGCACCGCTCCTCGGCCAGATCCCGCTGCACCCGGACGTCCGAAAGTGGGGGGACGCGGGCACGCCCGTGGTCCAGGCCTCACCCGGCTCGGAAATCGCCAAGGCGTTCATCGAGGTCGCGGACCGCCTGGTGGAGGAAATCGAGCGGCAGAACACCCAGGCCCAGGGCCTCAGCATCGATCGCACCGGGGGCGTCAACAAACATCTGCCCATCACTCGCTGAACCCCGAGTGCGCGTCGCGATTGGCACCCGAGAGCAGGCGCGTTATACGGCGAACCCCCATAGCGGACCCGTCATGACCTCTGGAGAACACGGCCCCGACAACGCTGCCCCCGGCGAGGCGACCGAAGCCACGCCGCCGGAAGAGCCTCGCGCGGCCGACGCCCCTTCCACATCGACCACGCCGAGCGAAGCGAGCACGCCCGCGGAGGCGAGCGCGCCCGCGGAGGCCGGCACGCCCGCAGAAGCGAGCGCGCCCGCGGAAGCGAGCGCGCCCGCGGAAGCGAGCGCGCCCGCGGAAGCGAGCACGCCCGCGGAAGCGGCGGCAGAAGCCGGCGCGCCGGTCGAGCAGAGCACCGCGCCCGCGGCGGCTGCGGAAGCCGCGGCGGGTGAAGGCGGCAAGAAGAAGAAGAAGCGCAAGAAGCGCAAGAAGAAGCCGGGCGGTGAGCACCCTGCCCAGCGCCCCGCCAACGAGCGCGCGCCGTTCCACGTTGGCGAAGAAGTGTTCGGCAAGGTCACCGCCGTGTTGGACACCGCCGTGATGGTGGATCTCGGCGGCAAGGCCCTGGCCATCTTCGATCGCACGGAGATGGAGCCGGACGATCTGATCCCCTCCGTCGGCGATCGCTTCGTGGCCCGCGTGCACAACGACGGCGCCCGCGGCGGGCTCGTGGTGCTCA
Organism: Polyangiaceae bacterium; assembly: GCA_020633235.1. Taxonomy (NCBI): domain Bacteria; kingdom Pseudomonadati; phylum Myxococcota; order Polyangiales; family Polyangiaceae; species Polyangiaceae bacterium. Next base: position 1,269,460 of record JACKEA010000001.1, on the reverse strand, counting down.
CGCGCAAGCCGCTGCGAGAAGAAGAAGCCAAGCCCTTCGTGGAGATGTCCGCGAAGGACGGCACGCTGATCCCGGGTCTCATCACCGGCGTCATCAAGGGCGGCGTGGAGGTCGACATCCGCGGCCTGCGTGCCTTCGCCCCCGCTTCGGGCATGGATCTGCATCCGAACCAGGCGAACTTCGCCGCGCTCCTCGGCCAGGTGCTCGACTTCAAGGTCGTACACTTCAAGAGCGGAGGGCGGGACATCGTGGTCACCCGTCGCCCGATGCTGGAGGCGGAGGCCCACGAGCGCCGCAAGCACGCCCTGGGCCTGCTCCAAGAGGGGCAGGACATGAAGGGCGTGGTCCGTACCGTGGTGGAGTGGGGCGCCTTCGTGGCCCTGCCCGAGGCCGAGAACCTCGAAGGCCTGGTCCACGTGTCGGAGGCCAGCCACGACGCCCGCGCTCGGATGGCGGAGCTGTTCAAGCCCGGCGATCAGATCGAGGTGAAGATCACCAAGATCGACGAGAAGGGGAAGATCTGGCTCAGCCGCAAGGCCCTCATCGAGGATCCCTGGGCGGAGGCCAAGCAGAAGTACGCGCCGGGCTCGCGCCACACCGGCAAGGTCGTGCGGGTGGAGGACTTCGGCGTGTTCGTCCAGCTCGACAGCGGCGTGGACGGCCTCATCCACGTTTCGGATCTCTCCTTCAACCGCGTGGAGCATCCGAAGGAGATCGCGACGGAGGGCCAGGACATCGAGGTGGTGGTCCACCACTTCGACACGCGCAACAAGCGCATCGCCCTGCACCCCGCGCCGCCAGCGGAGCAAGCGGAAGAAGCTCCCCAAAAGGTCGCGCGCAATCAGATCGTCAAGGTGGAGGTCGCCAAGCCCGAAGGCTCCGGCCTGGTGGTGCGTGTTCTCGGTGTCACCGGTCGCGCCGCCCGCGGCTTCATCCCCGCCGGCCAGACGGGCACCCAGCGCGGCACCGATCTGCGCAAGGCCTTCAAGATCGGCAGCCAGCTGGACGCCAAGATCATCGACGTGGATCCGCGCCGGGGCGAGCCCAAGCTCAGCATCCGCGCCATGAAGGACGACGAGGAGCGCAAGGCGCACCGCGAGTACCGTCAAGCGCTACAGCGCGAGGGCGGCTTCGGCACCTTGGGGGATCTGCTCAAGAAGAAGTTCCCCAACGCCGGGGACTGACGACCGCCAGCTCCGTCCGACGCGAGGCTCGTCGGGGAATCGCTCGCGCCCTCCACGTAGCTCCGCCTCCCGTCCACGCCGCATCGTGTCCATGATGATGTTGGTCCGCCGCGGAACCTCCGCGCCGCGGGCGGCGATGCGCGGCGTTTCCGCGGCGGACCGGCAAGAAATGAAAAGCGGCGCTATTCGCGACCGAGGGCCTGGATCGGATCCATGCGTGCGGCGCGGTGCGCGGGCACGAAGCCGAACACCACGCCGACGCAGGTGCTGGTGCCGAGCGCGACGAGCAGTGCGTCGATGGAGACGCCCATCTCCCACTTGAGGGCGTGGGCGAGGGCGCTGACGGCGAGATAGGCGAGCACGGTGCCGGCGGCGCCGCCCACCAGGGCGAGCATCACCGCTTCCGTGAGGAACTGCACGCGGATGTCCGCCTCCCGCGCGCCGATGGCCATGCGGATGCCGATTTCCCGCGTCCGCTCGGCGACGCTCACGAGCATGATGTTCATGACGCCGATGCCGCCGACCACGAGACTGACGGCGGCGATGGCGAGCAGCAGCATGCGCAGCACGCCGAGGATCTTCTCCTGCGTGCGACGGAACTCCTCTTGGCTGCGCAGGCGGAAGTCGTTCTCCGCGCCCTCTGCCAGGTGGTGACGCTGCCGCAGGATGGCGGTGACCTGACGCTCGGCGGCTGCGGCGCTCTCCGGCGTCTTGCCCTGGAGCAAGATGCGATGCACCACACCGGGACGCGTGGGCGAGAGCTTCGCGCGCATGGTGAGCACCGGCATGATGACGGCGTCGTCCTGATCGTTGCCGAAGGGCCCCTGCCCTTTCTCTTCCAACAGACCGATGACGCGAAACGGGTGCTGGCCGATGCGAATGACTTGGCCGATGGGATCCTCGGTACCGAACAGCTCGCGGCGCACGGTGGCGCCGATGACGCACACCTTGTCGCCCACCGTCTCCGCGCTCGGCGCCCACAGCGAGCCCGCGGACGCCTTCCAGCGGCGGATGGCGAAGAAGTCGAGCGTGGTGCCGATGGTCTGGGTGGCGACGTTCTGATCACGCCACACCAGCTGGGAAAACCCCGCGAGCATCGGCGCGGCGCGCTCCACGTCGTCGGCCTCCCGCGCCAAGGCCTCGGCATCCCCCTCGGTGAGCTCCGGCAGCGCGCTGTCGTCCTTCACTCCGCTGGCCAGCGTTTCCTGCGGGATGACGATGAGGGCGTTTTCGCCCAGGCTGTCGATGCGGCCGCCGACGGCGGCGCTGGCGCCCTCGCCCAGGGCGACGACGATGGTGACCGCTGCCACGCCGACCAGGATGCCGAAGGCCGTGAGCGCCGCGCGCAGCTTGTTGCGGCGAAGCGCGCCGAGCGCCAAGAGCAGCACCGTCCAGGCGAAGCGCAGCATCCTACTCATGACGCAGGGCCTCGATGGGATCGAGCCGCGCGGCGCGCCGCGCGGGCCAGAAGCCGAACACCAAGCCGACCACCACGCTGGTGGCCACGGCCACCGCCACGGCCGTGGGGCTGACGCTCATGGCCCAGCCGAGCTTCGCGCGGAGCAGCGCGATGAGCCCCGCCGCGAGGGCCACGCCGGCGAAGCCGCCGAACAGCGTGAGCACGATCGACTCCAGCAGGAACTGCAGGCGGATGTCGCCGGGCTTGGCGCCGATGGCCATGCGGATGCCGATCTCCCGCGTCCGCTCCGTCACGTTCACCAGCATGATGTTCATCACACCCACGCCGCCGACGAACAGCGAGATGGCCGCGACCGAGAGCAACAGCGCCGTGAGGATCCCGAAGATGGCCTCCTGGCTCTTCTGGAATTCCTCTTGGGTGCGGATGCGAAAATCCGGCTCTTCGTCTTGGAGGAAGCCGCGCCGCTGGCGCAAGATCGCGTCCACTTGGCGGACGGCTTGCTTGTTGGCCCCGGCGCTCTTGGCCGTAGCCATGATCAGCTGGATGCGATCCCCGTTGGTGGGCACGACGCGCGAGCGCCAGGTGCCGATGGGCATGATGATGCGATCGTCTTGGTCCTCGAAGGGCGACTGCCCCTTGGTCTTGAGGGTGCCGACGATGCGAAACGGGTGCTTGCCCACGCGGATCCAGTGACCGATGGGATCCAGATTGCCGAACAGCTTCTCGATGGCCGTGGGCCCGATGACCACGACCTTGGCCTTGGTCTGCTCCTCGGAGTCCGTGAAGGCTCGACCGCGATCGATCTCGAAGCTACGCACGCGAAAATAGCTGCCATCCGCGCCGACGACGGTGATCTTCCCGTTACCGTACTCGCTCACCACCTGGGCGTTCACGTCGGAGTACACGGTGACGTCGTCGATGGCGCTGGCCTCGCGGCGGATGGTCTCGGCGTCGCGATCCGAGAGGCCGCCCCCCGTCCCGAGGCGACCGCGGGCGCCGCTCTTGGTCACCGGCTTGTAGAACACGAACAAGAGGTTCGAGCCCAGGCTCTCGATCTGGTCGCTCACGATCTTGCGCGCGCCGGTGCCCAGCGCCGTGACCACCACCACCGCGGCGATGCCGATCAGGATGCCCAGGGACGTGAGCGCTGAGCGGATCTTGGAGCGGAGCAGGGCGGAGAGCGCCAGACGGATGCTGGTGAGGATCTGCCTCATGCGGCGCTGCCCCGAGCGGCGAGCGCCTCCGCGGCGTCGCGCGGGGCGGCGTTCAGCTCGTCGCTCTCGATGCGACCGTCGCGCACGGTGACCACGCGGGACGAGCAGGCGGCGATCTCCGGCTCGTGGGTGACGATCAGCACCGTGATGCCGCGCTCGCGGCTGAGCACCTGAAGCAGCGCGAGCACTTCATCGCTGGTGCGCGTGTCGAGGTTGCCGGTGGGCTCGTCCGCCAACAGCAGCGGCGGATCGGTCACCAGGGCCCGCGCGATGGCGACGCGTTGCTGCTGCCCGCCGGAGAGCTGCGCCGGTGTGTGTCCCGCGCGGTCCGCGAGGCCCACCTGCGCGAGGGCCGCCTTGGCCCGGCGGCGGCGCTCCCGCGCGCTCACGCCGCGGTACACCAGCGGAAGCTCCACGTTCTCGAGGGCGGTGGTGCGCGGCAGTAGGTTGAAGCCCTGGAACACGAAGCCGATGAGACGATTACGCACCAGGGCGCGCTGATCTCCGGAGCGCTTGGTCACGTCCACGCCGCCCAGGCTGTAGCGGCCGCGGGTGGGCCGGTCCAAGCAGCCCAAGATGTTCATCAGCGTGCTCTTGCCCGAGCCGCTCTGCCCCACGACGGCGACCAGCTCCCCTTCCCCCACCGACAAGCTCACGTCCCGGAGCGCGTGCACCACCTCGGGACCCGTGACGTAGTCCTTGCTGACGTGGCTGAGCTCGATCAACGCCGCCATGGTCAGAACAGTCCGAACGCCTTCTTGTCTTCCTCGCGTTGCTCGACGACGACCTCCGCGCCGGCGGAGAGATCGGAGGCTTTGAGCGCCGTCCACACGCCGTCGGTGATACCGATGGGTACGACCTTGGGAGCGATCGTCTCGCTGCCCTGGGCGCCGCCGGTGATCTGATACAGGCGCCCTTGGCCGTGCTCCAGCGGCGCGGGCGGTTTCTCCGGCTTCGGCTTGCCGTCTTCGTCCTTCTCCGGCAGCGGGCGAAAGCGGAGCGCGGCGTTGCGCACGGCCAGCACTTGCTTGGCCTCGTGGGTCTTGATCGTGACCGTGGCCGTCATGCCCGGGCGCAGCTTCAAGTCCGGATTGGCGACGTCGATCACCGCGGAGTAGGTGACCACGCCCTGAACGTTGTTGGGCGCGTAGCGGATCTGCGTCACCTCGCCGGCGAACTTCTCGCCCGGGAACGCGTCCACCACGACGTCGGCCTTCATGCCCTTTTCCACCTTGCCGACGTCGGCCTCGTCGATGTCCGCGAGCACCTGCATCTTCGACAAGTCTTGAGCAATGACGAACAGCACCGGCGCGGCAAAGCTCGCCGCCACGGTCTGCCCTGGCTCCACCGTGCGGTTGATCACCACGCCGTCGATGGGCGAGTAGATGCGCGAGTACGCCAGGGTGGTCCGGGCAGAGCGGAGCTGCGCCTGGATCTGCGAGATCTGCGCCTTGGCCGCCGAAACGTCCGCTTCCGCTACGTCGAACTCGCCCTGGGCGGAGTCCACGTCCGCGCTGGAAGCGATGCCTTCTTTCTGAAGACCCTTGAGGCGGTTCAAGTTGATCTTGGCGGTGGCGAGGCGCGCCTCCGCGCGCTTCTCGCTGGCCTTGGAGGCTCGCAGCTGGGCACCGGCCTGGCTCACCTGCGCGCCGAACAGGCTGGGATCGATCTCCGCGAGCAGATCGCCCTTCTTCACCACGCTGTTGAAGTCGACCAGCACGCGCACCACGCGACCCGAGACCTGGGCGCCGACCTGCACCTCCGTGAGCGGCTTCACGCTGCCGGTGGACTGCACTTGCTCCACCACGTCACGCTTCTCGATCTTCTCGGTCTTGAAGCGCGGCTCCGGCGGCGGCCGGGTGGCCCGGCGCCACGCCACGAAGGCGACCAAGAGGCCCACCACCACGCCGACCACGAGCAAGCGGCGGAGCCAACGCCGCCCTCCGCTCTCGCTCTTCAGGTCCCCCTCGAGCTCTCGAACCGCGTCGGCCACCAGCCCCGGCTGGGTTCCGTTTTGGATGTCGTCGGTCATGCTGTTCGGCGAGGGCGTAGCCTAATACCGGAGTGCTTGGCTGGCGTGGGGGCAGCGGGCAAATCCCGCAGAAAACTGGCGCCGGCAGTGCCCTGGAGACTCCCCCGGCGCCCCTGCCCAAGCGCTGGGACTCATCATTTTATTCCAGAAATTCAAGTAGTTACACAGAAAGACGGGCGCCTCCAAGGGCTGCTGCCGCTCGATTGTCCAATGCTTCGGTGTTGAGCTACTGTGACTTTCCGCACGCATTCCTGTCGGTCATTGGACACGGCCGCGAACGTGCGCGTGGACCGGCATGCCCCAGAAGAGTGACCGTGAGCTGGTGGATGCGGCCCGGCAGGGCGATGCGGAAGCTTTTGGCGTTTTGGTCCGCCGTCACCAGAAGCGCATCTTCCGCCTCGCCGTCCACATGCTCCGGGACGCAGCGGAAGCGGAAGACGTCACTCAAGACACCTTCGTCCGCGCCTACGGCGCGCTGGATCGCTTCGACGGCCGGAGCGAGCCGTTCACTTGGATGTATCGGATCGCCGTGAACCTTTCCTTGAATGCCATCCGCTCGCGCAAGACGAGCCGCAAGGCCACCACCCCCGATGACCCGCGCATCGAAGCCGTGACGGTGGACCGCAGCGCGACCACGGGCAATCCCGCCGGCCATGCGCAGGACCGAGAGCTCGCAGGCCTATTGGTCGAAGGCATCGACGCGTTGAGCGACACGCTCCGCACCACCCTGATCTTGGTGAGCATCGACGGCCTCTCCCACGCGGAAGCCGCCGAGGTGCTCGGCTGCCCCGAAGGAACCGTCGCCTGGCGCGTGCACGAGGCTCGGAAGAAGCTTCGCGCGCACCTGGCGGAGCGGGGCTACTCAAGGGAAAGTACAGGCAAGGGATGAGCGTCATGGATGACGACACGCGACTCCCGGATGCCGCCGAGGCGATGCTCCGGGATTGGCCCGCTCCCGAGCGGGATCCCATGGCATGGGACGAATCCGCCGATGCAGTGGTGGATGCCGTCGCCGACGGCAAGGTGGATCGCACCAGTGATGCGCTGTTGGCCGCTCCGCTGCCAGCGGAGCCCGGGGAAGAGGGACAGGACGAGCGCCCTCCCGTGAGCCTCGCAGAGCTGGCACGCGCCAGCCTGGAGGCCAGCGAACCCGAAGCGGACGAGCTCGACGACATCGCCAAGGAGAGCCTCTCGCTCGCCAAGCGCTCGCGCACCAGCGTGCCCTCGATCCCGGACTCGGTGCGCCAAGGCGCCGCCCGCATCGCGGTGCAAGCGGCAGAGCCGCCGCCCGCCCCCGTGGCGCCCGCGCCGCCGCCAGCGCAGAAGAAGTCGTCGGCGGGGCCGTGGATCGCCGGCGTCGTAGCGCTGGTGGGCCTCGCGGCGGCGCTCGTCATCGTCGTCCGACAGAAGAGTGACGAGCCCGCGCCGTGGGAAGCGACCGCGCCGGGGGCCAGTGCCGCCGAGCTCGCTCAGGCCCCGACGCCTGCCGCGACGAGCCAACAAACAAAACCAGAAGACGACATCGTGCCCCTCGAGGACCTGCCCAGCGGTCCCCTCGCCAAGCAAGCGCCGGCCACGAGCGGTGGTGGCAAGGCGGCGGGCAGCGCTCCCGCGGAAGAAGACAAGAAAGCCGCAGCCAAGGAAGAGCCGGCCAAGCCCGAGACCAAGCCGGATCCCGAGTCCGAGGAGGACAAGGAGTTCGCGCTGAAGAGCAAGCCCGCCGCCCAGACCGGGGACTTGCCGGAGAAGCCCTCTTCCGGCGCCGTCCAGGCGGCCATCTCGGCGCCCCTCGGCGGCGCCCGGGCCTGCGTGGCGGGACAAGACGCCCCCTCCCGGGCCACCGTCACCTTCGGCTCCGACGGCCGGGTGCAGAGCGTGGGCGTGAGCGGCCCCGCTGCGGGAACCCCGGCGGAAAGCTGCATTCGGGCCGCTCTCAGCAAGGCGCGGGTCCAGCCTTTCGCGCGCTCCACGTTCAGCGTGGGCGTCACCGTCCGGCCGTGAACCTCGGCGATTGACAAGCCGCGATCCTTCTTCCATAGTCCCGGCCCCTCAAAGAGGCCCCGAGGAAAGACCATGGTTTCGTCGACTCAACAGACCGAAAAGCGCCGCTCGATGCGCGCTTCCAAGGCCGGTCGCCGCAAGAAGCGCGTCCGCTCCCAGCACAGCACGCCCGCTTTCCCCGTCCATCCCCAGGGCTACGACCCGAAAGCGCCGGACGCCAAGCAGGGCTGAGGCGGAGCACAGGAACACGACACGATGGCGAATCATCCCTCGGCAGAGAAGCGCAACCGTCAACGCACCAAGCGCACGGACAAGAACCGTGCGGTGCGCAGCAGCGTCCGTACCGCCGTGCGCAAGGCCCGCGAGGCCGTGGAAGCCGGCGACAAGAAGGCCGCCGAAGAGGCCGTGGCGGTTGCCGAAAAGAAGCTCGCTCGCGCCGCCCAGAAGGGCGTGCTGCACAAGAACGCCGCGGCGCGCACGTCGTCACGGATGCGTCACGCCCTCGGCAAGTAAGCGCATTTTGCCCCTTGTCGAGCGGTCGACAAGCGGCGTGCTAGGATGCGGCGGCTAGGGCGGCCGCGAGTCGCTCGCGCTTTTGGACTTGGCAATGGGCGGCGCGGACGCTGAAGACGATGCACTGGTCGGCAGCACCATCGCCGACAAGTATCGCGTCGACGCCGTCATCGGGCGCGGCGGCATGGGGGCGGTGTACCGCGCCACCCACACCGCCATCGGCAAGCGCGTCGCGCTGAAGTTCCTCGATCACAACGCCGCTCGGGACAGTGACTCGGTCACGCGCTTCCAGCGCGAGGCCGAGGCCGCCAGCGCGGTAGAGAGCGCCCACATCGTCCAGATCTTCGACTCCGGCACGGGTCCGGGAGGGCGCCCCTACTTGGTGATGGAGCTCCTGAACGGCGAGGACCTGCGCGCTCGCCTCCGCCGCGAGGGCCGCGTGCCGCTGGCGGAAGTGGTGCACATCGCCGGCCAGGTGTTGCGCGCCCTGGGCCGAGCCCACGCGGCGGGCATCGTTCACCGCGACCTCAAGCCGGACAACGTCTTCCTGTGCCAGCGCGACGACGATCCCATGTTCGTGAAGATCGTCGACTTCGGCATCTCCAAGGTCGCCTCGCGCACGGCGACGGCCAACACCCTGACCCAGCGCGGCACCGTGCTCGGAACGGCGTTCTACATGTCGCCGGAGCAGGCGCAGGCGTTCCGCGACATCGACGGCAGGACCGACCTCTACAGCTTGGGCACGATCCTGTACGAAGCCCTCAGCGGACGACCGCCCCACGTGGGCACGGTGTACGAGGCCGTGCTGATCGACATCTGCACGAAGGACGCGGAAGACATCCGCGTGCATGCGCCGGACGTGCCGCAAGCCGTCGCCGAGGTAGTCAAGAAGGCCCTCGCCCGCGATCGCGCGGATCGCTTTCAGACCGCCGCCGAGATGTACGAAGCGCTGGCCCTAGCCGCACCCGGGCTGCTGCGCACCGGAGGCCCTGCGGACGGCCGCGGCCCCCTGGCGAGCTTCCCGGAGCGGCCAAGCGGCGGCCCCAGTCTTCCCGCGCTCACCCCCGCGAGCACCGCCACCGCCAGCGGCACTGCCGTGCACACCACGCCCCCGCGGCGCATCCAAACGCTGCGCACGGCGGTGCTCGTGATCGTGGTCGCCCTCGGCGCCTTCGCCGCCACCGTGTGGCTGATGCCGGGCAAGAAGAGCCCAGCGCCGGACGCCAGCGGGGAGCCGATCCTCGGCGCCCGTGGCGCGCCGGCCACGGCTTCGCCCAGCGCCTCGGCCCCGCAGCCAGAAGTCGCGCCGGCCACGTCTCGGCCCGACGCCGCCGCGGCGCCCTCGGCGTCCGCTCCCGCGCCTCCCACGGTCAAGACGCACCCCATCAAGCCCACGCCCAAAGCCACGGCCAAACCCGCCGGCGTGGCGAGCGGCCTCACGCTGGACACTTCCGGGCCGTAGATCCGCAGCGTTCGTGTTAAACATTTTTCATTGAACACGTCGGCGCCAGGCGACTCAGGTGAACGGTAGGCAGCCAGCGCCGGCCTCGCCGGCATTTCCCCGTGGGGCTACGCCCCACACCCCGCTTCCTCGCTGCGCTCGGCCCCAACCCCGCGCCGCCACTGTTCCATGCTTCGGAAAACCGCTGTAAACCCGAGGCGGTTTCGAGGACCGTCGACCGTGGGATCCGTGGAGCGCGCGCGCATCATCCGGCTGGGGCTCGCTGCCGTGCTGCTCACGGCGGCGCCGCCGCTGTTCGCGCAACCCAAGGCCGACGACAAGAAGGCCGAGAGCGTCGACGCCATGACGGAGCAGGCGCGCCGACACTTCAAGAACGGCGTGAAGCTCTACAACGACGGTAACTTCGCCGGCGCCCTGGCGGAATTCGAGGCGGCCTATCGGCTGAAGCCCGGGCCGAGCTCCCTCAAGAACGTCGCCCTCAGCCAAAAGGCGCTGTTCCGCTACGCCGAAGCCGCCGACACCCTGGAGCAGGTGCTCTCCCGTCACAAGGCCGAGCTCGGCGAAGGCGAGGAGAAGGCCATCCGCGGCGCCATCGACGAGCTCGCTTCTTTGGTGGGCTCGGTGCGCATCAAGACCAACGTGGATGAAGCGAAGGTCAGCGTGGACGGCCGCGTGCTCGACAAGGCCGCCCTCGCCCGCCCGCTACGCTTGAACGTGGGGGAGCACACGTTGGTGGCCGAGGCCCCCGGCTACGGTCGCGTGAGCCGCGTGCTCCGGGTCGCCGGCGGACAGAAAGACGTGGTCGAAGAGGTGACGCTCACGGCCACGGCGGGCTTCGTGAGCGTGACCGCCCAAAACCCCGACGACGCCGTGGCGGTGGACGGCAAGCCGCTTCGCTTCGGTTCCTGGCGCGGTCCCCTGACCCCCGGCTGGCACTACGTGCAGGTCTACCGCGAGGGCCAGAAGCCCTTCGAGAAGCGGGTGAGCGTCGAGCTCGGCCGCACCACGACGGTCGAAGCGCCCGCCCTCGAACCCGCCGATCCGGGAGACGAGCCGGAAAAACCCGCCACTCCTGGAACCCCCAGCGGCCCCCGCCAGCTCCGCGGCTGGTACGCCCTCGGCAGCGTCTCGGGCCTCGGCCTGCGCAACGACCCGCAGGACATTTCCATCGACTCGTCCAAAGCGTCCGGCGGTTCCTTCGGCGTGCGCGCGGGCTACCGGCTGTGGACTCCGGTGGCGGTGGAGCTGCTCCTCGAAGGTGGTCGCCACGACATCACCGGAGCGTGCGACCAGCGCGTGGAGAAGGCCGCCAACCGCAAGTGCGGCACCGACGCCCAGCTGGATCGCAGCCTGACGCTGGAGAGCATTCGTCTCGGCCCGAACCTGCGCATCATGAGCGGCGGCGAGACCATCCGTTTCACCAGCACCCTGGGCGTGGGCGCAGTGCGTCACCAGCTCGAGCTCGATGCCGTGAGCGACAGCGACGTCGATCGCAGCTCCGCCGTTCCCGGCGGCAAGGCCAAGGGTTGGGATCCGTACTTTCTGCTCGAGGTCGGCATCCAGTACAACTGGGGCCACGTGCTGCTCGAGCTCGACGGCCTGACGTTCATCGACGGCGCCAGCAACGTGAAGGGCAGCGACGACCTGGGCGATTCCTGGGCACCGTACAGCGACACCGGCGGCCTGTTCATGGCCGGCATCGGCCTGCGCGCCGGTTGGAGCGAGTGGACGCCTGACGCCGCCCCCAAACGTTGATGGGGTTTGTCGGTCCGCCGCGGAAACACCGCGGCGCGCGCTTCCGCGCCGGACCGACATGACAGCGACAAAGCTCGGGGCGAGACGAACGCAGGGCGGCGTGTTACACCGAAGTCACACCGGTGAGCGGCGCTCGCGCCCCGCCCTAGCGTGACAGGGGTCCCATGGCAGACGACACGTCGATTGGAACGTTTTCCGCAGAGAATCGCCGCTTCGAGCCGAGCGACGCGTTCCGCAAACAGGCGCGTATCTCGAGCCGCGAGCAGTATGACACGCTGTACCGCGAGAGCCTCGAGTCACCGGAGACGTTCTGGAAGCGCGAGACGGCGGAGCTCGTCTTCGACAAGCCTTGGACCACGCTGACGGAGGGCGCGCTGCCCCACGTGAAGTGGTTCCTCGGCGCCGAGCTCAACGTGACGAAGAGCTGCCTGGATCGGCATCTGTCCACGCCGGTGAAGGACAAGCGCGCGATCGTGTGGGAGAGCGAGCCCGGCGAGACAGAGACGCTCACCTACGCCGAGCTGCACGACAAGGTCGTGCGCTTCTCCGCGGCGCTCCGCAACCTGGGCGTGAAGAAGGGCGATCGCGTCGCCATCTACATGGGCATGGTGCCCGAGGTCGTGGTCGGCATGCTGGCCTGCGCCCGCATCGGCGCGGCGCACAGCGTGGTGTTCGGTGGCTTTGCGGCGGAGTCGCTGCGTGACCGCATCAACGACTGCGGCGCGAAGGTGGTGCTCACGCAAGACGGCGCCTGGCGCCGGGGTCACGTGGTGCCGCTCAAGGCCACCGTGGACAAGGCCCTCGAGTCGGCGCCCAGCGTGGAGAAGGTCGTGGTGTTCCGCCGCCTGGGCGACGAGCACGCCAAGATCGAGATGCGGAAGGGCCGCGACGTAGACTGGTACGAGGCGGAAAAAGCCGCGGATCCGGCCCAGGGGCAGGCGGAAATCGTCGACGCCGAGCACCCCCTGTTCATCCTCTACACCTCCGGCTCCACGGGCAAGCCCAAGGGCGTGCTGCACACCACGGCGGGGTATCTGGCGGGCACTCACGTGACCAGCAAGTACGTGTTCGATCTGCGGGAGGACGACGTCTACTGGTGCACCGCGGACGTCGGCTGGATCACCGGCCACAGCTACATCGTGTACGGACCCCTCTCCAACGGCGCCACCTGCGTGATGTACGAAGGCGCGCCGAACTTCCCGGACTGGGGGCGCTTCTGGCAGCTGATCGACAAGCACCAGGTCACCATCCTGTACACCGCCCCCACCGCCATCCGCGCGTTCATCCGCGCCGGCACGGACTGGGTGGACAAGAGCGACCTCTCCAGCTTGCGGCTGCTCGGCACCGTGGGCGAGCCCATCAACCCGGAAGCCTGGATCTGGTACCACGAAAACGTCGGCAAGGAGCGCTGTCCGATCGTGGACACCTGGTGGCAAACGGAAACGGGCGCCATCATGCTGACGACGCTGCCCGGCGCGGCCTTCGCGAAGCCGGGGTCCACGGGGCTGCCGTTCTTCGGCGTGGAGCCGGCCGTGGTGACGGGAGACGGCAAGAGCGTGGGCGACAACGAGGGCGGCCTGCTCGTGGTGCGCCGTTCGTGGCCCAGCATGTTGCGCACCATCTATGGCGACGACGATCGCTTCGTGAAGCAGTACTTCAGCGAGATCCGCGGGAACTACTTCACCGGAGACGGCGCCCGGCGCGACGAAGACGGCTATTTCCACGTGGTGGGTCGCATCGACGACGTGTTGAACGTCGCGGGTCATCGCATCGGCACCGCGGAGATCGAGAGCGCTTTGGTCGCACACAAGTCCGTGGCAGAAGCCGCAGCCGTCGGTCGCCCGGACGACATCAAGGGCCAAGCGCTGGTGGTGTTCGTCACCCTCAAGCCCGGTTTCGCCGCGAGCCCCGAGTTGGCGAACGAGCTCCGCGCCCACGTGGGTCAGGAGATCGGCAAGTTCGCTGCGCCGGATACCGTGCGCTTCGCCGAGAGCCTGCCCAAGACTCGCAGCGGCAAGATCATGCGCCGGCTGCTGAAGGACATCGCTGCCGGCCGCGAGGCGCAGGGCGACATCTCCACGCTGGAAGATCTCAACGTCCTCGCCAAGCTCCAGGCCGACGAGTAGTCCTCAGTCGGAATTTCGCCGCGACCAACGCTGTCGCAAGCGTTCGAGGAGCGTCTCGCGCTCCTCCGGGGGCTCCACGGGAGCCGCTCGGGCCTGCTCGTCGGCGCTGGGCTCCAAAGCTGCGACCTCGGGTGGCGGTTCGGGCTCGGGCTCCGGCGGAGGTGGCGGCTCCAGCTCGGGCTCTGGCGGATGGATGACGACGGGAACCTCGGCCACGGGCGGAGGGAGGCTCTGCTCGAGGTCGATGTCCATGTCCAAGAGGGAGAACTGTTTCCCCCGCGGCGGGGGCGCGCCATTGTGCGCGGACGCCAGATTGATGAGCTTCTGAGAGTCCCGCGTCACCCGCCGCAGGGCCAACCGCGGTCCTCCGGTTCGGTCGCCCTCGGAGGGGAACTGGTCCACCACCTTGCCCTCTGCCCGCAGCACGCGCTCGCCGCTGGCGAGCACGAGATCGACGCGCAACGGCGAGCCGTCGGGGATGGCCGGGTGCCCCACGAGGACGAGTCGTTCCCTCGTGATGCTCCAGGCTTCCGCCTCGATCAGCTCCTCCAGCGAGCCGTAGGGTCGCTGGTGGACGATGCGCTTCGGCTGCGTCATTCGCTCACCGAGGGTCAGGGTGTGTCGACGTCACTCTCGTCGGCGTCCTCCCCTCCCAGCTCCACCCAGTCGCTGTCGCGGGGTGGCAAGCTCTCCGGCGACTCCGACGCGGCAGGCTCCTCGACCTCCTCCGGCGGCGGGGGCTCCGCGTACTCGTGGCGCACCGCGACCTTCGGCTCGATGACGGAGCTCCAGATGTGGGGCAACGGGATGTACTCCACCAGCACGAAGGGCGGCATCTCCACCAGCAGATCCACTTCCGTGAAGGGAGCGTTCGACTTCGCCTTGCCGAGCGCGCCTTCGATCAGCTTGCCGAGCTCCTGCTTGGGCAGCCACTTGGCCATTTCCGCCACGGTGATGCCTTCCACGACGTCGCGATGGGTGACCAGCTCGTCGGTGAGCGCGCGTTCCAGCAGGAATGCGACGTGCTCCTTGGCCAGACGATGCTGCTCGAAGTCCGAGCTCTGGGCGGTCCAGAACTCGCCTTCGATCAGAAACTGCCAGATGCGCTTCGAGTCCAGGTAGCGCACGCGATCGTCGGGCTTGAACACGTCGACCACCACGCCGGCGTCGGTCTCGGCCTCGTCGAGGGCGATTTGGAGGTCTTCGGCGGATGACTGCCAGGACTTGCGGGTCGCGATCTTCTGCTTCAGGCCGGTGGTGACGACCAGGATGCTGGCCCGGATCCGCGGCTGGTGGGCCAGGCCTTCCATGATGACTTCCGGCGGGAAGTGACGAATGAAGTCTTCCGGCGTGCGGCGGCCGACCTCGAACGCGTGCTCGATGGCATGAGCCAGATAGCGATCTCTACCGCGCTGGAGCTTCGAGCTGAACTCGGGCTTGGCGGCTTCTTCGGAGGGTCCACTGTCTGTCATCGAATCTCTCCCTTCATGTCCGTCGCCGCGGGGAAGCGACGAACCCGATGGCTGCTCATGCTGTGTCCGCGCTCTCCGTCGCGGCCGCTTCCTCCGCCCCCTCCTCGGGCTCCACCGGCGGGGGCAGGTAGCCGTGCGCGGCTGCGATCTTCTCGACGATGACCCCCTCGTAGACGTGGGGCAGCGGGATGTACTCCACCAGCACGAAGGGCGGCATCTCGCCGAGGAGGTCCGCTTCCGTGAATGGCTTCTTCGACTCCGACTTGTGCAATGCCGCTTCGATGAGCTTCCCGAGCTCCGCATTCGGCAGACACGTGGCCATCTCGGAAACCGAGATGCCTTCCACGATGTCGGCGTGGGACACCAAACCGTCTACCAGAGCGCGTTCCAGGAGGAAGGCGCTGTGCTCCTTGGCGCGGGCGTAGCGCTCCTTGTCCTTGGCCTCCACGCTCCAAAATTCGCTCTCGATCAGGAACTGCCAGAGCTTCACCGCGTCCAGGTATCGGACGCGGTCGTCGGGTGCGAAGACCGTGACGACGGACTCCGGGTCCGTCTCCCGCTCGTCGAGGGCGATCTGCAGGTCCTCCGCCGCCGACTGCCAGGACTTGCGGGCTGCGATCTTCTGCCGGAGGCCGGTGGTCAGCACCAGGATGGAGGCCCGGATCTCGGGGACCTCCGCCAGCCCCTCCATGATCGCGCTCGGCGGAAAGTGGCGAATGAAGTCCTCCGGAGAGCGGAGGCCCACCTCCAGGGCGTGCTCGATGGCGTGGGCGAGAAAGCGCCCCCGCCCCGTCTCGAGTTGCGAGGAAAACCCCCGGTCAGGTTCGCCATTGGCGCTCGGATTCGCTGCCATCGGAACGCGTACGCTACCTCACCTGGCTGGCCGGGGGCCCCAGGAAACTGGGCCAGATCCGAACACATGACCGACCCTCTGGCCAGTTGGACAGGATCATGCATTCAGAAACCCTCGTCATCCTGGAAGCGGGCGCAGCCTGGCCGAGCTGGCTCGGAGAAGAAGTGACGGAAGTCGTGACGGAAGCCGTATTTGGCGCCGATGCGCTGACTCTCGCCCTGGACCGCATACGCCGCCGGGGCGCCGAGCTCGCAAGCGTGGTGGTCGTCTGCGGCCCCGATTCCGGAACGGGCCGACGCCTCGACCGAGACCTACTCTTGCGCGCAGTGGCCGCCGCCGTCGACTTCTCCATCCCCGAGGGTCGGTTGGTGGTGGTCTCCGACGGCGATTATGGCGCACGCCAGGAGCTGGCCCGCTTGGTGCTGGAGCTTTCCGACGCGCTGGAGTCGAGCGCCTCGACGGTGAGCGTGCGCTTCCGAGCGCAACCGCGATCGAGCGCGCCGCCGCGCGCGGCGTGACGTTACCGCGGCGCCCCGACAACCAGCGTCAGCCGAGGAGCTCGGCGAGGATGCGGAAGCCCTGGCGGAAATGCTCCAGGTTCGCTTGCTCGTTGGGTGCGTGATAGTAGCTGCTGCGGCCGAAGCCGGTGATCTGCACGTCGAAGCCCTTGCGCTGTAGGTCGCGCACCAACGGCAGGGAGCCCGTCATGCTGAAAGGCTTGGCGGCCTCGCCGCGAGCGGCGCTGATGGCCTGGGTGAGCGCCTCGAGACCCGGGGAGTCCAAGGTGCAGGCGATGCCCTCCATGAACCGGCCCTTGCGCGTGAGCTTGACGGTGCCGCGGCGGCCGTCCGATGCGCGGGTGCGCGGGAAGCCGGGCGGCGGGTCGTCTTTGTCGATGCGGGCGTCGAGCTCTGCCACGAACTTCACGGCGCCGGAGATGGCTTTCTCCATGTCGTAGAAGGGAGTGAGGCGGATGTCGCCTTCCACCCGCGCGGCGCCCGGGATCTTGGTGATCTTGTTGTTGTTCACCTCGATCACGGTGGCCTTCAGCGTGGACGGCGACAAGAACCCCCAGCGCTCTTCGTCGGGGTGCGGGGGGAACTCTCTCTCGAACCACTCCACCAGCGCCCGCGAGGTGGCCATCGACAGCTCCAGGGCGTTGACGCAGTTCTGAGTCATGCCCGAGTGGCCCGTGACGCCGGTGACGTGCAGAGCCCACATCGCCACGCCGCCGGTGCCGACGGTGGGTCCGAAGTCGGCGCTGTCCAGCCAGTAGATGGTGCCGTCCTTGAGATCGTCCAGCTGACCCTGAGCGACCACGTAGTCGAGACCGATCTCCGGAAGGGGCGCTTCTTCCTCGTTGGCGATCAGCACCACCTTGAGGGTGCGCTTCGGCCGTAGGTTCTTCTCTCCGAGCTGCGCCAGGAAATCCGTGAGCAGCGCGACGTGACCGAGGCAATCCGTGACGCCGCGGGCGTACAGGGTTCCGTCGTCCCCCACCCACAAGGTGAAGGGATCTCGCTCCCAACCCTCGGCGTCCTTGTCCGCGGGCACCACGTCGAAGTGGGCTCCCACGAAGCCGATGGCGCCCGGCTCCTCACCCCGGATGGTGAGCACCAAGCTGGGGCGCGCTTCATGGCCGGGCGCCGCAAGGCTCTGAGCTTCGATGAAGCCGGAGTCGATGTATGGACGCAGCGTCTCGAGGACCACTTCCGCGGGCAAGCGTTCCTCCGGCACCAATCCGGCATCGGGTGAGTTCTGAAGCTTGGGGGTGAAGGCGATCACGCGGCCAAGCAGGTCCAAAAAGCGCTTTTCGTCGAGACGGATGTCCACGGTGGCACAAGCAATCGTCCACAGCTGCCGCGCCGTCAACGAAAATTCCGCCACGAGGCGCTATGCTGCCCGCGATGCGAGCCGTGATCATCGGTGCGGGCCGGGGCAGCCGCCTGGGACCCGAAACCCGCGAGATACCCAAGACCATGGTGGAGGTCATGGGTCGACCCATGCTCGAGTGGGTGCTCGACGCCCTCGCCGCCGGCGGCTTTCAGAAGCGGGACGTGGTGTTCATCTGCGGCTACGCAGAGCACGTCGTGCGGGAGCGCTACCCCGAGTTCACCTTCGTGCGAAACGAGGACTGGGAGAACAACAACATTCTCCAATCCTTGCTCTGCGCTCGGGAGTTTTTGACACAGGGGTTCGTCTCGACCTACGCGGACATCGTGTACGAGCCCGCCATCGTGGACAAGCTCGTGCGAAGCCCCCACGACATTGCCCTGGGCTGCGACACGGCTTGGCGGCGGCGCTACGTCTCGCGCTCCCAGCACCCGGAAACGGACGCCGAAAAGCTGCGGGCGGACGGCTCCCGCGTGGTCGAGATCAGCCGCCGCATCGCCAGCGAGACCGCCGCCGGAGAGTTCATCGGCGTCGCGAAGCTGACCGCCGCGGGAGCCGCAGAGCTGGTCGCCGCTTTCGACGCCATCGCCGCCGACCCGCCCCCGGGCGTGTGGCGCGAGGGGCGGAGCTTCCAGAAGGCGTATCTCATCGACCTGCTGCAACACATGCTGGAGGGCGGCAGCGTGATGCAACGAGAAGACACGGCGGGGGGCTACATGGAGATCGACACGCTGGAAGACTTGGCGCTCGCCGAGCGCTGGTGGAAGGAGCGACCGTGAGCACGATTTCCACGACTCGGCTGTTGGAGCTCTTGAACGAGGAGCGCCGCGGCGCGGCGGTGATGGCCTTCGACGGAGACGGCACGCTGTGGAGCGGGGACGTCGCCGAGGACGTCTTCGATGTCGCGGTCGAGCGCGGCCTGATCCGCGAGGACGCCCACGCCGAGCTCTTGGCGTCGGCGCGAGCGCACGGCGTGGACGCGAGGGGAACGCCGTCGGAGCTCGCCGGGCGTATCTTCCGCGCGTACCAAGAGGGTCGCTTCCCCGAACGCGAAGTGTGCGAGGTGATGACCTGGTGCTTCGCTGGCTGGAGTGTCGCCGAGCTCGAGCGCTTCGCGCGCGAAGCCCTGACGGAGCTCCGCCTGGCGGAGCGCTTCAACCCGAGCCTCGATGGCGTGCTCGCCTGGGCCCACGAGGCCGAGGTGCGCGTGGTGATCGTGTCCGCGTCGCCCCAGTCGATCGTGGAGCAAGCCGCTCACTTGCGCGGCATCGCCGCGGAGAACGTGTCCGCGGGCATGCCCGAGCTCGACGGCGCGACCATCCTGCCCAAGATGGCGTCCCCCATTCCCTACGGGGCGGACAAGCTGCGGGCGGCGGAGCGCTTCTTTCGAGACGGGGCCCAGTGGCTGGCGAGCTTCGGGGACAGCCTGTTCGACCTGGAGCTGCTGAAGGCGGCGCGGCTGGGCGTGGCGGTGCGGCCGAAGCCCGAGCTCAGAGAGAAGATCGAGCGGCTCCGGTCAGGATACGTGCTCAGCGAATAGCCGGAAAGTCGATTGACTCTAGCTAGATAGGGTCTATATACGACTTATCCGATGCGTCTTTTAGCAGGCGTCTTGGGGGGAATGCTCGCGGCCTGCTCTCCCCCGCGGGAGGACCCGTCACGACTTTCGGTGGCGACCATGGCGCGGCTCACCCACGCCCCCGCCCTCACCGGGCTCGACAGCGGTCGCTTCGCGGACGCGCTCGCCGGCGTGCACCTCGAGCCCCACGCCTTCGAGGTCGGCAATGCGGTGGTGGAAGCGATGTTCGCGCGGGAGGTGGACATCGCCTACCTGGGTCCGAACCCCGCCATCAACGGCTTCGTGCGCTCCGGCGGCAACGACGTCGTGATCCTCGCGGGCGCCGCCGAGGGCGGCTCCGCCTTCGTGGTGCGGGGCATTGCGTCGACGGAAGAGCTCCGCGGCAAGCGCATCGCCACGCCGCAGATCGCCAGCACCCAGGACATCGCGCTCAGGAGCTACCTGCGCGCGCACGATCTGGCGAAGGACGTGACGATCCTGCCGCTGGCCACGCCCATCCTGCTCACCGCGTTCAGTCGTGGAGAGATCGACGGCGCCTGGGTCAGCGAGCCTCTCGCCAGCCAACTGCTCGCCCTCGACGGCGCCCGGCTGTTGCTCGACGAAGCGAGCCTGTGGCCCGAGGGGCGCTACCCCACCACCGTCGTGGCCGTGCGCCGCGATTATCTGAAGGCAGCTCCCGAGGTCGTCGATCGCTTCGTTCGAGCGCACGCCCATGAGGTGCGCTTCATCGAACGGCACCGGGCGGCAGGGCTGGACGCGAGCGTGACGGCGATGCGCGCCATCGCTGGACGGCAGCTCGATCCCGCCATCGCGAAAGCCGCCTGGGCGCGCATCCATTTCTCGACCGAGCTGCCCCCGGGCGCGCTGCCACGGTTGGCTCGCGACGCCCGTGGCGCGGGCTTTCTGCCGCAGTCCGCCCTCGGCGGCCTGGTGGAGCCGGGTCCCCTCGAGCGCGCGCCATGAGCCGGACCACCACGACGCGGGCGCTGGCGCTGCTCGGCTTGGTGCTCGCTTGGCAGCTCGCCGCGAGCCTCGGTCCGTGGCCGCCCCACGTGCTGCCCGGGCCCTTGCGGGTGGTGGCCTCGTTGTTCGACGGCATCCGGGACGGCAGCATCGTGAGCGGCGTGGGGGTGAGCCTGAGGCGCTTGGCCTTGGGCTATGGGCTGTCGAGCATCGCAGGCATCGCGCTCGGCATCGCCATGGGTCAGAGCGCCACGATCGACCGCATGCTCGGCACGCTGATCGCGGGGCTGCAGCCGCTGCCGAGCATCTGCTGGATGCCGCTCGCTCTCTTGTGGTTCGGGCTCAACGAGAGCGCCATCCTGTTCGTGGTCGTGCTCGCCACCTTGGGCACCGTCTCCCTCGCCGTGCGCGACGCCGTGCTCGCCATCCCGCGGCTGTGGGTTCGCGCCGCGCGCAACATGGGCCTCTCCGGCTATCGACTGTGGCGTCGCGTGCTGCTCCCCGCCGCGCTGCCCGGTACCATCACCGGGCTTCGCATCGGTTGGAGCTACGCTTGGCGCGCCCTGATGGCGGGGGAGCTCTTGTTCGTCGCCGGCGGCCTCGGCCAGGTCATGCACGTGGGGCGCGAGCTGGGGGACATGCCGCGGGTGATGGCGGCGATGGTGAGCATCGTGATCCTCGGCCTCGCCTTCGACAATCTGCTGCTCGGCAGCGTGGAAAAGCGCATGCGCCAGCGGTGGGGGCTGGTCCGCTGACGAGCCCCTTCCCTGCCACGAGCAGACGCTGTAACCGTAAACGCTCGATGATGACCCGACTTCTGGCCGTCTTCGCGGCCGCCTTCACCGTAACCGCATGCGGCGGCAGCGAGCCGCCGGCCAAGGCACCGACCCACGAAACCACGGACGACGACGGCGACGGGAGCTCGAGCCCCATCGCCGTGAGTGCCGAGGTCGGCGCCCTCGACGAAGAGAAGGTCACCCGCGTGTTCCAGGACTCCGTGTCCGGACTGCAGGCGTGCCTCAATGCTGGCGCCAAGCGCGTGGAGTTCATCGGGGGCTCGGTCGCCTTCTCTCTGGAGGTGGATCAGAGCGGACACCTCGCGAGCGGCTACGTGGCGGAGAGCACGCTCGGTGATCGTGCCACGGAGAAGTGCATGCTGGGCGTGCTCCAGGGTAAGAGCTGGCCCGCGCCGGTGGGTGGCCAAAAGGGTCTGGCCAAGAAGTCCTTCGACTTCGATCCACCGAACGACGTGCGCGCGCCGGAACAATGGTCCGAAGACCGAGTACGCGAAGCCCTGGACGACAAGGCTTCCGACATCTCCGCGTGCAAGAGCTCGGCGCAGGGCTCGTATCAGGTGACACTGTACGTGGGCACCTCGGGGCAGGCGCTTTCAGTGGGCGTGGCGCCGCCCAGCGCCCGAGGCGAAAGCGCGGCGGACTGCCTGGTGGAGCTCTTGAAAGGCGTCACTTACCCGTCGCCCGGCAGCTGGCCGGCCAAGGTGTCGCTATCGCTCTGAAGCGCGCGCTGGTCACCGGTGGCGCGGTACGCGTCGGGCTCGCCATCACCCGCGCGCTGCTCGCCGAAGGTATGCAGGTGGCGGTGCACTACCACCGGAGCGAGGCCGCCGCGCGGGAGCTCGAGCGCGAAGGGTGTGTCGCGCTGCGCGCGGATCTCGCGAACAGGGCGGCGGCGCGACAGCTGGTGGCGGATGCCGCGAGCGCGCTGGGCGGCCTCGATCTGGTCGTGCTCTCCGCCGCGAACTTCGAGCGCGTGCCCTTCGACGAGCTCGACGACGACGCCTGGGATCGCGCCTTGCACTTGAACCTGGACGGCAGCTACGCCGTGGCCCAAGCCGCGGCCGAGCCCTTGCGCCAGAGCCGCGGCTCGATGGTGTTCATCACCTGTTCGAGCACCGTCACCCCGTATCGCAACTACCTCCCCTACGTGGTGAGCAAGGGCGCGGTGCGCCAGCTGATGCGCGCACTCGCGCTGGAGCTGGCGCCGGAGGTGCGGGTCAACGCCGTGGCTCCGGGCACCGTGCTACCGCCGGACGGCATGGCTCCCGAAGTGCTCGCCCGCATCACGAAGCGCATCCCGCTGGGCAACGGCGGCAGCGCCGAGGACGTGGCCCGCGCCGTCGCGTATCTCGCGAACGCGAGCTTCGTCACGGGTCAGGAAATCGTCGTGGACGGCGGTCGCAGCCTCGGCTGAGGGGTTGCGGCTCGCCCCGCGGGTCCGCATGCTCGCTGCCCATGGAGCACCGAGAAGAGCGGGATTTCACGATCTCCATCCACCTGTCGGCGGTGTTCGCCGAAGACTACGAGGGCGACGACGACGGCTTCGTCTGGCACCAGCGCTTTCAAGAGAGCGTGCGCCCCGCCTTGGTGGCCGCCGTGTTCGACGTGCTGCGCGCGCAGCCGGGGGCCAACGTCGTCGCCGCGCCCCGCGGCCGCCACCCCGGTGACGCCCTCGACCTCGACGTGGAGCTTCGGCCTACACGCTGACGTAGATCTCGACCATGCCGGCCTCGCCGGCCTCCGCCGGATCGATGCCATCGCCGCTCGGCGTCCGCACGCCGACGCGCTCCGCCGGCACGCCGCGCGCCGATAGCTCCGACTTCACTCGCGTGGCGGGCAGCTTGGGAGACGCAGGCTCGCTCTGCCCCAGCGCGTCGTTGATCTCGAAGCGCGCCTTCGGATGCAGGCTGGCGATGCGCCCCAGCGCCGTGAGGCTCTTGTCCGCCGTCGCCGAGAGCTTCTCGCCGGTCAGGCCGTCGCGCGGGATGCGCAGCACCACGCGGCCATTGTCGACCTCGAGCTCCACGTCTCCGGTCCCCACGGCGTCGTGCAGCAAGAGCGACATGTCACGGATCAGCGCGCCGGTCTCGCTGGAGAGCTGCTCCGCCTCGCTCAGGCGCTTTTCCCGCTGCTCCGCCGCAGAAAGGGCCTCGGAAAGGCGCTTCTTGTCCTCCGCGAAGGCCTTCAGGTGGTCGCCCACGCGCCCGAGCTCGCCCCTGAGCTGTTCCACCAGGTCGCTGGCGTCGGTCTTTTCCTGCTCCGCCACGCTGCTCTGGAGCGACAGCTCGGCGATGCGCTGGTCTTTCTTCTCGAGCTGCTGCTCCCGCTCTCTGAGCCCCGCGTTGGCCTGCTCGAGCTTGGTATCGATGTCCCGGAGCTGCGCCAGCATGCGCCGGTTCGCTTCCTGTTCCACCGAGACCGCCGAGCGCGCTTCTTCATAGCGCGCCGCCGGAACCACGCAGCCCGCCGTCGCGGGGGTCAGGAGCAGCAAACGGAATAGCCAAACGAGACGATGTTTCGACATTCTGGAGCGTCTTTCTCTCACTAGGCGCGGGGCATCACCAACAAACCGACTCACACCAGGGCCACGCCCCGGAGCTGCAAGAGGTCGAGGTGCTCGGCCAGGGTCAGGCGGTCCGCGTCGCTCATCTTCACGAAGCGAAAGGCCTGCTGGGAACCCCGCGACCACACGGGTCGCGCGATGGCGATCAGCGCGTTGAAGCGCTCCGGCAATCGCAGCTCGAGCTTCTGCAGCAGGCGTTGATCCCACGATCCGATCGGCCGTCCGCGGTCCACCACGATGCCGCTGGAGGAGATCTCGATACCCCGGCAGATCGACCTGCGGCTCCCGTCCCGCGCCACCACACGGAAGTCCGTCCGTCCTCGAAGTCCTACTCGCCGTACCATGCGCACCTCCTGACCCCGCGATCGTAAGAGGCCGGAAGCGAGCCGGGCCAACTTGTAACCTACCTTTACCTACATGCCACGCCACTTCGATGAGCACTTCGATAAGACGGCTGCTTTTGTTGGTCCGCCGCGAGCACGGATTGTTTGGCCAATGCCCCGCTGGCGCGTAACTCACACCGCGTGCAGCGTTGGTTTCGCCAGCTCCTGACGGCGAGCCCCCTCGCGGCCCTCGCCAGCCTCGCGCTCATGCCGTCCCTCGGCCGGGCCTCGGAGTCCGAGCCGCCCACGGTGGATCTCGCTCACATCAGCATCAGTGACGGCGTGGCGCATGCTCCGGCGGCGGACGGCGCCACCGCGGAGCTGACCCTGGACGCGCACCTGCAGCACACCGCCGTACGGCTACTGGCGCGTGCTGCGCCGGTGCGCGGCGCCATCATCCTGGTCGATGCCCACGACGGACGCGTGCTGGTGTGGGCGGAGCGCACCGCCAACGGCGAAGGCGATGGCGCCGTGATGCTCCACGCCCTGGCGCCCTCGGCCAGCGTGTTCAAGGTGATCACGACGACCGCCTTGCTCGAGCGCGGCAAAGTCAGCTCCAAGCACCGCGTGTGCACCTCCGGCGGGCTCCGCCGCATCGAGCGAAAGCACCTGGATGCACCGCGCCCCGGCACGCCGGACGTGCACTGCGCGCGCTTCTTCTCCGCCCTGGGGCACAGCAAGAACGCCGTCTATGCGCAGCTCGCCACGCATTTTCTGACGCGCAACGACCTGGTCGAGGTCGCGGATCGCTTCGGGCTGAACCACCCGGTGCCCTTCGACGTACCGGTGCCCACCGGCCACCTGGAAGTCCCTTACAACGACCTGGAGTTCGCCCGCGCTTCCGCGGGCTTCGTGGGCAGCACGCTCTCGCCCCTGGGCGCGCTGGAGCTGGCCTACACCGTGGCGGCCCACGGTTCCCTGCCCCGCGTGCGCATCGTGCGCTCCGTCGGAGATTGGCACGCGCCCGCGGGACGCACGCTGGTGCGTCGCGTGATGCACGACGGCACCGCCTACGAGCTCCGCCGCATGATGGAAGTGACCGTCCACGCCGGCACCTCGCTGGAAGCCTTCAGCGACAAGGACAAGCACAGCTACTTCGGTGCCATGCGCCTCGCGGGCAAGACCGGCACGCTGCAGCTCAGCGACGACTCCCCCACCACCAGTCGCTTCGTGGGCTTCGCCCCCAGCCGCGCGCCGGACGTCGTGGTCAGCGTGCAGCTCGACAACGGCAAGGTCTGGCGCCGCAAGGCCAACGAGGTCGCCCGCGACATGCTGCGCGCCTACTTCGCCACCAAGAACACCCCCGGCGTCACTGCGCCGTTCTGATCTTCAGGGCAGAAAGCGGTACACCACGATCCAGTCGATGACGGCCCACCGCCGAGGCGCGTCTCGGTCTGGATCACGTGGTGCATCGGCGTGTTGGGGATCTTCTGTGTGGACGTGCCGATGACCTTGCCATCCAACAAGAATCGCGTCGCGGTCGGGGTCCATTCCGTCACCGCCGTGTGCCAATTGGCGTAGGTAGCAGTCGTCGGAAAGGAATCCTGATCGCCCCCCGTGGCTCCGTTCTGCCAATGCATGAAGGCGGAGATTTCCCCGTTCAGGTCGCCCTCCGGAAAATCGATCTCTCCGTCAGCCGCGCCGCCACCCGTGCCGGCGTCGCTGTGGAGGTGCAGCTTCATCATGCCGCCAGCGACGCTGATCACGCCGTGCGGGTCGTACTCGCCGTTCTTGCTCGTGTCCTTCCACGGTGATGGATAGGCGCCCCAGCGATCCGACACGGCGTCCGGGAAGCTGCCGAGCGCCACGTCCTGTGCAAAGTCGTCTCCCGCTGGCTCCCGCCGCGCCGCCACCGTCTCCTGCGTCCGCCCCACCACTGCCGTTCGTCGTCTCCCCCTCGGAGCTGCAAGCCCAGCTCGCCATCGCCCTCAGCGCTCCACCGGGAGCTTTTCGTCGTTCCAGGCGAGCATGCCGCCGGCCAGGTTCGCCACGAAGGGAAAGCCCGCCTTGCCCAGCATCGCGCAAGCGCTCGCGCTCCGCGCGCCAGCTCGGCAAACGACCACGATGGGCCGCTCCACGTAGCCCGCGAGCTTCGGCAAGCGCCGCTCGAGGGAGTCCATCGGCACCAGCAGTGCACCGCGGACATGGCCCAGCTCGCCCACGAATTCCTCGGGCTCCCGCACGTCGAGCACCAGCGGCGGAGTCGCCGACGAAAGCCGCGTGGAGAGCTCCGAAGCGGACAGCTCCGTCACCCGCGCCACGTCCGTGACCAGCGGGAAGCGCACTTCGTCCGCCTCGAAGCCGGATTGGTTCACCTGCAGCGCTTGCTGTATCCGCTCCGGCAGCGGCAAGCCGAGGGACGCCATCTGCGCCGCGTACTCTTGTCGGCTCTTGCCCACGAAGCGAGGGTTGTCGCGCTTCTCTTGCCCCACCGTGGACGTGGTGTTGCCGCGATAGTCGTGCCCCGGATACACCACGGTGTCGCTGGGCAGCTCGAACACCCGGGTGGTCACCGCGTCCCACTGGGCGCCGGCGTCGCCTCCCGGAAAGTCCGTGCGACCCGAGCCGCTGATGAGCAGCGTGTCCCCCGTGAGCACGCCACCTTCGAACACGTAGCAAACGCTGTCCGGCGTGTGCCCCGGCGTGTGCCACACCTCGATGCGCTCGCCCCCGAGCTCGATCACGTCGCCCTCGTCCACGTGGCGGTCCACCAGCGGGCTCGGGCTCGCCCGGTGCATCACGACTTCTGCCGACAGCGCGTTCTTCGAGTGCCGATTGAGCATCAAGTGGTCGGCATGGGTGTGTGTTTCCAGCACGTACCCCAGGGAAAGCCCTCGCCGCTCGAGCTCCGCCAGGTAGGTCGGCACGCGCTCGCGCACCGGATCCACCAAAGCGGCGCTGTCCCCCGCCGTCAGCAAGTAGGTCTTGCAGTTCGTCCCGTTCAGCTCTTCGACCGCGATGGCCATGGCGGATCAGGATGCCACCGGACCCTGGCCCTCCGAAGCTGATTTTGTCGGGGCGGCGCGGGCACGCCGTGCTCGCGCCGGACCGACACCCAAATGCTCAGCGACGGCGACGCCGAGACAGAGCCACGGCGCCCGCAGCCAAGAGCAGCACCACGGACGGGCCGGGCGCCTCCGGCGCGCCGGGCACCGAGCAACCACAGCTCTTCTTCTTGTCGCCGGCGCCCTCCGTGCCGGCGTCTCCGCCATCTGCGGCGGTGCCACCATCCGGCGTGGCGCCAGCGATGCCAATCGAGGGTACGGGGGTGAACACGACCTTGTCCGGATCGATCTGCTTGCGGTTCTTGCGCGTGAGATCCGTAGCCACCCAGGTCTTGCGCAGGCCGCGGTAGGTGCGCGGCGGCTTGCCCCAGCGCCAGTGCTCCGGCTTTTCGCACTTCACCATGCCGTTCCAAGGATGGAAGAAGTTGAAGCGAACCTGGAGCTCGTTGCGCTTCGCGGGTTTCACCTCGGTGGACAGCTCGTGCGCCTCACCCTTGGGGATGCCGGTGCCGCCACCGACCGGCTCCGCAGGGCCGACCTCGATGTCCGTCGGCAGGTTCGAGGCGTCGTAGCGGTGGTGCAGCCGCGAGAGCACGTACACGTTGCGGGCGATCAGCGCCTTTCGCCGTGCGACCTCCTTGCGCTCTTCCTCGAAGGTCTTCTTGTACTCGGTCTTCTCCTTGCCCTTCAGCTCTTTGACCTTGGCGTCGTATTCCTTCTGCTCTTTCTCCGTGAGCTCGGGCGGCTCGGGATTCTTCTCCTCGTCGGCAACGCCTTGCTCGAGGACGTCTCCGCCCAGGCTCATGAGCTCGTGCGGCATCAGCGGCTCCGTGGCGCAGGGACGACCGCAACCCTTGGTGGTCCAGGCGAACTCGTCCAGCACGCCCTTTGGGTTCTTGGCCAGCAGCTTGTCGTGGATGGCCGCGTACAGCTCGCCCATGCGCTCCTTCGCCACGAAATCCACCGACAGGTTCGTGGGCGGGAACACGTTGTCGTAGTTCTTCGCCTCGTAGCGCTTGTCCGGCGCGAGCACGTAGACGAAGAGCTCCTGCTTGTCGTCCAGGTTCAACAGGCCGAGCTTTGCGGGAATGGTGGTGATGGGTTTTTCGCTCCAGTAGCGAATGGGCGACAGCTGCGCGCGGTCGCCACCCACCAGCTCCACGCGCTTCGGATCGACCTCGGCGACGAGCAGCGTCATGCCCTTGTCCAGGTACGGCTTCACCGCTTCGTTGGCGCCCGCCGGAGCGATGTAACCCTTGCCCTCGAGCCAGCCGGCGACGTTGCCGCTCTGCTCCGGGGTGAGCACGGTGTAGCCGTACTCCGCCTCGGCTTCTTTGAAGCTGGGCTTGACGTCGATGAACAGCTCCTTGGCCACCTTCTTGGTCGGGTCGCCGATCACCGGGCCGCCGCCCAAGAAGGCGGTACCGGCCTTGGCCTTCATGCTCTGCTCCCAGATCTGCTCCGGCGGCCCCGGCTCGCAGGGATCCATCTCCCAGAACTCGTGAAAGCGGGGCGCGGTGATGTTCTCCACGCGATCGACGAACTCTCGCTTGAGCGTCTGCACGTGCTCGGTGGTCACGTCCGCGGGGACCGGCATCACCAGAGCGAAGGCATCCAGGGGTCCGTCGTAGTCCGGAGCCACGGTGACGACGCTGTAGTTCCCTTTCGTCATCAGCACGACGTGGGTGGCGTAGGAATGGCGCTTGGCTTCCTTCTTCCCGGCGTAGAAGCCCGGCAAGGCGGATGCAGGGCGGGCAGCGCCCAGGGCGGCCACGGTCAGCAACGGAAAGAGCAGGCGGGACAGTCGCTTCATCGCGCGCCAGGCTAGTGCTGAGCGAATCAAGTCGCAAACCTTCACTTGCCCCCGAGCCGGCCCCACAAGTAGACCATCGCCATGGACTTCGAGCTCTCGGACAGCGAACGGATGGTCCAGAAGACCGCTCGCGATTTTGCCACGGCGAAGATTGCACCCCGAGCGGCAGAGTTGGACCGCACCGAAGCGTTCCCCACGGACCTCTTGCAGGGGCTGGCGGAGCTGGGGCTCCTGGGCGTCAACGTCCGGAGCGAGTACGGCGGTGCCGAGGCGGGAGTCGTGGCCTACGCCGTGGCCATGATGGAAGTGGCACGCGCCTGCGCGTCCACGGCGGTGGCCATGGCGGTCACCAACATGGTCGCCGAGGTGATCCAAGCCTTCGGCAACGACGCGCAGCGCGATCGTCATCTCCCCGCCATCACCAGCGGACAGCACGTGACCGGCGCCTTCGCGCTGTCGGAGCCCGCGGTGGGCAGCGATCCCGGCGCCATGACCACCCGCGCCGAACGCAGCGGGGACGGCTGGGTGCTGAACGGCGAGAAGCAGTGGATCACCAACGGCGCCTACGCAGGCGTCACGGTCGTGTGGGCGCGCACCGGAGGACCGGGGCCCAAGGGCATTTCGTGCTTCTTGGTGGACAAGGACACACCCGGCCTCGGCATCGGCAAGCCCGAAGACAAGCTCGGCCTGCGCGGCTCGAACACCGTGCCCCTCACCTTCGAGGACTGCCGCGTGCCCGAGAGCGCGCTCCTGGGTGAGGAGGGCATGGGCTTCCGCATCGCGATGATGGCGCTCGACGGCGGTCGCATCGGCATCGGCTCGCAAGCCGTGGGGATCGGCACCGCAGCGCTGGAAGCGGCCACGGAGTACGCCAAGGATCGACACGCCTTCGGCAAGCCCATCGCGGCCTTCCAGGCCATCCAGTGGATGCTCGCGGACAGCCAAACGGAGCTCGAGGCGGCGCGCCTCTTGGTGCTGCGGGCGGCCAGCCTCAAGCAAGCCAAGGCGCCCTTCACGCGGCAGGCCTCGATGGCCAAGCTGTTCGCCAGTGAGGCGGCACAGCGCATCTGCAATCGCGCCATGCAGGTGCACGGTGGCTACGGCTACACGCGGGAGTTTCCGGTGGAGCGCTACTTGCGGGACGTGCGCGTGACCACCATCTACGAGGGCACGAGCGAGATCCAACGGCTGGTGATCGCTCGCGACCTGACCCAGTGACCCCACTCGACATCCACGGCGTGGTCCGCGCCCTCGCCCAGGGCACGGGCCGAGGACCGTCCGTTCCTCCCGAAGGCGAGCGCTACGCGGCGGTCGCCATAGTGCTGCGCGCCGCGGACAGCGGCGTCGAGGTGCTGCTGATCCTTCGCGCGAAGAACGACCGCGATCCGTGGAGCGGGCACATGGCCTTCCCCGGCGGGCGCCACGACGAAAGCGACGTCGACCTGCTCCACACCGCCACTCGCGAAACGCTGGAGGAGGTCGGCGTGGACCTCGCGCGCGTGGGCACCCTGGTGGGACGGCTCGACGACTTGCCGGCCATCGCCCGCGGCCGCCGCGCCGGCATCACCATCGCGCCGTTCGTCTTCACCGTGAGCGAAGATCCGCCCCTTTCGCCCAATCACGAAGTGGAAGAGGCGCTGTGGGTCCCGCTGGATTCGCTGGCCAGCGGGGAAACCGCGACCACGGTCCGCTACCGCATGGAAGGCACGGACCTCGACCTGCCCGGTTGGGACGTGGGGGGCCGCATCGTTTGGGGGCTCACCTACCGGATGCTGCAGACGCTGTTCGAGCGCCTGGGTCTCACAGGTTCTCGTCTACCTGCGGATCGCACGTCTGGCTGAAGTCGCAGGTGCCGCCGCCCTTGGCGGTGACCGTCAGCGTGTACTGCGCGCAGGTCCCGGCCACGCCGATCGCTCGCTTCACGCGCACGTGGTACTTCTTGCCATGGGGGCCGCAGTGGATCGGTGCGGTGGGGCCGCAGGACTTCTCGCCCAGGTCGGTGCCCTTGGAGCCGTCCACGCACCAGTCGTAGTCCGTGAGGTTGGAGTGCTTGGCGTCGGGCACCTTGCACGCGCCGCGCACCACGTCGAAGACGAACTCGCTGTTGTTGGCCGGCGCCGAGAAGCCGATCTTGATGTGGTACGAGTTGGTGGAGCCCTCGTCGCTGTCCACCGTGTCGAAGCTGTACCAGTCCTCGTCGGCGTCGCTGGTGAGGCGGCCGGTGATGTTCAGCGCGGTCGTGTTGGCGTCCGTCACGCTGCCCGCGGCGGTGGCGTTGCCGCAGCTGTTGTTGGGCTCGTCCGCGCCGATCTCGCAGGGGCAGCCGGCGGAGGGCGGGAGGGTGGGCGGATAGTTCACCCAGCCGGAGTCGCAGGAAGCGATTTCGCACACGCCCACGTTACAGGCCCAGGTCGCGTGAACCGGATTGCCCTGGGAAGCGCACAGCTCGGCCGGGGTGCCGTCGTCCGGAGTGCCGTTGCAGTCGTTGTCCGCGCCGTCGCAGGTCTCCGGTTGCGGAGTGCCCGCGGTGCAGCCTTCCCACTTTCCGGAGGAGCCATTGCAGGCCTCGGTGCCTTCGCACACCAGTGTGCCCGACGTCTGCGTGCAGCGCCGCTTGACGCCGTCGCGGTCGGAATTGCAGGGACAGCTCTCGTCGTTCTGCGGCACGCAGATGCGGGGCGTCTTGCTCGGGGGGCCGGCCTCTCCGACCCCCGCGTCCGCAGCGCCGGAGCCGCCCGTGCCCGGCAATCCCGGCGGGTAGCCGTCCGCCGTCACGCAGGTCATGCCCGAGGGGCACTGTCCATCGAAGGAGCAGTCCCGCGCGCAGAAGCGGTCGACGTTGGGCGACGGAGTGCACACGTCACCGACGTTCTGGCAGTCCGCGTTGGTGATGCACTTGTCGCACTGGTTGCCCTTGTCCGGAACGCACAGATAGCCCTTGTCCGGGTGGAAGGCGCAGTAGGCGCCGTTGGGGCAGGCCTTGGACTCGTCGCACGGCGTGACACAGGTGAGCGCCGGGGCGCCTTGGCCGATGTTCACGCAGATCAGATCGCCTTCGCAGTGGTCGTCGAGCTGACAGGGCGAGCCGAACTTGCCGATGGGCCAGCCGCCGTCGCTGGCGCCGATGCCGCCCACGGCGCCGCTGCCGCCCCCACCCGAGGCTCCACCGGAGCCGTCGGTGCTGGCGTCGGGTTTGCCCTTGCCCACGTCTTCGATGCCGGCGTCCTTCGCGCAGGCCACGAACAGACACGTGACGAGCGCTCCCAAGAGGAGTGCAAAGGTAAGGCGACGCGCTGCCAACGTCTTCCGAGGATACGCTGGGGGGCAAAACGGGTCAAACTGCGGAGTGCGCGCTACGCGAAGGAATTCGACGAGTTCGACGAAGCTAGTGACAGCCTTCGACGAGCGCGATACGAGACCCTCGTGACGCAGTCCGGCAAATCCGAAGAAGCCCGAGCAGGCAAGTGCCGCGTGTGCAGCGGCCCCGTGGACGAGCGCACCGGCCGCTGCCAAGACTGCGGTGCGGTTCACGGCAAGACCTACCGTTGCCCACACTGCCGCACCGTCGCCGACGTGGAGCCGGATCGGGTGTTGGGGGAGCGCTGCAAGGTGTGCGGCGGTCCACGAATTCAGCTGGATGACGTGACCATCCCCCGCACCGGACGCGAGCTGCCCGCGCTCACCGAAGCACGACGTCTACGAGCTCGCGCCATCGCGTGGCGCATGGGGTCGGCGGTGCTCGGGGGTTTCGGAGCGCTGGCCTTGTTGGTCGCCCTCGGTGTGCTGGCGGTGGTGAGCGCTGGCGCTCTCGGCACCATCGCAACGTTGCTCATGGCCGTGGCTCCCATCGCGCTTGCAGCAGTGGGGCTCGCCCGCGCTCGCAGCTCCGACAAGAACGCCGTGAGCGAAATGGATCGCGCGCGGCGCTTCGTCGCGGCGGACGTCGCTGCGGCCGTCGAACCGTTGAACGCCAAGAAGCTCGCGGCGCTCATGAAGGTGGACGAAGCTCGCGCAGAGCTGCTCTTGGCGGAGCTCAGCGTGGAAGATCTGGTGCGCGTGCGCGTGCAGGAAGACGACGCACCCAAGGCGCGCGTGGCGAGCGACGCCGAGGTCGAAGAAGAAGCCGCCGCCGTCGAGGAGTCCGAAGAAGGGCTTGCCGAAGTGCGCGAAACGCGTGAACAAAAGTGACCTAACGGTCGCGAACGGAACTACCCGCTGCGTAGCGCGCTTCGCGCTGCGAACGGACGGACGCGCTGGTAGAACCAGTGATTTCCGCGATGCCGTCTGCTCGCGCTGCTGGCACGAGATTGGCACTGAGCTTTCGCATTCCCGCAATCGGAGGTATTTCCTCCGGCGCTAGCGTCATGGCCATCGATCACCGCGAGCTGTACTCGAGTCGATCCACGGAGCTCGAATCCGTGGGACCGATCCGCGGATTTTTCCGCGAGCTCGCGTTTCAGGATTGGCTGGTTTTCGGCTTCCTCGTGATCTTGAACCTGGCCGCCTACTCCACGCCGGAGAGCCCCGAGCGCACGCAGTCGCTACACCGCGTGTTCTCGCTGTTGGTGTTCCTCACTGCCACGCTGGTGGTCGTGCGGGGCGGTTTGCTCAAGCATGGCTTTTTTGCCCCACTGCTCTACCGGCTGGCGATCTACGGCACGGTACAGCTGAGCTACTTCTTCTTGGGCGAGCTCTTGCCCCTGGTGAACACCACCACCCTCGACGGCGAGCTCTACCATCTGGACACGCTGCTGTTCGGTTTCGAGCCGGCCATCGCGCTGGACTCCGTGGTCACGCCCATCACCACGGAGTGGTTCGCGTTCTTCTACTTCAGCTACTTCTTCCTGCTGGCCATCCACGTGATCCCGATCCTGATGCTCAGCAAGAACGCGCGGCTCTTGGGTGAGTTCGCGCTGGGGATGCTGCTCGTGTTCTGCATCGGCCACACGGTCTACATGCTGGTGCCGGGCTTCGGTCCCTACAAGGCAATGGCCGGCCACTTCCAGCACGAGCTACCGCACGGAATGTGGATGGACATGGTGCTCTCCACGGTGGCCACGGGCGGCGCGCAGATGGACATCTTCCCCTCGCTGCACACGGCCACGCCCACCTTCATCGCCATGTTCTCGTTCCGGCATCGCAACAAGCTGCCGTTCAAGTACACTTGGCCGGTGGTCGTGTTCTTCGCGGTGAACATCATCATCGCGACCATGTTCCTGCGCTGGCACTACATCATCGACGTGGTCGCCGGCCTCACGTTGGCCACCTTGGCGGTGCTCTTGTCCACCCGCCTCACCCGCATCGAGGCAGGGCGGCGCTTCCGCCTCGCCACCGAGAACTGGCCGACCTTCTTCAAGAGCCCACGCCGCTCGACCCGCACGGCCGAGCTGGCTCGCTCCTGATCAGGACTCGTACACCCGCACCAGGGCCAGGCCCTGTCCTGCGGACACGCGCACGATGACGCGCATGGGTGCCGCAAAGGGCGCGGCCCATTTGAAGCAATTCGGCTTTTGGCCAATCACGGCGTCGGGAGCTACCGTCGAGTCCTGCGCCAGGATGGGCGAGACGTTCGGCATCGGGCTCACCGGGGCCAGCTGCAGATCGAGGTTCTCCACGCCGGGCAAGCCCGCGCCGACCACGGTGTAGCAGCGCCCGGACTGCATCTGGATCTGGCTCTCGAGCATCTGCCCGGTGGCGAACTGTCCCGCCAAAGTTGCGATGGGCTTGGCACCCGCCGGCAAATGCTGCTTGGCCAGAGCGTCCACGGCGGGCGCTGCCGCGGCAGCCAAGGAGGGATCCACGGGCGTTGCGCTCGGCCCCGGCGTCGCGGTGGGCACCGGCGGCTCGGGCGGGGTCGTGGTGGTGGTCGGCGTCGTGGGATTGCCGCTCGGCGGAGGGCTCACCGAGGCGACGCACTGCTGTCCATCAAAGCTCTGCCCCGCCGGACAGGTCACGGGCCCGGGTCCGACATTGGGATTTCGCTCGTTGCTCCCGCCACAGCCACTCACCACTGCCATCAAGCTGCCCAAAGCCAAGAAGCGCAGATTCACGAGCCACGTCCTTTCCGCCGCCGTCTGGCGGTCACAGCTACACAAACGGCGATCCCTGCACGGCCTTACATACCGCGGGATAACTCTCTGTATTTCTTTGATTTTGTTGGTCCGCCGCGCCCACTCTCGTTCCGATGCAAAACACACGTTCGTTTTTTTAGTTGAACCTCGCGGGGCTCGGGACGACACTCGTCGGTGGAGGTCGACATGGTTCGAAGGGGTGCGATCGTCGTGCTGACGTTGATGCTCGTCGCGGGCTGCGGGGACGCCGGGGATCCCGCGGCGCCGGCGCCGGACGACGCGACCGGCACCGTCGCGGACGTCCCGGAGCCGGATCCGGGACTCGATCCGTGCGTCGATCTGGACGAGTGCGAAACGTTCCCGGGCCGCGGGCGCAGGGGGCAGCGCCGCCGTGGACGGCGGCGGCGCGGACGCCGGCGGCGCGGACGCCAACGCGCGCCGGCTGCTGGACGACGCCGGCACGACCACGTCGGAGCCAAAGCCCGGTTGGGCCGAGGGCGACACCCTGCTCGTCACCAAGTACGCGTCGTTCCGCAAGAGCGCGGACAAGAGCGCCGCCACCATCACGGCCGTCGCGCCCGGTACCGGCGTCAACGACTCCTTCCACTACGGCGGACAACCCGCGGGTGTCATTCCCCCCGGGCAGCACGTCGTGCTGCTCGCGGAGCAGAAGAAGAACGGCCACTACAACGTGAGGTACGACGGCAAGAGCGGCTGGATCATCGCGCAGAAGCTCCACGCCCTCGACTCGTCCATGCACCCGGTGAAGTTCGCGATGCAGCCGGCGGTGCAGAACGCCTTCTACAAGAACCAGCTGCACCGCGGTCGCTGGAACAAGGACGGCCCATCGTACTCGGGCAACTGTGCGCCCACGTCCTTGGCCATGGCGCTGGCCGTGTTCGGCCTTGAAAAGCCAAAGCTCAGCGTCGAGCAGAGCATCCATCGCGCCCGCAAGAGCTACGGCGACGGCAGCGATACCGGCAGCACCACCAACTCCCAGATCACCCAGGGGGCGACGGCGCTGGGGCTGAAGGTGAAAGCACTCCCCTACCTCTCGCAGACGTCCGCCAAGATGGACGTCATCGATGCGCAGCTCGACAAGAAGCACGTGCTGCAGCTCGCGGGTGAGCCGGGCAATCCCGGTGGCGGCCCCACCGTGTACCAGAAGGCGATGACCCAGGCGTACAAGGCCGGGGGCGTGAGCGGCAGCTACACGTACAGCGGCCACCACTCCATCTTCGTCCTCGGCCGCACGAGCTCGGGGGACTACGTCATCGGGGATCCCATCTCCGAGGTGGGCATGGTCACGCTCACGCGAGCCCAGCTCAAGGACTTCGTCGCGCGCTGGGGCGGCAGCGGCAACGCCCTGTGGTTGCCCCAGTGACGACCCCACACTCGGCAAATCGTGTTGACCGCACCCTGGCGCGCCCCCAGCGTGGCGCCGTGGAGCCGCGCGCCAAACGTCCGCGCCCGAGCAGCGACCGCATCTTGGCGGCCGCCGAACGCGAGTTTGCGAGGCGCGGCTACGGCGAGACGAGCCTGCGCCAGCTGATGAGCGCGGCAAAGGTCAGCACCACGGCGTTCTACGCGCGCTTCGCCACCAAGGAGGACGTGCTGCGCCAGCTGGTGCTGGGCCTGTTGTCGGACCTGGACGAGCGCGCGCGCGCGGAGCTGTCCGCCGCCGAGAGCGTGGAAGACGGCTTTCGCCGCGGCGTGGACGTGCTGGTGAGCGTGATGGCGCCGAAGCAGCGCATCGTGCGCATCGCCCTGACGGAAGGCGCGGCGAGCCCCGCGGTGCGCGAAACTCTGAGCCAGCTGTACGCGGCCCTCGCCGCCCTGCTCGGCGAAAAGCTCGCCGCCCTGGCCCGGCGAGGCGACGCGACGGCGGACGATCCCGAGGCCGTCGCCTGGAGCCTGGTGGGCGCGCTCAATCTGCAGATCACGCGCTGGGCCGTGTACGAGCAACTCTCCACGGACGAGCTCGCGCCCGCCCTCCACCGCGTGGCCACCGCGATGCTCCCGCTGCTGAAGCGCTGAGGTGCGGCGCGACG
Source organism: Polyangiaceae bacterium (assembly GCA_020633235.1). Taxonomy (NCBI): domain Bacteria; kingdom Pseudomonadati; phylum Myxococcota; order Polyangiales; family Polyangiaceae; species Polyangiaceae bacterium. The sequence goes on along the minus strand of JACKEA010000001.1, from coordinate 1,232,310 downwards.
GGGATCGCGCCGGACCAACAAAAGAATTCTTCGAGGGCTGGGCGGCTCCTGGTCTTGGAGCGGATACGCGCTACTGGGCGGCGACGCCGGCGCAGAATCCTTCGTAGTCCACGTATTCCTTGATCGTAGGGTGCTCGCCGCAGGCCGGACAGGTCTTGTCGCGGCGGAGCTTCAAGGTGCGGAAGCTCATGCGCAGGGAGTCGTAGGTGAGCAGGCGGCCGACGAGCGTGTCCCCGAGGCCCAAGATGATCTTGATGGCCTCGGTGGCCTGCAGCGTGCCAATCATGCCGGGGAGGATGCCGAGGACGCCGGCTTCCGCGCAGGAAGGCGCCAGATGGGCGGGGGGCGGCTCCGGGTACAGGCAGCGGTAGCAGGGCCCCTCGAAGGGCATGAAGGTGGTCACCTGACCGTCGAAGCGGAAGATGGAGCCGTGGACGACGGGCACCTTGTGGAACAGCGAGGCGTCGTTCACCAGGTAGCGCGTGGGGAAGTTGTCGCAACCATCCACGATCACGTCCCAACCGTCGCCGAAGATGCGGTCGACGTTGTCGCTCATCAGGCGCTCTTGGTACTTCACCACCCTCACGTCGGGATTGAGATCCTTGAGCGCCTTCTCCGCGCTCTCTACCTTGGGGATGCCGACGCGGGAGGTGGCGTGCAGGATCTGACGCTGCAGGTTGGAGGCGTCGACCACATCGGCGTCCACCAGACCGATGGTGCCGACGCCGGCGGCGGCGAGGTACAGCGCCGCGGGGGATCCGAGGCCGCCGGCACCGAGCAGCAGCGCGCGACCCTTGAGCAGCTTCTGTTGACCGAGCTCGCCCACCTCCGGCAAGAGGATGTGACGCGAATAGCGATCGAGCTGCGCGTCGGTGAAGTGCGGCGGCTCTTCCATCGGGTAGCGCATGTCTTTCCAGCGCACGAACCCGGGATTGGCGCTCACCACGTTGGTGTAGCCGAGGTCCGAAAGCGAGCGCGCCGCGAACACGCTGCGGATGCCGCCCGCGCAGTACACGACGATCTCCGCGTTCTTGTCGGGGAGCTTTTGCTCCGCCTGCATCTCGAGATGGCCGCGGGGTAGATGGATGGCACCCGGGATGTAGCCGGCGCGAAACTCGTCTTTCTCCCGGACGTCCACCAGCACCGGGGGCTTGTCCCCCTCGAGACGATCTTTCAGCTCCTCGAGGCTGACGGTCTTCACGTCCGCGCGAACCTCGGCGAACAGATCACTGTAGGTCTTGGGCATCCCTGGCTCCGGGGAAAGTCGCATTTTCCGATGCGACAATTATCGGCTCTAATATTGGTGAATTCGCCGCGGCGTCAAGCCGGGCCCGAAAGGGTACTGGAAGATGGCGGCGGGCGCAGCCGCTCACAGGCCCCAGGCTCGGAGCAGGGCGCGGGCGTCCCGAGGGCGCTCTTCCGCTGAAGCCAAGGCCAGGGCGACGCCATGCCGCCAGGAGCCGAGATCGCGCTCGCCAAGGGCGTTGAGGGCGTCTTCCAGGATGCGACCCAGGGCGTACACGTCGTCCGCGGGGGTGATGGGCTCCCCCGACAGCCGCTCCGGGCTCAGGTAGCCGCGGCTGCCCCCCGCCACCACCTGCCCCACCGGATGCGCCAGACCGAAGTCGCTGATCACCGGCTCGTCCACGTGTCGGAACAGCACGTTGGCGGGCTTGAGATCCGCGTGCACGAAGCCGCGCTCGTGGACCCGCGCCACCGCCAGCGCCAGCGGCGCGAGCCAGCGCTCGATGGGCCACAAGAAGTCCGCGTCCTTCTGCACGAGCCAGCGCTTGAGTGCCCCCGCCGGCAGCCACTCCATCACGATCCAACCGCGCACGGGATCCACGTCGAACACCCGCACCACGCCGCGACCGGCGAGGGTGACGGCCAAGCGCGCCTCGCGTTCGAGCTTGTCGTGCTCGTCTTCCGGCCGGTGGTAGACCTTGAGCGCGACGCGGCGGCCGAGCACGTCGTCCACGGCCTCGTACACCGTGCCGGCACCACCGCGGCCCGCCTCCCCCACGATGCGGAGCGTGGTCTCCGGCGCGTCGGCTCGGAGCACCGTGGCTTCGTTCAGCGGGTTGTCCTTGGGCGCGGCGCCGCCCAGCCAGCGCCGCCAGCGCTCGTGGCGCTCGCGCGCGCCGGGGGCATCGATATCGCGGACCAGGACGCGCTCCACCAGCGTGATGGCCGCGGCCACCTCGCCGCGCTCGGCGCGAAGATCTGCGGCCATCATCAGGGCGTCGGTGCTGGACGCGCCGTCGAGCAGCTCCAGGGCCGCCGCGATCTGACCGCGCTGGACGAAGAGATCCGCTGCGGCGATGGCGAGCCGCTCGTCGAGCGGCCGCGCGGCTCGGGCGCGCAGCAGGCGATCGAGAGCGGCGCGCTCGTTCGAGGTGCCGCGAGCCCGCGACAGCTCCGCCAAGGCCAGATCCGTGGGCACCTCTTCGCCCGCGGCGAGCAAGCCGAGGGCGGCGAGGTCGTCCTCGGAGGTCTCGACCTTCGGCTTCGGCGCAGGCTTCGGCGGTGGTGGAGCCACGGGAGCCGGCTCGTCTTTCGCGAAGCGCTCCTTGAGCTTCGACCACAGGCTCACGGCACGACCCGGAGCCGCGGCGGAGCGCCGGCAGCGTTCGACAGCGCGTCGCCCCGGCACAGCTGGATGCGCTGATCCACCTGCAGCCCTTCGAGATAGCCGGGCGTGTGCGCGCTGAGCTCGAGCCAGCCGTCGTCAGCGGGCTGAACGCGCCAGTCGTCCAGATGCCAGGGGCCGAGCGGCGCGAGCACCACGCGGGCGCCGATTTCGACGCGCACCCCGCCGCCATCGAGGGGCGTGAGCTTGGCGCTCACGTCGCCGCCCAGAGTCAGCTCGATGCCCTCGCCGATGGCGACGGGAACGTCGAGGCGAACGCCGCGCAGCAGGGTGCCGTTGCTGGAGCCCAGATCCGCGGCCTCGGGTCCGCTCGGCGTGCGCCGCAGCACGAGGTGTTGGCGGCTGATCCCCGGGCTCGGCACCGTGATGTCGGCGTCGGCCCGTCCGATCACCACGCTGTCCCCGAAGGCGACCTCCAGTGGACGTCCGTCGAGCTCGAAGCGAGCGCTGGGGCCCTGCGCCCGCCGTTCTTCGATCTCGACCGCGAGCGCCAGGAGCATGTCGTCGGGCTCGGCCCGCGGCGCCCGCGCCAGCGCCAGGGCCTCGCGGCGGCGCCCGCAGGAGAACAGGTCCTTCGCCTTGCGGCCGACCTCGGCACGCTCGCGGAGCTTTCGTTCGCGCTTCTGCTCGTCCCCCAGCACTTGCTCCAAACGCTCGATGGCGCCGGCGTCCACCAACATGCGGGCTTGATCGTCCACGTCCCCGGCGAGGCCGTAGGCCTCCGCCGCCGCGGCGCTGGAGCCCGCGCGCTCGAGCTCGCGGCCGAGCAGTGACAGTTCCCGCGGGGTGAGCTGCAGGGTGCCGGCCTTGAGCAGATCCAGCGCCAGCTCCCCGCGTCGCTTCGACAGCTCCGCCTTCTGCTCCGCCGAGGCGAGGCTCAGGGCCTGACCCAGGAGCTGATAGCGCTCCCGGGGCTCCGCAGCGGCGTCCGCCCGCGCAGCGAATACGCGGGCCGCCTCGGAGCCGAGGCCGGCCTCGAGGTACGCCGCTGCTGCCTCCGCTAGCTCCCCGCGCGCTTCCGCACGTCGGGCGCGGCGCTCCGGACCACCGCCACCGCGACCGCGAAACAGCCCGAGGGCTTTCGACAGGACTCCCACTGCCTGCCCTTCTTGCTCCAGCCCGGCCCCGGCCACAAGGCGCCATCGCAGAGAAAACCGGCGGGGGCTGGCCGGCGTTTTGAAACGGCCGAACGCTTGGTAGACTCGACCACTTCGATTCACCCGAGAGGAAGAATGTCGACAACCAACCGACTCGGAGAGCTGCTCGTCCGCGAGAAGCTGATCAGCCTGCAACAGCTCCGCAGGGCCCAAGACGAGCAAAAACGGTCGGGACAGAACCTCGGCTACACGTTGGCCAAGCTCGGTTACATCTCCGACGGCGAGATCACCAACTTCCTCAGCGCCCAGTACCGGCTGCCGGCGATCAACCTGGACGAGTACGAGATCGACTCGGACATCATCAAGCTGGTGGGCCGGGACGTGTGCGAGAAGCACAAGATCATTCCGGTCTCACGCTCGGGCTCGTCGCTGATCGTGGCGATGGCAGATCCCACGAACCTGCACGCCATCGACGACATCAAGTTCCTCACCGGGTACAACGTCGAGCCCGTCGTCTCCAGCGAGACGGCCATCCACGCCGCCATCGAGCGCTACTACAACGTGGGGCCCTCGTACGAAGAAGTGCTGGAGGACTTCGACCTCGGTGACGAGGACATCGACTTTTCCGCCGACGAAGAAGAAATCAACGCCCTCGAGCTGGAGAAGGCGAGCGAAGACGCTCCCGTGGTGCGTCTGGTGAACGTGCTTTTGCTCAACGCCATCCGAAAGGGCGCCAGCGACATCCACGTGGAGCCGTACGAAAAGCGGCTGCGCGTGCGCTACCGCATCGACGGCGTGCTCCACGAGGAGATGAGCCCTCCGCTGAAGCTCAAGAACGCGATCGTCAGCCGTATCAAGATCATGAGCCAGCTGGACATCGCCGAGCGGCGCCTGCCGCAGGACGGCCGCATCAAGCTGAAGCTGGGCAAGGGGCGCGAGATGGACTTCCGCGTCTCGGTGATGCCCACGATGTGGGGCGAGAAGGTCGTCATGCGCCTGCTGGACAAGGGCAACCTCCAGCTGGACATGACCAAGCTGGGGTTCGACGTCGAACCCTTGGAAGACTTCTCCTGGGCCATCCACCAGCCCTGGGGAATGGTGCTGGTGACGGGCCCCACCGGCTCCGGAAAGACCACCACGCTGTACTCGGCCCTGTCGGAGCTGAACGAGCCCGGGGTGAACATCTCCACCGCGGAAGATCCGGTCGAGTACAACCTGCATGGCATCAACCAGGTGCAGATGCACGACGACATCGGCCTGAACTTCGCGATGGCCCTGCGCTCGTTCCTGCGCCAAGACCCGGACATCATCATGGTGGGCGAGATCCGCGACTTCGAGACCGCGGAAATCTCCGTCAAGGCGGCGCTCACGGGCCACTTGGTGCTCTCCACGCTGCACACCAACGACGCCCCGGCCACCATCTCCCGTCTGCTGAACATGGGCGTGGAGCCGTTCCTGATCACGGCCAGCGTGAACTTGGTGCTGGCCCAACGTCTCGCGCGCCGCGTGTGCATAGACTGCAAGCGCCCCGCGGAGCTCGACGTGCAGGCGCTCCGAGACATGGGCCTCACGGAAGAGCAGCTCCAGGGCGCGCAGATCTTCAAGGGCGCCGGCTGCAACACCTGCAACAACACCGGCTACAAGGGCCGCGTGGCGCTGTACGAGGTCATGCGCTTCACCGACGACCTCAAGGAGATGGTGCTGCAGGGTGCATCCACCGCGGAGCTCAAGGCCGCGGCGATTCGCGGCGGAATGAGCTCGTTGCGCATGAGCGGCATCCGCAAGGTGTTGGACGGCATGACCACGACGGAGGAAATCCTCCGCGTCACGATGGCGGACTAGTTCAATGAGCTACGGCGGCGAAGACGGCATCAAGATCAATCTCCACCAACTGTTGCGCGCCATGATCGAAAAGGGCGCCAGCGACATGCACGTGACCACCGGCTCTCCGCCGCTCTTGCGCATCGACGGCGCCATCGTGCCGCTGAAGCTGCCCCCCCTCTCCCCGGTGGAAACCAAGCAGCTCTGCTACTCCGTGCTCACGGAGGACCAGAAGATCGCCTTCGAGAAGAACAAGGAGCTCGACCTCTCCTTCGGCGTGAAGAACCTGTCCCGCTTCCGCGCCAACATCTTCATGCAGCGCGGCGCGGTGAGCGGCGCCTTCCGCTCCATTCCTTTCAAGATCCTGTCCTTCGACGAGCTGGGGCTGCCCCCGGTGGTGGAGGAGCTGTCCGCCAAACCCCGCGGCTTGATCTTGGTGACCGGCCCTACGGGCTCCGGCAAGAGCACCACGCTCGCGTCCATCATCGACAAGATCAACAGCGAGACGCGACAGCACATCATCACCATCGAAGATCCGATCGAGTACCTGCACCCGCACAAGCGCTCCATCATCAACCAGCGTGAGGTGGGCACGGATACGCAGCGCTTCCGCGACGCCCTGAAGTACGTGCTGCGCCAGGATCCGGACGTGGTGCTGGTAGGCGAGATGCGTGATCTGGAGACCATCGAAGCCGCCCTCACCATCGCGGAGACCGGTCACTTGGTGTTCGCCACGCTGCACACCAACTCCGCCATTCAGAGCATCAACCGCATCATCGACGTGTTTCCGCCCCATCAGCAGTCGCAGGTCCGCGCGCAGCTGTCGTTCGTGCTCGAAGGCGTGGTCAGCCAGCTCTTGATTCCGCGGGCCGGAGGGCCGGGGCGCGTGCTGGCCTTGGAAGTGATGGTGCCCAACGCCGCGATTCGAAACCTCATCCGCGAGGACAAGGTTCACCAAATCTACTCGCAGATGCAGGTCGGGCAGCTCAAGCACGGCATGCAGACGCTCAATCAATCGCTCTACGGTCTCTTGTCACGCCGTCTGATCGGCCTGGAAGAGGCCATGGGCCGCTCCAGCGATCCGGACGAGCTCCGCAACATGATCGAAGGCCGCGTGCCCCAGGTAGCCCAGGCGGGCGGCGCTTATCGCACGTGATTCCGTAGTGCCACGCTCCGAAAACTGGTAGGAAACGTCGCTCGAGAGTGATGCTCGCGGCTCACGCGAGCGAGGAGCGAAGAAGATGACGTTCTCGAGGAACTGGGGCGCGGGTACGGCGATGGCGGTCACCCTGCTCGGAGCCACCGCAGCCAAGGCAGAGCCGATGGCACCGGAGCCGCCGCCACCCGTCGCGCCTTGGTACGAGGCCATCGAGTTCGAGGCCTTCGCGGACGCCTACGCCAGTGTGGATTGGAACTTCCCCAAGCCTCACGGCGGCGAGCGGCGTGTGACGCGCTCATTCGATCGCCAGGATGGCTTCGCCCTTGCTTGGGTAGGCGTCGATGCGAGCTACGAGCCGGATCCGGTGGGCGGGATGCTCAGCCTGCGCTTCGGGCCCACGGCCACGGAGCACGCCCACGGCGACGCCAACATCGACTTGCAGTACGTGGGGCAGGCCTTCGCCTCCTGGCGTCCGGGCGGGGTGGACGGTCCGGTGCGCCTCGACTTCGGCAAGTTCGACACCATCTATGGTGCCGAGGTCGCGGAGAGTCAGAAGAACATGAACTACACGCGCGGCGTGTTGTACCAGTTCGCGCAGCCGGTGTTCCACACGGGCCTTCGCGCCGAAGCGCAGCTGATCCCGGAGATGAGCCTCACCGCACTGGCGGTGAACGGTTGGAACAACTCCCAGGACAACAACACCGGCAAGACCTTCGGCCTGCAGGCGAACGTGAAGCCGAGTGACGCGCTGAGCGCCTCCCTCGGGTGGCTCGGTGGGCCGGAGCAGGACGACTCCATCACCACCAACTGCGCCGCCGGCACCGAGTACGATCCCGCGGCCAAGGGCTGCGCCCCCGCCCCCGGAGCTCCCGCTTCGGAAGAGGTCGTGGATCGCGGCGGCGCCAACAAATTCGAGGCCTGGCGCCACCTGGTGGATCTGGTGGTCAGCGCCAATCCGCTGGAAACCGTGTCCGTGGTGGTGAACGCGGACTACGGCGTGGAGGGCGTGCGCTCCCTGGGCGCGGACGGCGAGACGACGACCACCACCAAGAAGTGGTACGGCGCCATGCTGGGCGCGCGCCTGCAGCTGGACGAGACCTACGCCATCGCTGCCCGCGGCGAGTACTACAAGGCACCGGACGGCTACATGCCGAGCCTCACCGTGAACGAGGAGCCGGTCACGGATCTCACCCTGGCCACCGCCACGCTCACGCTCGAAGCGCGGCCCACGGAGAATCTGATCCTGCGGCTCGAGAACCGCGGGGACTTCGTGCTGGATGCGTCGCCGAACAAAGAAATCTTCCAGAAGGCCGAGCGCGACTCCGCGAAGAACCTCCTGACCACGACGTTGGGCGTGGTGGTCACTACCAACTGACGAGATCATGTCGGGCCGCCGCGGCCACGACGGGGCTCGCGCCGGCCCGACAAATTCAGTCGGGGAAACGCCCAGGCACGGCGCTCACTTCACGGCTTCGAGCGCCTCGAGCACGTCCCCGTTCTTCGGGTAGCGTTTGGCCAGCGCTTGCACGTAGGCCTTGGCGCGTTTGTCCTTGGCCACCGCCAGGCCGCGACCCGCGAGCACCCGAATCACCAGCGGCGAGAGATCCGGCGGCAGCTCCATCTGTCCCGCCTTGACCTTCGCCTCGGCGGCGTGGCCGCTCGAGCCATCGACGAACATCCGGAGCCAGTTGCCGAGGGGCCCGAGGAGAGCGGGATACTTGGCGATCACGTCGCGAGCGGACTTGAAGTCGTCCTGCTTGACCAGATCGTAGATGTGCTCGATGACGACGCTGATGGTGACGGTGCCCTTCTCGAAAGCGACGTTGCCGGCCTTGGCGGCTTCCTCCGGCTTGTTCTGATAGCGCCGGAGGCGTGCCACGCGCAGGGCGTAGACCGGGCGGGAGGCGCCGCCGCCCCAGGCCGACACGAACTTCTCCGCGAGCTCGAGGTTGCCGGTGTCGAGCGCGGCGTCCATCGCGACCAGATCGCCCCAAGGGACCTGCGGGCGAGCCATCTTCTCGAGCGCCTCGGCGTCGGGGTACTGGGCGCCGAGCAACACTCCGGGGCCGGCCACGAGAGCCGCCAAGTCCGGCTGCTTCTTGGCGTCCCCCAAGGCTTCGACCGCGGACTGCATCTCGCCGGCGTCGAGGGTCTCGTAGGCGAGCGCCGCTCGCACCACGGCCACGTCGGGAGAACGCGGGTCGAGCTCCTCGATGGCCTTCTTGGCTTCGTCCAGACGCCCACCGAGCAGCGCGACGCGGGAAGCGAGCACGCGCGCCTGCGGATACAAGGCGGAGAACTGCAGCGCGCGAAGGGCGGCCTTGCGCGCGAGCTTTTCGTCGCCGGCTTGGATCGCGAGGAAGCCGAGGCGCGTGGCCATGGCGGGGCTCACGGTGAGCGCGATGGCGCCGTCGATCGCCTTCTTGGCCTTGTCCGTCTGCCCGGCGTTGATGGCAGTGAGCGCTTCCACCACGTAGGGCACCGGACGAAGCGGCAGTATCAGGTGCTTCTCGTCGTCCGCGGAGATTTGCGCCTCTTTCGGCGGCTCCTTGCTGCGCGCCGGATCCACCGCCCACTCGAGCGCCGAGAGGGCCTTGGTGTTGGGCGTGTCACCGGCCTTCTTGCGCGCGGCCTCCACCAGGGGCTTGCCCTTGTCCACGCCCACTTCCAAGAGCACCAGTCGCGCGAGAAGGATGTCGGCGAGCACGAGCTTGTCGTCCCGCTCCCGCGCCGCCTGATAGCGCTCCACCGCGCGGATGTCGCCGGCACGCTCGAGAGCAGCGGCCGCCGTCAGCTGGTAGTAGGCGTCGTTGCCCGCGGTCTTGTCCCACTTGGGCAAGAGCGCAGCGGCACCCGCGAGATCTCCCTCGACCAAGAACGACGCGATGCGACCGAAGGCCGTCTCGACCTCGGGAACCTCTGCGACGCTGGCCCGGTGCACGGCGGCGTCGATGCCGCGAGGCTCGTCCGGCAGCATCAGCGCGCCGAGCACCCGGTTTTCCAGCCACAGTCGCGCCGCGCGCTTGTTGCGGGAATCGAGGTCGAAGATCTTGGCGAGCTTGTCGTCCGTGGATCGCAGGTCGTCCACGCTGCCGCTGTGGAGCAGCGTCGCCACCTCGTCGTTCATGCGCTGCGCCTGCGCCATGCGCTGCTGCGTCACGTGGCGGGCGTAAGCGTAGGCGCCGCCCCCCGCGCCGAGGAACAACACCGTGGCCAGGATCAGCACCCAGCTGCCACGGGTCTTGACCGGCGTCGCTTTCTCCCAAGCCGGCGGCGCACCACCGCCGGGCTCGTACACGCCGACGCGGGCCAGGTGCTCGAGGACGATCTCTGCCGAGGGGTTGGCGATGTCGACGAACTCGTCCGCGGTGCTCACTACCGGCGGGCGGTAACCCGGCGTGGAAACGGACGACGCAGCGCCCGTTCCGAACGCCGGCAGCGCGGTCGACGAGGACGCGGCGGGCGAACCCTCCGTGGAGCCGAAGGCCGGCGGGGGCGGAGGGGCGGGCGCAGCGTCGGCGGAGCCGAAGGCGGGCAGGGGCGGAGACGGGAGAGCGGGCGCGACGTCGGTGGAGCCGACGAGGGGCATCGCCGGCGAGCTCATGGGCGCCTCGAAGGAGGGGAGCGGCGGCTCCGGCGGCTTGTTCTGTACCGTGGTCTGTGCGCTGTCTTCCTCGAAGGTCGCGGGGGACGCGACGGCGACGGGCGGGGGCGGTCGCACTGGAGCGGGGGCTATGGGGGCCATCGCCGGCGCGGCGGCTCCGCCGGTGTACGGCGAGGCACCCACGTTGGGGAGGCGCGGCGGGGGCGGCGCCGAGCGGGGCGGAGGTTGTCGCGGACCCGGCGCCGTGGGCGGCAGCGGGGGTGGAACCGAGCGCGGCCGAACCCCCGGAGCGCCTCCCGCCGGTGGTCGAGCACCGGTGGGCACACGGTTCGGAGGCGTCGCCTTGGGCAGGGTCGGGGGTTCCTCACCGGTCCACTTGGGCTGCTCGGGCTTGGGCTCGGCCATGGCCGGCGCCGGAATGCTGGTCTTTTGTGGCAGCGTACGGGCAACCTCGGCGGCGACGGCAGGGGCGCCTACCCTCTTCTGCAGCGCGACATAGACCAGCGCCCGATCGTGCCACAGGCGCGTCTCCTGGTCGGCGGAACCGAGCTCGATCGCTCGCGCCAACACCTTCTCGCCCCGGATGGCATCGCCACGCCGCAGCAGCACCTCCCCCAGGTAGCGAAAAGGCTGAGGATCGCGAGGGTTTGCTTTACCCGCGAGCACCAGTGCCGCCTGCGCTTCCGCGTGCAGAGTGGCGTCCAGGTACATCCGACCCACGGCGAGCATCACGCTGGCGTCGGAGGAATGCCACTGCTCGGCACGAGCTCCGACCTCACGGACCAGATCTTCTCGGGGGTACTGGCTCAAATACGAGCAGAGCGCGAGCGTGGAGTCCGCGGCTGGATTCGACCGCCACGTCTCGAGCAGCTGTTCAAAGGCACCCATTGGGGCGACAGGATAGCTACTAACGCGGAAAAGCTGAACGATTCCCTGCGCCGCTGGCCGGAATTCACAAAAGCTCGGGAGCTTCGCCCGGTGGGTCGGGCTGGCACTCGGGCCGCCGAGCAGGCAAAGTTCGCGGCGCCCGGCCACCCACCTCGGCTGGGGGCGAAGAACCCATGTGCGGAGTGTTCGGTATCTACGGCCATCCCGAGGCGGCAAATCTGGCCTACCTCGGGCTTCACGCGCTCCAACATCGAGGACAAGAGAGCGCCGGCATCGCCACCAGCGATGGTGAGCAGCTGTTCTTGCATCGAGGCATGGGGCACGTCATCGACGTGTTTCCACCCGATCAACTCGAGCGCCTCAAGGGAAGCAACGCCATCGGCCACGTGCGTTACTCGACGGCCGGGGCGAGCCTGCTCAAGAACGCCCAGCCCATCGCGGTGGACTACGCCCGCGGCTCCCTGGCCCTGGGGCACAACGGCAATCTGACCAACGCCGAAGCCCTGCGCGAGAAGCTCGAAGAACGCGGTTCCATCTTCCAGAGCGGCAGCGACACGGAAGTCATCGTCCACCTCACGGCGATGAGCACTCAGCGCGCGGTGGAAGATCGCATCGCGGACGCCCTGACCCAGGTGCAGGGCGCGTACTCACTCCTGTGCCTGACGGATCGGTCGTTGGTGGCGGCGCGAGATCCGATGGGCATTCGCCCACTCTGCATCGGCATCATGCCGGGCAAGCAGAACACCCACGTCGTGGCCAGCGAGCGCACCAGCTTCGATCTCATCGACGCCGAATTCGTGCGGGACGTGGAGCCGGGCGAGATGGTCGTGTTCGATCGCCGGGGCATGCGCAGCATGCGCCCCTTCGCGCCCGCTCCTCGCAAGGGCTGCATTTTCGAGTACGTGTACTTCGCTCGCCCAGACTCCACCGTGGACGGCATCAACGTCTACGAAGCCCGCAAGAACCTGGGCCGGGCGCTGTCCAAGGAGCACGGGGTCGAGGCCGACGTGGTGATCCCGGTTCCCGACTCCGGAGTCCCGGCGACCATCGGTTACTCCGAGGCTTCCGGGCTGCCCTTCGAGATGGGTCTGGTGCGGAGCCACTACGTCGGACGGACGTTCATCGAGCCGCAGCAGAGCATTCGCCACTTCGGCGTCCGTCTGAAGCTCAACCCCATCAGCGAGACCTTGCGCGGCAAGCGGGTGGTGGTGGTGGACGACAGCATCGTACGCGGGACCACCAGCCGAAAGATCGTCAAGATGCTGCGCGACGCCGGCGCCCGAGAGGTGCACATGCGCATCTCCAGCCCACCCACGCGTTGGCCGTGCTTCTACGGCATCGATACCCCCACCCGGGGAGAGCTGATCGCGTCCAGCCACGGCATCGACGAAATCAACCAGTACATCACCAGTGATTCGCTCGCCTACCTGTCCTTGGACGCCATGGTGGACGCAGTCCGAGCGGCACGGCCGGCCCAAAATGGCAGCGCCCGGTCACTCCCGGTGCTGAACGAAGATTCCTTTTGTCATGCCTGCTGGAGCGGCGAATACCCCATCGAGTTTTCTCGCCACCCCCGCCAACGCCAAATGCGGCTGCTCGAGAGCTGACGAGCAGCCCACCCGCCGCCAAAATGCGGTAAACCTGCGGTAGGTTTTCGATGCTGTCCCAGGTCCCCGATCGCGTCTCCGTCTACGAGGTATCGCCTCGCGACGGCCTGCAGAACGAGCCGGCCCCGATCCCCCTCGAGGCCAAGAAGCACCTGCTCGAAGCGCTGTTCGCCTCGGGGCTCCGGCGCATCGAGCTGACCAGCTTCGTGTCTCCGCGTTGGGTTCCGCAGCTGGCGGACGCGGACGAGCTGTGCACCGAGGTGACCGCGCCGGCGGGCGTCACCCTCAGCGCCTTGTGCCCCAACGCCAAGGGCTTCGAGCGAGCGAAGGCCGCCGGGCTCCGCGAGATCGCGGTGTTCATGAGCGCGAGCGAGACGCACAACAAGAAGAACACCAACAAGTCCGTGGAGCAGTCTCTCGACACCTTTTCGGAGGTCGTCCCACCGGCGCTGGAAGCCGGCATGCGCGTGCGGGCCTACGTGTCCACCGTCTGGGGTTGCCCCTACGAAGGCGAAGTGGACCCCAAGAAGGCGCTGGAGATCACCGAGAAGCTGCTCGCTCTGGGTTGCTATCAGGTCTCTCTGGGCGACACGATTGGCGTCGGCACGCCGGTTCAGACCCGCAACATCTTGAAGCTGTTCCTCGATCACGTGTCGCGGGAGAAGCTGGCTCTGCATTTCCACGACACCCGGGGCACTGCCCTGGCTAACGCGCTCATGGGCGTGGATGCCGGCATTCGCGACTTCGATGCGTCCGTGGCCGGGCTGGGCGGCTGCCCCTATGCACCGGGGGCCGCCGGCAACCTGGCTACGGAGGATCTCGTCTACATGCTTCACGGCATGGGCATCGAGACGGGCATCGATCTCGCGAAGCTCATCGAGGCCGGCCGTGTCGCCGAGAACGTGCTCGGACGCCGGCTACCTGGGAAGGTGCACCAGGCCGGCCTGCCCCGGCGTCGCGAGTGAGCGTCAGTTTCCGGCGGAGCACACCAGGCGGGAGAAGTACACCTGCCAGTTGCCCGTGCGCCGATCGTCGAACAGCACGCCCACGTCGCCGTCGGGACCGAACGCGATCGACGGGTAGACCGAGTCGCTGGGATCCTTGGTGATGCGCTGGCGGGGCGTGAGCTCCTGAAGCGAGGGCGACAGCATCTTGCTGTAGAGCTCGTAGTTGCCGTCCTTGTCGTCCGCCCACACCAGCAGCAATCGATCCCCGAGCGGCAGGATCGCCTGCGTGCGCGCGAAGCTGGCGCCAAACGTGATCTGCTTTTCCTGGACCAGGACCTTGCCGGACTCGTCCACCACCACGCCCCAGATTGCGGGACCCGGTACCGCGTCCCGCTTGCCGTACACCACGACGTAGCGGTCCTTGTTCCAGACGATGGACGGATTCACGCCGTTGTCGGTCGAGAGCACGACCAAGTCCTGAGGTGAGCCGAAGTCCGGGCCGAAGGCGCGGAAACCGATCTTCTTGCCGATGGAGTCCCCCATGTTGAAGGCGATGGCGATGGTCTTCTCGCCCTCTGCCATGCTGGGAGATTCGGCGCCGCTGAACTTGCCGGTGAGCTCGACGTTCTCTCCGATCAGGTCTCCTTTCACGCTGACGCGCTGCCCGTAGATTCGATAGTCGCTCGGCCCGTTCCGCCGATCGTCCCAGGCCAACATGAACTCGGTGCCGTTCCACACCACCGCGGGGTGCAACGAGAACCCCGGAGCATTCGTGATCCGTAGATCGGGACCGAGCTTCTTGCCCAACGCGTCGACACGGTTGAAGTAGATCTCGTAGTCGTTGTCCCGCCGGTCTTCCCAGGCGGTGCCGAACTCGGCCCCCGTCCACACGATGGGTCCGGTGAAGGTGTCGCTGGGGATGTTGGTGATCGGCTCGGTCCCGAAGGCGGTACTGCCGTCGGGGTTGAGCCCCTTCACGTAGCTGCGCCACGCGCTCTTCTGCCCGGCGTACGCCGCGGCGTAGAGCTCGCCGTTGAAGGCGATGCCGCCATGCCCCGCCTGCAGCAAGTCCGTCGCCGAGACGCGGATGGATTCCGGACCGAACGGCACGTATTTCATGTCGTTGTCGATGATGCCGTCGCAGTCGTTGTCGACGCCGTCGCACACCTCTGGATTGCCCGGAAAGGCCTTGGCGCTGGTGTCGTCGCAGTCGTCTCCGCACGACCCCGGAGCCCCGGCCGCGAAGCCCGGGCGCGGACCGCGGAAGCCGTCGCCGTCCTGGTCCAAGGTCAGCGGCGTGCTCTCGCACTCGCCCGTCGCGGGATTGCAGCTGTCCCCGGTGCACTCGTCACCGTCGTCGCAGTTCTTGGGCTCCGACGCCACGCAGTGTCCATCCAGGCAGCGCTCGGGCTGACACAGATCTTCCGTGTTGCAGTCCGACACGTCGACACACTCGGGACCGACCGCGCCGTCTCCGCCGTCACTTCCGTCCGCACCGTCCGCACCCGCGTCGGAGAGGCCTTCGCGCAGGCCCGACTTCGCGCCGCAGCCGGGGAGGATCAGTGCCGCGAGACCGAGCGAGCAGAGCCCGGTCGCAAACACTCTTTTCAGAAGCATCCGCCGTAGCCTTCCACGTCGATGGGAACGCAAAACAGACCCGACGGGCAGTTGTCCGCGCCGACCAGCGGGCAGAGCTGGACGCATTGGGTGCCCACGCCGGTGATGACACACACGTGATTGGCCGCGCACAGCTCGCCGCCGCACGGATCACCCTGCTTGCCGCTGCCGGCGGGCGCACAGTACGTGCCGTACTGCTCCTTGTCGCATTTGCCGGACGGATACTGCACGTAGGGGTAGCACCCCTCACCCAGGTCGCAGCCGGTGGGCGAGCCGAAGGGATCGCACTGGTTCAGTGGAGGCGGTGGCGGCCCCGCGTCGGGACAGCCGGGGTCGACGTAGCCGCCGGTGCCACCGGTGCCGCCGGTGCTGCCGCCGAAGCCACCGGTACTGCCACCGAAGCCACCGGTACTGCCACCGAAACCGCCGGTGCTGCCGCCGAAGCCACCGCTGCTGGTGGCGCCCGTGCCAGCGCTACCACCGAAGGACGTGCCGCCGCCGCTGCCGTCGCCCCCCACGCTGCCGCCGCAGGCCGTGACCAGCACCAATGCACCACCCAATAGGCCAACCCGCATCGCGGCGAGCATAGCCGAGGGCGCGATGGCCGCTACAGCTGGTTGTCCACTCCGGCTCCCGAGCCCGTCCCGCGTCACCCTGAAGTGCCCCATTTGTCCGTCGCCAAAAAGCAACCAACGTGCCACCCGACGGAAGCCGACAAATGCGGGAAAGACGGCAAAACGACAGCAAATGCACGCCCCGTGTTGCACCGTGCACGGTCACAGGGTGTGCCACGAGACCACGCACGCTGGCTCACCTGCTCCGACGACACGCCGAGCGATCCACGCTAAGAGGCGGAGCATGCGTGGTGTTCCGTTGTTGATTGCGGCGGCCGTCGCCTTCGCGAGCTGCGAGCGAGTGGAAGAGCCGGCCCCGCGGCCCGAACCGCGAGCTTCCGCGCCGCTCCAACACAAGACCGATCCCGCCCCGGAGAAGCACGCTTCCCCCGAGCCAGCGGCCACTGCCAGCTCGGCGCCGGACAAGCCGAGCTGCGTGGTCCCCACCTCGGATACGCCGCCGGACAAGGCAAAGAAGGCGGCCCATTGTCCCAAGGACCCGGCGGAGAACTACGACCTTCCGAGCGGCAGCGTGCGCTTCGTGGATGCGCCCAGCTCGCCGAAGGTCAGCGTGGAGATCGCCGCGGCGGAAGATCACCGCGAGCGCGGCTTGATGTACCGCACGAGCATGGCGGCGGATCGCGGGATGCTGTTCTCCTGGCCGTACGAGAGCGTGCGTACCTTCTGGATGCGCAACACCTGCATCCCCCTGGACATGCTGTTCATCGCCAAGGACGGCACCATCGCGGGCATCTTGGAGCAGGTCCCGACGCTCAACGACGAGCCCCGAACCGTCCCCTGCCCCGCGACCTACGTGCTGGAGCTGAACGCCGGCTGGACCCGCAGCCACGGGGTGCGCGCGGGACAGAAGGTGGTGATCGACTCTTGACTCGACGCCGCTTCGGCGGAACCTTCCGCCGGTAATGACCCTGCGTCGCATTCTTTTCGCCTCCGTCGTCGGAACACTGCTCGCGGCCTGTGACTCGCCCGCGCCGGAGCCCGAGCCGCGGCGCTCGCCGGAGCCCGCGCCCAAGGCCACGGCTCAGCTCGTCAGCGGCCACGCGAACGGGGACCCCGGCTCGAAGCAGCCCGCTCGACCCGTGAAGCCTCCGGAGCGCAAGGTGAGCGCCAAGCCCGTGGCGGAAGTTCCGGTGTCCCCCGACGATCCCGTCAAGGGAAAGTTCACGCTGGCGGACGCCACGAAGGGGCTGCCCGGCAAGGGACCGCTGGAAGCGACCATCGCCACCAGCATGGGCAAGCTGAGCTGCGAGCTGTACGAGGACAAGGCCCCCATCACGGTG
This sequence comes from Polyangiaceae bacterium, assembly GCA_020633235.1. Lineage (NCBI taxonomy): Bacteria > Pseudomonadati > Myxococcota > Polyangiales > Polyangiaceae > Polyangiaceae bacterium. The sequence continues at coordinate 1,215,005 of JACKEA010000001.1, read as the reverse complement.
GCGAACTTCGTAGGCCTGGCTCGCGGCAAGCGTCCCTTCAAGACCCCGGAGGGCAAGTGGGTGAAGAAGCCGGCCTACGACGGCACCACCTTCCACCGCGTGATCAAAGGCTTCATGATTCAGGGCGGCGACCCCGCGGGAACGGGTGCGGGAGAGCCGGGCTACGTGATCCCGGACGAGATCTGGGAGGACGCCCACCACGACGAGCGGGGCCAGCTGTGCATGGCGAACCGCGGCCCGAACACGAACGGCATGCAGTTCTTCATCATGGACGGCGTGGCCAAGCACCTGGATGGCGGCTACACGATTTTCGGCAAGTGCCAGCCGGAGGACGTGATCGAGAAGCTGGCGAGCACCTCGGTACGGGGTGACCGCGCCATCGACCCACCGAAGATCGAGAAAATCACGATCAAGCGTGGCAAGCCGGCTGCGGCCGGAAAAACCGACGCGAAGCTGTAAGGCGGCCCGCGGCCAGGACGTTGTCGGGAGAGGTTCGGACCATGGCGAGACTCACGCACCTTGTCGGGCTCCTCGTAGCCCTGTTCCTGGTCGTCGGGTGTGGTGGCTCGGCGCCCTACGCGGGGAGCAAGAGCGCCGACTACGCGGCCGAGGCGCCGATGACGGAAACGGCGGCGGCTGCAGAGCCGGAAATGTATGCGCCGGGCACCGCCACCGCCGGCGTGGACGAAGCCGATGACGCGCGCGTCGCGGAGGATGCTCCTCTCGCGGGCGGCGCCCCGGCGCCGCAGAACGCTCCGCCTCCCCCGCCCGCGCCACCGCCAAAGCGGACGGAGACCAAGCCCGACGTTCCGACGCCCGCTCCGGGCGCTCAGCCCGAGCCCGACACCGGCGTGGCGACGAGCGGCCAGGGGGCGACCATTGCGTCTCCGATGCTCATCTACACGGCCGACGTGAACATGGCCGTGTTCGAGGCCAAGAAGGCGATGGACGCGGTCGAGAAGATCGCTCGGCAGGCGGGCGGCTACCTGGTGAAGCGCGACGATCGCACCATCACCGTGCGGGTGCCAGCCGGCAAGTTCGACGGCTCGGTGACCGACATCACCAAGCTGGGCGACGTGCTTCACAAGAACGTGAGCGTGCAGGACGTCACCAGCGAGTATGTCGATCTGCAGATCCGCATGCGCAACCTGGAAGTGGTGCGCAAACGCCTCGAGAAGCTGCTCGAGAAGGCCGACAAGGTGCCCGACGCCATCGCCGTCGAGAAAGAGCTCGAAAGAGTGACGGGCGAGCTGGAGCGCATGAAGGGTCGGCTCAAGCTGCTGACGGAGCTGGTCCACTTCTCCACCATCACGGTCACCTTCTCGGCACGGCCCACGGATCACGTGGACTCGAAGGTCCGACTCCCCTTCCCCTGGCTGGATACCCTCGGCCTGGGCGAGCTGTTGAGGATGTGATGAAGACGACGTTCGGATTGCTCTTCTTGCTGCTCGCCACCGGCTGCGGCAACTCCTTCGTGGCGGCCACACCGCCGGGCTTCGTGGAGCTGCCCGATCAGGAACGCTACGACTACCGCGCGACCACCGCGGACGGTCTGGTCATCGCCGTACGGGAGATCGACAACGACCCCAAGGGCACGCTGGACTTCTGGACTCGCGCCATCGAAAACCGGATGCGTCAGCGCGGCGGATACGCGCTCTTGAGTCAGGCCGACGTGAAGACCAAGGCCGGGCTCGCGGGCAAGCAGCTCCGTTTCGGCCACGACGAAGGCGGCTCACCACACCTGTATACGGTCACGGTGTTCTTGACGGACTCCACCATCTATCTCCTGGAATCCGGTGGAACCAAGGCTCTGATGGAGAAGAACGCCGAACAACTCGAGTGGGCGGTGCAGAACTTCCAGGTGAAGTGAGTCAACGCCGCGGCGGGATCGGATACAACTTAGCGAGCATCTCGTTTCGGCGAATGCCCAGCGCCTCCCGCTGAACGCGAAGCTCCCACACCCGGCGCTCGGCGACCTTTCGCTGGGCGTTGAACTCCTCCACCAGCTCCGGCCGCTCGCCTCGGTCGAGCTCGCGACCCAAGAGATCGAGGCGCAGCAAGGCTTCGTTGATGTGATCTTCCGCTCGCCCGAGGGACGCGGCCATCTCGCCGACGATCTCGTGCTGCAGCGACGCGATCGCGGCTTCGGCCTGCCCCCGCGGACGGCGCAGGCGTTCGAGGTACGGGCTGTCCACGCCCTGAGCCTCCACGGATTTGACGAGCTCCCGGATCCGATCGGACATCAGTCTGGCTGGTGTAGCACGCGCTGGCTGGGGTCGTTGTAGTAGTAGGGGTCGAACTTGCCGCGACCGAAGGACATAGCGCCCCAGCCGTTGACGACGACGCTCCACAGCGCGGCGGACCAGAACAGCGTTCTCATGCGGTAGCCGCCGATGGCCAACAGACAGAAGAGGAAGATCGCGTAGTCGTTGGAGAAGCGGTACCCGAACTGGATCCAGCCGGTGTTCTGGTAGAACAACGTCGGCACCGCCACGGCCAAGACCGTGAGCCACAACGCCAGATGCAGGCGCGTCCAGCGCCGGGGCCACAAGAGCCACAGGTACAGCGGCGTCGTCACCCACAACGCGAGACCGTGCTGGCTGATCTGAAACGGCACCTGCCGCGGCGCCGGTGGGATCCACGGCACGCTGGACAGCATCACTGCCAGGTTCCTGCCGAAGAAGTGGTAGTTGAAGAGCCCCCACTTCTCCATGCGCCCGCGCCACGCGACCGTGAGGAAGCGATAGCCGAACTCCGTGGGGCTGCCGAAGCGCGCTTGGTTGTGCCAAGCGGCCAGCGCCAGGATCCCGACGATGGGTACGGCGAACCACGCGAGCCGAGTGAACAGCCGTCGCTTGTCGAGGCTCTGCCATAGCTTCGCGAGGGCGGCCAGGGAGCCGAGAGTACGGAACGTGGGGGCGTCGTCGTCGCTCTTCGTCGCTACGCGCACGGCCTCCAGCACGAACAGCGGAGCGGCGAACAGCAGCGGCGAGCGCGTGAGGAAACCGAGTCCGAGCATCAACCCCGCCAGCACCGGTCGCTCCGCGTCCAGCGCGAACAGCACGTAGAGCGCGGCCAAGCCCACCCCCACGACATGTGCCGCGAACCAGACGGTGCCCTGCTCGGCGGTGAAGAAGTACACACTGCCAAAGGCGAACAGCCAGGTGAACACCAGGCTGCCCCACACGCCATGCTCGCCGAGCCCCATGCGTCGGAGCTTTTCCAGGGCCAGGAACAGAACCGCCGGGCCAAGACCGGCGAGCCAAATGAAGAACTGCCCGTCCTGGACGTTCTCGGCGGAGCCGGCGAGCTTCACCAGCGGAAGCAACAGCACCGCCGGGAAGGGCGGGAAGGTCACGAACCACTTGCCGCCGAAGCTCGCGAAGTCGTTGTTCTGCGCGTAGGGCGGCGGTGGTCCACCCAGGTCCAGTCGCCCGTGCAGCCAGGAGTCGGCGAGCAGGGCGAAGTGGTTGAACGGTGTGTGGGCGCGCAACGTGCCCGGCGCGGCAAACGCGAAGTAGACGCCAGTGGTGACGGCGTACACCACGAGGGCGATCGCCACCCGACGCTTCCTGCCGTCTTGCGATAACCAGGCCCACATGGCGCGCGGACGCTATCACGAAGCTTGAACTTGGCGCCGGGAGCGCTAGCCTCCGCCCCACCGTGGAGCCCTCTCTCGTCATTTCCGTCGCCGATCTGGACGACGGCCCCCGCTCGGTTCGCTTCGAGCTCAGCGAGGCGTGGGTGGATGCCGCCCTCGCCGGCAGCGAGGCCAGCTCCGCCGGTCCGGGCCAGGTGGAAGTGGAGCTGTTGAAGAACGGGAGCCAGGTGATGGTGCGCGGCCACGCCGAGCTGGCCGTGACCATGACCTGCGTGCGCACCTTGGCGCCCGTCCAAGTCCCGCTGAAGCCCGACATATTCCTGATGCTTTCCGAAGCCTTGCCGGACCTTGGGGCGCGCCGACGGGAGCGCAAGCCGCGCCGCAAGAAAGGTCGGCTTCAGGCGCAGACGCCGGAAAAACCCGCCAAGAAGTCCCATCGCGCTTGGCACGACGACCCGGAGCTGTCGAACGAGCGGGCGGCCCAGGACACCTACGACGGTGAGAAGGTCGTACTGGACACCTTCGTGCGGGAGTTCATCCTGCTCGACTTGCCCATGTCCCCCACGGTTTCCGACTTGCCTTCCGAGGACAAAGCCGCTATCCCGCCCGCTCCCAGCGCCGAGGGCTCGGAGCCGAGCGCCCCCCTCGACCCGCGGCTCGCACCCCTGGCGGCCATCGCCGAGCGGCTGCGGGAGCACAAGAAGTAGGAGCATTCGCCGTGGCAGTTCCCAAGCGTCGTAAGTCCAGCAGCAAGCGCAACATGCGTCGCGCCAATCACGACAAGGTCGTGGCCCCCAACGTGGTGCCCTGCCCCAACTGCTCGGCGCCCATGGTCTCGCATCGCGCGTGTCCGTCCTGCGGGCACTACAAGGGCCGCGCGGTCCTGAAGAGCGACGCCAGCGAGAGCTGAGCGCACGAAGCTACGCAACCTGCGTAGCCGGCTTCACAGCTGGTTGAACCATTTTCCCGTGACCGCGCGGCGGGGAGATTGTACGAAACGTCCATGGTCACGGACGGAGCGCCGGCAAGCCGCATCGCCGGAACGGGGGCATACGTTCCCGAGAAGATCCTGACGAACTTCGACCTCGAGAAGGTCGTGGACACGTCGGACGAGTGGATCCGGGAACGCACCGGCATCAAGGAGCGGCGCGTGGCCGCCAGCGACGAGGCCGCCAGCGACATGGCCGTCGCTGCCGCGCGGCGTGCCCTCGAGGCGGCGGGACTCGAGGCCAAGGACCTCGACATGATCGTCGTCGGCACCATCAGCGCCGACATGCCGCTGCCCGCGTGCGCTGCGTTCGTGCAACAGAAGCTTGGCTGTCCCGGCATTCCGGCCTTCGACGTCGCGGCGGCCTGCGCGGGCTTCCTGTACGCAACGTCCATCGGCGACCAGTTCATCCGAACCGGCATGGCGAAGAACGTGCTCGTGATCGGCGTGGAGCTCTTGTCTCGCGTGTTGAACTGGGAAGATCGCGCCACTTGCGTGCTGTTCGGCGACGGCGCCGGCGCGGCAGTGTTGACCCCCGCGAGCGACGACGGCGGAGGCGTGCTCTCCACCAAGCTGTACACCGACGCCACGCTGGCGGAGTCCCTGTGCATTCCCGCCGGAGGCAGCAAAGAGCCCCTCACCGCCGAGGGTATCGAGCAAGCTCGAGACAAGGTGCACATGATCGGCGGCGACATCTTCAAGGTGGCCGTCAAGAATCTCACCAGCGCGTCCCGGGAGGCGCTGGCCCACGCCGGGCTCGAGGCCGAGCACGTGGACTGGGTCGTGCCCCACCAGGCGAACATGCGCATCATCAGCCAAGTCGCGGTGCGGCTCGAGATCCCCCTCTCCCGCTTCGTGTTGAACATCGAGCGTTACGGCAACACCTCCAGCGCCAGCATCCCCATCGCCCTCGACGAGGCCGTGCGTGACGGCCGCATCAAGCCCGGTCAGACGGTGCTGATGTGCGCGCTGGGCGCCGGCATCTCCTGGGCGAGCGCGCTGGTGCGCATGTAGTCTTGACCGCGAGCACTCTCGTGGTGTCAATGGGCCCCATGAGCGTGGCATGGCTATTCCCCGGACAGGGGACACAGGTCGTGGGCATGGGCAAGGCGCTGTACGAAGCGTCGGCTCAGGCCCGCGAGGTCTTCGACCGGGCCGACCAAGCGCTGGGTTGGAAGCTCTCCAGCCTGTGCTTCGAAGGTCCGGAGTCCGACCTCACCCTGACCAAGAACACCCAGCCGGCGATCGTGACCGCCAGCATCGCCGCATTGGCGGCGCTGCGGGAGGCGCACCCGGAGCTGGCTCCTCCTGCGTTCGCCGCCGGCCATTCCTTGGGCGAGTACAGCGCACTGGTGGCGGCGGGGGCGTTGGCGCTCGAAGATGCAGTGCGCCTCGTGCACCTGCGCGGCAAGGCCATGCAAGAGGCGGTGCCTCCGGGCAACGGCGCGATGGCCGCGATCATGGGGGGCGACGCGGACCAGGTTCGAAACCTGTGCGGGGACGCCGCCGAAGGTGGCGTGGTCGCGCCCGCCAACTTCAATGCCCCGGGCCAGGTGGTGATCGCCGGCGAGAAGGACGCAGTGGAACGCGCGATGAAGCTCGCCCAAGAGCGAAAGCTCAAGGCCATTCCTCTCAAGGTGAGCGCGCCATTCCACTGTGCGCTGATGGCCCCCGCTGCCAAGGCGGTGAAGGAAGCCCTGAAGAGCGTGTCACTCTCGGCGCCAGAGTTCCCGGTGATCTCCAACGTGGAGGCCAAGCCCAACTCGGACGCCGACCGCATCGCCGAGCTGCTCGTGCGTCAGATCGACGCTCCGGTGCTGTGGGATGCGAGCGTCCGCGCGATGGCCGACGGCGGCGTGGACCTCGCCCTGGAGATCGGACCGGGCAAGGTCCTGGCGGGGTTGGTGAAGCGCATCGACAAGCGCATCTCCGTGGTCGCTGTCGGCGACCCGGAAGGCGTCACCAAGGCGCTGGAATCGTTGAAAAATTGAGGGTGCGCAGGGTGCTTCGCAGGGGGCTCGGCGTGGTCGACGCATCTTTCGCCCAAGACCTGGCCGCCGGCGTGGTAAACACGGCCCGCCGCGGGGCATCCCGGGCACATTTGTCATGTTCGATCTGAGCAACAAAGTCTGCGTCATCACCGGTGGCTCGCGCGGGATCGGCCGAGCCAGCGCGGAGGCGCTCGCGGCTGCCGGAGCCCACGTGGTCATCGGCTACGTGAACGGCGAACAGGCCGCGGCGAGCGTGGCAGAGGGCATCGCCGCCGCAGGCGGCAAGGCGGAGATCGCTCAGTTCGACGTCGGAGACAGTGCCGCTGCGGAAGCCGCGGTCGCTGCCATCGCCAAACGCCTCGGAAGGCTCGACGTGCTGGTGGCCAGCGCCGGCATCAGCGTGGACGGCCTGCTCTTGCGGCTCAAGGAAGAGGACTTCGATCGTATCTTCGCGGTGAACGTGAAGGGCGCCGTGGCCACCGCCCGAGCGGCCATCAAGAGCATGATGCGGGCCCGCACAGGTCGCGTCGTGTTCCTGTCCAGCGTGGTCGGAGAGATGGGAAACGTCGGGCAAACCGCCTATGCGGCCTCCAAGGCCGCGCTCTTGGGCGTGACCAAGAGCTTGGCGCGGGAGTACGCCTCCCGCGGCATCACCGTCAACGCCATCGCCCCGGGCTACGTGGAAACGGACATGACCAGCTCGCTGCCCGAGGAGGCCAAGAAGGCCATGCTCGACGCAGTCCCGTTGGGGCGAGCGGGTACCTCGCAGGACGTGGCGGCGGCAGTGGTGTACTTGGCCTCGGACGAGGCGAGCTACGTGACAGGACAGACGCTGCGCATCAACGGCGGCATGTACATGTGAGAATTTCCGGTTTCGGAAACGAACAACCAAAGCCGACCTCGTAAAGAGGCGTATCCCCAGTTGGAGGCACCATGGCAGGCCGGGACATCGAGGCCGAAGTCAAGCGGATCATCAAGGAACAGCTCGACGTCGACGAGAAAGACATCAAGGCGGAGTCGACGTTCATCGACGACCTCGGCGCTGACTCGTTGGGTTTGGTCGAGCTGGTCCTCGCTTTCGAAGAGGCCTTCGAAATCGACATTCCGGACGAGGACACGGAGAAAATCCGGACCGTCCAGGATGCGATTGACTACATCAACAAGAACGCAAGCGCCTGAGCTCAGGCGCTGGTGCCGCGCCGCTTCGAGCGGCGCGAGCACCCACGCGGACGGGGGCCGTGTGCACGGACTCACCCCTTCCACGAGGTAGCATCATGGAGCGCGTCGTTGTCACCGGCATGGGCTTGGTCACGCCCAACGGAGTGGGCCTGGAGCCCACCTGGAATTCTCTGCTCGCTGGGCAGAGCTCGGCGGGCCCCATCACGCTGTTCGAGCTGGACGAACGCTACCCCACCCGCTTCGCCTGCGAGGTGAAGAACTACGACCCCGCTCAGTACATGGAGCGGAAGAAGCTCAAGGAAGCCACGCGCTTCATCACCTTCGCCATGGGCGCCACCAAGATGGCGATCGAGGACGCCGGGCTCGAGCTCACGGAAGAAGAGCGCGACACCACCGGAACGTTCATTGGCGTGGGGCTCGGGGGCGTCGAAAATCTCGAGCGCTGCACGTTGGTTCTCGAGCACAAAGGGCCGACCAAGGTCAGCCCCTATTTCATTCCCTCCCTCATCGCCAACATGGCGGCCGGACAGGTGTCCATCGCCTTCGGGCTCCGCGGCCCGAGCATCTGCCACACCAGCGCTTGCTCCTCCAGCGGCCACGCCCTCGGAGAAGCCGCTCGCTGGATCCGCGACGGACGCGCCAGCGTGATGGTCGCCGGTGGCGCGGAAGCGACCATCTCGCCCATCGGCGTCACGGGTTTCTCGGCCATGTTCGCCCTCAGCCGTCGCAACGACGCTCCCGAGAAGGCCAGTCGCCCATGGGACACGGGCCGCGACGGCTTCGTGTGCGGCGAGGGCGCCGGCACCTTGATCCTGGAATCGCTCACTCGCGCCAAGAAGCGCGGCGCGCGCATCTTGGCGGAGATCACCGGCTTCGGTGCCTCGAGCGACGCCTATCACATCACCAAGCCCGCTCCCGGCGGCGCGGGAGGCCTGCGCGCCATGAAGCAAGCGCTGGCCGACGCGAAGCTCGCGCCCGATGCCATCGACTACATCAACGCCCACGGCACCAGCACGCCGGCGGGGGACGTGGAAGAGGCGCGGGCCATCGCCCAGCTGTTCGGAGCCCACGCCCTCGACAAGAAGCTGTGGGTCAGCTCCACCAAGAGCATGATGGGACATCTCCTCGGCGCCGCGGGGGCCGTGGAAGCGGCCATCTGCGTGAAGGCCATCGAGACCGGGCGTGTGCCCCCCACCATCAACCTGGACGACCAGGACCCCGAGTGCCCTCTGGACTTCATCGCCCACACCGCGCGGGAACGCCGCGTTCGGCACGCGATGACGAACTCCTTCGGCTTCGGAGGCACCAACGCGACGCTCGTGCTGTCCGCCTACGAGGGCTGAGACATGCAGTGCCCGTCGTGCCGTCAGATGGAGAGTCGGGTGGTCGACTCGCGCTTGGTCACCGGTGGGACGGTAACCTGGCGCCGCCGCGAGTGTGACGCTTGCAAACGCCGCTTCACCACTTACGAGCGAGTGGAGCTATCGCTGCCCACGGTGGTCAAGAAGGACGGCCAACGCGAGCCCTTCGACCGCAACAAGGTGCTCGCCAGCCTGCGCATCGCCTGCAACAAGCGACCGGTATCCGCCGACGCCCTGGAAGAAGAAGCGGAGTGCCTGGAACGCGAGCTGTCGGAGAGCGGTGAGCGCGAAGTCAGCTCCATGGAAATCGGCGAACGCGTGATGGCGCGCCTGAAAAAGCTCGACGAGGTCGCCTACGTGCGCTTTGCGAGCGTTTACAAGTCGTTCCGCGACATCGACGAGTTCATGCGCGAAATGAGCGCGCTCGTTCACGCGCGCGGGTTGGACGACACTCCCCGGAAGAGCTCCTGATGCAGTGGTCGCCTTGTGGGTCCGAGAGTGGCCCGCTAAAGTCCCCCTCGGAGCCGTCGCTCCAGATCACCGAGAACCCAAGTGGCTGACGTCGATGCCAAGTTGATGGCCCGCGCCATCGAGATCGCCCAGGGTGGCGACCCCTCGCCGAATCCCCACGTGGGTTCGGTGGTGGCGGACGGCGAGACCATCCTTGCCGAAGGCTTTCACGCCGCAGTCGGCCTGGAGCACGCCGAGATCGTCGCCCTCCGGGAAGCGGGGGAGTCCGCGCGGGGCAAGACCCTGTACGTGACGCTGGAGCCCTGCAACCACGAGGGCCGGACCCCGCCCTGCGTGGACGCGATTCTGGCGGCGGGCATCGGCCGCGTGGTGGTCGGCTGCAAGGATCCCAATCCCGGCGTCGAGGGTGGGGGTATCGAGCGGCTCGAAGCCGCCGGGGTGGAAGTCGTCGTCGGCGTGCTCGAGAAAGAAGCCAAGAAGCTCATCGAGCCGTGGAGCAAGTACATCACCGAGCAGGCGTCGTACTTATCCCTCAAGCTGGCCGTCAGCCTCGATGGCCGCATCGCCACCCGCACCGGCGCTTCCAAGTGGATCACCTGCGCGGACTCCCGCGCGCGCGTTCACCTGCTCCGCACTCGGCACGACGCGGTGATGGTGGGCATCAACACCGTAATAGCGGACGATCCGCGCCTCACCGTCCGGGACGTGCCGGGCCGCAGCCCCGTCCGCGTGGTGATGGACAGCAAGCTCCGCATCCCCACCAGCTGCCAGCTGGTGCAGACGGCCAAAGAGGTGCCCACCTGCGTGGTGACGACGGTAGATGCATCCCGCGCCGTGGCCGAGTCTCTGGAAGATCTCGGTGTCAGCGTGATCCGAGTGCCTGCTTCGGCAGAAGGCCGCTGCGACTTGCGCGTCACCCTGCGCGAGCTGGCGCTGCGCGAGGTCGTGAGCGTCTTGTGTGAAGGCGGCGCAGAGCTCGCGGGCAGCCTGCTCGCCGGCGGTTTGCCCGACGAGATGCACGTGTTCTTGGCACCGGTGCTGCTCGGTCCTCGCGGGCGGCCGGGCGCAGTGGACTGGGCCGGCCCCGAGAATCCCGCAGACGCGCCCCGTATCGAATCGCCCCGCTGGGAGCTGTGTGGCAACGATGCCTACGTCTCCGGGCGCCTCGTGTATCCGAAGAAGAGCACGCGCACGACCACCGCGAGCTGAGGGTCTGCCAATTGCGGGACTCCCAGGTGGGTGTTACGTTTTGCATCCGATGGCAGTCCTCGAGATCCTCGAATACCCGGACCCGCGCCTGCGCGAGGTAGCCAAGCCCGTGGAAAAGGTAACGGCGGAAATCCGCCAGCTGGCGGAGGACATGGCCGAGACCATGTACGCGGCCCCCGGCGTGGGGCTCGCCGCGCCGCAGGTCGGCGTGGGTCTGCGCATCTTCGTCATCGACATCGCGGACGAGGACGAGCCGAGCGATCTCCGGACCTTCATCAATCCGGAAATCACCAAGACGGACGGCTCGCAAATGTGGAACGAGGGCTGCCTCTCCTTCCCGGGCGTCAGCGAGGAGATCAAGCGCGCGGAGCGCGTGGTGGTGCGCGCCTTGGATGCCAAAGGCAAGCCCTTCGAGCTGGAGGCAGACGGCCTCCTCGCCGTGGCGATCCAACACGAAAACGATCATCTGAACGGCGTCTTGATGATCGACAAGCTCAGCGCCCTGAAGAAGCGCCGCATGGGCCGCAAGCTCGCCAAGCGCCCCAGCGCCAACGCCTGAGCCCAGCGCCAAAGCCCGACGCGAGCTCACCTGCGCGCGACGCAGCCAGCGCACCCGCGCAGCCTGACGCAGCCAGCTCACCTGCGCCTGACGCAGCCAGCTCACCCCGACGCAGCCAGCTCACCCCGACGCAGCCAGCTCAGCCCGACGCAGCCAGCTCACCTGCGCCACTGCTGGACGCAGCTCGCCGAGGAAGACGCCGGGCCTGGTGCTTCCACGTCTGCCTTTGTTGGTGCAGCGCGGAACCGCGCGCTCCGGACCGCGCGGTTCCGCGGCGAACCGACATGATCGGCCCGAGGGCAGCACCCAAACGTCGCCGCGCGTCAGTGGGACGGCGGCCGGGTGAACAGCGAGCTCTCCAAGCTGAAGCCGCGTGAGCTCACTTCGTCGGCGATGCGCGGCACGGAGCCGGAGGCGTTGAACGTACCTTCCACGGCGCCGCCCGCCGCCGTGCGCTCCACGTTGAAGGAGAACACGTCGGCGATGCGGATCTCCTCCGGGGAGGTGCCCGCGAGCTCGGCCACGCGGAGCACTCGGTGCCGGCCATCGCGCAGCCGGCCCACTTCCACCACCACGTCGAAGGCCGAGGCCACCCACTCCCGCGCCGCCGCCATGGAGGCGCCACCGCGCCCGGCAACCACGTCGGCGGTGAGACGGCCCAGGGCGCGGCGCACGTTGGGCGCATGGGCCACGGCAATGATGCCGTCCAGGCCCTCGCCGGTCGCGTCCACCAGCGCTGCGGTGACCTCGCGGCGAGCGAGCTCCGCTACCACCCGCACGTCGGGCACGTGGGCCGCGGTGGCGAGCATGCGGGCAGCGTCCATCGGTGCGTCGGCCACCGACAGCCAAGCGGCATGCGGCGCGTTGCCGCTCACCAGATCGTCGAAGTCGAGCAGGGCCACGACCGGGCACGCGGGCGCGGCCACGCCCACCAGCGCACTGGCGACGGACGCGGTGCCTTCGTCGCGCGGGCCCACGACCAACACGTTGACGCGGGCAGCGACGCAGTGATGAAGGAACGTCGCCATGGCGCGGGACACCGTGCCTCGCCGCACGAGATCCTCCACCGAACCCCCTGCCCGGCGCGGCTTCTCGATCACGAGCAGGGGACCCGTGGCCGACGCTGCACCGGTGATGGCACACAAGCGCGAGCCGTCTCGGAGGCGTCGCTCCACGACCGTCTCCTGATCTTGATGCGGGGCGCCGGCGGCATGGCACAGCCGCCGTACGATGCGCAACACCGCCGCGGGGGAGGAGAACGCCGTCTCGCTCTGCACCGAGCGATCCCCGCGAGCCGCCACCAGGTGGTCGTGACGCGTGAGGGCGATGCTCGCTACGCTGACGTCCATCAGCAGGGGACCCAACGGGCCGAGCTCCAACAGCTCCGCCCGGGCGTCGGACAGTACCCGCGCCCCGTCCAGAGAAGCGTCCAGCCCACCGGACGCCCGGAGCCGCTCCAACTGCTCGGAAAGCGCTTGTTCCACGGCGCCGCGCCCCACGTCGGTGACGTTGCCCTCCACCGCACTCGGGCCCACGGCCTCGAGGGTCTTGTCCACCAGCAGCGCGACCGCTTGGCGCAGCGCGCTCACCTGGTGGTCGATGCGATCTTCGTTGGAAGGCGCCACGGCCCGCGCGTCGATGTCCGCGTGGGAAACGTCCACCATGCTACCGGCTTGGCGCTCCGACGGATGCGAATCACGATCGGGACCGGACGGACGCGGGCCTGAGGGCACACGCGGCGGACCGGGGACTTTCGGATAGCTGGCGCCGCTCGCGTCTTCGTGCCCTTCCGCGGGAAAGTTCGTCGCGCCCGAGCCCGGCTCTGCGGCAGCGCTCTCGCGCGCGAGCACGGGTCCGCTCCCGGTCTGGTCCCCGACCTCGTCGGCTTGGGACTGACCTTCCGGCACCTCGATGCGAAGCACGAAGTCACCGATGTAGATGCGATCGCCTTCGCGAACGATCGTCGCTTGGGAGATGCGCCGACGATTCACGTAGGTGCCGTTGGTGCTGTTCAGATCGGTGACGATGAAGCGACCGTCACGATAGATGAGCCGGGCGTGACGCTTCGAGACGTTGCCCTTCGGCAACATCAAATCGTTTCCCTGGACCCGACCGACGCTGATTTCCGTCCGTTCGAAGACTTCGCGTCGCTCGGCTCCCCCTTTTTCGCTGATCACGATGGCGAACACGGGTCGGCTGGCCTGATTGGGGGAAATCACAGCGATTGTCCCCGAAATTTAGCCGATAACGCCCACCGCCTGTCAACGCTAGCGCGCGGACAAAGTACGATTTCTGCTCGATTTTCCCGAGCACCGCCCCCGGCCCCGTTCGCCGGCCTCAGGGCCGACGTCGGTTTCGTCAGGCGCTTTCGTCGCTTCCATCGTCCGGGGACGCCATTCGGACGTCCGTCGCCACGTGGCTCAGGAGCTCTCCAGCGAGCTCCATCACGTCCCGCTCGGTGAGACCGCTGGCGCGGAGCTCTCGATAGATGGTCTTGGCCAGGATGCGAACGGCGCGAGGGTCGCGAGGATTGGAAGCTGTCTCGAACGGAAGGGCCATCTGGCTGAACCAGCACGGGGGGTTGATCCGCGCTCGGTGCATGCCCTTCATGAAAGAATGATGCCGACGCGAGTGGCTCCGTGTCTCGACCCATTCTAGCGACGTTTTTCCACTGAGCGTCCGCGCACGCGCGAACACTGCTTCGCACTCGCCGCGAACCCGGTCTCACATGCGTCATCGGCGCAGCAGCAGCCTCGGCTACTGGTTCAACAACTCGGCCCAGCGCTCAGTCCTCGAACACGAAGGACGAGGGTTCGGGGTAGTCCGCCACCAGCTGCTTCTCGGGACGTTCCACCTCGCACAGCAGGCTGGTGACCAAATCGCGGCCTTCCCCGCCGAAGTACAATGCTTCGCCCACCTCCGGCTCGCCGTCGGCGGGAAGCGCGACGCCGTTGGGCTGGAAGCGCACACGCCCCGCCAGGGTGCGCGTGAGGGCCAGATGGGCCGGCAGCCAAGTGCCGGAACGGCGGTCACGGACGGCAACGCATACCCCCGAACGGAAGTGATATTCCGTATTTCGGGTCACGTACATGCGGTGCTGGCGGCGTTCGGGACCGGCGTAGGCGATGCTCGTCTTGGACACGGCGTTTCTCCTCCAAGCCGGAGGGTAGAGAGGAGCCGCCGGCCCAGCCAAGATTTCGGAGAGCGCCCCCGTAAGCGCTTAACGAAGCGCCGCGAACTTCTGGTCCGGGCGACGCTCACCGTACGATCACGAAGTGAAGCAGCGCCCCGGTCCCGGACTGCACAAGACGAAGGGCCTCGTCCTCGTCGAGCAGCGCACCGTGCAGATGTGGCGCAGTGCGGACTACCGCTGGCGCGAGCTGTTCGAGAGCGCCGACGTGATGAGCGAGGGCGCGACCCGCGACGAAAGCGACGGCCGCACCTACTACGGCTCCACCAGCGTGCTCCTGCCGCTCGAATCCAGAGGTGGACGGGTACCGGACGCGGATGCAGGACGCGTGCTGCGCGTGATCGCGGTCGATCCACATGCTCGGCTGCGCGCCGTGCGCATCGCGTGTCTGGAGGCACAGCTCCGCGCCGGCGCACCGATTGGTCGCGTCCACGCCGAGCTCTTCGTGCGACGCGA